>JANQMX010000056.1 GCA_028279885.1 Rhodovibrionaceae bacterium | reverse complement strand
GCCTTCGGCATGCCGCGACGGATTGTAAGCGGTATGGCCCCCGGGTTGTCTCTCAACAGGCACCAGCTACCACATCTGAGCTGGAATCAGGTGAGCTTGGTCCGTCCTGGACGATATCGGAGCGCCTTCGGCCCCAGGCGCTCTGTCCCTGAGGTTGCAATTCCTCCCTGCCCGCGCAGGCCACACACGGCGCGCGATGTTGGAACGAGCTGTATGAGGATGGAAAATCTATTGACGTCATGCAGTGACAGGAAGGTTCGGCGAGATCCACACCCCCTCACCCCCACTCCATTGTTTCCGAGCTCTCTAAGGCCTTGAAAACGCTACGCTTAGATGTGCGGCAATTCGCGCATACCGTCAGAAACCCAAGCTCTTGAGAAACATAGCGTATTTCCAATGCGTCGCGGCACGCACGGCCGCACTCGCATGATCATGTTAGACTACCTTTCCCATCCTTTTGATACTGCGATGCAAACGCCTCTCTGAGGGTACGGCGAAAGAACTTGCCGCTCGAACGGCTACAGAGCCTGGCATCCCCCCGAGTTCGAGGAGCTATGACTAGGCTGGCACCCAGTTGCCTCCCCCACCCCGTATTTGTGCTCGTCTTCAGAGAATAGACCGAGGCCAGCGGACTTCGTCGCGCGAGGTATCTGCAGATTTCCAAAGAAAGGGCACTAAGGCCCGTTCCCTGTGGGCCGCTACGCAGTCGATTCTGATCATGAAAGATCGGCCAGACTCTGGCGCGCCGCGAGCTGGAAGTGAAGGATGGAAGCGGTCAAGTCATGACTTCCGGCACGGTGGAGTTACGACACGAGCGTAGCGCTTCCGAGTAGATCGCGCCACCATCGCAGCTTAGCCACTCCAGGCGGCGCGCCCGGACATCGCACAGCCGTGGGCAGTACCTATCCAACAACAGACATGGAACGCTCTGCCAATCGGTCGACAAATCGATTGACAGTGACATTGTGACGCGTCAATATCATATATCAGCACTGATGTATCATTATACAGCACAATAATCCAAGGGAGACCATGTCTATGACGAAGACTCTGAAGTCGCTCCTCGCGGTCATGGCCTGTGCGGCGTTCGTGCCCAGCGCCTTTGCCGCGGAAAGCGCGACAATCAAGATGATCGAGGAACGCGGGACGATGCTGTGCAGCGGCCACAACGGCAGCTACTTCGGCTTCGTCGAAGTGAACGACAAGAACGAGTGGCGCGGCCTCGACATCGACCTCTGCCGCGCCATGACGACCGCGATTCTCGGCGACCCCAACAAAGTCCAGATCGTGCCGCTGAGCTGGGCGCAGCGCTTCCCGGCCCTGCAATCGGGCGACGTCGACATCATCATCAAAGCGACCGGCTGGACCATGGGCCGCGACACCGAGCTCGGCCTGCAGTTCAGCCTGCCCTACTTCTTCGGCGGCACGCAGCTCATGGCCCACTCCGATCTCGGCATCACCCAGGCGACCGAGCTAGAGGGCGGCACGATCTGCGTGGAAGCCGGCACCACGATCGAGCGCATCGTCGCCGACTACCTGAAGACGCTCGGCGTCGAGCACACCATGATCTCCTATGAAAAGGCCGCCGAGCTACGCGCCGCCTATCTGGCCAACCGTTGCGACGCCTTCGCCGGCTGGGGACCGAACCTGGCGGTGCTGCGCGCCACCGAGATCGACAACCCGGACCAGCACATCATTCTGCAGGACCAGCTCTCCAGCGAGCCGATCTCGGCCGCCATGCGTCAGGGCGACGAAGACTTCGTCGATTTCACCAACTGGATGCTGGCCGCGCTGCTGCTGGCGGAAGAGCACGGCGTCACCATGGCCAACGTGGAAGAGATGGCGGCCAACCCACCCAATCCCACGGTCGCCCGTCTGCTCGGCTCGACGCCCGGCATCGGCGAACGTCTCGGCCTGCGCGAGACCTGGGCCCGCGAGATGATCGCCGCGGTCGGCAACTTCGCCGAGATCTATGACCGCAACCTTGGCAAGGACTCGCCCTACAAGCTGGAGCGTGGCTTGAACAACCTCTGGAGCCACGGCGGCGTCCTCTACGCACCGATTCTCGACTGATCCGCCGCCAAACATAGAGGGCCACTCGCTCGCGGGTGGCCCTCCCGCCATCCTGAAAGGATAGCGCCATGGCAGAGGCAGTGATTCTCCGCAGGAAGCTCAGTGCCAAGGACCTTGCCATCCAGGCGCTCTTCCTAACCGTCATCGTCGTTATCGTTGCCGAAGGCATCTCCAGCGCCCGCACCAACCTTGCGGAGATGGGCCTGTCCAGCGGGCTCGCCTTCCTGGATCGGGCGACCGGCTGGTCCTACTCCTTCTCGCTGATCGATCACTCGATCGACGACAGCTACCGCAAGACCCTGTTCATCGGGTTCCTCAACACGCTGTTCCTCGGCCTGGTGTCCATCGTGCTGGCGACCGTTCTCGGCTTTGCCGTGGGCACGGCGCGCGATGCCAACAACATCGCCTTGCGCAGCTCGGCCACGATCTTCATCCAGCTGTTCCGCAACATACCGCTCATCCTTCAGCTGGTGTTCTGGTACGCCGTGCTGATCCACATGCCCGGGCCGCGCCAGGCCATGTCGATCGCCGACGCCATCTTCATTTCGAACCGCGGCGTCATGGTGCCCGGCCTGACCATTCCCACGGTCGCCGGCATCGGCCTCACCGTTTTCGCAATCGTCGCCGGCGTCCTGATCGCGCGCCTCTCCGCCATGGGGCCGAGCCTGAAGCTGCTGATCTGGCTCGCCGCCGTGGCCGCGCTGACCCTCGTTCTCTGGGCGACGCTTGCACCGGAGGATGCGGGGCTGATCTCGGTCCCGGAACTGAAGGGTCTGCGCTTCGTGGGCGGCCTGCCGCTGCCGATCGAGTTCGTCGCCATGGTGATCGGCATCACGCTCTACGGCGCCGCCTACATCGCCGAGGTCGTGCGCGGCGGTCTGCAGGAGGTGCCGAAGGGCCTGATCGAGGCTGGCCGGGCGCTCGGCCTGCAGGAGGGCATGATCTGGTTCAAGATTAAGATGCCCATGGCGCTGCGCACGATCATCCCGCCTCTGGGCAATCAGTGGGTCTTTCTGATGAAGGCGACCACCATCGGCGTGGCCATCGGCTTCAGTGACCTCTTCATGATCGTGTCGACCTCGATCACCCAGTCGGGCCAGACGCTTGAGCTGATCGGCATCCTGATGGCGGCCTTCATCCTCATCAACTTCACGCTGGCGCAGCTCGTGAACCTGCTCAACGCGCGCCTGCGCCTGAAGGGGCACTGAGATGACCGACATCGCCGCAGCGCCCCCGTCAACCGTCGGAACGGCCTCGCACTGGCTGAAGAAGCACGCCTTCAGCTCCCTGCCTGCCTCCATCGCGACCGTCCTGTTCTTCGCGCTGCTGCTCTACATCGCCTATCTGGTCTTCGACTGGGCCGTCATCGGTGCCGTCTGGAGCGCGGAGAATGCCGACCAGTGCCCTACGGCGCACGGCGCCTGCTGGTCGGTCATCGACGCACGCTACCGCCTTATCCTCTTCGGCCTCTATCCCTATGACCTGCATTGGCGATCGACCCTCGCCTGCGTCGCCATCGTGCTGACGGTCATCCTCTCCTGCATCCCGCTGTTCTGGTCGCTGAAGCGCCTGGCCTTGCTGTGGGTCGTCGGCTTCGGCGCCTACTACCTCTTGATGGAAGGTGGCCCCATCGGCCTGCAGGAGGTCACCACCGATCAATGGGGCGGCCTGTCGCTCACCCTGTTTCTCTTCTCCTCGGTCGTCCTGATCGGCATGCCGATGGGCCTTGGGCTGGCGCTGGCGCGACGCTCCAAGCTTCCGGCGATCTCCTACGGCGTCTCCATCCTGATCGACTTCATTCGCTCTTTGCCGCTGCTGACGACACTGTTCACCGCCGCCGTGGTGGTGCCCATCCTGCTGCCGGACTGGCTGCACGGCGACAAGATCTGGCGGGTGATCATCGCCTTCGCTCTGTTCTTCGCCTGCTATCAGGCCGAGGTCTTTCGCGGCGGCTTTCAGGCCATTCCCAGAGGGCAGTTCGAGGCGGGACAGGCGCTCGGCCTGCACTTCTGGCAGATCCTGGGGCGCATCGTCCTGCCGCAGGTCTTCCGCCATTCCCTGCCGGGCACGATCAACATGGTGGTGGTCACTTTCAAGGAGACCGCGATCGTGATCATCATCGGCTTCTTCGAAATCCTGGCCTCCGCCAACGCGGCCTTCGGCACCGGCGAATGGGCGCCCTACTACATCGAGGTCTACGTCTTCGTCGGCCTGATCTACTGGATCTTCATTTTCTCGCTCAGCCAGTACGGCGAGTACCTGAAGCGCCGCATGTCCGTGGCCAAGAGATAGGGGAACGAGAAGATGCCCGACCCGCAGGCAAACGCGGTCGAAATCCGCAACATGCACAAGTACTACGGCGCCTTTCACGCGCTCAAGAACATCGAGCTCACGGTGAAAAGCGGCGAGCGCATCGTCATCTGCGGCCCCTCGGGCTCAGGCAAGTCGACCATGATTCGCTGCATCAACCGGCTCGAGGAGCATCAGGCCGGGACCATCACGGTGCTCGGCACGGAGCTCACCGACGATGTCCACAACATCGACGAGATCCGGCGCGAAGTCGGCATGGTCTTTCAGCACTTCAACCTCTTCCCCCACATGACGGTGCTGGAGAACTGCACCCTCGCCCCCATGCTGGTGCGCAAGGCCTCGCAGCGCGAGGCCGAGGCCGAGGCGATGGGGTTCCTTGAGAAGGTCAAGATCCCCGATCAGGCGCTGAAGTACCCGGGTCAGCTCTCCGGCGGACAGCAGCAGCGGGTCGCCATCGCCCGCGCGCTGTGCATGCGCCCGGAGATCATGCTGTTCGACGAGCCGACCTCGGCCCTGGACCCTGAGATGATCGCCGAGGTGCTCGACGTCATGGTCAACCTTGCCCAGGAGGGCATGACCATGCTCTGCGTGACGCACGAGATGGGCTTTGCCCGCAGCGTTGCCGACCGGGTGATCTTCATGGACCAGGGGGAGATCGTGGAAGAAGGGCCGCCGGGCGCGTTCTTCGACAACCCCCAGAACGAGCGCACGAAGCTCTTCCTCAGCCAGATCCTCGGCCACTGAACTCCGGCTTAGTCGAGCGTGACGCGCCCGCTCGGCGTATCCAGAGCAAAGCAGACTGCGCGGGGGCCTTCCCTCACCTCGGCGAGATGATCGACGGCGAGCTGCTTGAGAACGCCCGCGAGCCACTGCGGGTCCGGATGCAAAAGCTGCACGCTGTGAAGCGTCACACCCAGATCCCGCATCCCGCTGCTCGGGTGAGGGCCAGGCGACCATTCGATGAAGGCAGGGAGCAGGCCACCTTCCGGAAGGCTGCCGTCCTTCGGCACCGTCAGGCGCCACGTCCGATCTCCGCGTGAGAAGTGGACCACGTCGCCGAGATCGACAGGGCTCCGCGCGACGATGCTATCGAGATCGTCGGTGCCGACCACCCAGCAGAGTGCCCGCGGCCGCTGGTCGAGGCGTGCCTGCGTCCCGGCCTCGTCCAAGGTGAACCAGCGAACGCGGCCCGGCGGCGGCGCCTCCGGGTCGATGGCGATGATCTCCAGGAAGCTCTCGCCGCCTGCCTGCATGACGCAGTTGTGGGTGCTCATGGCGGCATGCTTGCCGCCGCGCGGCACGGTGACGCCGAGAGCGCTCTGCAAGGCCGCGACACCTTGGTCCAGGTCGGCTGCGCCGATCGCGAAATGATCGATCCTGTTGTGCATTGGGCTGAGCCCTTTCCGAGGCTAGTCGAGATGCTTGAGCGCGCGCGAGAGGTCGTCGATCAAGTTCTCGACGTTCTCGTTGCCGATGCTGAAGCGCACCACGCGACCCTCTTCCGTCCAAGGCTTCGCCGTGCGGTGGGGCTTCACCGGCAGCACAAGGCTCTCGAAACCGCCCCAGCTGACGCCGACGCTGAACATCTCCAGGGCATCGACGAAGGCGTGCAGCTGCGCATCGCTACAGGGCTTGAAGACCACGCTGAAAAGGCCCGCGGCGCCGCTGAAGTCGCGCTGCCACAAGGCGTGTCCGGGACAATCGGGAAAGGCCGGATGCAGCATCTTGAGGCTTTGTGGCTGCTCCGCCAGCCAGCGCGCCACCGTCATGCCGGCGTCCTGCGCGTGGCGCATCCGCATCTCCAAGGTGCGTAGCCCGCGCAGGGCTAGGAAGACATCCTGCGCGCCGGCCTTGTCGCCGATGTCGAGCGCCATCTTGCGCATCTGCGCATAGCGCGCCTCGTTGCAGACGATGAAGCCGATCATCGCGTCCGCATGGCCGCAAATGTACTTGGAGCCGGAATGCACCACCACATCGACGCCGAGCGTTAGGGGCTGGCAGAAGACCGGCGTCGCCCAGGTCCCGTCGAGTATGGAGACCGCGCCGTGGGCTCGCGCGACGCCGGCGATGGCGGGAATGTCCGGGACCTCGAAGGTGCCGGAGCCCGGTGCCTCGAACATCACGGCGGCCGTGTTGGGCTGCATCAGCTCGGCAAGGCCCTCACCCACCATCGGGTCGAAGTAGGCAACCTCGACCCCGTATCGGGTCAGCACGCTGTCGCAGAAGCCGCGGGTCGGCCCGTAGACATTGTCGGCCACCAGGACATGGTCACCGGCCTTGGCCGCGCCCATCAGCGCCAAGGTCACCGCCGTGAGGCCGGCCGTGACCGACACGCAGCCGCTGCCGCCTTCCAGCGTCGCCATCATGCGCTCGAGCGCGAAGCTCACGGGGTTTCCATAGCGGCCGTAGTACAAGGTACCATGCTGATAGCGGCCCGCTCGCGCCGCTTCGAACTCGGCGAGCGTATCGAACAGCAAAGTAGAGCTTTGATCGATCGGCAGGTTCACCGAGCGGCCGCTGACCGGGTTGCCGCGCCCCAGGTGCACCAGCGCATCGCTCAAGGAAGCGTCCTTCACAGGCCTGGACCCCATGCTTCGAGTGACCTAATAGGAGATGACAAGCTTTCCATGCTGTGTCAATATTCAATATAAATGTACTGAATAGCAGAACAACTTATGTCTGATCGTGACGCGCAACGCCAACCGCTGCTGACCGCGAGCCACTGGGGCGCCGGGCTGCTCGACATCTCGAACGGGCGACTGATGTCGGTTCGGCCGCATCCGGACGACCCCGATCCGTCGCGCATCAACGATAACCTTCCGGAGGGCCTTCACGGCAGCGCCCGGGTCAGGCGCCCAGCCGTCCGCCGCAGCTATCTTGAGCAAGGGCCGCTCGTTCGCTCGGGCGAGCGCGGCCGAGAGCCCTTCGTCGAGGTAAGCTGGGACCAGGCGCTCGACCTTGTCGCCCGTGAGCTGACCCGCATCCGCAACGACTATGGCAACGAGGCGATCTTCGCCGGCTCCTACGGCTGGGCGAGCGCTGGGCGTTTCCACCACGCGCAAAGCCAGCTCAAGCGTTTCCTCAACGCCGGCGGCGGCTTCGTCCGCTCCGAAGGCAACTACAGCTACAACGCCGCCTTGGTGCTGATGCCGCATATCGTCGGCAACTATCGCGACCACGTAAAACAGGCCACCCGCTGGGGCGTGACGGCGCGGGACGGCCGGCTGGTCGTGATGTTCGGCGGTGTCCCGCTGCGCAACGCACAAATCTCCGGTGGCGGCGTGGGGCGGCATCGGCTGCGCGACGATCTGGAGGCCTGCGCCAAAGCTGAGGTGGAGTTCATCAACTTCAGCCCACTGCGCAACGATGCGGCGGAGGCCCTGAACGCAGAGTGGCTGCCGCCGCGCCCCGGCTCGGACACAGCCATCATGATGGGCCTCGCCCACACGCTGCTGAGCGAAGGGTTGCACGACAAGGACTTCCTCGCGCGCCACACCGTCGGCTTCGAGACCGTAGCGGCCTACCTCAAGGGCGAGATGGACGGCGTGGTGAAGGATGCCGACTGGGCGGCCGAGCAGTCCGGTATCTCGGCCGAACGGCTGCGCCGTTTGGCGCGCCATATGGCGGCGGGGCGCACGCTCGTCACCACCGCCGTCGGTCTGCAACGCGCCGACTTCGGCGAGCAGCCGCTTTGGATGACCGTGGTCCTGGCGGCCATGCTGGGGCAGATCGGGCTCCCCGGCGGCGGCTTCGGCATCGGCTACGGTGCCGACGCCAGCATCGGCACTATGGACCGACCGCTCCACTGGCCCTCCTTTCCGCAAGGCTCCAATCCGGTCGAGACCTTCGTACCGGTGGCCATGGTCTCCGAAATGCTGCTCAATCCCGGCGGCGTCTACGACTACGATGGCCAGCGACGAGTCTTTCCCGACATCCGCATGGTCTGGTGGGCAGGCGGTAATCCCTTTCACCATCACCAGGACCTCAATCGCCTGCGCCGCGCCTTTCAGCGGCCCGAGACGATCGTCGTCAATGAGATCAGCTGGACGGCAACGGCCCGCCATGCGGACATCGTGCTGCCGGTTGCGGCCCCGCAGGAGCGCAGCGACTTCGGTGCCGGCACCCAGGACAGCACCCTCATTCCCATGCCGAAGGCGCTGGAGCCGGCCGGCGAAGCGCGCACGGAGTTCGACATCTTCACCGAGCTGGAGCGCCGCCTGTCGCTGGGCACACGCTTCAGCCGCCGGCTGAGCGCCGAGGAATGGCAACAGGAGATGTGGGTCGAGATGCAGGGGCGCGCCGCGGCCCAGGGCCACAGCCTGCCGGACTGGCAGGACTTCCTGCAGGGCAACGTCATTCATTTCGACGACCCGGCGCCGGATGCCGTCTATCTCTCCGCCTTTCGCGCCGACCCGGAGGCCAATCCCCTGGCGACGCCAAGCGGCAAGATCGAACTCGCCTCCGAGGTCATCGCCGGCTTTGGCTACGAGGATTGCCCCGGTCACCCGGCCTGGCTGCCGCCGCGCGGTTGGCAAAGCGGCGAGGCAAAGGCCTATCCCCTGCATCTACTCTCGGGCCAGCCGGAAACTCGGCTGCACAGCCAGTACGACTGCGGCGACTTCAGCATGAGCCGCAAGGTCCAAGGCCGCGAACCGATCCTGATCAACCCAAGCGACGCCGCCGAGCGCGGACTCGCCGACGGCGACGTGGTGACGGTGTTCAACGAACGCGGGCGCTGCCTCGCCGGCGCCGTGGTGACCGACGATATCTGCCAAGGAGTCGTCTTTCTCTGGACCGGCGCCTGGTACGATCCCGATTTCGCCGACCCCCATCACCGGGACCGGCACGGCAATCCCAATGTGCTGACGCACGATCTTCGCACGTCGCGCCTGTCCCAGGGCCCGGCTGCGCAGTCGGCCTTCGTCGAGATCGAGAAGCATGAGGGCGCCCTGCCAAGCGTAGAGGCCTTCCAGCCGCCTCTGGCCGGGAGCAACCGGTGAGGCAGATTGCCCGGCTCGGGCCGGTTTGGTAGGACCGCTTGCGAGGTTTACCGAATGAAAGCCCTATCCTTGAAGGAAAAGCGCGAGAGCGCCAAAGCGGAACGCCCCGTCCGGCTCGACTCGACCCTGTCGAAAGGGCTTCAAATCCTCGAAGCCCTGGCGAAGTCGAAGAACGGCAAGGGGGTGACTGAACTCTCGCGCGAGCTGGAGCTCACCAAGTCCAACACCTTCCGCCTGCTGCAGACTCTGACCGCGCTGGGCTATGTCCGGAACTCGGAGTCCAAGGCCTACTCGGCAACCATGAAGGTCTGGCAGGTTGGCCACGCGGTGGTCGAGAACCTGGACCTGCCCAGCATCGCGGCACCGGAAATGCAGAAGCTCTCGAAGGCGACGGGGGAGACGATCTACCTCGCCGTGCCCGAGGGGCTCTCCGTGCTCTACATCGACAAGATCGACAGCCAAAAGCCTATTCGCTCCTGGAACCCGATCGGGGGCAGCGCGCCCCTGCACTGCGTCGGGACCGGCAAGGCGCTCCTGGCGGCGGACTACGGCAGGCTGCGGGACCAGGTCCGCGGCCACCTGACCCGCTTCACCGATCGGACCCTGACGTCCCTCAAGCGGCTGGATGCCGACATGGCGAAGACCCAGGCGCGTGGCTATGCGCTGGACACCGGCGAGTATCGCGAGCGCATTTTCAGCTTCGGCGCCGCCGTCCGCCTGCCGAGCGGCCGTCCGGTCGCCGCCATCGGCGTCTCGGCGCCCGATGTGAACCTGAGCGAAGGCCGCGAGGCAGAGATCGGCGAGCTCGTGCGGCGTGCCGCCGACGGCGTGTCCGAAGCGCTGAAGACTCCCTAGAGCCCGTCCTACTTCGGCTCGGGAAAGGCTACGGGCCCGCCCCGCTTGTCCCAGTCCGAGAAGCCGTCTTTCAGATGGGCTGCCGGGAAGCCCATGTCCTTGAGCGTCGCGACGGTGAGGGCCGAACGCCAGCCCGAGGCGCAGTGAAAGACGAAGCGCTTGTCCTCGCCGAAGATGCTCTTGAAGTAAGGGCTCTTGGGGTCGACCCAAAACTCCACCATGCCGCGCGGACAGTGAAAGCTGCCCGGGATGAAGCCCGAGCGCTGCCGCTCACGCACGTCGCGCAGGTCGACAAAGACGACGGAGGAGTCGTCCAACATCGCCAAGGCATCGTCCGTCTCGATCTCTTCGATCCGCTGTCGCGCCGCCGCCACCATCTCGGCCGCCGAGGTCGATAGCTGCCTCATCGCCTCTCGGTTATTGTGCTGTTATACAGTACAAGCTTTTTAAATATTGACACAATAAGCTCCATCACTCAAGCTTGCTAGTGCAAAGTAACTGCGATGTTTCGGCCCCCTCGTCGGCGGGCCAGAGGTAAACTGGGTAGCTGACATCATGGCACAGGCAGCGGCGATATCGCTGTGGGATGCATCGGCGGAGGAGCGTGCTGTCTCTTCCCCGCTGAACGGGGACAGTGCGACGGAGCTGGCCATCGTGGGTGGCGGCTTCACCGGTCTCTCCACGGCATTGCACGCCGCAGAACGCGGCATCGACTGTCAAGTCTTAGAGGCGCGGCAGATCGGCTACGGCGGCTCGGGGCGCAATGTCGGGCTGGTCAATGCCGGGCTTTGGCTGCCGCCGCAGGACGTGCGCAAGAAGCTCGGCGAGACGCGTGGCGCGGCGCTCATCAAGACGCTCGGTGAGGCGCCGGGTTACGTCCAATCGCTCATCGAAAGATATCAGATTCGCTGCGAGGTCACGCGTACCGGCACCATCCATGCCGCGCACTCGCCCAAGGGCTTCCAGGACCTGGCGCGCCGCGCCGAGGAGTGGCATCGCCTGGGCGCACCGGTCGACTTGCTGTCGCGCGAGGCGGTTGGGGAGCTGATCGGCAGCAAGGCCTTCTACGGCGGCCTGGTCGATCAGCGGGCCGGCACGATCAATCCCATGGGCTATGTCCGGGGGCTTGCGCGGGCGGCGCAGAATGCCGGCGCCAAGGTCGCCACCGGCGTGACGGCCAAGAAGCTTCACCGCGAAAGCGACGG
Organism: Rhodovibrionaceae bacterium; assembly: GCA_028279885.1. Taxonomy (GTDB): domain Bacteria; phylum Pseudomonadota; class Alphaproteobacteria; order Kiloniellales; family DSM-21159; genus JANQMX01. The sequence continues at coordinate 33,553 of JANQMX010000056.1, read as the reverse complement.
CTGGGTTGTCGAGACCGACGCCGGCAACGTCAAGGCCAAGTGGGTCGTCCTGGGCACCAATGCCTATTCCGACGATCTCTGGCCCGGGCTGAAGGACACCTTCACGCCGATACACTACTTCCAGCTCGCCACTGAGCCGCTGGGTGAGCGCGGCCGCGCAATCCTGAAGGGCGGCCAGGGCTTGTGGGACACCGGCCCGATTATGTTCTCGCTGCGCCGCGATGCCTTCGGACGGCTGATCATCGGCTCCATGGGAACGGTCGTCGGCGGGATGCACGGCCTGTCCCGCCGCTGGGCCGAGCGGACCTTGCAGCGGCTCTTCCCGGACCTGGGCAAGGTCGCGTTCGAGGAATGCTGGGACGGCCAGATCGCCATGACCCCCGATCACCTGCCACGCATTCACCGCTTGGCCGAGGGGCTCTACACGCCGATCGGATACAACGGCCGGGGGATCACACCGGGCACCATCTTCGGCAAGGCGATGGCCGAGCTGCTGGCAGGCGGTAAGGAAGAGGACCTGCCGCTGCCGATCACGGAGCTCAAACCGGTCAAGTCGGCCCCCTTGATGTCGCGCCTCTACCAGATGGCCTTCACGGCAAACCAGCTCTGGAAGAGCATCTGAGAGGGGATAGAGGCGCGATGGCCAATCCCGAGATCCGCGTGGGCGTCGATATCGGCGGCACCTTCACCGACGTCGCCTTGGAGCATCCCGGCGGCATGGCGACCTGCAAGGTGCTGACCAATTACGCCCAGCCCGAGCAGGCCATCCTCGACGGCATTGAAACGGCGGTCGGCAACGCCGGCCTTGCCATGGCCGATATCGGCCAGGTCATTCACGGCACTACCTTGGTGACCAACGCCCTGATCGAGCGGCGCGGCGCCAAGCTCGCCTTCATCACCACCGAAGGCTTCCGCGATGTCGTCGAGATGCGCTCGGAGAACCGCTTCGAGCAGTACGACCTCAACCTGGAACTGCCCAAGCCGCTGGTCGCGCGCGAGCACCGCTATACGCTGAACGAGCGCATGGCCGCCGAGGGCAGCGTCCTGAAGCCACTCGATCCAACGGAGCTAGAGGCGCTGGTCGAAGCCGTCGTGGCTGGCGGCTACGACGCTGTCGCCGTGGGTCTCATCCATGCCTATGCCAACCCGGCGCACGAGCGGATGGTTGAGCAGGCGCTGCGCCGGGCCATGCCCGATCTCTCCATCTCGCTCTCTTCGGTGATCTCGCCGCAGATGCGGGAGTTCGAGCGCTTCAACACGGTGATTGCCAACGCTTACGTCCAGCCGATGGTCGCCGCCTACCTCGGCCGGCTGGTCGCGCGCCTGCGCGAGCACGGTGTCACTGCACCGGTCTTCATGATGCACTCCGGCGGCGGGCTGATCAGCGTCGAAACGGCGGCCGAGCAACCCGTTCGCCTGCTCGAGTCGGGACCGGCCGGCGGCGCGATCTTCGCCGCCGACTTCGCCAGAGCGCATCGGCTTGCCAAGGTGCTCTCGTTCGACATGGGCGGGACCACGGCGAAGATCTGCCTGATCGAGGAGGGCACGCCCAAGACCGCCAACACCTTCGAGGTGGCGCGTACCTACCGCTTCAAGAAGGGCTCTGGCATGCCCGTCTCGACCCCGGTGGTCGAGATGGTGGAGATCGGGGCGGGCGGCGGCTCCATCGCTCATGTCGACAGCATGGGCCAGGTTCGCGTCGGGCCGCGCAGCGCCGCCTCCGAGCCGGGGCCAGCCTGCTATCAACGCGGCGGCGACAAGCCGACGGTGACCGACGCCAACCTGACCCTCGGCCGCCTCGACCCGGAGAACTTCGCCGGCGGCGCCATTCCTCTCTCAGGCGCTTTGGCCTGGGATGCCTTGCAGGCGCATCTCTCGCAGGAAACCGGGCTGGAGCCGGACGCCGCCGCCTTCGCCGTCACCGAGATGGTCGACGAGAACATGGCCAATGCGGCTCGGGTCCACACCGTGGAAAACGGCCGCGACATCGAGGCCTTCACCATGATCGCGTTTGGCGGCGGCGCTCCACTTCATGCCTGCCGCCTCTGCGAGAAGCTCGGCATCGCGTCGCTGATCATCCCGCCGGCCGCCGGCGTCGGCTCGGCGGTCGGCTTCCTGAAGGCACCCTTCTCCTACGAAGCGACCAAGGGCTTCTTCCAGCGCCTCGATGCCTTCGACGCGGAGGCGGTGAACCACGCGCTTGCAGCCTTGGAAAGGGAAGCCCTCAGCTTCGTCACCGCGGCCCCCGGTAGCTTCACCACCGAGACCAAGATGACGGCGATGATGCGCTACGCCGGTCAGGGCTGGGAGATTCCCGTCGTGCTGCCTTACCGGCCTTTCACGCCGGGCGACACGGCGCAGCTCCACGCCGCCTTTGAGGAGAGCTACCGGACTCTCTTCGGCCAATTGATCGACGGCCTGGAGATCGAGGTCACCAACTGGTCGGTGACGGTGGCCTCGAAGCTGCCGGAGGAGCCGGAGGTTTCCCCCATCTTCGAGAGCCAAGACCTGCCTGCGAACGGCGCCCGCAGCTTCTTCGATGCGGCCCTTCGCCGGACCGTTGAAGCGGCGGAGATCGAACGTAACAAGTTGGCGCCCGGCATGACGGTGGCCGGACCCGCCGTCGTCGTGGAGGACGAGACCTCGACCATCGTCACCTCGGGCTACAGCGTGACGGGACAGAACGACGGATCGCTGCTGCTGCGGCGCAAGGAGGCCGTGCAATGAGCGCCGAGACCATCGATTACCAGATCATGTGGAGCCGTCTGATCGCTGTCGTCGAGGAACAGGCGACGACATTGATTCGCACTGCCTTCTCCACCTCCGTCCGCGAAGCCGGCGACCTCTCTGCCGGTCTGTTCGATCTGCGTGGACGGATGATGGCCCAGGCCGTCACCGGCACACCCGGTCACGTGAACGCCATGGCAGAGAGTGTCCTGCACTTCGTCGAGGAGATCGGCCGGGAGAACGTGCGGGAAGGCGACGTCTATCTGACCAACGATCCCTGGCTCGGCACGGGGCACCTGCACGACGTGACCATGGTCACGCCGAGCTTCCGCCACGGCCGCCACATCGGCTTCTTCGCCTGCACCGCCCACGTGGTGGACATCGGCGGGCGCGGCTTCGGCCCGGACGCCAACGACGTCTTCGAAGAAGGCCTGAACATCCCGATCACCCGCTTCCGGGATGCCGGCACGATCTCGAACATCGTCGTGAAGTTCATCCGCGCCAACGTGCGGGCGCCGGATGCCGTGATCGGCGACCTCCACTCACTCGAAGCCTGCAACGCCGCCGGCGACCGCCGGCTGCAGGAGATGATGAACGAGTTTCGCATCGCCGATCTGGAGGGGCTGTCCGACTTCATCATCGACACCAGCCGCAAGGCGACGCGGGAGCCCATCGCGGAGTTGCCGGACGGCAGCTACGACAACGACATGCATGTCGACGGCTACGACGCCCCCGTGCATATGAAGGTGAGGCTCCACGTCGAGGGCGACAGGCTGGTCGCCGACTTTGCCGGCACCAGCGGCATGAGCGGTCTCGGCGTCAATGTGCCCATGGTCTATACTCGCGCCTATGCCTGCTACGGGCTGAAGTGCGCCATCGCCCCCGAAGTTCCGAACAACACCGGCTCCTTAGAGCCCTTTGAGATAACGGCGCCTGAGGGCTGCATTCTAAATGCCCGCCGGCCGGCGCCTGTCTCCGTGCGCCACGTGCTGGGGCACCTGGTGCCTGACGTGGCGCTGGGCGCCCTTCACAAGTGTTTGCCCAACGCGGTCCCGGCGGAAGGCGCCAGCGCCCTCTGGAACATTCAGATCAGCGCCCGTCCCCTCGACCAAGACTCCGGACGGTCCGGTGCGGAGATGCTGCTGTTCAACTCGGGCGGGACCGGCGCCAGGCCGAGTTTGGACGGGCTGTCGGCTACGGCCTTCCCCTCCGGCGTCAAGACCATGAGCATCGAGGCGACCGAGCACACCGGTCCCATCGTCGTCTGGCGCAAGGATCTGCGCGAGGGGTCCGGCGGCGCGGGCGCGCATCGGGGCGGCCTCGGCCAAACCATCGAGATCGAGCCGCGCGAGGGCTACGAGTTCTACTTCAACGCCATGTTCGACCGTATCGAGAACCCGGCGCGCGGGCGCAGCGGCGGCCGGGCTGGTGCCGCGGGCAATGTGGCGCTGGCGGACGGCACCAAGCTGCGCGGCAAGGGGCGCCAGAAGGTGCCCGAGGGCGCCCGCCTGGTGCTCAGCCTTCCCGGCGGCGGCGGCTACGGCAATCCGGCCGAGCGGCCCAAAGAGAAGGTGCGTGCGGATCTGACGGCCGGCTACATCAGCCCCGAGCAGGCGAAAGCCGACTACGGCCTCGACGACCTTTGATCAGCGGATAACGCAATGACCGAAAGACCCATCGCCCTTGTCACCGGCGGCGCCCAAGGCATCGGCTATGCCTGCGGCGAAGCCATCGCCGCAGACGGCGCCCAAGTCGTGCTGGCGGACATCAACGAAGACGGCGTCGTGGCCGCTGCGGAGACGCTGAGCGGTGGTGCGGTCGGACTGGCTTGCGACATGGGCAGACCGGAGCAGATCGCGGCCCTGTTCGACCGAGTCGAAAACGAAATCGGCCCGGTCTCGATCCTGGTAAATAATGCCGGTATCGCTGCCCCCGGCGACTTCCTGGAGACTTCGCTGGAGCAGTTCCGCAAGGTGATCGACGTCAACCTGACCGGCACCTTCTTGGCTCTACAACGCGCGGCCAAGACCATGGTGGCGAAAGATATCGCCGGCTCGATCGTCAACATGTCCTCGGTCAACGCCCAGGTCGCCATTCCCAGCATCGCCGCTTACTGCGCCTCCAAGGGCGGGGTCATGCAGCTCACCAAGGCGACGGCGCTGGCGCTGGCACCCCACAACATCCGGGTCAACGCGGTCGGTCCTGGCTCCATCGACACGGAGATGATGGCCGGCGTCAACGCCAACCCCGAGGCCATGAAGATGGTGATGTCGCGGACGCCGCTGAAGCGGGTCGGCACGCCGCGCGAGATTGGCGACGTTGTCGCCTTTCTTGCCAGCCCCAAGGCGAGCTATATCACCGGTGAGACGATCTATGTCGACGGCGGGCGCCTCGGCATGAACTACACCTGTTGAAGAAGGCCGACAGAGCAGCCGTCGGCATCTCTGGGAGGAAGGGAAGCATGTTCGTTCTTGAGAGGTTCATCGAAGACTGTGTTCGCGCCAGAGCCGAGGACGACAGCCACAAGGCCGTGCGCGAGGCGGTCGCCGAGGCCGTGTCGGACCCAAGCAGTGTGGCGGCAGCGCTCGGCGAGCCGGCCAGCGCGGGTTTTGAGGCCCTCTATCAAAGCGATGAGCTAACGATCCTCAACTTCACCTGGGCGCCGATGATGACCCTGATGCCCCATAATCATAACATGTGGGCGGTCATCGGCCTCTACAGCGGCCGCGAGGACAACATCTTCTGGCGCAAGGAAGACGGCCGAATCACCGCGGCCGGCGCCAAGGCCCTGATGCCGGGCGACGCAGCGGCGCTGGGTAAGGACATCATCCATTCGGTCACCAACCCGATCGAAAAGATGACCTCCGCCCTGCATGTCTACGGCGGCAACTTCTTCGCCCCGGGGCGCAGCGAGTGGGACGCGGAAACGCTGGAAGAGCATCCCTTCGACTTCGACAAGAGCCGGCGGATCTTCCGGGAGGCGAATGCCCGCTTCAACTTGACCAAAGGCCAGGAAACGGCTGCTTAGGGCCGCCGCACCTCTCCGCACCCGCGCGCCCCAGCGAAAGGATTGACCATGCTTGCCCTCGAGGGAATCAAAGTCGTCGAGTTCTGCGAGATCGCAGCCGGCCCCTTCTGCGCCATGCTGCTGGCGGACATGGGCGCGGACGTCATCAAGGTCGAGCGCCCCGCCGGCGACGCCATGCGCAGCTGGCCGCCGGTCAACGAAGGCTACAGCGAGAACTTCGCCTCGATTAATCGTAACAAGCGCTCGGTGGTTCTCGACCTCAAGACACCGGAAGGACTGCATGCGGCCAAGGCGATCATCCTCGACAGCGATGTGGTGGTGGAGAACTTCCGGCCCGGCGTCATGGCGCGTCTCGGCATCGACTACGCATCCATGTCGGCCGAGAAGCCCGGCCTGATCTACTGTTCGATCTCCGCCTTCGGCCAGGAAGGCCCGCGGTCCAAGCAGGGCGGCTTCGACCTGACCATGCAGGCCATGTCCGGCATCATGAGCATCACCGGGGAGCCGGGCGGGGACCCGATCAAGTGTGGCCTGCCGCTCTGCGACTTCGTTGCCGCGCTTTACGGCGCCTTTGCCGTCTCGGCAGCGCTTCGCCAACGGGAGATCACCGGCAAGGGCCAGAACCTCGACATCTCCATGCTGGGCACCTCGCTTGCCGTCGCAGCGCTCCAGACCAGCGAGTACTTCGGCACCGGCAAGGATCCGCGCAAGCTCGGCTCCGCCCATCCACGCAATGCGCCCTATCAAGCCTTTCGCGCCAAGGACGGTCACTTCGGCATGGCGGCCGGCAACAACAGCCTGTGGCACCATGTTTGCGACGTCGTGGCGCTGCCCGAATTGAAGGAGGATGAACGCTACCTGACGCCCAGCCTGCGCGCGCAGAATCAGGATGCGCTTCGCGTGACTTTGGAGGCGGTCTTCGAGACCAAGGACGTCGCCCACTGGCTGGCCGCCTTCGCCGAGGTCGGCGTGCCCTGCAGCCCGATCAACAGCTACTCCGAAGCTTTGAGCGACCCGCAGGTCGATTTCATGGGCTGGGTTCAGGAGATCGTGCTGCCGAACGGCAAGGCCACCAAGACCTTCGGCTCTCCCCTGCGCATCAACGGCGCCACCCTGCCCGTCGCCGCCAATCCACCTGGTCTCGGCGAGCACACCGAGGAGGTTCTCGGCAAGCTCGACGCCGCCAACCTCAGCACGCCGGTGATGTCGGCTTAGCACTATGGAAGAAGCGTCTTCGGCTGAGCCGGTGCTGCGGGTCGAACGGTCGGATGACCTACTGACCTTGACGCTGAACCGGCCCAAGCAGGGCAATGCGTTGAGCCCGGCACTCGTCGAGGCGTTGATCGAGACTCTTGACGCGGCCGAGAGCGTCCGCCTCTGCGTCCTGCGCGGCGAAGGCAGGCACTTCTGCACCGGCTTCGATCTCTCCGACCTTGAGGCTTTGAGCGACGGCGATCTGCTGTGGCGCTTCCTGCGCATCGAGACGCTCCTGCAGATGGTGCATCACGCCCCCTTTCCGGTGGCGGCCTTTGCGCAAGGCCAGGTCGTCGGCGCCGGCGCCGATCTCTTCGCCGCCTGCTGGCAGAGGGTCGCCGCGCCTGATGCCAAGTTCCGCATGCCGGGTTGGAACTTCGAGCTGGCGCTGGGCACCCGCCGCCTGACCAACCTGATCGGCCAGGACGCCGCGCGCGACCTCTTGATCGATACCAAGGTGCTGCCTGCGGAGGGCGCGCTGTCCTGTGGCTTGGCGACCGAACTCGCCGACCCGGGCGTATGGCCGGCGATGATCGATGGTCTGCTGGAACGCGCCTCCACCCTGCCGCCCAACGCGCTCAGCGCCCTATTCGAGGTCACCATCAAGGACACCCGCGACGCCGACCTCGCGGCCGTCGTCAAAACGGCCGGGCGGCCAGGACTGAAGGAGAGAGTAGCCGCCTACCGCGACAAGGTGATCGCCGCCAAAGCCAAACGCGCAGCCGAGCAGCGCTAGATCGTCGGCTAGGCCCCCACTCCCATTCCATTGTTTCCTAGCTCTGTAAGGCATTGAAAACGCTGAACTTAAGAATGCGGCAATCCGCGCATACCGTCAGCCGTACCGTCAAAAGCCCAAGCTCTTGAGAAACATGCCAGTATCCCCAGAGTGTTGCGGCACGCACGCCTGTACAAGCATGATCAACTTGGACTGCTTTTCCCGTCCCATGTTACGGGTGCGCAAGCACTTCTGGGTGAGTATGGCAAGACCATCTGGCATGAGAGCGGCTGCAGAGTCCGGCACCTCGCCGATCTAGAAGAGCTAGCACCGGGCTGACAGCCAGTTGCCTCCCTCACCCGAAACTTGTGCATGTTTTCAGACAATGGGGCGAAACCTGCCGACTTTGCCGCGCACATCGGTTGCAGGTATCTCGCAACAAACGATATTGGCAGGACCCTTTCCGAGCGGCTGTGTGAAGAGCCCACTTAATTCGAACCCAGCTCACATTTCCTTCCGTGCCGTTCGAGAATCGGCAAGATCGCGTTGCTCTCCTCAGAGGCTGCCTCCATGAGTCGAGCGGAGAGGCTTTCGGCGACGGCAGTCTCGGCGCGGTCCGGCACTGATCAGCCAGAAAAGCAAAAGGCGACTCTCATCCATCGGTCTTGCTTGAAATTAGCCCTTTGAGATGAGCCTTCCAATGGGATGCGAGCAAATCAAGGTTTGCCCGGTCATCTTGCACAGCACATTGCACGCCCATCCCGCGCAAGAAGCAGAGCGTCAAGTTGAGGATCACCTGCGCCTCATGCTCAGGCAGATCTTTGTCGGCGAAGAACTGCCGCCAGATAGAGTCCAACGACTCGTGATACTCTTGCCGCACCCTCTCGACGCGCTCCTTCAGGTTCGGGTTCGTGCGCGCAGCGGCTATGAAGTCGATGTTTATCATGAAGGATCGACCGGAGAACCGCGACCACAGATAGTCGACGAAGTCGTCCAACGATACTTCGCCCTCCGCGTAGCTGCCGGCGATGGCGCGAAGCTGATCGATCTCTTGTTTCAGAAGACTCTCATAGGCCGCGCAGACCAGCTCCTCCTTTGAAGGGTAATGATGCAGCATTGCGCCACGCGAAACGCCCGCCCTTCTGGCAATCTCGACGGTCGATGCGTTCTGATATCCAAGAGCGAATATGCACTCGAGCGTTTCTTCCAAGACGCGCTGTCTCATCCTCGCAGAGCGCAACTCGTTCTTGTTCGATAGCTTTGCTTGCTTCATCGCATGTCCCTTACCGTCGTGGCGCTTGAGCCGTGCCAATCGACTGCCCCCCTCTTAGCATCGATCAAAACCATCGCCGCAGGTCGCAGCGTCGACATTGTCAAGCGGATACACGCGCGCTGATTCGACGATCGCCGTCACAAGAGCGGCTGCCGAGGCCAGAGCGAGCCACGACTCCTCACCTGGCCGATCCGAAACGTGACGGCCCTTTCTCCAAAGGTTGCGACCCTTGTCAACAATAGCAAAAAACAAACAGTCATGCTTGCTTGTTTTTTGAAGAACACGGCGCTAGGGTGCCATAGGCTTTCTGTTATCGCTGCGGAACGACGGCATAAGCCCCCATCATCCAAAAACACAAACCCGCAGCGAACCAAGGCACGGAGGACAAAGGGAATGTATCGTCTGGGGAAATTGGCAGGCGCGGCCGTTGTCGCGATGGCTATCATCTGGAGCGGCGCCGCGTCGGTCTCGGCTGAAGACGCGGTCGAGGTGGGCGTGCTGCTCCCGCTCAGCGGAGCGAACGCCTCAGCTGGCGCAAAAGCGCTGCACGGCGTCGACGCCGCCTTGGCCGAGGTCAATGCCTTCGGCGGCGTGCTGGGCGGCAGAGAGCTCAAGCTCATTGTCGAAGACACGGAGTCCAAGCCGCAGGCCGGCATCGAGGCGGTGCGCAAACTCGTCGACGTGAACGATGTGCCGCTGGTTCTCGGCGCCATCTCCTCGGCGGTCACGATCCCCACTGGCAAATACACGGTCAGCAAGGGCAAGAACCAGATCACCATCGCGGCCACCTCAGAGGCGCAACGCGAGATCGGCGATGGACTGTTCACCATGCTTGCGACCAACAGCGTACTCGGCCGAGGCCTGGCGGAGTTCGTCGCGGAAGATGCCACGCCCCAGCGGGTGGCGCTGTTCTACATGAACGATCCCTTTGGCGTCGGCATGGCGCGGGCGACCGGCGATGCCTTGAAGGCGCAAAACATCGAGATCGCCGCGGACCTTGCCTACGAACCAGCGAAAACCGACTACCGCGCGGAGCTGCAGCGTCTCGCGCAATCGAACCCAGATGCGATCGTCGCCGTATCTTTCGGCGAAACGGCGCGGGTGATCTTCAAGCAGGCCTACGAGCTCGGCTTGATGGATAAGGTGCGCGGGAAATGGTATCAGCCCTACATCGCAAACCCGGCCGGACGCTGCATTCCCGAAGTCTGCGAAGGCATCAAGGGTATCGACATCGCTGCCGAGCCCGGCCCGCGCTATGACAGCGTCCTTGCCAAGATCGCCGAGTCCGCCGGCGAGGACGTCCAACTCGATTGGTTCACCTCGGTCGGCTACGACGTCGTCTGGGTCGCCGCACTGGCTATAAACCTGGCGAACTCGACCGACCCATCGAAGATCAGGGTCGCGATCCCCAAAGCGATGGAGATCTATCGCGGCATCACCAAGTCCGATTTCTCGGTCGATGCGGATGGCGTGCAGGTGAGCCAACGGTTCGGGCGGCGGATCTATGAGGACGGCGCTCTCGTCGACTATCTCGTCGAGTAGACCTTCACTGAAGAACAGAGTGTTTGGGAGCCGTTGCGCCTGCGAAGGGACCTGACGGCGCAGCGGCTCTGCTGCCAATCGGCGAGACATCCATCGTGCTAGAGCAAGTCCTTTTGAACTCGGTGATCCGCGGGTCGGAGATCGCCTCCCTGGCGATCGGCGTGACGATACTCTTTTCGCTGCTCCGCTTCGCCAACTTTGCCCATGGCGAGTTCGCTCTCTTGGGCGCTTACTTCACCTACTTCTTCGTCTCGGTTCTCGAGATCAACCTGTGGATTGCCGCCGTCTTGGGCGCCGTTCTGGGCGGCGCCGTCGCGCTGTCGAGCGACGTCGCTCTGTTCAGCCGGCTGCGAAGTTCGCCCGGCATAGTCTTGCTCATCGCTTCGCTGGGGCTGTCGATCTTCCTGCGCGCGGTCGTCGCCGGCATTTGGGGCGTGGAAGGTCACAACTACAGCGACGAGCTGGAGACCATCTATCGCATCGGCGAGGCCGTGATCACCCATACGCAGGTGATCATCGTCATCGTCTCCTTCACGGCGATGGCCCTGTTCTATCTGTTGCTGAACCATACGCAGCTCGGGCGCGCCATGCGCGCCATGTCGGACAACATGGCGCTGGCGAAGGCACGCGGCATCAACATCGAAGTCACCATTCGCTGGATCTGGTTCATCGTCGGCAGCTATGCCGCGCTCGGCGGCACGCTGATCGCCATGGACACGCAGCTTTGGCCCGAGATGGGAGTCCATATCATACTGGTGGTCTTTGCCGCGACGATCCTGGGAGGCATCGGCAACGTCTACGGCGCGGTCATCGGCTCCTTTCTGATCGCTTTCCTGGAGAACGCCTCGCTGGCAATCGACTGGGCCTTTCTGTTCGCACCGTTCGGCGTCGAGGGAAGCGTCTACATCCCGACCGGGTACAAGTTCGCGGTGTCCTTCGCCGTGCTCATCATCGTCATGCTGCTCTTCCCCAAGGGCATCATGAAAGGCAGCAAGGGGGACTGACGCCATGATCGAGCTGGCTCTGTTCTTCAGCGTCTTGATCGGCATCTACGCCATCATGGCCCTGGCCCTGAACCTTCAGTACGGCTACGCGGGCCTCTTGAACTTCGGCCTCGTCGCGTTCTTCGCGATCGGCGCCTACGCCTCGGCGCTTCTGTCGCTGAGCGGGGTGCCGGTCCTGATCGCCATGGCGATCGCGGCGGTGATCGCCGCCATCGTGGGGGCGCTGATTGCGATCCCGACCATGAAGCTATCGGTCCACTACTGGGCCATCGTCACCATCTCGATCGCCGAGCTCATCCGCGTGATCAGCACCAACGAGGAATGGCTGACCGGCGGAACCTTCGGCCTGGGCGACATTCCTCAGCCCTTGGCGGCGCTGGTGCCGCTCGAGTCCTACCCTCTCTTCTTCGCCGGGTTCACCTTGGTGCTCGTGGCCGCCTGCTACCTTCTCTCGTCCGCCCTGGTTCATTCGCCCTACGGCAGGGTCCTCAAGGTCATCCGCGAGGACGAGGACTTCGGCCAGTCGCTCGGAAAGGACGTCGCGAGCTTCAAGCTGCGGACGATGGTCGTCGGCGCCGCGATGGTCGGGCTGGCCGGTGCGCTCTACGCGCACTTCACAACTTACATCACACCGCAGGCTTTCGAGCCCATCGTCACCTTCATCATCTGGGCGGCCGTCATCCTGGGCGGCAAGGGCAACCTGCTCGGCTCGCTGCTGGGCGCGACCGTCATCGTCCTCCTCTACAACAGCACCCGCTTCATCGGCGACTACGTCGAGCTGTCGGCAGTGACGCTTGCGAACATCCGCCTGGCTTTGATCGGACTGCTGATCATGCTGACCGTGCTGCTGCGGCCCAACGGCATTCTGCCTGAGCGCAAGCAGGTCTTCTGACATGGCGGCGAGCCCCATCATCGACGTTTCCGGCCTGTCCATTTCGTTCCGGGGCGTCAAGGCCCTGCAAGACGTCAGCTTCGCGCTCAACAGCGGAGAGATCGTCGGGCTGATCGGGCCGAACGGCTCGGGCAAGACCACGGCGCTCAACTGCCTGTCGGGCTTTCTCAAGCCGGATGCCGGCGTCATTCGCTTCAAGGGCGAGGACATCACCGGGCAGTCGCCGGCGGAGGTCGCCAATCGGGGCCTCATGCGCACCTTTCAGGTGACCAAGCTGGCCCGCCGCATGACCCTGATCGAGAATCTCCTCCTCGCCGCCCAGAAGGCGGACGACGAGAGCCTCTTCGCGACGATCTTCGGGCGCGGCACCTTCGCCCGGCGCCAGCCCCGGCTGCTCGAACGGGCGCGAGAACTGCTCGAGACCGTCAAGCTGTCGCATCTTGAAAACGACTACGCCGGCGTCCTCTCGGGCGGCCAGCAGCGGCTCCTGTCCATCGCCCTGGTGCTGATCCGCGACCCGGATGTGATCCTGCTCGACGAGCCCGCGGCAGGCGTTCATCCCGACCTCGTCGTGGAGTTCATCGCCATGGTCAACCGCATCCGGGAGGAGCGCGGCAAGTCCTTTCTGATCATCGAGCACAACATGCATTTCATCAGCAGCGTCTGCGACAACGTCGTCGTGCTGGACGCGGGGACCAACCTGGCGTCAGGGCCACCCAACGTCATCCACAACGATCCGCGTGTATTGGAGGTTTACCTTGGGACGCCACAGGACGCTTGAGATCCTGGATCTCAAGGCCGGCTACGACGCCAGCGAGATCCTGCACGGCATCAATCTTCACGTCGATACAGAAGAGATCGTGTCCGTCATCGGCCCGAACGGTTGCGGCAAGTCCACGGTCTTGCGCGCGATCATGGGACTGACCCAGTGGAGCGCCGGGCAAATCCTGTTTCAAGGTGCCGATATCCGGGGCATCGACAGCAGCCGTATCGTCGCCGGGGGCATCGGCTACGTTCCGCAGCTCGAAAACGTCTTCTCCGGCATGACCGTCACCGAGAACCTGCAGATCGGCGGCTATCTCCTCCCCAGGGCTGAGCGCAAAAGACAGATAGAGAGATCCTACGAGCTGTTTCCGGTGTTCAAGGACAGGCGCGCCCAGGCCGCCGGAACCATGAGCGGCGGCGAGCGCCAGACGCTTGCCTTGGCCATGGCACTGATGATCTCGCCGAAGCTGATCCTGCTGGACGAGCCCTCCGCCGGCCTGTCGCCCAAGGCGACGCACGACATGTACGGCAACATCGTCGGCTTGCCCGAGCGGCTCGGCATGTCGGTGCTCATCGTCGAGCAGGACGTCCACGGCGTCCTGGAGGTCTCGCAAAGAACCTACGTGCTGAGCATGGGCGCCAACGACTTCGACGCCCCCTCCGACCAGGTCATGGACGACGAGCGGATACGTCTCGCCTATCTCGGCGAAGGCGACTGATGCGGCAGGACACGACAGCTGGGCTCATCGACAAGACCTTCGCGCCTTCGCCCGCCGTCGACGCGCTATGGGAGCATGCTCGACGCCTGCCTGGGCAACAGGCCGTGATCGATCCACGCGTGTCGCGGACGTTCGAAGAACTGCGCTCCGATGTCGAGGCGCTCGCGCGCGCGCTCCGCGACCATGGCATTTGCGCGGGCGAGCCGGTGCTGGTCCTGTTCGATGTCTGCGCGGAGTCCGTGGTGGCCTATTGGGCGCTTCGGGCAATCGAGGCGGTCGTGGTGGTTGGCGATCCGACCGGCAAGAACGCCGACGTGGCGCACTATCTTCAGGTGACGGGCGCACAGCATGTGCTGGCCGGCCGGCGGGCGGCCCAGGCACTGCAACCGCCGGACGGTGCCGCCTGGCATATCTTGGAAGGCGGCTCTGAAGGAGCGCTTCGCCGTTGGGCCCTCACGCCCGGCCCCAACGCTCCGGCAACGCCGGGCGGCGCGTTCGAAGCGGCGGGCGACGCCGCCGTGGTGCTGTTCAGCTCCGGCACCACGGGCAAGCCCAAGGCGATCGTCCATAGCAAAGCCTCCATAGAGGCGCTGCACCAGGTTCTGTTGGAAACCTGGAAGCTATCCCCCGGCGACACCGTCTTGGGTGCGCTCCCCTTCCATACCATCTACGGGCTGATCTTCAGCGCAGCCTCCGCCATTCGTTCGGGTGCGACACTGGTCCTCCTCGAACGCTTCCACCCCAAGGATGCCCTGGCCACCATCGAACGTCATCGCGTCACGACAGCGGCTCTGGTGCCCGCCATGCTGATCATGATGCGGACTCTCGAAGGCAACGAGGGCTACGACCTGTCATCGCTGAGAGCGGTCTATACAGCCTCGGCGCCGATCAGCGAGTCGGATATCGAGCGCTTCCGTGCTTTCAGCGGCGCCTCGGTGGTTGCCAACTACGGCATGACAGAGATTCCCGGCGCCGCGGTCGAACCGGCGGACGCACCGCATCATGCGGGATCCGTAGGGCGGGTCAGCCCCGGTTTCGAGGTGGTCGTCCGCAACGCCGAGGGAAGGCCCCTGCCGATCGGCGAGACCGGCGAGATCACCATGCGGGGGCCGACCTTGATGCAGGGCTATCTCGGCGATACGGCGCAGACGGCAGAGCGCATCCGCAACGGCTGGATCCATTCGCAGGACATCGGCCGCATCGACGCCGCCGGCAACATCTATCTCTCCGGGCGCAGCTCGGACATGATCATGCGCGGCGGCCTGAACATCTCTCCCCTGGAGGTCGAGAACGCCCTCTCCACACATTCGGATGTTCTCGACGTCGCCGTCGTAGGCGCGCCTCATGCGGTTCTCGGACAGACGGTTTGGGCCTTTGTCGTGGTGCGTGCGCCCGAGCCGGGCGCGAGCCTCCAAGAGAGGCTCACGGAGCACTGCCGCACCTTGCTCTCGCCGCCCAAGGTTCCGGCGCGGGTGCTGTTCGTAGACGAAATCCCGCGCAATGCCGGCGGCAAGATCCTTCGCAGACAGCTCTTGTCAGACAGCAACGGCATCGCAGGCAGCAGCAACGGATCAAGTGGGAAGAGAGGAGTGTGATCTTGGACGGGATCGTACGAACGGAGGTTCGCGACGCGGGCGTCGCGATCATCACCATCGACCGGCCGCACAAGCGAAACGCCATGACGCCGGACATGATCCGACAGATGCTGGACGCCTTCGCGGACTTCAGCGGTGACGCGGCGATCAGCGCAATCGTCCTGACCGGCGCCGGCGACTCGGCCTTCTGCGCCGGCCACGACATCAAGGCGATCGAACCGGGCGACCTTGGGCACCTCTACGAGGAAGAGCACATGCAGGTGTTCTTGAGCCCGCGCAAGACGACGAAGCCGGTGATCGCCGCGGTCAATGGCGCCGCCTACGCCGGCGGCTTCTGCCTCGCCCTCAATAGCGACCTGCGTCTGGCAACCCCCGAGGCGACCTTCGCCGTCCCCGGCCCGAAGCTCGGCATCGTGCCGATCGCCGGGCAGTCGTCGAGGCTGCCCCATCTGCTGCCGCCGGCGGTCGCCAACGAGATGGTGATGCTGGGGACGGCGCTCACCAGCAGCCGCGCCGAGCAGTTCGGCTTCGTGAATGCCGTGGTGCCCGCGGCAGAGCTTGTCGAGCGCGCCGTGGCAATGGCCGCCGAGATCTCCGCCATGGCGCCCTTCGCGATCGAGTCCTACAAGCGCATTGCCCAGGCGACGCTCTATGAGAACGTCCAGGTGGCCGACGCCATGGAGTACTGGCTCGCCATGTCGGCCGGGCAAAGCGCGGACGTCCAGGAAGGCCTGGCCGCCTTTCGCGAGCGCCGTCCGCCCAACTTCAGGGCGCGCAAGGGCGGGGTATGAGCCTTCTGACGCCCGAGGTCATGTCGTGGGTCGGCCGCTCCATCGAGTTCTGGAGCGATCCGATCTCTGCCACCGAGGTGCGCCGGTTCGTCAGCGCGTCCGGCGACGACAACCCGCGCTATGCACTGCTCGAGACCCCTGAGGGGTCCGAGGCAACGCCGGTGCCCCCCATGCTGTACTACGCGGTGACACGGCCGCTGGTGCCAGCCTCAGAGCTGGCCAATGACGGAACCGTGCAGGAGCACCGGCCGATGATCGGCACAGGACAAACGATGGGCGGCAGCGTCGAGGTGGAATGGCTGCGCCCCCTGGCCCTGAACGACCGGCTGCGCGGCATGCGAACCCTCGCCTCCTTGAACGAAAAGCGCGGGCGCCGTCGCGACTTCGTCGTCGCCGAATGGATTACCGAGTATTGGGATAGGGAGGGCGCGCTCGTTGTCCGGGAACGCTACGAACAGATACTATTCTGACAAGCCGCTATCGCTCGACGGGGTGCGGGTAGGAACGCGCCTGCCAACGTTGACCAAATGCCCGTCTCAGGTCGAAGTCGTTCTCTTCTGCGCGGCGATCCGAAACTTTCACCGCCTGCACTACGATCAGGCCTTTACCGAAGAGCAAGGCTTCGACAGCGTCATCGTGCCCGGATTTCTCATGGGCAACTGGTGTCTGGAAGCTGCAACCCGAGCCTTCGGCCCGGACGCGGAGGTGTGCCGGCTCAAGTTCAAGAACACGGCCATTGCCCCTGTTGACGTCGCCTACACGATTGAGGGGTCTGTGATCTCGGCCGGAAAGCAAGATGACGGCCGCAGCCTGGTCACCTGTGACTTCACGGTCACCGGCCCGAGTGCCGAAGTCGTGACGCTCGGTACCGTCGACATCCGTTTAGCGTGACCCAAAGGCGTAGGCCTCTGCCCCTATCTCTGCGCTGGCCGGTCGATCCTATCCCGCCGTCGAACGCAAGACAGCCGCGAGAACTGAGTGAGATGGTCGCCTTGTCCAGAACTACGAAAAGAAAAGCGCCCGGTTACATCAAATCCGCCGACCGGCGATGCAGTGTTGCCTGTTCATAGGCATAGGCCTGTTGAATGAGTGCGGGCTCTGTCCACTGCTGGCCCAGGAATATCAATTCAAAGGGTGCCCCGGACCGATAGTATCCAGCCGGAACCGTAATCCCAGGCAGACCCGCGATGTTGAGTTCACCAACCGTCGTTTCCCGAATGGCGTTATCGGAATGCAACTCCGGCAGTTCCTCGATCATTTGTGGATACACCAAGCCATCCAATGCGTGTCGTGCAAACACCTCTGCGAGCAGCTCCAGATAGCGGCGCTTCAGTTTGATGAACTGTGGCATTTCCGGCGGCCTGCCCGGCACCTTGATTGCCTCGACAAAGTCCGGCAACTCATAGAGATACCCAAGGATGCCGCCCTCGCCAGTAACCTCTTCGATCTGGGTGGCGGCCGCGAATTCATCCCAGGTCTTGATCGCGGCATTGTCACCCAGTCGCCTCAAGTAGCACGTCATGTCGTAGGCGATGGACTCAAGTCCCCGGCCGTCAAAGAAAGGCGTGCCAGGTGTGACTTGGCGATAGCTTGCAAAATCGGTCCCGCTGAACGGATCCTCAACGAGCTCAGCGCCAGCCTCGACCAACTCGCCTTTGGCTCTTTCGTAGAGCTCAGCCGTCTCCGGCGATAACTCGTTTGGCCGCCACCCTGGCCCGTAAAGACCCAACCGCTTTCCCTTCAAACCATCCCTCGACAAGTTTGCGGCATATCCGTCGCGAGGGATCTTGTCGACGCAGGCCAGCGTCTTTGGATCCTCACTTGTGAACCCGGCCAGGACATCAAGACCATGAGCTGCATCTTCGACGGTGCGCGCAATGGGACCGACCACATCCCGGTTTCCCGACAAGGGAACCACCCCGGCATTGGGGACAAGCCCAATGGTCGGCTTGATCCCGACCAGCCCCTGTGCGGAGGCCGGGTTTTGGATCGACCCGCCAGTTTCCTCCGCCAATCCCAAGACTGCCATGTGGCTCGCGACCGCGGCCGCCGTACCAGCGCTCGATCCTCCCGGAACCCGCTCGGTGTGAGCAGGATTCATCGTCGGGCCTGCCCAGCTGTCGTTGGCATGGGTGCCCGTCCAACTGAGAATCGGAACATTGGTTTTGCCGAGGATGATCGCATCGGCTGCTCGCATCCGCGCAACAACCGGGCTGTCGCGTTCCGGCATCAGGTCAACACCCCCGGCTTTGGAATAGAGTCTTTTCCACCCGGCGGTCGTCGGGAAACCTTTCATGTCCATCGGATCTTTGACCACGACCGGCACACCGGCCAAGGGGCCGACAGGCTCGCCATCGGCAATGCGTCTGTCGACATCCTTCGCTGTCTCCAGCGCCGCTTCATTTGCAAAGATGATCGCATTGTACTTCGGATTCATGGCCTTGACCTGAGCAAGGGCGGCCAAAGTCAAAGACTCGGCAGTGAAACGACCATTTGAAAGCCCGTCACGGACCTCCCTGACGCTCAAAGTTCCCAAGTCCGGTGTTTCGCTCATTCTGATGTCCTCCTCCCTTTTTGGTCAGACCGTCATGTGCTCGTGCACGAGATCGTCGGTCAGTTCTGTTGTCGGTCCCTCTGCAACGATGCGTCCCTTCTCCATCATCGCGAAACGATGGGAGACCTCCCGTGCAAAGCGCACATTTTGTTCCACCAGAATGACGGTCAGCCCAAGGTCTCGATTGAGCTTGAAAATCACTTGCTCGATCTCTTCGACGATTGACGGCTGAATACCTTCATTCGGTTCATCGAGAAGAAGCAGCCCAGGGTCGGCTGCAAGGGCCCGGGCAATCGCCAGTTGTTGTTGTTGCCCGCCTGAGAGAAGCCCCCCTGAGCGTTCCATGTTGTCGCGCAGATAGGGGAAAAGCTCGATTACGATTTCCGGTACCGTGGGTTTCCCGTCCGCACGCGCAAATCCTCCCATGAGGATGTTCTCTCTAACCGTAAAATCAGGAATGATCTCACGGCCCTGAGGCACGTAGGCGATACCTGAACGCGCCCTCGCATAAGGCTCGCTCGATGCGATGTTGCGTCCCTGTAGATTGATCTCACCCGTAACCCGATCCGATAACCCCATCAGAGTCTTGAGCAGCGTGGTTTTGCCGACCCCGTTCCGGCCCAAGATCGACGTTACGTCTCCCTTGCCGACCTCCAGCGAGATGTCATGCAGAACATGACTACGACCGAAAAAACTGTTGAGCCCCTTGATCGACAGCATCACAAAATTCCCGTCGATCCCAAATAGGCCGCGCGAACTTCGTCATTCGTTTCTATCTCCGAAACCGATCCTTCGGCGATCACCTTACCCAAATGAAGCACTGTGATGATCTCGGCGATTTCCCGCACGAAACTCATGTCATGCTCGATGACCAACAAGGTATGGTCACCGCGTAATCTCCTGATTATCTCGGCTGTCTTGTAGGTCTCATCGTGGGTCATGCCCGCTGTCGGCTCATCGAGCAAAACGACCTTCGGATCCTGAGCGACCAGGATGCCCAACTCCAACCACTGCGTCTGACCGTGGCTAAGATGGGCAGCGACTTGAGACCGAACCGCGGTCAATCCGATCAGTTCGATAATCTCTGCAACCCGATCCCTATCGCTTGGACTCATTCCGAAACGCAGGTTCTTGAAAACGGATTGCCCATGGCATCGGGCAACTTCGATATTCTGCTGCACTGTCAGGTTACGAAAAACGCTCGGTATCTGGAACTTGCGGCCCACGCCCGCCGCCGCGATCTTGTGCTCTTGCCAGTTCGTGATATCGCGCCCAAAGACCCGAACGTGCCCCTGTGTACAGGGAATGCGGCCCGATATCATATCCATCAACGTCGTCTTACCGGCCCCATTCGCGCCAAGCAGAACGCGCAACTCGCCGTCGGCGATTGACATCGTCACGTCGTCCACGGCGACAAACGCACCGAATCTTGCGGTCAGCCCGTCAAGGGTCAGTGCATCAGACATCTTGCTTCACCTCCTGCTTGGGAGGTGACGAGGATGCTGCGAGACCGTCGGCTTTCTGCCGATCGGACCTGGCGAGCCAATCCACAAAGTCATGGGCAAGTCCGCCAAGGCCTCTCGGGAGGAACAGCACAACCAACACGAAAATCAGACCGATGATCGCTTTCCAGGCTTCAACGAGCGCTTCCGTCTCGCTCACCTGAGATTCGATGGCATTGATCAGTATCGCGCCGATACAGGCGCCCAGCAGCGAAGACCGTCCACCGACCGCGGCCCAGACGACCATCGTCACCGAAAACGAAAGGTCCATGAATGTTGGGGATGCAAATTCCGAAACCAGCACGAACAGCATGCCCGCATAGCCGGCAATCGCTGCAGACATGACAAAGAAGAATGTCTGATACAAAGGAACGTCAAACCCGAGATGACGCGCGCGCTGCTGGTCATCGCGAATGGCTTGAAGAATCAGGCTTGCGCGGGTGTCCGCCAGCAAGCGCCCGGCGATCAAGACGAGCGCCAGCGAAACCGCGACAAGATAGTACATTTCCCGACTATAGGGGTCGAACTCATAGCCAAAGACGGTGAAGAATCCCAGATCGGTGAGCCCGTTGAACCCGTTCGTCACAGGCTGGGCATCGATCATGATCAGACGGACGAGAAGAACGAGGGCCAAGGTGATGATCGATATGAAAACACCGGAGATGCGATTTTTGAATACGAGCGCGCCAAGCAATCCCGCCACCACGACAGGAACCACGATTCCCATCGCCACACCGAACCATTCGTACTGAAACGGTATCCAGAGATAGGAGCCGGGCGTGATGCAGCAGAGCTCGATCGGCGCATCGGGCTCCGCGTTCCAAAGCATGAAATCGGGGATTGGCTTGTCCGAGCCCTGCGCAAGGCTCGTCGGGCTCATCAGCTTCAAGGACATCGCCATCATGTAGGCACCGAGCCCGAAGAAGAGCCCCTGCCCCAGGTTCAGCACGCCCGCATAGCCCCAGGTCAAGGCTATGGAGAGGCCTAGCATGCCATAGACCAAGTACTTGGATGCGCGATTGAGGCCGAAATCGTCCGTGAAAAAGGGAACGGCAAACAGCGACAGAATGAACAGAGCGTATGCGGCGAGCTGCAGTTTTCTTTTCAAAGCCATCTCAGCGCCCTTTGAAGGAGAAGAGCCCTTTGGGCCTGAGAACGATCACTGCAATGACCACGGCAAACACGACGGCACGGGCAATGATGTCATTGCTGAACAGCGCCACGAGCGCGTTGATCTCGCCAAGAAGACCCGACGCCAGAATCGTGCCGTAGATGCTGCCAACCCCACCCGTAACCACAACCAGGAACCCGTCGACAACCAAGGTGCTCCCCATGTCCGGGAACACCGTCTTGAACCCGGACATCATGACGCCCGCCACGCCGGCAAGTCCGGAGCCGAATGCGAAGGTGAGCGCGTTGACTCGTTTGACATCTATTCCGCAGGCCGCTGCCATTTGCGGATTACGAATGATGGCTCGTACCTGAACGCCAAACGACGTTCGGTAGAGTATCGCCCATGTAACGAGAGTGAGTACCGCGGTTACGGCGATGATGAAGACGCGATAGGCGTTCAAATCCGTCCCCGCCACGTGAACGGTTCCCTGCAGCACCGAAGGGACTGAGACGTTTTGCAGGCCGGGGCCCAAGCCCTCGATGTTGATGCCGAAGAAGGACAGACCAAACTCCAGACGAATGGACTGCTGGAGCAGTATCGAGATTCCCCAGGTGGCAAGGAGCGTATCGAGAAGACGGTTGTACAAGCGCCTGACAACCAGGCGTTCGATGACCAAACCGATCAAGGCCGTGACGATGAAAGCGATGGGGATCGCGGCAAAGAAACTCAGATCGAGCCAAATCTTCGACATGACCGTGACGTAGGCCCCGATCATGACCATATCGCCGTGCGCCATGTTGATGACGCCCATGGCGCCATAGGTAATCGCCAGCCCGAGCGCGATCAGCAGCAAGATCGAACTCAGGCTCAGGCCTATGAACAGAACTTCCACCATTGAACGCTCCCCATCTGCCACCGGCGAGCGGCGCCACGAGCCAAACTCGAACCGCGGCGCCGCCCGCTGGTTTGGCGCAAGCTTAGAGCTTGTCCCTCAGCAGACCTTGGGAAGTGCAGAACAGGTTGTCAGCCGTCTCACCATAAGCGGAATAGGGAAGCGGCTTGATGTTGCCATCGGACGCCACGATGATTTTGCTTTGTCCGTCTTCCTGCCACTGACCGATGCGGGGCGTTAGCGCTGCGTGCAGATTGTCGCCATCGATCGTCACGGTGCCGCCCGGTGCGTCATAGCTCTGTCCCCCGAGCTTCTCTCGAACAGCATCGATGTCCAGGGTACCGGCTGCCTCAACGGCCTGCTTCCAGATGAAAACCTGGAAGTAAGCGGCTTCCAGTGAGTGATAGGTCACCACATTCGGGTCATTGACCTTCTTGCGGAAGTTCTCGATGAACGCCCGGTTCGCATCGGTGTCGATCGATTGGAAGTACGGAACGGACGTGTAGCTGCCTGCGGCAAACTCCGCGCCCATTGCCTGAATTTCAATCTCACCCGTCACCGTGGCGCAGATTGGAATGTCCTCTTGCGTAATGCCCTGGTTCTTGAATTCGCGATAGAAGGCGATGATCGAATCGCCGACCACATTCGACACCACGGCATCACAGCCGGAATCTTTGATCTTCTTGACCATGGCTGCCCATTCGGAATGGCCCAGTTCCAGATACTCGTCTGCAACCCATTCCGCGCCATTGTCGGCCAGGAGCTTCTTTGTCACCTTGGCCATCTCTTTGGGATAGACGTAGTTCGATCCAACGATGAAGATCTTCTTCCTGCCGTGGGTATTGACCAACCAGGGGATCAGATTGCCCAGTTGCTGGTTGGGAACCGCGCCCGTGTAGAGGACGTTTCGAGAGCACTCAAAACCCTCGTAGTGAGTTTGATAGTACAACATTGCGTTGCGACGTTCGAAGATCGGTAGAACCGCCTTCCGGCTCGCAGACGTATGGCAACCGAAGATATTCGAGATCCTGTCACGCAGTATCAGCTTCGATGCTTTCTCGTTGAAGGTTTTTGGATCCGATGCGCCGTCTTCTACGACGACCTCGACCTGCTGACCCAGCACGCCACCATCGGCGTTGATCTCGTCGACCGCCAACTGAACGGCACTCGCCAGCAGTTTCTCCACCACCGACAACCCACCGGTTTGAGAATAGAGGGCGCCTACCTTGATTGTATCCGAAGCGTAAGCGCGACCGATGATTCCCGGCGCGGCCAGAAGCACTGAGCTTGCGGCCGCAGTTTTCAGTAAATCTCGTCTATTCACGATCATGTTTTTGGCCTCCCTTGTTGAACGGGGACGCGAAGAGAGCTGCCCAGCACGGGTAGCAACGCGTCGAACTATTCACGATGTCGGAGATGCCGGCCGCACTGCCGGGGAACAGCAAAAAACCCGCAATGCCGTTTCAAGCATGCGGGCTTCCTCGCCATCCTCGCGCCACGAGAAGATCTCGCTCGCTCGCCTCCTGATGGCCTCGATGAAGAGGGGATCAGAAGACTTATATTTTATGAGCTAACCACGCTTCAGGAGCTTTGGCAAGTTCCCCTCCGAAACGATGATCGTCTCAGCGACCTCTTCCATGGGCGATTGCCGAGCCATAGCCATCTTGCGGATGTCTTCATGCGCCTCGGATTCACTGATCCCGTTTTCGGCCATCAATATCAGTTTCGCGCGATTGACCTGCTTGTCGCCCATGGCCTTCCGCTTGAATTTCCGCAGGTCCCTTTGCAAGCTCTGCTGCGTCTGCCAGGAATTGCGGGCAATCGCTAAATTCGTCAGCAAGCCAAAGGGCTTGATCGGCCTTTCGATAACGGCCATCGCGCCGCTTTCCAGCACCATCTGGAGGGCCGTCGGGTTTTCGTAGCTGACAATGGCAAGAATCGTTGGCCCAGAGTGACCAAACCCTGAGACGAACCTCTTGATCTCATCGCGCGCGTCACCCTCGATCGCAAGAAAGACGACGTCGACATCGCTCGCCGGCGCGTCGGGTATCGGCCATTCCATCGATGCGGTGCAGCCAATCCTGCGCAGATGATCCAGAAGAAACTCACCTTCCGAATCTGCCGGATGCAAAACCTGGACTTTCAAGTTCCTGAGATCGCGGAGGCTGGCAAAAGGCATTGTCGGTTTCACCCGCTCCTAATTTGCAAATCAGATAGAGCAGGGTCCATTCCGTGTTTGGTCATGAACGGATCCGGCGCGACCCAGGCCTCCGGTTCGAAAACGATCTCGTAGCGACCTTGTGCATTGAGCTTGGCCACGCGGGGCCAGAGATAGGTATGGAGTGTTTCCGGGTCGATCTTGACCGGACCTTGTGGCGCACGGAACTCGACGTCTCCCAGCGCGCCAAGCAAATCCGACAATCGTTCGCTGCCAGCCCTGGCAAGAGCAGCGGCATAGAGGTGGACCTGGAAGTAGGCTGCTTCCGCAGGAGCCGTGGCGACCATGCCCGGCCCGAATCTGCTTTTCAGATTGGCAGTGAATTTGCGGGCTTCGGGAAGATCAAGCGTGTCGAAAAACGGAGACGCGGTGATATGGCCGGCGGCCACCTCGGGCGGCATCAAGGCAAAGTCGGCTTCGCTCGTCGACTGGCTGGCGATGGGCAGCTTGCGTGCATCAAAACCAGCCGCCGTGAACGCCTTGAAGAAAGGAACGATCCCCTCTCCCACCACCGTCGAGTATATGACATCCGGCTGAGTACATCGGATACGGTGGATGATCTTTTCGATATGAACCGGCGTCAGGTCGAGCGGTACGTAAAGCTCATCGAGAACCTCGCCCCCGATCTTGAGGAACAACTCCGCGATGATCCGATTGGACTCATGCGGGTAGATGTAGTTCGACCCAACAATGAAGACACGCTTGCCATAGTTCTCGGATAGATAATCCACCAACTGCACCGAGTTCTGGTTTGGTGCAGCGCCGGTGTAGATGCAGTGTCTGGAGTACTCGAATCCCTCGTAGAGAGTCGGATAAAACAACAGCGCGCCGCGATCTTCGATCGTTGGCAGTGCCGCTTTGCGGCTGCTGGACATGTGGCATCCGAAGACCACATTGGCCCGATCCTCATCGCACAGGCGCAAGGCGAGCTGCTGATACATCGAAGGTGTCGATTGCGGGTCATAGACAACTGGCTCGATCGGCCGTCCCAAGACACCGCCGGCTTGGTTGATCTCTTCTATTGCCAGAAGGGTGGCCGCTTGCTGTGTACGCTCTATCGCCCGAGTCACTCCGGTCTCGGAGAAGAGGACACCAACACGCCAGCTATCCGAATCCATTTGGCCCACCAAAAAATAAAGGCCCTCCACCCGTTGCGGGTTGAGAGCCTCCCTGCTCGTAGGATCTGATCGCACCTGAGGTGCTGTATATCAGGATGTCATTTTCACATCTTCATTGCAAGTCGTCGCTCCGAAGAGCCGCAGGCGAAAAACCGAGTGCCCCACCTTACTTCGCCGAATTGGCGCCCTGTGACGACTTCCAAAGTCCAAAACTCTTACGGTCTCGCTTTGCTGCTTTACTCACGGCATCTGCGACCAATCGAATACGCCCCAAGTCCTTGAAGTCTTCATGGATCGTTATCCAGTAACTCCGGGTCAGGATCTCATCTTCGACAATCGGCTGAAGCTCCTCGGCAAAGTCCCGCGCGACGAAGTAAGGCAGTACGCCGATGCCGTAACCACTGAGGATCATATCCCGCTGGGCAATGATGCTTGTGCTGCAAAGATCGGCTGTCAGCTGTATGCCTCCGAACCGCAGGTAATCCAGTTCGCGTGTATGCAACAGCGATTGGATATAGCCGCAAAGCCGGTGGCACTGCAGATCCGCAATCTGTTTCGGAACGCCGTGGCTCTCGATATAGGCGCGGCTCGCGAAGAACCCGAGCTTGTAGTCGGTGAGCTTTCGCACAACCAGGCTTCCACTGGTTGGACGGTCAAGCGTAACGACAATGTCGGCTTCCCTTGCCGCGAGCGAGTAGCGCTGTGGCAAGGCAACCAACTCTATTTCTATGCCAGGATACTGCATGGAGATTTCGCCGACCCGGCGGGCGAGATATCCAATGCCCAGTCCCTCGGGCGCACCTATTCGCACGGTCCCCGATTCCGCATTGAGCGACGTCTGAAGCGCCTCCATATCGGCAAGCAGGTTGGCTTCCATACGCTCGGCGGTTTTCTGCAGGCGAAGCCCTGAATTGTTGATTTTCAGCCGCCGCCCGGCTCTTTCGAACAGCTTCACGCCAAGTCTGGATTCCAGATTGGAAAGACGCCGCGAAAGCGTGGTGTGATCCATGCCAAGCCCGCTTGACGCAGCCATCAAGGAGCCCGCCCGGGCAATTCCCAAGAACAACCTGATATCGTCCCAACCCGGCTCTTGCATGTAAAAACACCCAACACTGTTGCATTTGTACTTATTGTAGCTGAGCGCTCCTTTCGCTACCACTCGGCAACCATGTCGGTTGCCTCCTCGGAAAGTCTCAAGCAAGACCGTGCTCTTCCTGCCGGCGCGTATGACTTTATCGTCGTCGGCGCGGGGACGGCGGGCTGCATTCTAGCCAGCAAACTTTCCGAGAATCCGAGACACCGAGTGCTGCTTGTCGAGGCCGGCGGGCTCGACAATTGGATCTGGTTCCATATCCCCGTCGGCTATCTGTTTGCCATCGGCAATCCCCGTTCCGACTGGATGTTCAACACCGTTGCCGAGCCTGGACTGAATGGTCGCGCATTGTCCTATCCGCGCGGAAAGGTGATCGGCGGGTCGTCCGCCATCAACGCCATGATTGCCATGCGTGGACAGGCGGCCGACTACGACTCATGGCGGCAAGACGGCCTGCTCGGTTGGGGGTGGGACGAGGTCCTTCCATACTTCAAACAACTGGAAGACCACTTCATGGGGCCGTCGGAGTATCACGGCAGCGGTGGTGGATGGCGGGTCGAGCCACCGAGGGTGTCATGGGAAATCCTCGATGTCGTCGCCAACGCCGCCCAGCAGATGGGGATCCCCAAGATCGAGGACTTCAACACAGGCGACAACGAAGGAAGCTGCTACTTTCACGTCAATCAGAAGCGCGGTCGCCGCTGGTCCTCCGCGCGGGGTTATCTTAAACCGGTACTCAATCGGCCCAATCTCACCCTGGTAACCGACGCGCTTGTCGACAGAGTGATCCTGGACGACAAGAAAGTCGCGGGTATCAGTTACCGGCGCGATGGGCAGTCCTTTGAAGCGAGTGCCCGCGGCGAAGTCGTCTTATCGTCGGGCTCCATTGGCTCCGTACAGATCTTACAACGCTCGGGCGTTGGCCCTGCCCAATGGCTGAAGGATGTCGGTGTCGACGTGGTGCATCCCTTGGAAGGCGTCGGACGAAATCTGCAGGACCATCTGCAACAAAGGGCCATCTACAAGGTCAGCAACACCAAGACCCTGAACGAGGCTTATCATAGCCTGATCGGCCGGGCATTCATGGGGCTCGAGTACGCTCTGTTTCGACGCGGCCCCTTGACGATGGCACCTTCGCAGCTGGGCATCTTCACACGATCGTCGAACCACTACGACCGAGCCAACATCGAATTTCACATCCAGCCCTTATCTCTCGATAAGTTTGGCGACCCTTTGCACAGATTTCCCGCGATCACCGTCAGCGCCTGTAACCTGCGGCCAACCTCGCGAGGGCATATCCGAATACTCGACAACGACATTCAATCCAAACCTGAGATCGCGCCCAACTATCTCTCAACGGACGAGGATCGAAAGGTGGCCTGTGATGCCATACGCGTGACCCGTCGCTTGATGAAACAGCCGGCACTCGGCTCCTATGAACCGAGGGAATATCTGCCCGGTCCGACAGTAGGAGACAGCGACGACGATTTAGTTCGAGCAGCCGGCGATATCGGCACCACCATCTTTCACCCGGTCGGTACAGCCAAAATGGGCCGCGCCTCCGACCCGCTTGCGGTCGTCGATGAGAGGTTGAGGCTGCATGGACTGAGAGGCATCCGGGTCGTCGATGCCTCGGTCATGCCCACCATTACGTCAGGCAATACAAACACGCCGACGGCAATGATCGCCATGAAGGGCAGCGAGATGATTCTTGAGGATTGTCGCTAAGTGCTGGGCTGACGAACCAGACCGATCTACAACGTCACCATTCCCCGAGGCTGAACATCCAATGTCCGTGGGACTCAAGATCGCGCAAGCCGTTTCCGCTTGCCGGGAGATCGACGGGCATTCCTCCTGCGCTGCAGATCGAGTGCAAGCCCGATCCCGGCCATGAGCACGAGACTGAACGCAACCGCTACGGACACGACGAGCGTCTGTGTCTCCCGGCCAAGCGGAAACAGGAAATTCCACTTGTGGAGATAGGAAAAGCTCCACTGTTCCGCCTTCGCATGGTCCGGCGTGCGGTCGGCGAGAACACCGCTCGTGGTATCGACGAAGATCGTTGCATTGACCGGCTCGCCGTAATCGAGCCGCCAGACGGGCAGACGCTTGTTGCGGAAATCGTATTGCGGCCCGAACCGCGTGACGAGCTCGACGTTGTGGATCGCGTCTCGCGATACGCCGGTGAAGCGTTCGCCCAGTTGCAGGGCAATCTCCCGGTCGCCGTCCTCGAACGGCGCGCCCGTCGCGGCGTCGATATAGAGCGCTGGACCCGTGCGTTCGATGCCGTCAAAGCGCGCATTGCGGATTTCCGACGGCGTTTCGGGGCCGCCATGACGCCGCGCCGCAAGCCCCAGGCGGTAAAGGAGGCGTCCGTTTGCATCTTCGATGATGGAGACGGTGGATATGTCGAGCCCGGCACTGAGGTCGGTCCATTGCTCGTGAATTGGAAAGGACGCGCCGGAAAGGGAAATCGGGGTCGAGAGGGTGAGGGTCTTTGTCGGTGGCGTCACGGCATACTGAACGAGGTGAAAAAGGCCGCTCGACGTGAACATCAAGAGCGGCAGAGCCGCCACGTAGCCGGCGATACGGTGCCATCCGCGGAGTCCGGGGGCGCGCGCCTTGCGGCGAATGAGAACGATCATCGCGACACCGGTGAGCGCCAGCGCCATGAGCGAACCGATGAAAAGCGCCATCAGGACGACGCGGGCCCAGTCGGCCTCGGCCGGGAACCAGCTCCAGGTGTGAAACCAGCGAAAGCCGGTTTGCAGAACCGTCTTGAAGGTGTTGTCGATGCCCGCGGCCGCGCTGGTCTCCGTGTAGATATAGATGGAGAGATCGTCCGGCCGCTCGAAGGTGACCTTGTAGACCGGCAGCAGGCGATTGACCCACGGATAGCTCGGCGTGAAATCGTCGATCCACTCGACGGAGCGCACCGGCGCCTCTTCTCGCATGTAGTGGCGCGCGAGAAATACGGCGTGCACCTCGTCGTGGTTCGGCAGTTCCACGCCATCATGGAGACGGAAATAGCGCCGAGGCGCGTTTGGATCTTCCGTGACCTGCAGCAGGCTTTCCGCCTCGCCCGGAACGATGCGAATGGCCGCGGCTTCCGCGATTCCCGCTTCGGCCAGGGTCTGGTGGATGGGGCGGACGCCCACGAGATCGACGGGATGCGAGGGCGGGAAGAACACCGCCTGCTGGGGTCCCCAGGTCGTCATGATCGGATGCAGAAGACCCGAGCCGCCCCAGAGCAGGAGCCCAATCCCGCCGAGGATTGCGAGCAGACGGTGTACCTTGATCGAGAAGATGCGCATGGTTCTCTCCGTTTGCGGAAGGCTTCAGTTAAAACGCGACGGAGAAGCCGCCGAAGAAGGCACGCCCTTGCCCCGGCGTGAACACCCGGGCGTTCTCGATCGACTGATTCGCAACGGTGGAAAAGTTGGAGATGTATTTCTTGTTGGTCAGATTCTCGACAGACGCAAAGACGCGGACATTGTCGGCCACGTCATAGCCTGCCGTGAGGCCAACAAGCTCATATCCCGGAACCCGGGTCGTATTGGCGTAGTCAACGAAAGCCCCTTCGGGCACCCAACGGAAATTGATCGCGGCGTACCAGCGGTCCATTTCCAGGCGGAGTTCCGATACGTAGATATGCTCCGGCACGCCCGCCAGACGGTTGCCGTCGAACGGAAACGTCTGGCCGTTCAGATCGCGGGGATCGCTCGTGAAGAAAAAGTCGTTGTAGGTGTAGATATTGCGCCAGATCAGCTCGCCGCCCATTTCCTGGAGTGCCGGCGGCGTCAGGAAGAGATCCACGCCGAGTTCGACCCCTTGATGGACCGTCTTGTCGGCATTGAAGGTGGCTGACACGGAGCCGCCGAAGCTCGGCTGCGCCAGATCGATGAACTCGTTCTTGATCCAACTGCGGTAGATGGAGAGGTCCCAGGCGATCCAATCGCGCTGGCCGCGCGTGCCGGCCTCGACCGTCCAGGCCTCTTGCGCATCGAGCGGAGTGAAGTCGAGAATGCCTCCGGCTGTGAGGTCGGAGATACCGGCCGGCTCGAAGCCGCGATTGACGTTGAAAAAGAGCTGCGCGTTGTCGTCGACGTCCCAGAGCAAACCGAGACGCGGGTTGATCTGGGATTCTGTCACTTCGCCGTCGACGGCGTTGAGCACGTCGTCGCTGCGGCGATGGGTGTTGAGATACTGCAGGCCGGCAACGGCGGTCAGCGAGTCCGTGAGTGGAATACCCGCCTCTCCGTAGATCAACAGATTGCGCGCATTCAGGTCGCTCCGGCTCGTCAAGGCGCCGCGTGCGCCAGACTCGTTCTCGAAGCGGCGCGCGTCATTGCCGGCCGCGGCAATCTCCGCACCGACCACCCAGTCCACCGTGCGCTCCGCGAAATCGCTGTAGCCGGCAAGGCGCAGGAAACTGCCGACCTCATGCTCTTCCTGCACGATGATGCCGGCGAAACGGGTAATCGCATGGTCGAGATCGCGGAACGCATACCAGGCGCCGGCCTCCAGGATGCTGTCATCCAATGGAATGGCCGTCTTGTTGGCGATGCGGAACACATCGAGGTTGCGATCCCAGTCATCCGCCTCCGGGCCCGGGTCCAGCACCGTCACCGGCCCTCCCGGAAAGAAGGGACCGATCGTGACCGGACGCCCCGCCGCCGTCGGATTGGCGAGCGCGTCGTCGAGCGCCAGGCTCCCCGCCAGCTCGAAATTGTCGCTGAGCGCCGTCAGATAGACGCGCGTCTCGACGTCGTTGTCGAATGTCCGGCCGATGTTGGAATGACCATAGACGCTGCGCACACCGCTCTGGTCGCGATACCCGTCCGAGCGCAAGCCGGTCACGCCGGTATAGAAGTCCCATTCGTCGTCGGCGTGCGCGACGCTGGTGCTGGCGCGAACCGTGCCGAAACTGCCGCTTTCGGCACGGAACGTGAAGGTCTCGTCTTGCGTACGGCCCGTCGGCGTAACGATATTGATCGCGCCCCCGAGGGAGGCCGCACCGTAGCGCAGACCGTTCGCCCCCTTGAAGACCTCGATGTAGTCGATCGTCAGCGGATCGACTTCCTGAAACTCGGTGCTGCCGCTGACCCGCGAGATCGGCACACCGTCCCGAAGCACGGTGATCCCCCGCCGTTCGAAGGTGGAATTGAGGCCCGAGCCCCTGATGGAGATCCGGGTTTCCCGTTGCGCCGAGGTGTCGGCAAAGACGCCGGGCGTAAACACCAGCGTATCGCCCAGGCTCTGAGCGAAATCGTCCAGAAAAACATCGGATTCGACAAACCCGATGCCTCCGGGCACGCGCTCCAAGCTGTCCCGGGCCTCGTTTGCGGTCGGCGCGGTGAGCGACGGCCGCTCTTCAACGACGGTGATTTCATCCAGGATGATCTGCTGGCCCACGCCCTGGGCAAAGGCGCTGGGAGACACGTAGAGGGTCGCGGCGCCCGCAAGGGCGCGGGCCGCGAACAAAGCAGCTTTCGTATTCATGGAACAGGCGTCTCTCTCTGTCAGTCACGCACAGCCGAACGGCGCGGTTCGACGCGCGATGCAAACGGCAAAGGCGGTAGAGCAGTTCAGAGAGAGAGCGAGGGAGGCGCACGTAGGCCGAGAGGCGGCCCCTGTGGAGGGTAGACGAATGCCGTTTCGAAGCTGGGCGTCGCGATATCGTGATGCTCGAAAAAAACGAGCGGGGCCAGATCGTGTTCCGGCAAGGGAACGGCATGGGCGAGAACGCAAAACGGACAGTGGGGGACGCTGCGGTCTTCTTCCGGCTGTTGGCCGAGTAGGTCCGACAGCAGAGCTTCGGCTTTGGCGCGCGCCTCTTCCGACAACGTCCCCAGAGACGCGCAGAGAAAACCGGAAACATCGAGCCCCGGACGCGATGCGAGTGCGACCGGCGCCATCAATTGCGCGACAAGCGCAACGATCGCCAGATGGCAACTCAAAGACCGAAAAGGATATCTGCGCCCGCTCAACCGCGCCTCCAGCCACGTCATCTGAACATGGCCGTCGCGGCGGGTGTCAACGAAACTATAGAGCGCCTATTGTCGCATGAATCGTAATAGAAAACGATGCCTTCACTATTTCTATTGTAAGAGGTATGGTGCCGGCATATTTATTTCCAGCAAGAACTTGTTCTTTGTATTTTAAAACTATTGAGCGGTCGTCACGCGACCGGACAAGCCGCGTGCGTTGAGCAGAGGCAGCACTTGATCCACTGTACACTTGGCATCCTGAAGGTGACCTAGGTGTTCAGGTCGGGCATGTGCGGCTCCTGCCCCCTCCCCTAACCCTATAGCCGCACCAGGATATCCCGCTCCATCAATCCGGAGTCCACCACTCCGGCGCGGAAGTCAGGGTCGCGCAGCAAGGCTTTTGCTAGGAGGCCCGAACAAGGTCTCGACCAAAGCGCTCCAAAGGACAGACCTCGGATAAGCCACGCATCGTCCAACCGTTCACACTATTCGTCCAGACAATTTTCTACCCATCGTCGTTCCTGTGATACTATCATCAGCCCTTATCTCTCGCCGTTAGTCAATGCGTTTGGGTGTTCGGTATCGCACCTACGACTCTTAATTCTTCCAAATCCGGGTAAGTCTGCTAAAATTGTCCAGACAAATTGAAAACAGGCATCTATTGAGGTGATGATGCTCGATGCAACCGAAATCGCTCCCCAGCGCTATCTGGCCAGCTACGGGCGGGCCTTGGAGGACTTCACGGTCGGCGACGTCTATGAGCACCG
>JANQMX010000110.1 GCA_028279885.1 Rhodovibrionaceae bacterium | reverse complement strand
ATGGAGCCCTGACGATCGCGCCGCTCGCCAACCTGCCGGTGCTGCGTGATCTCGTCGCCGATATGGCCCCCTTCTTCGAGACGTGGCAGCGGGCCGGCGAAAGCCTCTTCGAGAAAACCAACCGGGAAATCAGCGCCAACCTCTCCAAGGTCTACGAAGGCACGTGCCCGGCGACTCTGCGCCGCTACGGAGAGACCGACGACCGCTCGGACGAGGTCGTTTAGTCCCTTCGAGCCTAACGATCGTCGTCTCGCCCGCTGCCAGGCGCGCCGAGCAGGTATCGAGTTTGATCCGTTGCATCGCGGCCAGGAGGCTGTAGTCAGAAGATCAATGAGGGAATCACGATCCGAGGCTACAGCATGAACAACGTGAACGAGCAGCAGGGAACGGACAGTCTTACGCGTCTGGTTCTTCGACAACCGGACGACTGGCATGTCCACTTTCGCGATGACGCCATGCTGGCCTTCGCCGCACCCTACACGGCCCGTCAGTTCGCACGCGCCATCGTCATGCCGAACCTCGTCCCGCCGGTCACGACCGTGGCCGCGGGGGAGGCCTACCGCAACCGCATCATGGCGGCTCTGCCGGAAGGCAGCGCCTTCACACCCTTGATGACGGCCTATCTCACCGACGAAATCGACCCGAACGAGATCGAGACCGGCTTCAAAAACGGCGTGTTCACCGCCTGTAAGCTCTACCCGGCCGGTGCCACAACCAATTCCGCCTCCGGCGTGACGGATGTGCGCAAGATCTGGCCGGTGCTGGAGCGTATGCAGGACATCGGCATGCTGCTGCTTGTGCATGGCGAGGTGGTGTCGCCCGATATCGACATTTTCGATCGGGAAGCGGTGTTCCTGGAGCGCGTGTTGGGCCCGGTGCTAAATGACTTTCCAGCGCTTAAAGTCGTCTTGGAGCACATTACGACGGAGGATTCCGTGCAGTTCGTCGAGGCGGCGGGACCGAACTTGGGGGCGACCATTACGGCACACCATCTGCGCATCGACCGAAACGCCATGTTCCAGGGCGGATTGCGCCCGCACGCCTATTGCCTGCCCGTGGCGAAGCGCCGCAGGCACCGGGAAGCGCTCCGGAAAGCAGCCACCTCCGGTCATCCCAGATACTTCCTTGGAACGGACTCCGCGCCACATCCCAAGCACGAGAAGGAAAGCGCCTGCGGCTGCGCCGGTATTTTCAGTGCACCTGTGGCGTTGGAGAGCTACGCTCAGACCTTCGAGGAGGAAGGCGCGCTCGACCGGCTTGAGGCCTTCGCATCGGAGTTCGGGCCGCGCTTCTACGGACTGCCCCTCAACGAGGGAACCGTCACCCTAAACCGGCAACCGCAAGAGCTGCCCGAGCTGATGGGCAGCGAGGAGATCCCGGTCGTGCCTTTTCACGCCGGCGAAACGCTTTCATGGCGCTTTGCCGGGTGAGGCTGTCTCGATCGCTGAAAGGAACGTTGCCGCGTTCTCGCTGAGCGAAGGCCCGAGATAACCACCCTCTTGAACCAGCAGGGTCGGTCGCGCGAGGGAGGCAATGCGTCTGGCAGCCTCCGCGAAGCCGCCCGAAGAGAAGGCAACCTCGGCCAGCGGATCGTCAGCCGCCATGTCGAAACCAAGCGACACCACCACAGCGTCAGCCTCGAAGCGACGCACCGCCGCGAGCAAGGCGTCGAGCGCCGTCAGGATGGCGGTATCGTCTGCGCCTTTGGACAGCATGACGTTCATCGTCGCCCCCTCGCCCGCTTCGGCCCCGACCTCGTCGCCGTAGCCCGCGAAGTAAGGCGGGTAGTCGGCCGGATGCAGGTGCATGGAGGCATAGAGCACCGAGCCGTCCTGCCAGAAGATATCCTGCGTCCCCTGCCCGGCATGGGTATCGACGTCCAGGATGGCGACGCGTGCGTATCGCTGTTGCAGGTGGCGGGCGGCAATCGCCGCGTTGTTGAGGAAACAGAAGCCGCTCGAGGAGTCGAGATAGGCATGGTGACCCGGCGGGCGGCAGAGAGCGTAGACCAATGGCTCCCCAGCCAGGACGCATTCGGCCCCTTCGATCGCGGACTGGGCCGACCAATAGATCGCCTCCCAGGTACCCGCTGTGATCGGACAAGCTGTATCGGTGGAGTGGTAGCCGAGCTGGCCGACGACTCCCTCCGGCCGGCGTCCGCGCCGGCGGCTGGTGTGATAGTTGGGCACGGCGGGCCGATCGCCCTCGAACTCGGCGCACCAGCGCGCCCAGGCCGTTTGCAGGAAGCTGACGTAGTCTGCGTCGTGCACCGCAAGGATCGGCGCCAGCCCGTGATCTCGCGGCGCTGTCAGGAGATGTCCGTCACGCAACAGGCGGTCGCGCAACAAGACGGCACGCTCAGGCTGTTCCGGATGGGGCACGAAGGCACCCCGGCGGAAGTAGCTCTCCGGCCGATGCAGCAGCTGCCGCTCATCGAAAACCAGTCTCACGGCAGCCGCGAGATCATTGCGCTGCACCGGCCTGTTGCGCAAAGGCCTTGCGGAGCGGACTCTCCGCACCCCAGCCCGGGATCGCGTCGAGCAAGGCGCGGGTGTACTCATGGCGGGGCGCGGCAAAGACCTTGGCCGTTTCGCCCTTCTCAACGACGGAGCCGCGGCGCATGACCAGAATGCGGTCGCAAACCTGCGCTGCGACACAGAGGTCATGGGTTATGAAAATGAGCGAAAGGTTCAGCCGGTCGCGCAGGTCGCGCAGCAGTTCGAGGACCTGCGCCTGAACCGAGACGTCCAATGCCGACACGGCTTCGTCGGCAACCAGGACCTCCGGCTCGAGAACTAAGGCGCGGGCAATACCGATGCGCTGGCGCTGACCGCCCGAGAACTCATGCGGAAAGCGGTCTAAAGCGCCGGCATCGAGGCCGACGATTTCCAACAGCTCCTGCGCTCGCGCCAGAGCCTGCTCGCGCGACGTGCCCTGCGCGACAGGACCCTCGGTCAAAATCCGCGCAATGCGGCTGCGCGGATTGAGCGAGGCGTAGGGATCCTGGAAAACCATCTGCACGCGATGCCGCTCGGCCCGCAGTGCGCTCTTTTCCAAAGCGCCCCAATCAGCCTCGCCGAGGTGCAAGCTACCGCCGTCCGGCTCCAGCAGACGGACGATGCAACGGCCGGCCGTCGATTTGCCGGACCCCGACTCGCCGACAATACCGAGCGTCTCGCCACGCCTCAGTTCGAAGCTGACATCGTTGACGGCGTGCACCTCCCGCGCTTTCGCGAAGAAGCCGCCGCCCGAGCGGAACGTCTTGGACAGCCCCTCGACCGTAAGGGCTGGCGGGGCGGCCGGAAGCGCACGCGGCACCGGCGGGATAAGCGACGGCACTGCGGCAATCAGCGCCTGCGTGTAAGGATGCTTCGCGGCCGAGATCACTTGGCTGGCCGGCCCCTCCTCCACCACTTTGCCGTAGCGCATCACGGTGACGCGGTCGGCAATCTCGGCCACGACGCCGATGTCGTGGGTGATGAAGAGCACGGCCATGCCGTGCCGTTTCTGCAGGTCGCCGATCAGCCGCAGGATTTGGGCCTGTGTCGTGACATCGAGCGCGGTGGTCGGCTCGTCGGCGATCAGCAGCTTAGGCTCGAGCGCCAGCGCCATGGCGATCATCACCCGTTGCCGCTGACCGCCCGAGAGCTGGAAGGGATAGGCGCGCAGGATCTTCTCCGGGTCGGGCAGACCGACCTCCTCGACCAGCGTCAGGGCGCGGGCGCGGCGCTCTCGCGCACCCAAGGCGTCGTGCGCTTCGAAAACCTCGGCAATCTGATCGCCGATACGCATCAGCGGATTGAGCGCGGTCATCGGCTCCTGGAAGACCATG
Organism: Rhodovibrionaceae bacterium; assembly: GCA_028279885.1. Classification (GTDB taxonomy): domain Bacteria; phylum Pseudomonadota; class Alphaproteobacteria; order Kiloniellales; family DSM-21159; genus JANQMX01. The sequence continues at coordinate 5,755 of JANQMX010000110.1, read as the reverse complement.
GCGATCTCGCGCCCGCGCATCGCCCGCCGCTCGGCGTCCGGCAGGGTCAGCAGATCGCGGCCGTCCATGACGATGCGGCCGGCGACGGGCTCGACGCCGTCGGGCAACAGCCCGATGACGGCGTTGGCGGTCACCGACTTTCCGGAGCCGGATTCCCCGACCACGCAGAGAACCTCGCCGGCGGCCACGCTCAGGGTGACGTCTTCGACCGCGAGCGCGCGGTCCGCGCCCATGGGCAAAGCAACGGTGAGCCCTTCGACCGACACCACCATCTCAGCGGCCTTTCCGCGCCAGTCGCGGATTGAAAGCATCGTTCAGGCCTTCGCCGATGAGATTGAGGGACAGGACTGTCAGCAGGATCGCGACCCCAGGGAAGACGCAGATCCACCAAGCCTGCCGCAGCACGGTGCGCCCGGCGCCGATCATATAGCCCCAGCTCATGACGTTCGGGTCGCCCAGGCCGAGAAAGGACAGCGCGCTCTCCAAGAGGATGGCGCTGGCGACCATCAGCGAGGCCAGCACGATGATCGGCGAGATCGTGTTGGGCAGCACCTGACGGAAGATGATGGCCGGCGGCGAGAGTCCAGAAAGCACGGCGGCCTGCACGTACTCGCGCGACCGCAGTGAAAGGAACTCGCCGCGCACCAGGCGCGCCACCGGCGGCCAGCTGACCAAGGCGATGGCCAGCACGATGGAGGAGATCGAAGGCTCAAGAATGGCGACGATGACGATCGCCAAGGCAAAGCTTGGAATGGTCTGGAAGAACTCCGTGAAGCGCATCAACGCATCGTCGAGCCAGCCGCCGAAATAGCCGGCGATGGCGCCCAGCGGCACGCCGATGGCCAAGGCCACCACGGTCGAAACCAGGCCGATCAGCAGAGAGACCTGGGCGCCGTAGGCCAGGCCGGCACCGATATCGCGGCCCAGCGTATCGGTACCGAACCAGAAGCCGTCGACGGCCATGGGCGGCAGGAAGGGCCGTTGCACCATGCGCCAGGGCGACTGGTCATAGAGCAGGGGCGCGAGAAGAGCGACCAGGACGACAATCGCCAGCAGCGCGAACCCGATTACGGCGCCCCGGTTACGCGCCACCCTCCGCCAGAAGTCCATCATTTGGCCAACTCGATGCGCGGGTCGACGATCAGATAGATCAGATCGGTGATCAGGTTGAACAGCAGCACCATGGCAGAAGAAATCAGGAATACCCCCAGAAGAAGGTTGTAGTCGCGCTGCAGCAGCGCATCGAACATCAGCCGGCCGATGCCCGGCCAGGCAAAGACCGTTTCGGTCAGCACGGCACCGCCGACGATCTGCCCGGCTTGCAAGCCGGCCAAGGTGACAACGGGCAGCATGGCGTTACGCATGACATGCCGCCGGGTGATCTTGCCCTCGGTCAGGCCTTTGGCACGCGCCGTTTTGACGAAGTCTTCCCCGGACGTCTCCAGCATCGAAGCGCGCGCCATGCGCGTGTAGATGGCGGTGAAAAATAGGCCGAGCGTGAGCGCCGGCAGGATCAGGTGATGGGCAATATCGAGCCAGCGCGCGAACCCGGTATAGCCACCACCCACCGTCTCCATCCCGAAGGCCGGAAGCCAGCCGAGCTGCACGGAAAACAAAAGAATGCCCATCAAGGCGACCCAGAACAGCGGCGTGGCATAGAACAGCAGCGCGAGCGTGGTGATCGCGGTATCGGCCCAACTGCCAACCCTGACGGCGGCCATGGCACCGGCGAGGATGCCAAGTCCGATGGAAATGAAGAAGGCCGAGCCGGTCAGCAGCAGAGTGGCCGGCAAGCGATCGAGAATGAGATCGAGGACAGGCGCGTCCTGACGATAGGAGTAACCGAGGTCGAGTTGCAGGACACCGGAAACGTAGTTCCAGAGCTGGACATGAAAGGGCTGGTCCAGCCCGAACTTCTCGCGGAGCTGCTGCAGAAAGATCTCGTCGGCCGCGCCCGCTTCCCCGGCCATGACCGCGGCCGGATCGCCCGGGGCGGCATGGATGAGGCAGAAGTTCAAGACGACGATGCCGAGCAGCACCACGATCGCCTTGGCGAACCGCGATAGGATATAGCGCGCAATCTTCACAGAACGGCCCCAAGGAACAGGGCCCGGGCTACCTGCCCGGGCCCATCCACTATGTCAGGCTGAAGGCTTAGCGGTCGAGCCAAGCGTCCTTGAAGCCATCGTTCACGCCGATGGCCGTCTGGACCAGGTCCTTGACGTCGCAGCGGTAGATGGTCGGGAACGAGAGCTCCAGCGTCCAGGCCACCGGCACATCGTCAACCAGCTTCTGCTGCACCTGGGTGTAGAGCTCCTGCCGCTCGCCTTCATCGGCCAGCACCGCTGCCTGCGCGAACAGCTCGTCGACCTTCGGATTGGCATAGCCCTGCACGTTGTTCCAGGGGCTGCCCTTGGCGATGTTCGAGGAGAGGTAGGTCCGCGCCACGCCGAGGGCCGGGTCGCCGTACTGGTAGAGGTAGGTGAAGGCGAGATCGTAATCCCACTCGGACACCTTCTGGTTCCAGCCGGCCACGTCGGTCGCCACGATCTCCGTATTGATACCGACCTCTTCCAGGTTCTGCTTCACGGCTTCACCCCAGCGCTGCCAGGTCTCACCGTAAGGCAACGGCAGGATGCGCACCGGCGTGCCGTCATAGCCGATCTCTTCCAACAGCGCCTTGGCCTTGTCCGGATCGTAATTGTACTGCGTGACGTCATCGCTATAGAACCGCGTTTTCGACGAGACTGGGCCGGTGGCAACGTTGCCAAAGCCGTTCCAGATCACATCGCGCACGAACTCGCGATCCATGGCGTACATGATGGCCTGACGGAACTTGACCTCGGAAGTCGGCCCCTCGCGGTTGTTGAGCCACAGCCAGGCGTGGGGGGCAAAGTACTCCCAGCCCTTGTCCGTGGCACAGACGCCGTCCATGGCCGTGAGGCGCGGAATGTCGAAGTTCTCGACCGAGCCGCCGGGCAGCACGTCGATCTTGCCGGTCTCGAAGGCAACCGCGCGGCTCGCCGCATCGGGGATCACCTGCCAGTAGATCTCATCGAGGTAGGGCTGGCCTTCAATGTAGTAGTCTTCGTTCTTGACCAGGTGGATGTAGGAACCCTTCTCCCACTCCTTGAACTTGAAGGGACCGGTCCCGATCGGCGTCGCGTTCATCGGGTTGTTGGCGTAGTCGGTGCCTTCGTAGATGTGCTTCGGGATCATCGGCATGGTGCCGGCCTCGAAGATGCCGAGGAAGGGCCCGAAGGGGTTCTTCAGCTTGAAGACGACCGTGTGGTCATCCGGTGCGGTGATGCTCTCGACGTGGGCCAAGCTGACCCGGAAGCGCGGATGAGTCTCGCGCAGGAAGGTATCAGCCGTGAACACAACGTCGGCAGAGGTGAAGGGCGCACCGTCGTGCCACGTCACGCCTTCCTGGAGCTTGAAGGTATAGGTCAGGCCATCGTCCGACACCTCCCAGGACTTGGCCAGAGACGGCTGCGGATTGAGATCGGTGTCGTAGCGCAGCAGGCTTTCGTAGATATTGCCCGCGACCATCTGGGTCGGGCCGTTCTGCGTGATGCCCAGCATCAGGCTCGGCGGCTCCGGCTGGATCACGACATTGATCGTGCCTCCAGACTTCGGCGCAGCAGATACAGCCGAAACGGACGCAAGGAGAGCGGCACCTAAAGCGCCGATCAAGAGTCTCTTCATCAGTGAACTCCCAATTCGAGTGGTGAAACGCAGCTTATTTCTTGTTCTCTGCGGTAAACGGCGGTTGCGATGCTAGGAGAGCATGATCCTCTGCGCAAGGAAATTGTTGACAATTTACACTTTGCCAAAGAACCTCTCTTTCAAATCACGATCAGCGGTTCTTTCTTGCGAAAGACCACAGCCATGGATGGCACGCCCGCCGAAATGCGCCAACCAGCACCCGGAGGCTATCAAGTTACCCCTGTCACGACCGTCTCATTGGTCGAGCAGGTGCTGGCCCGTTTGGAGGCGCTCTTTGCCGCCGGGGCCTTTCGACCGGGGGAGCGGCTCAACGAAGCACGCCTTGCGGCCGACATGCAGGTCAGCCGCGGACCACTCAGGGAAGCAGCACGCATGCTGGCCCAGCGCGGCTGGCTGGTCACCCAGGCCAACCGCGGCTTCTTCGTGCGTCGCTTCGAGCTCTCCGAGGTCTTCGAGATCTACCAGGCACGCCGGACCCTGGAGACCGTAGCGCTTCAGGAAAGCCTGCCGGCCATGTCGGCGGAGGAGGAGGCCGGCCTGCAGGCGGCCTTTGCGCAGATCGAAACGCATGCCAACGCACCGGACGACCCGGCCTTCATTGCCGCGATCATGGCGTTCCACCGCAAGATCTGCGCGCTCGGCAAGAACCGCGTCCTCTTGCGGGCCTTCGATGAGGCCGCGCGGGACACCATGCTGATGATCGCTTTCCTCGGTGGCGTCAAAGCGAACCCCGATGAGTTCGTTCGGCGCAACCGCCGTATCCTCGACCTGTTGCTGAGCCGAGATGCCGCTGCGGCGGCCAAGGAGATCCGCAGCTACATCGATATCGGCTTCTCGGAGGTCGAAGCCTTTATTGCCGCGCAAGCAGAGAGCTGAAGCCAGAGCGCATTATCCGAAGCGGGCAAGATAGCGCTGACAAAGCGGAGCCGTTCCCCGGGTGTAGTCCGACCCCATCGACTGGGCCAAAGGTGTCTCGGAATGGGAGCCGATCCAGGCAACGAGCAAAAGACGGCGCAACATGACGAAGGTGGGTACCTCCTCCTCGTCTTCCCGCGGCAGCGGACTGACCCGGCGATAGCCGCGCACCCAGGCACGGATCAGCTCGGGCACCTCGGGCCGGTGCTCGAAGAAGGACACAGCCGTCGCGCAGTCGTACATCAGCCAGCTGAAGCCGCAGTCGTCGAAATCGATGACCTTGGTCGTCTCGCCATCAATCAACAGATTGGCCAGCCGCATGTCCCCGTGGATCAAATCGAAGCGCTCCGGCGATTTGCCAAAAGCTTCGAGCCGCCGGCCGATGCGCTCGACCGTCCGGCCGAACAGCGCGTCCAGCTCTGCGGTCAGGCCCATGCCGTGGCGCCACGCGCCCCAGTGCGGGCAGCTGCCAAGCGCCGTGTCAAAGTCCCACGTCAGACGCTCGAAGCCGGCGGGCTTGGGCCAGCGCCGCACATGCAGATGCATCTGCGCGGCGATCTCGCCGAGGACCTCGAAGGGCTCACGCAAGTCCTGCCGCTCCACATCCGGCTCTTCTCCCTCTTCCCATTCGAAGAGCACGACATGGCGCGCGCCGGGCACCGTGGGGTGCGATACGACCTGGACCAACGAGCCATCCCTGCCGGCCACGGGCTTCGGGGTCAGCGCCGCGCTGGCATCCCGCAACGCGGTCAGCCAAGCCAGCTCGGAGGCGATGGCATTTCGGCTATGGTAGCCCTCGCGATGGATGCGCAGCGCCCAGCGCCTGTTCGAGCCTGGGCTGTCGACCCGATAAATCGCGTTCTCGGAGAGACTGATGAGCTGCGGCTTGCAGTCGGCCGGCAGCGGGTAGAGCGCTAACGCAGCGGCGGCCAGCCTGTGCAGAGACATGAGCTGCTGTTCATGGGGCACGTCACGAACATCGAGCACCAGGCTAGTCCTCTTTAGCCGCCTGCTAGAGCGGAATGCGTTTAGGTTTGCTCATAACCGGCATTGGTGAAGTAGTTTCTGCATTCTTGGGGGGAGTAGTGCTGTAGGATTTGGCTGATTGCGG
>JANQMX010000109.1 GCA_028279885.1 Rhodovibrionaceae bacterium | reverse complement strand
TGTTGTCGGCTTGTATGGCGTTCAGGCGCCACGCAGGCTTTCCTCGCTTCGCTGCGGACGCGCAGTCGCGCTTGCCAAGCTGCAATGAGTTTCACTCATCGCAGCTTGGTACTAGGCATTTCGGAAGTGCGCCGAGATGCTCCAGATCCCGACCAGAATGAAGCCGATCCCCGCGAACAGCTTCAAGGGAATGAAGTTCGCATAGCGCTCAACCGCCGTGCCGAGTGCGACCGCGATGGCGGTGGACGCGACCAGCGCCAAGCTCGCGGCAAGAAACACCATAAGTGGATGGCGGTCGCTGTCCGCGGCGAAGAGCAGAGCGGCGATCTGAGTCTTGTCCCCAAGCTCGGCCAGAAAGACGATGGCGAAGACGGTCAGGAACGGCTGCATTTGGGGCCTCCAGGGGGGAACCGGCGAGACGACAGCGATCATCGACCAGCCGGTTCCCAGGTCTGGTCAATGCTCGCCACAGGTCTCGCTAAGCCTTGGTAGGCCGCCTGTGCCATGGCTTACGCCAAGTCTGTTGACACAGGCCTTTCTCGCGGAAAGCAGCTACTCCCCCATGGGGCAGCGGCATGAAACTCCGCTTTGCGTTGCACGTCAACCTAGTGTTGGTGGGGCGTGAAGCGGCCGTTGGAGATTTCCACGGCAAAGCGCTGCAGCATGCGACCGGCGCGCTCTTCACCAAACAGCTCGACCAGCTTGCCGATCAGCAGGCTCTGGCAGGTCGCGACCATGACGTCGCCGGCAACGCCGGCGTCTTCGGCCTCCTGCCAGGCGCGCGTGAAGATCTCCGAGGCTTGCGCCCTCGGATCCGGGGTCTCTTCCATGGCAAAGGGTCCTAAAGCTGGGTCGGGTTCGGCGCGTCGCCGTAGACCTCCTTGGGGTCGAAGGTCTTCTCCTGCTCCTCGAAGGTCAGCTTGACGGGAGCCTCGTCTAGAGCCTTGCCCAACGGCAAAGACCGGTAGAAGCAAGAGCGGAAGCCCACATGGCAGCTCGCTTCCTCGCCGGGCATCTCGACCCTGAGCCACACGGCGTCCTGGTCGTCGTCGATGCGCATCTCGACCACCTTCTGGACGAAGCCGCTGGTGGCGCCCTTGTGCCAGAGGCATTGGCGGCTGCGGCTCCAATAGTGGGCCTCGCCGGTCTCCACGGTGCGTTGCAGGGCCTCGGCGTTCATGTAGCCCAGCATCAACACTTCGCCGGTCTTGGCCGAGGTGGTAACCACCGGCAAGAGGCCATCGGCATCGAACTTGGGGGCCAGCTCGTCGCCTTCCTCCACCTGCTCGACGGAGAGGCGTTGGGCGAAGCCGCGCTCGGGCCCGGTATCTTTGGTGGCGCTCATCGATCGCTCGCATTCTTAGAATTCGCTACTAGAGTCGATAGTGGCCCAGGCCGCAACGGTCAAGCCGGGGCGCCGAGACGCATGGCTCCCTAGCAGGGCTGGACGCCTGCCACAGGAAGTGCCAGATCCAAGCCGATGACCGATCTCAAACACCTCTACAGCAAGCGGGTGATGGAGCTGGCCTCGGAGATTCCGAGACAGGAGCGGCTCGCCGCACCCCAGGTCACGGTATTCCACGACAGCCCGATTTGCGGCAGCCGCATCAATGTCGATCTTGTGGTCGCGGAGGGCCGGATCGCCGAATACGGCCACACGGTGCGGGCCTGCACCCTCGGACAAGCCTCTTCTTCGATCATGGCGCGCCACGTGGTCGGCCGCAGCACGGAAGAGCTGCGCGCGACGGCCAAGGCGCTGCGTGCCATGCTGAAGGAGGGGGCGCCACCGCCGTCCGGCGAGTGGGACGATCTCAAGGTGCTGGAGCCGGCGCGGGACTACAAGGCCCGCCACGGCTCCATTCTGCTGCCCTTCGAGGCGGTGGTCATGGCGCTCGACGAGATCGAGACGAACAAGGGTGCGGCCTAGGCGCGGCAGATTGGCCCTGCTAAAAACCTCCTCAAGACGCCAAGAGAAAGAGAGACGGGGCAGGCATGACGTCACTTAGCTTTCAGACCACCAAGTCGGCCCTTTGCGAGCCGGGCGCATCGGGCAAGATCGGTGCGCTGCTCCGCGGCATGGGCGCCAGCAAGATCCTGCTGGTTAGCGACCCGGGGGTGATCGGTGCCGGACTGACGGACAGCGCCCGGGCGAGCCTGGACGAGGCCGGCCTGCGCTTCGAGCTCTTCGGCGACGTCGTCGCCGACCCGCCGGAACGCCTGATCCTGGATGCCGTGAGTCTGGCGCGGGCCCAGGAGGTCGATGCCGTGGTCGGGCTGGGCGGCGGCAGCTCCATGGACACGGCCAAGCTGATCGCCTTCCTCGCCGTCAGCCGGCAGCCGCTTTCGGAGATCTACGGCATCGGGCAGTGCCGTGGGGACCGGTTGCCGCTTGTCCTGGTGCCGACCACTGCCGGCACGGGCTCGGAAGTCACGCCCATCGCCATCGTCACTACGGGTGAGAGCGAGAAGAAGGGTGTCGTCTCTCCACAGCTCTTGCCCGACCTGGCCATCCTGGATGCAGAGCTGACTCTGGGCCTGCCGCGCCACGTGACGGCCGCGACTGGCGTGGACGCCATGGTCCATGCCATCGAAGCCTATACCAGCAGGATCAAGAAAAACCCCATATCCGACGCTCTGGCGCGGCAGGCCTTGACCCTGCTCGCGGCCAACCTGCGAACAGTCTGTGAAGAGCCGGGCAACACAGCCGCGCGCAGCGATATGCTGCTCGGTTCCATGCTGGCCGGCATGGCTTTCACCAATGCGCCTGTGGGTGCGGTTCATGCCCTCGCTTATCCGCTGGGCGGGCATTTCCATGTGCCGCACGGCCTCTCCAACTCTCTGGTGCTCACCGAGGTCATGCGCTTCAACGCGCCGGCCGCCGCCGATCTCTACAGCGAGATCGCCCCGCTGATCTTCCCGGAGCTGGCCGATGTGGAGGGTGAGGCGCGCAACGAGGGTCTGATTGCCGGCCTGGAGAGCTTGATCGCCGATGTCGGGCTGGAAACGCAGCTGCGGCAAGTGGGGGTCAGCCACAACCAGCTGCCGATGCTGGCCGAAGACGCCATGAAGCAGACGCGGCTGTTGGTCAACAACCCGCGCGAGGTGACCTACGAGGACGCGCTGGCCATCTACGAGCGCGCGCTTTAGGGCCTCGGCTATGGAAAACCCGGCCGATGGCGGCTTCTTCATGCCGGCGGAATGGGCGCCCCACGCGCGCTGTTGGATGATCTGGCCCAGCCGTCCCGAGGTTTGGGACGATATGGCGGCGACCAAGCGTGCCTACGCTGCCGTGGCCCGCGCCATTCGCCTGTTCGAGCCGGTGACGATGGTCGCCAATGCCGCCGATGTGCGCGAAGCAGAGGAGTACCTTGGCCCGGCAATCGAAGTGATGGCGGCGCCGGTGGATGATTCCTGGTCGCGCGATATCGGCCCGTGCTTTCTGATCGATGGCAAGGGCGGGCTCGCCGGCGCCGACTTCCGCTTCAACGCCTGGGGCGGAAAGTACGAAGGCTACGACAACGACGACCGGCTCGCTGGGAAGCTGCTCGAGGCGACGGGCGCAAGGCGTTTCACCTCGACGCTCACGGCCGAGGGCGGCGGCATTACCGTCGATGGCGAGGGGACGCTGATCACCACGGAGTCCTGCTTTCCCAACGCCAACCGAAACCCGGGCTGGAGCCGCGACGAGATCGAAGCCGAGCTGAAGCGGACGCTTGGCGTGGCGAAGGTGATCTGGATCCCCGGCGATCCCAACGAGAAGGAAACCGACGGCCACGTGGACGGCATCGCCGCCTTCGTGCGCCCCGGCGTCGTTCTGGTCGAGGCGACCGAGGACCCGGCGTACTCTGCCGTCATGCAGGAGAACCTGAAGGCCTTGCGGGGCCAGCGCGATGCCAAGGGGCGCGAGCTTGAGCTGATCGTGATTAGCGACGCCTCGGAAGCGGAGTCCGACTGCTGGCGCTTCTGCCGCTCCTACGTCAACTCCTACATCGCCAACGGCGGCGTGGTGATGCCCTGCTATGGTGTTGAGACGGACAGGTTGGCCATGGAAGCCTTTCGTCGCATCTATCCGGAGCGCCAGATGGTGCCGGTCGCCATCGACGATATCGCCATCGGCGGCGGCGGCATCCACTGCATCACCCAGCAGCAGCCGCTGGTTTAGTGTTCTCTCAGCGCGTCAGCGCGATAGGGCCCTAAGACCCAGACCGATCATCTGGCGGCAGCGGAAGATCACCATCTCCTGCCAGTCCAGGTAGCGCGGCGCGAAGTGCGTGCGGATGTCCTCCTTGATGCGCCGAGTTTCTTCCGACTCCCAGTCGACAGGACCGATGTTGTGCAGCGCATGATCCTGCCGCAGGACGCGCAGGCCGTTGCTCGGCGGATAGGTGCCGAACTCCAGGGCGATGCTAGAAACGCTGGCGCCCAGCGCGTTCATCCAGCCGTGTTCCGCCAAGCCCACCTTGGGCACGGAGGAGGAGGTCCCGAGGTCCGGCTGCGTCACCGACGGGCCGTACCACGTCTTGGCCCGCTCCACATTGATGCTTCCGGGCGTATGGCCGCAGATCGGCTCGCCGTAGCCGTAAGGGCCCAGGCCGGTGTGGTAGTCCAGCACCGCCACCAGCTCCCGCTCCGGCAAGTCATAATCGGCGATCAGCGCCTCCAGGGTGCGGCGTGACCAGGTCGGCTCCGTGCCGCCGTAGAACATGCCGCCCTTGTGCTTGTACTGCCCGCCGGTACGCGCCTTCATGAGCTCTTTGCGTCCGTGCTTCGTCTCGTAGGCGAGGACGCGGGCATCGGCGTCCATCAAGGTTGCCTCGTCGAGCGCGCTCGGAACGAAGGCATCCGCCAACTCGTCGTAGCCTGGGTTCTCGGGCAGAGGCTGGGAGAAATCGACGAAGTTCCGGTTGAGATCGACGTTCTCTTCCGTCACCCGGCGCAGCCAGGCAAAGCCATAAGGGTTGATGGCATGGACGATCAGCACCGCAACATCGTCCGGCAGGTCGCGGCCGCCGTTTTCCAGCAGCCAATCGATCTCTGCCGCCGAGCCGGGGAAGCCCTCCACGCCGTGGGTGGCGCTGACCATGACCAGGACGTTGCTCGCGTCCTTGGGGCCGAGCCAAATCGTGTCGGTGGCGATCTCGCCGCCGTCCGGCCCCCGGTTGGGGTTGAGGTAAGGTTTGATGCTGGCACCGCGGAGCGCCGCCGCTGCAATCAGGCGGGTGCGGGCCTCGGCATAGGTTTCCGCGAAGACACGGCGGGCCGCCGCTTCCAAGTTCATTCTTATCCGGTCCTTGTTGCTATCGGGAGCGGCGAGGACGCCGAGAACGATGGGTTATTGGGCAGCCGCCGGGATATCGGAGGGGCGCTTGTCGATGCCGGCCTGGATGATGGCCTGGATACGGGCGCGCTCCTCGCCGACCAACGGCAAGCGCGGCGGACGCGTCCATTCGCTGCCCTCGCCGGTCATGGCGTTGGCCAGCTTGATGTACTGCACGAGCTTGGTGTGGCAATCGAGGTGCAGGAGCGGCATGAACCAGCGATAGAGCGCGCGGGCTTCGTCCATGCGGCCGGCGGCGGCCAGGCGATAGAGCTGCACCGCTTCGTGCGGGAAGGCGTTGACCAGGCCCGCGACCCAGCCGTGTGCGCCGAGCATGACCGATTCCACGACGATATCGTCGACCCCGCAGAACAGGGTGAAGCGGTCGCCGACCTGGTTGATCAGATCGGTGATGCGGCGCACGTCATCCGAGGATTCCTTGATGGCGACGATGGTCTTGCACTCGGCCAGCTCTTCGAACTGCTCGGGCTTGAGATCGACGCCGTAGGTGACGGGGTTGTTGTAGACCATGATCGGCAGGTCGGTGTTTGCCGCCACGGTCTTGAAGTGGGCCACGTTCTCCCGCGGATCGGCCTGATAGACCATGCAGGGCAGCACCATCAGGCCGGCGCAGCCGGCGCGCTCGGCGCGCCTGGCATGCTCGATGGCGAAAGCGCTGGTGTATTCCGCGGTACCGGATAGGACGGGGACGCGACCGGCGGCGGTGTCGACCGCTGTCTTCAGCACGGCCTCTTTCTCCTCCGGCGCCAGCGAAGCGTTTTCGCCCAGGGTGCCGAGCATGACAAAGCCGTCGACGCCGGCGTTCAGCATCGACTCCACGTGCCGCGCCGTGCCTTCCAGGTCGAGCTGACCGTCCTGCTTGAACTCTGTCATCAGGGCCGGAAAGACGCCTGTCCAATCGCTCGCCATCTCGTTCTCTCCCTCGGTTCTCTCAGTTCCTAACGGTCAGCACCGGCGTTCCGAGCGCCTCCAAGTCCGGCGTGATGCCGAGCCCAGGCGCACTTGACGCTTGCATGGTACCATCTTTGCGCTGCGGCGCGCCCTCGGCGATGCGCCGGGTGACATAGCTGTTGAAGTCCGTCGCCGACAGGCGCAGGGCCTCCGGTGTGGAGTGCGCCAGATGGGCGATCGCCGCGGTCACGATGTCGCCGCCCCAGGTATCCTCGATGGTCATGGCGATGCCGAGCGAGACGCAGAGGTCGCGCAGCTGCCGCGCCTTGGTCAGACCGCCGACCTTGGAGATCTTGAGGTTGATGGCGTCCATGGCACCGTCCGACCAGGCGCGCAGCAGCATCTCCAGGCCGTCGATGTTTTCATCCAGCACGAAGGGGTGGCTGGTCCGCCGCCGTATGGACAGGCACTCCTGATAGCCGGCGCAGGGCTGCTCGATCACGACGTCCAGGTCGTTGACGGCGCGCACGACGCGGGCGGCATCCTTCATCAGCCAGCCGGTGTTGGCGTCGGCCACAAGCAGCTCTCCGGGCTTCGTGGCCGCAGCCACGGCGCGGACACGGGCAATGTCGGTGTCGGCTTCTCCGCCGACCTTGAGCTGAAACTTCGTATAGCCTTCGGCGCGGTAGTGATCGACGCGCTCGGCCATGCGCTCCGGGCTTTCCTGGCTGATCGCCCGATAGAGCGCGACGGACTCGCCGAACCGACCGCCGAGCAAGGTGGTAAGAGGCAATCCGGCGGCCTGGCCCAGGATATCCCAGCAAGCCACGTCGAGCGGGGACTTGGCGTAGGGATGGCCCTTCAAGGCCCCGTCCATGGCCTGATAGATCTTGTCGGTCTCACGCGGGTCGAGGCCGATCAGATGTGGGGCGATCTCGGCAATGGCCGTCCTTGCACCGGCGGCGAAGGAGGGCAGGTAGACCGGGCCGAGCGGGCAGACCTCGCCGTAGCCGGTCAGGTCTGCATCTGTTTCGATGGCGACCACCGTGCTGTCGAAGACCTCGACAGACTTGCCCTGCGCCCAGCTGTAGCGGCCCTCGCGCAAGGGTAAGTCGACCTGATAAACGCGGATTTCGCGGATCTGCATAAAGGTACCCGGACTGAAAGGTTGTGCCGCCCAATTCAACCGCGCGCAGTGTCCAACGGCAAAGGGCGTGAATCAACTCTGCTCGCCGCAGCTCAGGCTTGCGGCTTGCTTTTGCCGAAGTCACGCCAGGCCATCACCATCCGCGTCGCGGTTGTGATCCAGCAGAGCAGGCCGAAGATCACGGCAAGCCACACGAAGGCGGCGGGAAACAGGCAGAAGAGCACGAAGACGGCGATGGTCTCGCCGCCCTCTGTCAGGCCACCCAGGTAGTAGAGCGACTTTTTCCCCTGCCGCTCCGTGGTGATGCCCCGCTTGGCCGCGATGATGGCATAGGCGAGGAAGGAGCTGCCGGTGCCGATGAAGCTGAAGACGAGGAAGGCGGCGGCCACGGCATTGCCGGGCTCGGCCAGAGCGAAGCCGAAGGCGATGGCGGCATAGAAGATGAAGTCGCAGACGATATCGAGATAGCCGCCCAGGTCGCTGGGCCCCATCGCCCGAGCAACGGCGCCGTCCAGCCCGTCGAAAAGGCGGTTGAGCAGGATGAAGAGCAGTGCCAGCCAGTAAAGCTGATACGCCAGCGCCGGCAGGGCCAGCAGGCCGACAGCAAAGCCGGCCAAGGTGATCTGGTTGGCCGTGATGCCGCCGCGTGCCAGCCAGCGGCCCAGCCGGTTGAGCGGTGGGTCGATGAGGCGGCGCAGGGCGGCGTCGAACATCAGCTCGTCAGTTTGCCGGCGACACCATGTAGGCGATGAAGGGGGTCTTGGGGCTGAAGCGATCGTAGAGGCTGCGGCCGCTGTAGTTGTTATCCGCCGTCAGCCAGCGGCAGCTGGTCCAACCTTCCTCGCGGCAAACCGCCAGCACGGCATCGATCAGCGTCTGCCCGATACGCTGGCCGCGCACGTTGGGGTCGACGAAGAGGTCGCTGAGATAGCAGATGCGGCTGGCGCGCAGGGTGTAGGGCATCTCGTGGAAGTGGGCGAGGCCGACGATTTCTCCGCTCGGCTGCACGGCCAGGAGGCCGCGCACCAGATGCTGAGGGTCCAACAGCCAGCCCCAGACCATATCGAGGTCCCGATCCTCTTCTGGAACGTTGTAGAAGTCGAGGTAGCCAGTGAACAGCTCACCCCAGCGCGCACGGTCTTCGGGCCGAGGTGCCCGGCAGGTTATCGTCCCGGTCATCAGGCGCGTCCTTCTTGAAAGCCGGCCAGAAAGGCTTCCAGGTTCTCCCCCAGCACTGGGCTGAGATAGCCGCCTTCCTGGACCAGGAGCGTGGGGATTGCCATTTGCGCAATGCGCTTGGCAATGGATGAGAAGCCTGGCGTGGTCACGGTCATGCCGTGGAGAGGGTCGTCTTCGTGGGCGTCAAGGCCGAGGGCGATGACGAGATAGTCCGGCGCGAACTGCGCGATGCGCCGACAGGCCGTCTCCAGCGCTGCCAGAAAGGCTTCGTCGCCGCTGCCGACCGGAAGCGGCAGGTTGAGATTATAGCCTTCGCCGTCGGCGACGCCGCGCTCGGCCGCATGGCCCCAAAAGAAGGGATAGTAGTCCATGGGGTCGGCATGGATGGAGAGGGTCAGCACGTCGCTGCGCCGATAGAAGATCCCCTGGGTCCCGTTGCCGGCGTGTACGTCGACATCCAAGATAGCGACGCCGCCGCCGTCCGACAGCAGACTTTGCGCGGCGATGGCGGCATTGTTCAGGAAGCAGAAGCCGCCGGCCATGTCAGCATAGGCGTGATGGCCCGGCGGGCGGCAGAGCGCATAGACGCCGTCTTCGCCGTCCAGCAAGCGGTCGGCGGCGTGCAGCGCGCGTGCAGCCGAAGCCAGGGCGGCCTCATAGGTATTAGGGCCGATCGGGCAGGCGGTGTCGGCCTGGTGATAGCCGGATCGCCCGACGATGGCGCGGGGATAGCTTGCGGGCTGGCGGGCAGGATGGATGTTCGGGATGATCTCCTTCCCCGCATTGGGGAGGGCCTGCCACTCTTCGTAGGCCTTGGCCAGGAAGTCGAGATATTCCGGCGTATGCACGGCAGCGATGGGGCCGAGCGCCGCCGCGGCCGGGGCTTCCTGCTCCAGTCCTGCGTGCTTTGCCGCCTCAAGCAGGATCTGGGCCCGCTCCGGCTGCTCGGCGCTGGTTTGCACCTGCCCCCGTATCAAAAAGAATGACGGGTCGTGACCTTCGTCCCCGCCACCATAAATAACTTTCATGACCAGCCCTCACCTCAATTCACACAACGCATAGCAGGGCAGCACCCCATCGCCCGGCGATTGAGAAGGGGTGCGCCGCTGTGGCAAGTTCTGGCGGTAACAGCCGCCCGGTTCAAGACAGGAGACCTCGCAGATGGAAGCTCGCCAAGCACCCGACACTCCCGCGCGCTGGAGCAGCGAGGAATGGCAGACCCGCGTTGATCTGGCTGCCTGCTACCGATTGGTGGCGCATTTCGGCATGGACGACTCGATCTACACGCATATTTCCGCGCGGGTGCCGGGGCGGCACGACCACTTCCTGCTCAATCCGCTGGGCCTTCGGTTCGAGGAGATCACGGCCAGCTCGCTGGTCAAGATCGACATGGACGGCGCGCTGGTCGAGCCGACCGAGTACGAGGTCAACGCCGCGGGCTTCACCATCCACAGCGCGGTGCACGCGGCGCGCCCCGACGTCTTCTGTGTCCTGCACACCCATACCGAGCCCGGCATCGCCATATCCTGCCTGAAAGAGGGGCTGCTGCCGCTGAATCAGTGGTCCCTGCAGTTCCACAACCGCATCGCCTATCACGACTACGAGGGCATTGCGCTGGACCTCGATGAGCGCGAGCGCCTCGTGGCGGACCTGGGTCCGCTCAAGGTGATGATCCTGCGCAACCACGGCCTGCTGACGGCTGGGTTCAGCATCGGCGAGGCCTTCCTGCTGATGTACAATCTGAACCGCAGTTGCGCGACGCAGCTTGCCGCGCAGGCGACCGGCGCCGAGCTGGTCATCCCCTCGGCGGCGGTTTGCGAGAAGGTCGCGCAGCAATACGAAGGCAGCCACGAAAGCGTTCAACGGCGCCAGGCTTTCGAGAAGAACGAGATGACCGGTGAGCAGCGTGAGTGGGCCGCCTACATGCGGCTGCTCGACCGCGTCAATCCAGGGTACGAGGCATAGAAACCGTCCATGACCAACCTTGCGATCAACAGCGACCGTCTCTGGGACAGCCTGATGCAGCTGGCCAAGATCGGCGCCACCCCGAAGGGCGGTGTCTGCCGTCTGGCTCTGACCGATCTGGACAAGGAGGGGCGGGACCTCTTCATCCGCTGGTGCGAGGAGGCGGGCTGCAGCATCAGCGTCGACGGCATCGGCAACATCTTCGCCCGCCGCCCGGGCCGCAACAACGACCTGCCACCGATCATGACCGGCAGCCACCTGGACAGCCAGCCGACCGGCGGGCGCTTCGATGGCGCCTACGGCGTGATGGCGGGCCTGGAGGTCATCCGTACCCTCAACGACATGGGCTATGAGACCGAGGCGCCGCTCGAGGTGGTGGCCTGGACCAACGAGGAAGGCAGCCGCTTCGCACCGGCCATGCTCGGCTCCGGCGCCTTCACCAAGCAGCTCGACCCTGCCTGGTGCCTCGAGCGCGAGGACCCGGACGGCAAGACCGTGATCGAGGAGCTGAAGCGCATCGGCTATGCCGGCGACAAGCCCATCGGCGAGCACGACTGCGCCGCCTACTTCGAGGCGCATATCGAGCAGGGACCGATTCTCGAAGCCGAGGAGAAGACCATCGGCGTGGTCAGCGGCGCGCAGGGACAGCGTTGGTACGAGGTGACGGTGCGCGGCCAGGAGGCGCATGCCGGTCCGACGCCCATGGCACGTCGCCGCGACGCCTTGGTCGGCGCCGCCAAGATGGTGCAGGCGGTCAACGAGATCGGCCTGGAGCATAAGCCGCTGGCCTGCTCGACCTGCGGCATGATGCAGGTCATGCCCAACTCGCGGAACGTCATCCCCGGACAGGTTTGGTTCACGGTAGACTTCCGTCACCCGAACGACGAGGTGCTGAGCCAGATGGACCGGGCGCTGCGGCTGCGCTTCACCGAGGTCGCCTATGCCCACAACCTCGAGCTCGACATCGATGAGATCTGGTCGTTCCCGGCCACGCCTTTCGATGCCGAGTGTGTCGCCGCCGTGCGCAAGGGCGCCGAAGAAGGCGGCTTCGCGCACATGGATATCGTCAGCGGCGCCGGCCACGACGCGGTCTACATGGCGCGCGTCGCGCCGACGGGCATGATCTTCGTGCCCTGCGAGGACGGCATCAGCCACAACGAGATCGAGAACGCCACGCCGGAAGATCTCTCGGCCG
Source organism: Rhodovibrionaceae bacterium (assembly GCA_028279885.1). GTDB lineage: Bacteria > Pseudomonadota > Alphaproteobacteria > Kiloniellales > DSM-21159 > JANQMX01. The sequence continues at coordinate 58,769 of JANQMX010000109.1, read as the reverse complement.
GCTGCAATGTGCTACTGCGTGCCATGGTCGAGATGGCGGACCGACCGCGCCAAGCCAAGGCCGCTTAGGGGCGACAAGAAGCGACAGGGAAGCGGAACATCATGGCGCGTGTCCTTCGCATAGGCGGGGCCCAGTTGGGACCCATCCAAAAGGCAGACAGCCGCCAGGTGGTGGTCGCCCGTATGCTCGCCTTGCTCGACCAGGCCAAGGAGGCCGGCTGCGATCTGGTGGTCTATCCCGAGTTGGCGCTGACCACCTTCTTCCCGCGCTGGTACGCTGAAGACATCGTCGAGATGGACGATTACTTCGAGCGCGAGATGCCGAATGACGCGGTCAAGCCGCTGTTCGACCGGGCCAAGGACTACGGCATGGGCTTCTGCCTCGGCTATGCCGAGCTGCTCGAACAGGGCGGCGAGACCCACCGCTTCAACACCTGCATCCTGGTCGACCGCGACGGCAAGATTGCCGGCAAGTACCGCAAGGTGCACCTGCCCGGCCATGCGGACTACGATCAGAGCCTGCGTTGGCAGCACCTGGAGAAGCGCTATTTCGAGCCGGGCGACCTCGGCTTCCCCGTCTGGCGCAGCATGGACGCCAACTTGGGCATGTGCATCTGCAACGACCGCCGCTGGCCGGAGACCTATCGGGTCATGGGTCTGCAGGAGGTTGAGGTGGTCATGCTCGGCTACAACACCCCGGTCGAGAACCAGCACACCCCCGAAGAGGCTCCTGCGCTGCGCATGTTCCACAACCAGATGTCCATGCAGGCCGGTGCCTATCAGAACGGCACCTGGGTGGTGGGTGTCGCCAAGTGCGGTGTCGAGGACGGCCACGACCTGATGGCCGGCAGCGTCATCGTCAGCCCGGACGGAGAAATCGTTGCCGAGGCCAAGACGCGGGAGGACGAGCTGATCGTCGCCGACTGCGACCTGGACAAGTGCACCCTCAACAAGACCACGATCTTCAACTTCGCCGCCCATCGCCGGCCCGAGCACTACGGCCTGATCGTCGAGCGCACAGGGTCCCAACCGCCCGACGCCCCGCCGCCAGCGGCAGAGTGATGGGTGCGACCGTCGGTCCGGTCTTCGTCGTCAATCCCAACAGCACGCTCGCGGTCACCGAGGGCATCGACCGCGCCTTGGACGAGCTGCGCGGCCCGAAGGCGGCCGACATTCATTGTCTGACCTTGGCCGAAGGGCCGCCGGGCATCGAGACCCAGGCGCACATCGATGGTGTGGTGGCGCCGCTCTGCCGCTTGGCGTCGGACCTGGAGGACGAAGCTGGTGGCTTTGTCATTGCCTGCTTCTCCGATCCCGGACTGACCGAGTTGAGGTCTGCCAGTGCGCGACCGGTCTTCGGCATCGCCGAGAGCGCTTACCGCAAGGCCGCCGAGGGCCCCGGCCGTTTCGGAATTCTCTCCATCGTCGAGGCCTCGGTCGTGCGCCACCGGCGCTACCTGGACCGGCTCGGCCTGCTCCATGCCTTGGCCGGCGACCGGCCGGTCGAGATGGCAGTCGAGGCGCTGGCCGACGACCCTGCCGCCTCGCTGGCCCGCCTCACTGAGGTCGGCAAGGCCATCGTTGGTGAGGATGGGGCCGATGCTCTGGTGCTCGGCTGCACCAGCATGGCGCCCTTCAAGGACGATCTTTCAGCGGCGCTGGGTGTGCTGGTGATCGAGCCCTCTCAGGCAGCTGTTTCAGACGCGCTTGAAACGCTTTCTTGAGCCTTCAGCTTCCGGGCGAAGAGGAAGCTCAGTAAGGCGAAGACGCCCGCCGTCGCCAGGCAGCCGGCCAAGCCAAGGTACTGATAGCTGAGGCCCGAAAAGAGGGTGCCGAGCAGGCGGCCCGTGGCGTTGGACATGTAGTAGAAGCCCACGTCCAGGGTCACGCGGCTGCCGTGTGAGAAGGCGAGAATCAGAAAGGAGTGGACCGCCGAGTTGATGGCGAAGACCGCGCCGAAGATCAGCAGTCCGACGACCAGTGTGGCGGTCAACCAGTCGCTCGGCCCGGCTGCTACCGCAGCGAGACCGGCCAGGGCCAGGGGGATGAGGCTGAGGCCGAGCGCCCAGCGCTGTGCCAGCGGCACGACCTTCGCCAGATCGGCCTCCCGCTGCTTCAGGAGGCGTGGGGCGGTAGCTTGGACGAAGCCGTAGCCGATGATCCAAAGGGCCATGAAGCCCCCGATCATGAAGAAGGCCTGGCGCATGCCGGCCTCGGTGCCGTCGGACAGCACCTGATAGAAGTAGATCGGAATGCCGACCACGAACCAGACGTCACGGGCGCCGAACAGGAAGACCCGTGCCGCCGAGAGCCAGTTGACGTTGGCCGATTTGGAGAAGACGTCGCGGAAGGGCACCTTGGCCTTGCCCTTCGGCAGGCCCGGCGGCATGGCGATCGCCACGCCGATTAGGATAACGCCGAGGGCGGCGGCCATGGCGAAGAGTGCGTTCTGGAAGCCGATCAGTGCCAGGAGGCCGGCGCCAAGCAGGAAGCCCAGACCCTTCACCGCATTCTTGGAGCCGGTCAGCAGCGCCACCCATCGGAAGAGCTGGCCGTGGGCATTCTCCGGAACCAGCAGCTTGACCGCACTTTTGGAGCTCATCTTGGTGAGGTCCTTGGCGACGCCGGCGACGCCCTGCACCAGCATGACGAAGACCACCGAAATCGCGAGCGTCCAGGTCTCATCGAGCTGAGTCAGGGCCAGAAGCGCGCCGATCTGTAGTGCCAAGCCGGCGTAGAGCGTTGCGGTCAGACCGAAGCGCGCGGCAAGCCAACCGGCCGACAGGTTGGTCACCATGCCCATGAACTCGTAGAGCAGGAAGAGGTAGGCGAGCTGAATGGGACCGAAGCCGAGCACGTGAAAGTGCAGTAGCACCAGCATGCGCAGGGCGCCATCGGTGAGCATGAAGGCCCAATAGGCGGCGGTGACGACGGCATAGGCGGCCAGGCCGCCCTTGGCCCTTGCGCTGCTTTGGCTCGTCGTTTCGCTCATGCTGCGACGTTCTAGGTTAGGGAGGCAGCCACCATGCGGGTCACATCGGCGAGACGCCAAGCGTAACCCCATTCGTTATCGTACCACGCATAGACCTTCACCTGTGTCCCGTTGATGACCATGGTGCTGGGGCCATCGACGATGCCGGAGCGCGGGTCGTTGATGTAGTCGCTGGAGACGAGGGGGCGCTCCTCGTAGCCCAGGATGCCCTTCAGCGGGCCGTCCTCCGCGGCGGCCTTGAAGAGGGTATTGACCTCCTCCGCGCTGGTCTCGCGCTCCACTTCGAAGACGCAGTCGGTCAGGCTGGCGTTGAGCAAGGGCACCCGGATGGCGTGGCCGTTCAGGCGGCCTTCCAGCTCGGGGTAGATCAGGCCTATGGCTTTGGCCGATCCGGTCGAGGTGGGGATGAGCGAATTGAGCGCTGAGCGGGCGCGGCGCCAGTCCTTGTGCGGCCGATCGACGATGGTCTGGGTGTTGGTGACGTCATGCACCGTGGTCATGGTGCCGTGGCGGATGCCGATGTTTTCATGGATGACCTTGACCACCGGCGCCAAGCAATTGGTGGTGCAGCTTGCTGCCGTGACCAAGTGATGCTCCGCCGCTTGGTAGAGGTGGTGGTTGACGCCATAAACCAGGTTGAGCGCCGGGGCCTCCTTGACCGGTGCTGAGACCACGACCTTCTTGACGCCGGCGTCGTAGTAGGGTGCGACCTTGGCCGGGGTCTTGAAGACGCCGGTGCAGTCGATCACCAACTCGACACCGAGATCGGCCAGCCGCAGGTCCTCGATGCGGCGCGCGGTCCGAAAACCCATGCGCCGGCCGTTGACGGTGATGCTCTCGCCGTCGCCGGAGAAATCCGCCGGCCAGCGGCCATGGACGGTGTCGAACTCCAAGAGGTGCGCATGCAGCGCCGCGTCGCCGTCCTTGTCGCTCAGCAGGGCGATCTCACCGTCGTAGCCCTCGTCGATCAGCGCGCGCAGCACCAATTTGCCGATTCGGCCCATCCCGTTGATGGCCAACTTCGCCATGGACACGTCCCCTCGAAGGCTCCTTCACCGCTGCCGGGCTTAGCGCAAAGGTGAAGTCAGGCGCAATCGCACTGCGCTCTCTTTGTGTGATTTTCTGGGTCGACCCGATGCTTTAGACTGCCGGCATGCATGAACGGGCTGCAGCAAGCGACGAAACCCTGCCGATCATCGACATGGCGCCGCTCTTTCGGGCGGAGGAGATGGCGGCGCAGCGCCAAGTGGCGGAGGCCATCCGCGCAGCCTGCCGGCGTCACGGCTTCTTCTTCCTGAGCGCGCCGGGTTAGGCGCCGGCTTGCCAGAGCTTTTCCCAGGCGACGGTGTCCTGATAGCTGTGCCGGCCTTCGAACTGCGTCCAGGGCCAATCGCTGCCCCAGACCAGTTGCTCGGGGCCCAACTCCTCGAGCAAGGCCGCGAAGAACGGCGCGATCTGGCGCGCCGCCTCGGCAGAACTAAGATCGGGAAAGGCGCGATAGGGTGCCGAGGTCTTGACGAAGAGGCGTTCCTTCGGTGCCGACAGGATGGCTTGGTGGCCTGGGCATTCGCTGGGCATCGCATCGGCTGGCAGCCCGAAGTGGTCCACTACCACCAGCCGGCAGCGCGCGATCAACTGGGGGAGCACGCTTGGCAGATGCTTGCCGTCGCACTGCACTTCGACGTGCCAGCCTTCCGCATCGACCGCATGTAGCAGGTTGTCCCAAGCGTCGATTTCGATTGGCATCGCGCAGGGATGGCCGATCAGATTGAGCCGAACCCCGATGATCCCGGCCTCGGTCATCTCGGCTAACAGGCCACGGTCGGGTGTTTCTCTGTGGTCGTCCAGCACCGCGACGCCCCGGAAGGTTCTGGTGTTCTGAGTGTTTCCGTGGCGTCTCAGGGTCTCCAAGAGAAAGCTGTTGTCGGAGCCGAGAAAGCTGGGCTGCACCAAGATGGCGCCGGCCTTCCCGGTCTCTGCCAGCAGGGCATCGTAGGTGCGCGGCGCGGCGTCCTGCGTCGGCGTATAGCGGCGGCTCTCGGCCATGGGCAGGCTTGCTAAGAAAACATGGGCATGCCCGTCCACCTGGCCACCGGATAAACCCATCAGGCGGTTGCCGCCCGTTACCTGCATCGGAACCTCGTTGACTTTTATAGTTCTATATAGAAGTATTGTTCTAGAGTTTGGTCAAGAGGCAGCTTGTGCAGCAGCGCAGTCTTTCAGGTGACGACCGCTTGCCGGTCTATCAGCGTCTTGCGGACAGCCTGCGTTCGGACGTGGTGGAGGGCCGGCTTCGGCCCGGTGATCGGGTGCCGTCCGAGAACAGCTTGGCGCGCAGTTACGGCCTCGCGCCGGGCACGGTCCGCAAGGCGCTGGACGTCTTGGTCTCCGAACGCTTGTTCGAACGCTTTCACGGGCGCGGCACCTTCGTGCGGGCGCCAAGCTTCGATGCCTCGCTGTTTCGCTTCTTCCGCTTCCAGTCCGCTTCGGGCGAACGGACGGTTCCGGAGAGCCGGATCCTAAGGCGCTTGGTCGAACCGCTTCCCGGGCACGTGGCCCGCTGTCTGAGCATGGAGTCCGGAGAGCCCGGAATCTCCATGAGCCGGCTTCGTCTCTACCAAGCCGAGCCTGTCCTCTGCGAGGAGATCTGGTTGCCGCTCCACCGCTTCGAGGCCTTTCTCGCGCTCCACAGCGATGCGATCGGCGACCTGCTCTATCCGGTCTATGACGCCGCCTGCGGGCAGTTGGTGGCCAGGGCGGAGGAGGCTCTGACCGCAGAAGCGGCCAGCTCGGAGACTGCAAGACTCCTTCGAATAGAGCCAGGCACACCAGTCATCGTCATCGACCGGATCGCCAAGGGCTACGACGGCACGCCCTTGGAATGGCGCCGCACGCGAGGGCGGGCCGACCAGTTCACGTACCAAACAGAAATCTGCTGAACGCGGAAACCATGGGAGGAAACTATGAAGCTGTTTAAACCGACCGCCATTTCGGCGGCTGTATTGGTTGCAACGAGCACGCTGGCTCTGGCGGAGCCGCGCGAGGTCCGTATTGCCAGCCACGTCTCATCCTTTTCGCCGCTGCATGCGCAGTCCGAGCTCTTCGCGGCCGAGATCGAAAAGAGGCTTCCGGGACAGTTCGAGTTCAAGCTCTTTCCAGGGGGGCAGCTCGGCAAGGAGCGGGACCTGATGACCAGCGTTCAGGCTGGCTCCATCGAGATGATCAACGTCGCTTCCGGTGTACTGAAGCTCGACCGGAAACTGGGCGTGTTCGATTTGCCCTGGCTCTTTGTCGACCGCGATCATGTGCGGCAGGCTATGGCGAATGGTCTGCAGGACGCCATCCGCGCGCGGGTGGAAGATGTCGGCAACATGAAGGTGATCGGCATCTACGAAAACGGCTTTCGCCACGTGATCAACACGGAGCGGCCGGTAGCCGAGCCCTTCGACCTTGAAGGTCTCAAGATCCGCATCTCGGGCGGTAAGTTCCGGCAGCAGGTCTTCCAGCAGATGGGGGCGACGCCGCAGAAGGTGTCTTGGGGTGAGACCTTTACGGCGCTGCAAGCCGGTGTGGTCGACGGCGCCGAAGCAGCGACCTATGGCTTCTATGAGCAGAAGCACTTCGAGGTCGCACGCTACCTGTCTCTGACCAGCCACGTCTATACGCCTTCCTTTCTTCTGGCTTCCAACGCCTTCTTCGACAGCCTGACGCCGGAACAGCAGGCGGTCTTCGTGGAGGTCGGCCAAGCGATCACGGATCAGGCCTACGAGGTCTCCGCCGCGCTCGAAGCGCAGTATTTCGCCGAAATGGAAGGTAAGCTCGCGATCAACGAAGTCGATCTGTCCGCTTTCCGTGACGCGACGGCGAGCAGCTACGACGATTACATCGACGCTGCGGGCGATGAATATCTGGCGATTATCCGCGCTGCTGCGAAATAGGAGATGCTTCGTCTCCTGGATCGGTGCGTGGAGGGCATGGCGGTCCTGACCTTCGCCGTGTCCTCCTCGTTCGTCTGCCTCAATGTGCTGAACCGCTACCTAGTGCTCGGCCTCTTCCGCGACCTCGCAAAGGACTATGAAGGCTTGCGGCCGGCCTACTTCGCCGTACGCGATGCGCTGGGCGGCATCGTGGTGACGGCGGACGAGGTGCCCGGTCTTCTACTGGTTTGGGTGGCCTTTCTCGGCGCTTATCTTGCCATGCGGCGCGAAGGCCATATCGCCTTCGATCTTTTCGTCAACTCGCTGGCCCCCAGGCCGCGTTTGGTTTTGGCGGTGCTTCGTACTCTGCTGATCGGCGGCTTCCTGCTGCTGCTTCTCTGGCAGTCCATTCGCATAATCATGGTCTCAGGCGGGACCGAGATCGAAACCGCGACCATCGCACAAGGCTGGTTCATGCTTATCTTGCCGATCTCTGCGGTGTTGTTGCTGGTTGCCGTCGTCGTTCGCTTCCTGGAGACCTCCACGGCCAGCACGGCGGAGAAGTGAGATGGCTTGGCTGGTCATAGCCCTGCTGCTGCTGCTCATTCTCATCGGGATGCCGATCGGCTTCGCCTTAATGATCGCAGCGGCGATCGCCATGGCCTTGTCCGGCATCGACTTGATTCTTGTGCCGATCCAGATGTTCTCGGGCGTGAACAAGGTCGTGCTTCTGGCGATTCCGCTGTTCATCTTTATGGGTGAGCTGATGGGTGCCACCTCGATCTCCGACCGTATCATCGGCTTGGCGCGGGCATTAGTCGGCTGGATGCGCGGGGGATTGGCGCATGTGAACGTCGTGACCTCGATGTTCATGGCCGAGATGTCGGGCTCGGCCGTGGCCGATGCCGCCGTGATGAGCAAGATCTTCGTGCCGTCCATGGAAAAGCAGGGCTACCCCAAGCCCTTCTCGGCGGCCGTGACCGCGACCAGCGCGACGCTCGGGATCATCATCCCGCCGTCCATTCCCATGGTGCTCTACGGGGTTACGACCAACACGTCGATCAAGGACCTCTTCATCGCCGGCATCATTCCGGGCTTGCTACTCGGCGGTGCCTTTATGGTCACCAGCTATATCTTCGCGCGCCGGAAGGGATACCCGGTCGATGAGCGCTTTCAGCCGCGCCGGCTGGGGAGTGCCTTCGCCAGCGCCTTCATACCGCTGCTCATACCTGTACTGGTGGTGGGCGGCTTGATTGGCGGTTTCGTCACCCCGACGGAGGCGGCTGCGGTCGGCGTGGTGGCAGCCTTGATCTTCGGCTGGGCGATGCGCGGCGACCTGAATACCGCGAAGGTCTACCGCCTCGCGTCGGTGACGGTGCGGCAGACGTCGGTCGTCATGATGATCATCGCCGGCTCGGCCGTGCTCGGACAATTCCTCGCCAACGAGCAGATTCCGCAGAAGATCGCCGAAGGACTCGGCGGCCTGACGGACAGCTTCGTCCTGCGCATGCTGCTCATCAATGTCTTCCTGTTGCTGCTCGGCATGTTCCTGCATGCTTCCGCTGCAATCATCGTGGTTGTGCCGATGCTTCTGCCTTTGGCGCAGCAGATGAACATCGACCCGGTCCACTTCGGCGTGATCGTTTGCCTGAACCTCGGGATTGGCCAGCAGACCCCCCCGGTCGCCTCGGTTCTCCTTACCGTCTGCTCGGCGACGGGGCTGAAGATCGAACAGGTGATGGGGTACTGTAAGTGGTTCATTCTGGCCATGTTCGTGGTCTTGATGATCGTCAGCTTCTGGCCCCAAAGCGCGCTGCTCCTGCTCTAGGGCCTGTTGAGTATTATTGTCGTGGATTGGGAGCGTGTTTCTCTTAGGAACTTCAAAACCACCACACTAGACTGCCGGCATGCTTCGAGACGTTGTCATGAGCGAGGACTCGCTGCCGGTCATCGATATGGCGCCGCTGTTTCAGGCGGAGGACATGGCGGCGCAACAGACGGTGGCGGAGGCCATTCGCGCGGCTTGCCGGCGTCACGGCTTCTTCTTCCTGACCGGCCACGGGGGTACGCCGGCCCTGTTGGCTGAGCTGGAGGCGGTCAGCCGCCGCTTCTTCGCCCTGCCGCAGGAGGCCAAGATGGCTATCCCCATGGCCAAGGGTGGGCCGGCTTGGCGCGGTTACTTCCCGGTCGGCCAGGAGCTGACCTCGGGCAAGCCGGACATCAAGGAAGGGATCTATTTCGGTAGCGAGCTGCCACCTGAGCATCCGCGTGTTGCCGATGGCTGGCCGCTGCACGGCGCCAATCTCTGGCCGGCGGAGCTACCAAAGATGCGAGAGATCGTGCTGCGATACATGGCCGCGGTCAGCCGGGCAGCCCAAGCCCTGCTGCGCGGGGTGGCCATGGCGCTTGGTCTACCCGCCGGCTACTTCCAAATGGCCTACACGGCAGAGCCCACCGTGCTCTTCCGGATCTTCCACTATCCGGCCACGGCCCCTGAGGGTATCGATGCCAACGAGAGCTGGAGCGTCGGCGAACACACGGACTATGGCCTGCTGACCTTGCTGGCCCAGGACGAAAGCGGCGGCCTTCAGGTCAAGTCCCAAGGACGTTGGATTGCCGTACCGCCCTTGCCCGGCGCGCTGGTCTGCAACATCGGCGACATGCTGGACCTGTTGACCGGCGGCTGGTTTTGCTCGACGCCGCACCGGGTCGACAACCAAAGCGGCCGCGACCGGCTGTCCTTTCCGCTGTTCTTCGACCCGGATTTTGCCGCCGAGATGCACCGCCTGCCCGCAGGCAACCTTGCCGACGCGGCCGGCTATGAGGCTGGCGGCGGAAACCGCTGGGACGGTGCCGATCTGCAGGCCTTCGAAGGCACCTATGGCGATTACCTGATGGGCAAGGTCTCCAAGGTCTTTCCGGAGCTGGGGCGTAAAGTGCTGTAGCGCCGTCTTTAATTCGCGCTTTGTCACCTGCGCGTGAGCGGTGAACTGGCTCACAGATGTTTTGGGGTCTGCATACGTAAGTATGTTATAAGGGCGGCCGAAGATGCTTCGGCCACACCGGAAGCTATGGGTCTCGCAAGCGATGGGGCCGCGGCATGATGAGAGGACATAGGCAATGATGAAGACACGTACGCTGAAGTTCGCCACGCTGGTCGTTCTGTTACCCCTGTTCGTCTTGGCCGGCTGTGCCAACGATGGCAGCAATACGTTCGGGCCGAAGACGGGCATCGGTGGCGCTCTTGGTGCGGCCGGCGGCGGCCTCTTGGGTGCGGCGGCCGGCGGCGGCACGACCGGCATCTTGGCGGGTGTTCTGCTTGGTGGCCTTGCGGGCGGTGCCGTCGGCAACGTGCTGGACCAGAATGATCGGGAGATGGCCAACCGCACCTCCCAGCGGGCACTCGAGTCCCAGCCCACCGGTCAGGCAGCCGTTTGGCGTAATCCGGACAGCGGCAACTCCGGCAGCATCACGCCGACCCGCACCTTCCAGCAGTCCGACGGCCGCTACTGCCGCGAATTCCAGCAGACCGTGACCATCGACGGCCAGGAGAATCGGGCGTTCGGTACGGCCTGCCGCCAGCCGGACGGCTCCTGGCAGATCATCAGCTAACCATTGGGAAACGGCGAGAGGCAGTTGCTTCTCGCCGTTGCCGCCGTGTCTCAGTTCAGACGAAGGGCGTCGCTTTCATGCCCTTCGAACCGCCCGCGACAAGCCAGACTTGAGCTCGCTCGAGGTGCTGCTTCGCCTGTTGTGCGAAGGGGATAATTGGGAAGCCGGTGAAAGGCCGGCGCTGCCCCCGCAACGGTAATGGAGCGTCGAACGCGGTCTGCGTGCCACTGGGTTGAACAACCTGGGAAGGCAACCGCGTCGGTCGAATGACCGCTCCAAAGCCCGGAAACCAGCCTTGAGATCATAGCCTGAGGTGTCGCGGGTGGGCGATCGACTGGGCTGCAAGGGCGTTTTGGGCCGACTCACGATCGCCTCTACCCCTTGCTGTCCGCCGTCACATCCCTCGCGTTGCCTCGTATTTTTGGCGCTCAAAGACGCGGGGTGATGTCATGGATATGCGCAGCGATGTGGTGGCGAGTCTCTATCGGCAAAATGCCGGCTTCAGTCTCGATAGGTCGTTTTATACAGCGGAGGACGTCTACGGGCTCGACCTAGACGCCGTGTTCTACCGCGAGTGGCTGTTTGTTGGTCATGAATGCGAGTTGCCGGACAGCGGCAGCTACCTGACACTTCAACTCGGCGACTATCCGCTGCTGATTGTGCGCGATGCCAGTGGAGCTCTCCGGGCCTTCCACAACGCCTGCCGCCACAGGGGCTCGCGCCTCTGCTCCGCCGATCGAGGCAAGGTCGCGAAGCTGGTCTGCCCCTACCATCAGTGGACCTATGAACTCGATGGGCGGCTGCTCTTTGCGCGCGACATGGGCCCGAACTTCGAAGCCGAACGCTTCGGCTTGAAGCTCGTCCACTGCGAGACGCTCGCCGGCTACGTTTTCGTTTGTGTGGCTGAGACGCCTCCCGACTTCGCGTCCTTCTGCGCCATGGCCGAGCCTTACTTGGCGCCGCACGGTCTGGCCGACGCCAAGGTCGCGTATGAGACGACCATCGTCGAAAAGGGCAATTGGAAGCTGGTTTGGGAGAACAACCGCGAATGCTATCACTGCGCTGGGAGCCACCCGGAACTCTGCCGCACCTTCCCTGACACTCCGACACTGACAAGCCCGACTGGCGATGTGGCCGACCCTGCTGTCCTGCGGCTCTGGGAACGTTGTCGGTCGCTCGCTTTGCCAAGCGGTTTCGCGATCTCGGACGATGCCCAGTACCGCCTCACCCGGTTGCCGCTGTTGCGCGATGCGGAGAGCTATACCCTGTCCGGCAAGCGTGCGGTCAAGCGTCCGCTAAGCGCGTCCGCTGATGCCTCCGACATCGGGGCCCTGCTGCTCTATCACTATCCCAGCACATGGAACCACGTGCTGGTCGACCATGCGGTGTCCTTCCGCGTCGTTCCGCTCGGCCCTCAGGAAACAGCCGTCACCACGAAATGGCTGGTTCACAAGGATGCGGTCGAAGGCGTCGACTACGACCGCAAGACCTTGACCGAGGTTTGGGAAGCCACCAACGATCAGGACCGTCAGGTGGTTGAGGAGAACCAGCGCGGGATCAATTCACCTGCCTACGAGCCGGGCCCCTATTCGCCGGTCCACGAGGCCGGGGTTATCCAGTTCGTCGACTGGTACCGCAGCATCTTGGAGCAGAGGTTAAGGGGCGAAGCCCCTGCGGCCACGCGTGTAGCCTGAGGGGGACGAGCATGAGCGCCCAGCCTCTCTACCGGCATCTCGATGAGTTGCCGCCGTGGAACGACCAGTCCCAAGTGCTGGAATGTGTCGCGGTGCTGCCGGAAACGCACAACGTCAAGACCTTCTGCTTCAAAAGCCCCGACGAGAGCTGGTTTCGCTATCTGCCGGGCCAGTTCATCACCCTTGAGCTTCCGGTTGGCGGCGACTGCATCCACCGCACCTACACCCTCTCGTCAAGCCCGTCCCGTCCCCTCCTGATTTGCATCACCGTAAAGCGGCAGCCGGAGAGCCTTGGGAGCCGCTGGCTGTTCGACGAGGTGGACGTCGGCAGCAGGTTGAAGGCCTATGGCCCCGCAGGGATCTTCTCGTTTCACCACCACGCCGCCGAGAAGTATCTCTTCGTTTCCGCCGGCTCAGGCATCACGCCCATGATGTCGATGGCGCGTTGGTTGTTCGACAACGGCCGCCACAGCGACGTCACCTTCATCAACTGCGCGCGTCGTCCCTCTGAGATCATCTTTCGCGCCGAGCTGGAGCGCATGGCGGCGCGTGTGCCTTCCTTCAACCTTGCTTGGATTGTCAGCGAAGCGGACCCCTACAGCGTCTGGACCGGCTATCGCGGTCGTCTGAACGGCTTGATGCTCGAATTGATCGCGCCGGACTATTTCGATCGCGAGATCTTCTGCTGCGGGCCGGCTGGTTTCATGCAGGGGCTACGCGATGCACTCAATGCCGCCGGCTACGACATGGAACGTTACCACGAGGAGAGCTTTCTGGCGCCGGTTGGGGCGCCCGGTGAGCTGGACGAACCGGACGACGTTATTCCCGACGAGAACAAGAAGGCCTGCATTCGGTTCGCGAAGTCGGATCGCGAAGCCTATTGCCATGAGACGGATACGATCCTGGATGTTGCGAAAGGCATCGGCCTCACCATTCCCAGCGGCTGCCAGTTCGGTGTTTGCGGCACCTGCAAGGTGCGCTGCCTCGCCGGGGAAACTCACATGGTTCACAACGGCGGCATTCGCGATGAGGAGATCGCAGACGGCTATGTTTTGGCCTGTTGCACCAAGCCCATCGGACAAGTCGATCTGGATCTCTAGCGATGGGCAGGATCGATCACCGGGCCAACCATTGCGCCGTGCCGCGACAAGACGGCGCAGCTTCATCCCAGAGACGTCCTCTGCCGAGCCCAGAGGATGTCTTCATCGCCTGGTTGCTTTGGCTGCCGGACGGCGTGGATTTGCCGGAGGCGGCTTTGCAGGAGATTGCAAAGCTCGACCATCGCGCCGCTTTGCCGCCCGGCGCCAAGCGATTGCGAGACCTGCTGCTGGCTGTTGCCAGAGGCGCAGGTCTCAAGAGCTGAAGTGACTGATACATCCGAACTGCCAAGGAGGCTATTGAGATGAAGAGCGAAAACACCATGATCGCTGCGCCGAAGGCCGGGCTTCTCGAACGACTGGATCAGGGCCCGGTGATCTGTGCCGAGGGCTACCTTTTCGAGCTGGAGCGCCGGGGCTACCTGCAGGCCGGCGCCTTCGTGCCCGAGGTGGTGCTCGAGCATCCTGAGGCGGTGACCCATCTTCACGAAGACTTCGTCCATGCCGGCAGCGATGTGGTTGAAGCCTTCACCTACTATGCGCATCGGGAGAAGCTGCGGGTCATCGGGCGCGAGACCATCTTGGAAGACCTGAACCGCCAAGCGCTCCGCCTGGCAAAGGAGGTTGCGGACCGTCATGGCTGCCTTTTGGCAGGCAACATTTGCAACACCAACGTCTATGAAGCGCAGGAGCCTGCGACGCACGCGACGGTGCGTGCCATGTTCGAAGAGCAGATCGGTTGGGCGGTCGAGGAGGGGGCCGAACTCCTCATTGCCGAGACCATCGACTGGAGTGGAGAAGCGGAAATCGCCTTGGATGTCATGCGTCAAACCGGCCTGCCTATCGTGGTGACGCTTTCCGTCCACCGCAGCGAGCGAACCTTCGACGACATCGCTGTTGTCGAGGCATGCAAGAGGCTGGAGGCCGCGGGGGCCGACGTGGTCGGGCTCAATTGTCAGCGCGGTCCCGAGACGCTGCTGCCGGTGGTGCGCGCCATCCGTGACGCGGTGTCGTGCCATGTGGCAGCGCTGCCGGTGCCTTATCGCACGACGGAAGCGGAGCCCACTTTCCAATCCTTGACGGATCCGCGCTGTGGCTGCATCCCCGGCGACCGGCCTTTCCCGACAGCGCTCGATCCCTTCACATGCAACCGCTACGAATGTGCCGAGTTTGCCCGCCGTTGCCAGGAGCTCGATGTCCGTTACATCGGCCTCTGTTGCGGCGCGGCCCCCCACCACATACGCGCCGTGGCAGAAGCACTGGGGCGGACGGTACCGGCCAGCCGCTATTCGCCAGACATGTCGAAGCACGCCTTCTTCGGCAGCGATGCCGCGATACCGGAAGCTTACAAAGGGCGCCGCACCGAGATCTAAGTAGTCGGGCTTGAGCGCGCCAGGATGGGGGCGATGCGTTCGAAAGCCCAATCGATATCGTCGCGGTTGATGACCAGCGGTGGGGCGAAGCGGATGGTGTTGACGTGGGTGTCCTTGCAGAGGACGCCCTCGTTTTTAAGGGCTTCGCAGTAGGCGCGGGCGCCACCGGCCTCCGGCTCGAACTCCACGGCGACCATCAGGCCGCGGCCACGCACCTCGCGGATGAGGTTATTGCGGATGTCCTTGAGGCGTTCGACGAAGTAGGCGCCCATGCGCTCGGCATTCTCGATCATGCCCTCCTCGATCAGCACCCGCACGGCCGTGCGCGCTACGGCGCAGGCGAGCGGGTTGCCACCGAAGGTGCTGCCATGCTCGCCGGGCCGCAGCACACCCAGCACCTCCGAGTTCGAGAGCACGGCGGAGATGGGATAGAAGCCGCCGGATAGCGCCTTGCCGACCAGGGTCAGGTCGGCCTCGATGCCCTCATGCTCCTCGGCCAGGAGCTTGCCGGTGCGGCCGAGCCCCGTCTGGATCTCGTCGAGAATGAGCATGACGTTGTGCCGGCTGCAGATTTCCCGCACCGCGCGGAGGTAGCCGTCGGGCGGGATGATGACGCCGGCCTCGCCCTGGATCGGCTCGACCAGGAAACCGACGGTGTTGGGCGTGATGGCCGCGTCCAGCGCCTCGGCATCGCCGAAGGGAATGACCTTGAAACCGGGCACGAAGGGGCCGAAGTTCCGGCGCGCCGTCGGGTCGGTGCTGAAGCTGACGATGGAGAGCGTGCGGCCGTGGAAGTTGTTGCGGCAAACGATGATCTCCGCCTGGCCGTCGGGCACGCCCTTGACCTCGTAGCCCCACTTGCGCACCGCCTTGATGGCACTTTCGACTGCTTCGGCGCCGCTGTTTATAGGCAGCACCTTGCTGGTGTTCGTCAGCGCGCAGATCTCCTGATAGAAGAGGGCTAGCTGATCGTTGCGGAAAGCGCGGGAGGTCAGAGTCAGTTTGCCTGACTGCTCGATCAGCGCCTCGCGGATCTTCGGGTGGCAATGGCCCTGGTTGACCGCCGAGTAAGCCGAGAGGCAGTCCAAATAGCGCTTGCCGTCGCTGTCCCAAACCCAGACGCCCTCGCCCTTGGAGAGGACGACGTCGATCGGTTTGTAGTTGTGCGCGCCGAGCTCAAGCTCGATCTCCATCAGCTCCGCTTCGTCGTGGGAGCTGGCGGTCGCATCGCTGTAAATCATCTGTGGTCCGTTTCTGCGCTGCATGGCTTTGACTAGTTAAACGAGGATTTGTGGCGGCTCAGGATCTGCTCGCCGAACAGGCTGGCGACCAGTTCCACCATCAGGAGCGCTGTGGCGTTCTGATAGTCTAGCGCCGGGTTGAGCTCGACGATATCCAGCGAGCCGAGCAGCCCGGAATCGTGCACCATCTCCATGCAGAGTTGGGCTTCGCGATAGTTGGGGCCGCCGGTCACGGTGGTACCGACCCCAGGCGCAATGCTGGGGTCCAAAAAGTCGACGTCGAAGCTGACGTGCAGGTGGCCGCCGCGTCGGGCTGCCGTATTCAGCGCCTCTTCCATCACCGCCCGCATGCCCAGCTCGTCGATACGGCGCATGTCGTAGACCTCATGCCCGTTCTCGACCACCGCCCGCTTTTCGACATGGTCCACTGAGCGGATTCCGACCTGTATCAGTCCTTCTGTCTCCAGCATGGGTTCGGCGTGGCCGATGGCCATCAGCTCCGATGGGCCTTCACCGCAGAGCACCGCCGCCGGCATGCCGTGGATGTTGCCCGACGGCGAGGTCGCCGGCGTGTTGAAATCGGCATGGGCATCGAACCAGAGTACCGTCAAAGGGGTGTCCTGCTCCGCGCAGTGACGTGCGACGGCGGCGATGGAGCCAACCGCCAAGGCATGGTCGCCCCCCATCATGATAGGGCAGTCCCCCGCTTTCAGAGCGGCGTAGACGGCATCATGAAGAGCTTGGCACCAAGCGACGGCCTCAGAGAGATGGCGATAGCCGTTGACCGTCTGCGCGTTGGGGTTGGCTGGGCCGGCGATGTTGCCCAGATCGATCACCTCATGCCCCAGCCGGCGCAGCATGAGGTCGATTTCCGCGACCCGCAACGCTTCCGGCCCCATGGAGCTGCCGCGGTGGGCGGCGCCGATATCCGTGGGCGCTCCGATCAGGGCAATGGTCTGCGCCTCTCTTCCCTCGTTCATGCCGGTTCTCTCTCGCCTGGGCCTCAAAGACGTGGCTTGCAGCATACAACAGCACGCCGGAAGCGTCTTCCTTAACAAAGGAACCTTTTTCAGTGTGATTTCTAACCGAACGACACGTATCGGTGAGCAGCGTTGCGCGGGAACAGGGCCGACAACACCTCTTGCCCCTGGGCAGGTGGAGGAGCGTCATGGTGCGACACATCGTTTCACAAGGTCTGTCCCGGCGGGATATGACGACCGCCATCGTCGTTTCGCCGATGCTGACAGCCGCTGGCGTGAGCACGGCTCGGGCGCAAGGGGCGCCGCTTGACGTCGCCCAGCTCAGCCGAACGCTGGTGTTCGGCAGTAGGCAGGAGATCGTTGATGCGGTCGGCGCGCTGACCACCCGCGGTGAACCTGATGTGGCGGCGGCCATGATCCTGGCGCTGCGCTACCGGCGACGGGAGACGCGGGCGCTCTCTCATGGGCTCAAAACGCTCACCGGGCATGACGCCAGCGGCTGGTTCGACTGGATGGTTTGGCAGGAGGCGAATCCTCAGGTCGCGCCACACTACAGCTTTGCTGCCGTGAAGCGCGAGGTGCTCGGCCGGCTGGACCCCGAGTTCCTGCGCTTCCTGCCCAATCAGGACACCCTCGACAGCATGAAGATCCGCCTCGAGGAGATCACCTGGGGGGGCGTCGAGGTAGACGGCATTCCCTCGCTCGACAATCCCAAGCACGTCTCGGTCGCCGACGCCCACTATCTGCTGGACGACGATCTCGTTTTCGGCGTCGAGATCGCGGGCGATGCGCGCGCCTATCCGCTGCGCATCATGGGCTGGCATGAGATGTTCAACGAGGTGATCGGCGGCGTGCCGGTGGCACTGGCCTACTGCACCCTCTGCGGCGCCGGCATTCTCTTCGAGACGCAGGTGGAGGGGCGCGAGAAGCCCTTCATCTTCGGCTCCTCCGGGCTGCTCTATCGTTCCAACAAGCTGATGTTCGACCGGGAGACCGACAGCCTGTGGAACCAGTTCACCGGCCAGCCGGTGGTGGGACCGCTGGTCGACAGCGGTATCACCCTCAAGATCCGGCCGGTCGCCATCACCTCCTGGAAGCGCTGGCGGGAGAGCCATCCCGATACCAAGGTCCTGTCTCTAGAGACCGGGCACGCCCGCGACTACGGCTCGGGCGTGGTCTATCAGGCCTACTTCGCCAGCGACGACCTGATGTTCCCGGCCGTGGTCGATCAGCGACGGCACAAGCAGAAAGACTACGTCTTCGGCATTCGAGACGTGGGCCATTCCAAAGCCTGGCCGCTCGAGGCCTTCGCCGAGGGCGCTGTGATCAACGATGCCATCGGCCCCCGCGAGCTGGTGCTGATCGGCGACCAAGCGACCCGGACCGTACGGGCATACGAACGCCGCGGCCGCGATTTCGAGGCTGTGGCCGGTGACAGCGATGCGCTTAAGGCATCCGACGGCATCTGGCGGGTCGGAGAGGAACAGCTGACCGGCCCTGACGGCACGCGCCTCTCGCGGGTGCCGGGGCACGTCGCCTACTGGTTCGCTTGGAACGGCTATCTCGGCGTCGAAAGCGAGCTCTACGTCGCCCACCGGCAGTAGTGGGTGTCAGTTGCCGCCGGCGGGCTTGTGGACTGTTTGCTCTGTCAGCTTGTCCAACGGAAAGCGCGCCAGCTCGTCCAGGAAGAACAGCAAGCGGTCGGCTGCGTGGGTAACCAGGAGCCGGCCCAGCTCGGCGCTGGCCTGGGTTGCATCGCCCACCGCGCCGGTTGGATTGAGATCCTGCGTCATCCAAGAAAAAGCGGTTTGGCCGAGCGGAGAAAGCAGCTCGTAGTCGTCGGCCATATCTTGAGAGAGAGATCGGAAGTCGGCGATCTTATCCTGCCGCACCAAATCGGGCCGGAGATGCAGCATGATCGCCGTTTCCAGCGCGCCTCCATGGATGCCGTGCTTGAGTTCCTCGGCGCCCGGCAGGCCCTCTTCCGGAAGGCCAAGGCGCCACCAGTTGCACCAGGCCACCAGCATGCCGAGCGTGACCCGCAGGTCCCGCGCGACGATGTCGAGCACCTGGGGCTGGCCGCCATGGCTGTTGAAGAGCAAGAGCTTGCGGAGTCCTGCCCGATGCACGCAACGCCCGATCTCACCCCAAGCCTTGGCCAGAGTGTCGGGCGCGATCGTCAGCGTGCCGGGAAAGGCGAGGTGCTCTTCCGAGCGGCCGATGCTCTGCTCCGGCAGGATGAGGAAGGAGAGGTCGCTCGGCGCTCTGGACGCCGCCTCGGCAAGGATGCCTTCGTTGATAGTCGCATCGACCGACAGGGGCAGGTGCGGTCCGTGCTGCTCAATGGCCGCGACCGGCAGTACGGCGACGGTCGTCGCCGGGTCGAGCACAGCAAAGTCTGCCGTGGTGAGTTCGGCCCAATAGCGGCTCGGTGCTGTCATGGGAAACAAAATCTCTGAGGAACGGGTTGCATCGCGGCACTATGCGTCAAGTCATGCGCGTTGGGTAGATCGCTCATTCCTTGCTCCAGAAGGGGCGGGCTCCTAGCTTCCGACCGACCAAAATGAATAGGCAAGCCGACATGACCGGGCCGCAGGCGGCTTCGAGAGGCGGGGCAGGCGGCTGGCAGGCCGTGGTCCTGGTCTTTCTTCCTTTTGCCGGCGGCTATTTCCTCTCCTACCTTTTCCGCAGCGTCAACGCCGTCATTTCCGGGCGCCTGACCGACGATCTGGGGCTCAGCGCCACCGATCTGGGGCTCCTCACCGCCGCCTATTTCCTAACCTTCGCCGCCTTCCAGGTGCCGCTGGGCATGCTGCTCGACCGCTTCGGACCGCGGCGGGTACAGTCCGTGTTGCTGCTCTTTGCTGCCCTGGGCGCCCTGATCTTCGCCTATGGGGAGAGCCGCGACACCCTGCTGCTCGGCCGTGCCTTGATCGGTCTCGGCGTCGCCGGCGGCCTCATGGCTTCCTTCAAGGCCATCGTGCTCTGGTTTCCCGAGGCGCGCTGGCCGCTGGTCAATGGCGCCTTCGTCGCCATGGGCGGGCTGGGTGCCATGGCGGCGACGCAGCCGGTCGAGCTGGCCATGCATGCTCTGTCCTGGCGCGAGGTTTTCTTGGTCTTGGCCGGACTGACCGTGCTGGTTGCGCTGACCATTCGCCTGGTGGTGCCTGAGCGGGAAGGCGGGGCCGCACGCCAAACTGCCAAGCAGCAGCTCCGTGGTGTCGCGGAGGTCTTCCGGAGCGGCTACTTCTGGGCCTTGGCGCCGGTCACCTGTCTCACCGTTTCGGCCGGGATGGCGTTGCAGGGCTTGTGGGCTGGCCCCTGGCTGCGCGACGTGGCTGGCTTCGATGAAGCGGGGATGGCCAGCCAGCTCTTTGTCATCGCCGCGGGCCTGACCGTCGGCTCGCTGATGATCGGCATTACAGCCGACTTGGCGCAGCGTGCCGGCATTCCTTTGATTCGAGTCATCGGCATCGGTGTCCCGCTCTTTTTCCTGGCGCAGATCCTGATCATTCTGGAGGTTGCACCACGCGGCGGCTGGCTTTGGCCCTTCTTCACCCTGACCAGCAATGTCGCGATGCTGGCGTACCCCCTTTACTCCAGCCACTTCGGGCTGGCGCTGTCGGGGCGGGCGAACACCGCGATCAACATGCTCGCCTTCTTTGCTGCCTTCGGATACCAGGCGGCGGTTGGCGTTGTCCTGGACTTTTGGGAGCCGGTCGAGGGCGTCTTCCCAGCCGAGGCCTACCAGAGCGCCTTCATGGCCTGTCTGGCTTTGCAGCTCCTCGCGTTTGGCTGGTTCCTGCTGCATCTGCCGCGGTTGCGTCGCGCATGACGACCAGTGCGGAGAGATTGAGCGGTCGCGGCGATCTGCGTCTGGCCCAGATCATGCTGTTCATCGCCCCCTGCTTCTTCGTCAGCAACATGCTGGTGGCGCGGGCCGCCGCCGATCTGGTGCCGCCGGTGGCCTTGGCCGTCGGCCGCTGGGGCTTCGTCGTCCTCTTGATGCTGCCTTTCACGGCCGCGGTGCTTTGGCGCCACCGCCAGACCGTGCTCAAGGAGCTGCCAGATCTCATGCTGCTCGGGGCACTCGGCATGGGTGTCTGCGGGGCCTTCGTCTACATCGCGGCCGACACCACCACAGCGACCAACATCGGCCTGATCTACGCTGCCTCGCCGGTCCTGATCGTGCTCTTGGCGCGTTACATCTACGGCGAGGCGATGAGCGCCCGCCAGGGAACGGGTCTCGGCCTGGCGCTGCTCGGGGTCGTCATCATTCTCTGCCAGGGCAGTCTTGGCGTGCTGACCTCGCTCAGCTTCACTGTCGGTGACATCTGGACGCTGGCATCGATGACGGCCTGGGCGGTCTACAGCGTGTTGATCCTGCACCGCCCGAGCAGGCTTGAGGTTCTGCCGCGCTTCGTGGCGATTGCCGCCTGCGGCGTGATCTGCATGCTGCCCTTCCTGGCTTGGGAGGCGCAGTGGGAGCCCACGACCCTGAATGCTCGGACGCTCGGCATCATGCTGTTCCTGGCCGTGGTGGCGTCCTGCTTTGCCTACCTTTCCTACACCTATATTCAGCGCAAGCTGGGCGCGTCCCGCACCAGTCTCTTGATGTACCTGATGCCGGTCTACAACTCGGTCTTGGCGGTGCTGCTGCTTGGCGAGCAGCTGGCCATGTTCCACTTGGCCGGTGGCGGCTTGGTCCTGTTCGGCCTGCTACTTTCGTCCGTGCGCAGAAAAGCCTAGGGGCTTGTCAGCACGCTGAGCCCGTACTCCTGGCCCGCATCGCTGAGCCAGGCCCAGAGATACTCGGCAAAGCTTGGCCGCACCATCAGGCGAAAGCGCAGCTCCGACGGTTTATCATCCCGATCCAGGATGACCTCTGCCTTGGCGACCAGGCTTTGGGCACAGCTGCCGCTGGGGAAAGCCGAGGGATGCAGGTCGAGTGGGCAACCCTTAGACAGCAGGTCGATGCTGCGGGGACCGCTCACCTCGATGGTGGTGTAGTTGTCGTTGACGTCATTGACCGCAACGTGCTGGCCGGAGAGGGCGCGCTCCAACACACCGAAGGCGCTCTCCATGACGCCGATCAGGTGCGCCTGGTCAGGCGGCGCAACGGCCAGCCATTCGTCGGGACCAAGCCAGAGCAGGCGCAGATCGCCCTTGCCGGGCAGGGCTCGACAGGCCGCTGGCAAAGGCGTGCCGACAATCTCCTCGACTGCGCGGGCAAAGCGATCGTCCTTCGCCGGTCCGCGCAGATTGATGGCGGTCTGAAAGGGAATGCTGCGCAGGGCGACGTTTTGCTCTGGGCCGCGGGCGTTGGTTGCCAGGGCGCCGAGGCCAAGTTGCGCCAGGGGCGAGCGTCTCAGGTGGGTGTTAGGCACGGAGGCGCTCTCCTTCCGGGTCGAAGAACACGGGGCTGGTGATGGTGCAGGCGATGCGGCCGCCGTCCAGCATGGGGGCGAAGAGCGTCTCGCCCTGCTTCGCCTGCCCGCCCTTGACCAGGGCCAGCGCGATGGAGTGGCCGCAGTTGGGGCTGTAGTAGCTGGAGGTGACGTGGCCGACCATCGTCATGGGCGGCGTCGCCTTCAGCTCCTCCACCAGCTGCGCACCTTCCGGCAGCACGGTTTGCGGGTTCTCCGTCAGCAGGCCGACGAGCTGCTTGCGGTCGCTCTTCAGTATGTCTGGCCGCTTCAGCGAGCGGCGGCCGATATAGTCCTTGGTCTTGGAGAGAATCCAGTCCATGCCGAGGTCGATCGGGGTCACCGAGCCGTCGGTCTCCTGGCCGATGATGATGTAGCCCTTCTCGGCGCGCAGCACGTGCATCGCCTCGGTGCCGTAGGGGGTGATGCCGTAGGGCTCGCCAGCGCGCATGCAGGCCTCCCAGACGGCAAGGCCGTAGCTGGAGGGCACGTTGATCTCGAAGGCCGCCTCGCCTGTGAAGGAGACGCGGACCACCCGGGCCGGCGCGCCGGCGACCTCGCCCTCGCTCAAGCACATGTGCGGGAGCGCGTTGGGCGAGAGGTCGATATCAGTCAACTGGGCCAGCACGGTGCGGGCGTAGGGACCGGCGAGGGAGACGGTGGCGAACTGCTCGGTCACACTGGTCAAGTAGACCTTGAGCTCCGGCCACTCGGTCTGCAGCCACTCCTCCAGGTGCCCCATCACGCTGGCTGCGTTGCCGGTGGTGGTGGTCATGAGATAGCGGTTCTCACCAAGACGCGCAGTCACGCCGTCGTCCATCACCATGCCGTCCTCGCCGAGCATCAGGCCGTAGCGAGCCTTGCCGACGGCCAGCTTCTTCCAGGCGTTGGTGTAGACCCGGTTGAGGAACTCGGCGGCGTCCGGGCCCTGGATGTCGATCTTGCCCAGGGTACTGGCATCCATGATGCCGACCGCCTGGCGCACCGCCGCAACCTCGCGGTTGACCGCCTTGTGAATGTCCTCGCCCGGCTTGGGGTAGTACCAGGCGCGGCGCCACTGGCCGACATCCTCAAAGGCGGCGCCGGAGCGGACATGCCAGCTGTCGATCGGGGTTTTGCGCAGAGGGTCGAGCAGGGCGTCAACGTCGCGGCCCATGAAGGCGCCGAAGGTGACCGGCGTGTAGGGCGGGCGGAAGGTGGTGACGCCGACCTCGGGCAGGGGCTTGCCGAGATGCTCGGCGACGATGCCGATAGCATTGACGTTGCCGAGCTTGCCTTGGTCTGTGCCCATCCCGGTGGTGGTGTAGCGCTTGACGTGCTCGATGGAGCGATAGCCCTCCCGCAGAGCCAGCAGCAGGTCTGCCGCCGTTACGTCGTTCTGCTGGTCGACGAAGGCTTTGCCGCCGTGCCCGGTCGGAGCGGTGCTCGGCACCAGGTACATCCAGCGCGCCGGCAAGAAGTCCTGTCCCTCCGCCTGGGGCGCAGCGCTCTCCGTCACCTCCATGCCAAGGGTACGGGCGGCCGCAACACCGGCTTGCTGACCTTCGCGCAGGCAGTCGCCCAGAGGATAGACGCCGTTGACCGCGCCGGCGCAGCTCACGCCCTTCGGCCCGCCCGTCTCCGGCACGAAGCCGGCGATGTCCTCGCGCCAGGTGATCTTGCCCTTGGCCTGGCAGTAGAGGTGCACCGTCGGGTTCCAGCCGCCGCTCACCATCAGGAGATCGCACTCGAGCTCTTGCGGTGCGCCGCTGATCGACTTGCCGTCGCCCGAGAGGCGCGCAGCGCTGACGGAGGTGAGCAGCTTGCGTCCCTTGGTGGCGACGACCGCGTAGTTGGCCAGGATGCGCAGGCCGCGCTCCTTCGCCGCTTCGGTCAGCGGCCCGCTCGGCTCCTCGCGCAGGTCGACCACGGCGGCGATTCTGACGCCCGCGTCCAGCAGATCGAGCGCAGCGCGGTAGCCGCCGTCGTTGTTGGTGAAGAGCACGGCCCGCTCGCCAGGCGCGACGCCGTAGCGTTTGACGTAGCTGGACGCGGCGGAGGCGAGCATGACGCCGGGGCGGTCGTTGCCGCAGAAGACCAAGGGGCGCTCGATGGCGCCGGTCGCCAGCACCACCTGCTTGGCCCGCACCTTCCAGAGCCGCTGGCGCGGCAACTCCACAGGACGCTCATCGGCGGGGAGGTGATCGGTGACCTGCTCGTGCAAGGCAACGAAGTTGTGGTCGAAGTAGGCAAAGGCGTTGGTGCGGGTGAGCACCCGCACCTCTGGGCTCTGCCGCAGCTCCTCTTCCGCGGCCTCGACCCAGTCGAGCGCCGGCTTGCCGTCGATCTCGCTCTGCGGCTCGCTGAGCAGCCGTCCGCCTAAACGGCTGTCCTGCTCGGCCAGGATGACCCGCGCGCCGGCACGCGCGGCGACCAGGGCCGCAGCCAATCCTGCCGGTCCGCCGCCGACCACCAGCAGGTCGCAGTGGGCATAGGTCTTGTCATAGCGGTCCGGGTCTTTGCCGGTCGGCGCCTTGCCGAGACCAGCGGCGCTGCGGATGACCTCTTCGTAGGTTTCCCAGGCGCCGGCCGGCCACATGAAGGTCTTGTAATAGAAGCCCGCCGGGAAAAAGCGGGAGAGGGCGCTGTTCACTTCGCCCACGTCATGCTCCAGCGAGGGCCAGGCATTCTGCGGCATGGCGGTCAGGCCGTCGAAGAGCTCCACTTGCGTCGCCCGCAGGTTCGGGTCGGTCGCCGGGTCGCGGCCGACCTGGACCAGCGCGTTCGGCTCTTCCGGCCCGGCGGTGACGATGCCGCGCGGCCGGTGATACTTGAAGCTGCGGCCGACGAGACGCTTGCCGTTGGCCAGCAGGGCGGACGCAAGGCTATCGCCCGGATGACCGGTCAGCCGCTCGCCGTTGAAGGTGAAGCTGATGGTCTTGCTGCGGTCGATCAGGCCGCCCTCGGCCAAGCGATACTTGCGGGTCATCGTCTTGGTGCTCGAGTCAGACATAGTGGCGCTCGTCGAGCTTGGGCGGAGCGGCGCCCATCGGGTAGATCGCCAGAATCTCGTAGGTCAGCGTGTCGCGGGCGACGTTGAACCAGCGGCGGCAGCCGTGGCTGTGTACCCAGCGCTCATAGAACACGCCCTTCTTGTTGCCCTGCATGAAGAGGTAATCGGCCCACTGCTCGTCGTTGAGCGCGTCCGGGTCGGCAGGGCGCAGAATGTGCGCTTCGCCGCCGTAGCTGAACTCTT
This sequence comes from Rhodovibrionaceae bacterium, assembly GCA_028279885.1. GTDB lineage: Bacteria > Pseudomonadota > Alphaproteobacteria > Kiloniellales > DSM-21159 > JANQMX01. The sequence continues at coordinate 33,203 of JANQMX010000109.1, read as the reverse complement.
CTTCGCTGCGCGGCCCGCAGTATGGGCATTCGATGAGCAGCATGCCGCTTTCTCCTGTTAAAGCCGGACCGCGCCGCGGTCAGTGGGCGACGGCGGCTGCGCCGTGCTCGTCGATCAGGTATCCGGTCGTAAAGCGGTTGAGCCGGAAGCCTTCGTTGAGCGGGTGCGGCTCGTCCTTGGCGATGGTGTGGGCGAAGACATGGCCCGAGCCCGGCGTCGCCTTGAAGCCGCCCGTGCCCCAGCCGCAGTTGACGTAGAGGCCGTCGACCGGAGTCTTGGAGATGATCGGGCTGGCGTCCGGGCAGACATCGACGATGCCGCCCCAGTTGCGCAGCATGCGCAGGCGCCTGAGCGAGGGGAAGAGCTCGCAGATGGCGGCCAGGGTGCCTTCGGTCACGGTCAGGCTGCCGCGCTGGCCGTAGCCGATGTATTTGTCGACGCCGGCGCCGATGACCATCTCGCCCTTGTCCGACTGGCTGAGATAGGCGTGGACGGCGTTGGACATCACCACGGTGTTCATGTGCGGCTTGACCGGTTCGCTGACCAGGGCCTGCAGCGGCAGGGACTGCACCGGCAGGCGCACGCCCGCCATCTCCGCCAGCACGGAGGAATGGCCGGCCGCAACCAGGCCGACCTTCTTGGCGCCGATGTAGCCCTTGGTCGTCTCGACGCCCTGCACCCGGCCGTTAGAGACGCGGATGCCCTCAACCGGGCACTCCTGAATGATATCGACGCCCAGGGTATCGGCAGCGCGAGCATAGCCCCAGGCAACGGCGTCGTGCCGTGCCGTGCCGCCGCGCCGTTGGAGAGAGGCGCCCAGCACCGGATAGCGGCCGTTGCCCCGCAAATCGATGATCGGACAGAACTCCTTGACCTGCTGCGGTGTCAGAAACTCGGAGTCGACGCCGTTCAGGCGGTTGGCATAGATGCGGCGGGACAGCTCGCGCAGATCGTGCTGATTGTGCGCCAGGTTCATCACCCCGCGCTGGCTGAACATCACGTTGAAGTTCAGCTCCTGGCTCATGCTCTCCCAGAGCTTCAGGGAGTGCTCGTAGAGCCCGGCGGACTCGTCCCAAAGATAGTTGGAACGCACGATCGTCGTGTTACGCCCCGTGTTGCCGCCGCCCAGCCAACCCCGCTCCAGTACAGCGATCCGGCCAAGCCGGTGTTCCTTGGCAAGATAATAGGCCGTGACCAGCCCATGCCCGCCGCCGCCAACGATAATGGCGTCGTAGCTGCCCTGCGGCTCCGGCGAGCGCCAGGCAGCCTGCCAGTTCTCATGGTGGCCTATGGCATTCCTGGCCAAGGAGAAGATCGAATAGCGCGCCTTTTGAGCCACCTCACACCCCGCGAAGCTCGTTAACTCTCTGCCCAACACCCTAAGACGTATGTAGCGTGAACGCAGCGGCCAGGCCAAGGGCAAGCCCTCGTGTTTCCTAGGCGCCACATCCGCGCGCTCGTGAGCCTGCGGCGTCAAGTTTTGTCGCTGCGACATCTTGATTTTACGGCCCGATTGAAGGCGGAATCCTCCACCGGCGCCGCCGAAGAGGAACTGATAAGAAAAACGAGGGCCAGGAACGACCTATGCTAGGCAACGCACCGCGGGAGCTGCCGCAGCTCTTCGGCTTCATACTGGTGCCGGACTTCTCCATGATGGCGGTCACCGCGGCGATCGAGGCCATGCGCCAGGCCAACCGGCTGAGCGGGCGGGAGCTCTATGGCTGGCGGCTCTACACGGCGGACGGCGCACCGATACGCGCCTCCAACGGATTTTTTCTGCCGATCGACGGAGATCTGGAGGCAGCGAGCAGCCTCGACACGATTGCGGTCTGTGGTGGCCTGCAGATCCATCTGCAGGATACCAGCCGGCTCTGCCCCTGGCTGCGCAAGATGGCCCGGCGCGGGGCTGACATCGGGGCGATCTGCACCGGCAGCCATATCCTCGCCAAGTGCGGCCTGCTCGACGGCTATACCTGCACAATCCATTGGGAGAACCTGGCCGCGCTGGTCGAGCAGTTCCCGGAGATTCAGGTCACCAACGAACTCTTCGAGATCGACCGCAACCGCTTCTCCTGCGCCGGCGGGGTGGCGGCCATGGACATGATGCTGAACGTCATCTCCCGCCAGCACGGACATGAGCTGGCGGCGGCGGTGGCCGATCAGTTCATGCATGAACGCATCCGCGACCACCACGACCATCAGCGCATGAGCCTGCCGGCGCGGCTCGGCGTGCGCCATCCCAAGCTGCTGTCTGTCGTCAAGCAGATGGAAGATAACCTGGAAGAGCCCCTGGCTCGCTCCGAGTTGGCCGAAGCGGCGGGGCTTTCGACCCGTCAGCTTGAACGCCTCTTCCGCAAGTACCTGCAGCGCTCACCGGCGCGCTTCTATCTCGAGCTTCGGCTCAACCGCGCCCGGCTGCTCCTGCTGCAGACCAACATGTCGGTGATCGACGTGGCGCTGGCCTGCGGCTTTGTCTCGGCCTCTCATTTCTCGAAGTGCTACCGGGACTTCTTCGGCCACACGCCGAGGAAGGAGCGGGGCATGCCTGGCGGCGAGGCCAGCGGCGAGCTGAGCGACGACCCGCAGTCAGCCGTGGGCTGAACTTCTCCTAAGAGGTCAGCGGGCTGCCTGCGTTCTGGCTCCACGGCTTCCGGGCGAATACGCGCCGCACCATGGGCTCGAAGGTCTCCAGCGGCTCGTTCTCATAATCCGGGTCGAAACAGTTCTGGTCGTAGTCGGCGCAGAACTTGGCGCAGTCGTCGAACCAGGGGTGCTCGCGGTAGCGCTCGCGCGCGTCCCTGTCGCCGCCCAGGTGGTGCCAGAAGTAGTAGCCCTGGAAGATGCCGTGGTGCTTGACGATCCAGTAGGTCTTCTCGCTGACGTAGGGCCGCAGCACGGAAGCGGCGTATTCGGAGTGGTTGTCCGGCGCAACCACGTCGCCGATGTCGTGCAGCAGGGCGGCGACCACCATCTCCTCCTCGGCGCCGTCGCGCAGCGCCCGGGTCGCGCTTTGCAGGCTGTGCTCGTAGCGGTCGATTTTGTAGCCGAGCTTGGGGCCGGCCATCATCTTGAGCTGGCCCAGGATGTGGTCGACCAAGTGGGCTTGCTGGTAAGCCGTGGCCTGCTCTTCCAGGAAGGCGTATTCCTCCGCCGTCCCGTCCTGCATGTTGATGAAGTCGATCTGGTCCATCGCCGCCTTGTCCTTCCGGTTGCGGCGATAGATTACGCGATCTCGCGCTCCACTTTGAAGCCGTTTTCCTTGCGGTCGATGCTGAACGCCCCATCGGCCACCGCATAGCTCCAGGCGGCCGAGCGCCGCATGCCGCCCAGCGGATACATATGCACGTGGCTGATGCCGCAGCTTGGGTCGGTGGCGTGGTAGCGGGCCAGGTCGAGCACCAGCTTGTCCGGCGCGCTGACGGTCATCAGCTTGGTCACGTTGCGCGCCTGGCGGGTGATGAACCGCATGGAGTTGCCGATGCCGCAGTTCTTGGCGTGCATCAGCAATGTCTTGATGGTGGCCAGGCCGGGCACACCGATATGGATCGGCAGGTGGTTGCCGGCGGCACGCATGGCCCGGTCCCAGGCAATGATGGGCTCCGCCTCGAAGCAGAACTGCGTCGCGATATAGAGGGTCGCCTCGCTGTTTTCGGCATAGGCGTTCTTCCACGCCAAGGCGGCGCTCAACTCGCGCTCGGGAATATCCGGATTGCCCTCGGGATGGCCGGCGACGCCGATCGTCTTGATGCCGTGCTTCTCGAACAGACCGGTCTCCAAGAGCTGCATGGAGGACTCGAAGGGGCCGAGGGGGTTGTCGACGGCGCCGGCGAGGGCGACCACCTGGTCGACACCGACCTCGCCTTGCAGGCGGCGCAGATAGTCCTCGAAGTCTGGGCGGCTGGGAATGGAGCGGGCCGCGAAATGAGGCGCAGGCTCGAAGCCTTCGTCCTTCAAGCGTTTGGCCGTGGCGATGGTATCGGCAAAGTCTGAGCCGGGCAGGAAAGTCACCGCGACGGTCGTGCCGGGGCGCAGGTGCTCGCGGTAGTCGGCTGTCTTGGCCGATGCACCGGGCGTGGTCTCGATCGTGAAGCCAGCCATGAAGTCGATCACGGCCTGCTTGAGATCGATTTGGCGGCTCATCGCTTGCTGCATATCTGTCGCCACGTTTGCCAGCATACCAATAGTCCTTCCTCTCACATCCCAGCTCTCTCAAACCCAATGAGGTGGGGGCCTTCACGAGGCACTGACGATGGTGCCGCGTGAGATAGGTGCGCGGCCGCCTGGACGCTCGTGCAACGCCGACTGACGCTCGCCGTTTTGCGACTCTGGGCCATGGCAGGCCAGCCAGGACGTTGCCTTTGCCGGTCCGCTGTCAGAGGATCGTGATGAACAATGCGCTTTTCCAGGCGCATTCCCAGGAGGCCGGCATGTTCAGGACGAAGCGTGTCTACGCAACGGCTGCGCCGGAAGACGGCTTCCGCGTCCTGACCGACCGGCTGTGGCCGCGCGGGCTGACGAAGGAAGCGGCCGCCGTCGATCTCTGGCTGAAGGACGTCGCCCCTTCGACCGAGCTGCGCAACTGGTTCAAGCATGAGGCACCGCTTTGGCCCGAGTTCCAGGTGCGCTATCGGCTAGAGCTGCAGACGCCTGAGCGGCAGGCTGCGCTCGCGGAGCTACATCGCTTGGAAGAAGAGCACGGCACCGTCACTCTCCTGTTCGCCGTGCGCGAGGAGGTGCAGAACCATACGCAGGTCCTGATGGCAGAGCTGAAAGACAAGGCTTAGAAGCGCAGGACCAGCTGGTCGCCGCGCACCTCGTAGCCTTTGAGCCGATTGAGGAAGCTCATGCCCAAGAGCGGCATGTCGAGTGGTCCGTCGAGCACCGAGGCCTCCACATCGCGTAGCCTGAGGCGACCGGCCTGTACCTGGCGCAGCGCAACGGGGGCTCCGCGGACGATGCCGTTCGCCGTGCGATAGCGCTTGGTGTAGTCCTTGTCCTGCAGCTGCAGGCGCAGCTTCTCGGCGTGCTCGGCGCCGAGCGCCACATCGGTGGCACCCGTGTCGACCAGGAAGGTCATGTCGACGCCATTGACCTGCGCCGTAAGAAAGTAGTGGCCGCCCGGTCCGCGTGGTAGTGCGAGCTCGTTGCGAACGTTGTTGTCGAATGACGTGTCCCGTCGCTCGGCATTGGCGGTTTGCAGCTCGGCGCCCCCTTGCTGGTGGTGGCGGGTCTCCGGCGCCACAGGGACGCTCCTGCCTTGCCAATCGCTCTGCTGAGTCTCGACGTAACTGTCCGCTACCGCGCTCGGCAGCTCTTGCATGCGCTCTTGCAGCAGCATGACAGCGACCAACAAAATCGCACTCATGAAGAGTATGGATCGCATGGCGTCGGCCCTCGGCCCTGTCGCATCCGTGACCGAGAATTCTACAGCTCAAACGTGAAGTGCCCGCTAAGGAATGCGCCGCATTTTAGGCAATTCCGTTAGGCCGGTCTCGCCAAACCAAGCCGCTTCTGGAGGTGCGGCCCCTATTCTTGGTGGATCCTGCCCTCGGGGCGAAAGGCGTGGAAGACAAAGGCAAAAGTCAGGTCGTAGACCGCGTCCTGCCATGCGCCCGAGGCGTCGCGGCGCCGGACCACGACATTGCCGATGTCGCGCCCCTCGGCAATCTGACGGCTGTCGAGCGCCGAAGCCTTGCCGGTGCTCCAGCTCAGGCGCAGGTCGCCGCGCTCGATCGTCTCCTGCTCTCGCAGCAGCGCGAGGGTCCAGGCCTCCTCGCCGACGGCCACCACATAGGCCATGGGCTCGATGCCCTGGGGCAAGCTGCCGTCGTAAAGGAAAGGTTGGGAGGCACTGTCATAGCGGATGTAGGGATTGTCGCCGTAGCGGCGCATGTCCGGGTCGTTGGGCACCAGCACCTCGCCCTCGGGGTGGCGCTCCTTGAAGCGAGCCCAGGACTCCAAGCGCGAGGGCAGCATGGTGAGCCGCGTGCCGGTCATCTCGCCGACGATGGCTTCCCCGAGGAATTGCTGCCACCAGCTCTCCGTTTGGCGATCGTACATGATGAGGTCCGACTTACGCAGCTTGCCGGTCGTGCCGAACTCCAACACCTGCCCGCCGACGCGGCGGTCGAAGACGATGGCGGCATTGCACAGTGGACAATAGGTCACGGCAACCGGAACGCCGGCAATCTCGTCGTTGACGATCTCGTGCCAGGTCAGGATGCGCAGAGGGTAGGCCCGTGCCTCGCCGTCGACGGTGAAGCCGATCACCGGCTCGCGCGGGTCAAGGCTGTCTTCCTCTTCCACCGAAATGAAGGCTGGTGCGTCGATAGACGGGATGCCGTCCTTGGGCGGGCCGCCGGAGCGAATCTCGGAGAAGCCGACAGCAGCTTTCGAGAAGTCCGTGTCGGGCCATGCCCAGGTCCAGGGCCGCGGCGTCGTCTCGCTTGCCGCTGCAAGGCTTGCCGTTGCCAAGAGGGCCAGGGCCAGCACTGCGGCGGCGAAGTGGGAGTGCAGTTGCATCAAGCGCATGGCTCCAGTCCAAGGCGATTGCTTTTTCGACCTTGCACGGCAGTCTAGTCGCCCAATTTGATGGCACGCTTCATAAGGTTGTCATCGGTCGTGATCGCCTGTGAGGGAGGAGAGGGCATGCAGCTGGACGGCAAGGTGGCTCTGGTCACCGGTGGTGCACGCGGAATCGGGTTGGCGTGCGTGCGGGAGCTGGCAGCAGAAGGCGCCAAGGTGCTGTTCTGCGACGTCAACACAGAAGGCGGCGAAGCGGCGGCGGACAGCCTGCGGAAAGAGGGGTTGGAAGTCGCTTTCACCACCTGCGACGTCGGCGACAAGGCGCAGGTCGAGGCGCTGGTCGCCGAGGCTGTGACTCGCTACGAACGGCTCGATATTGCCGTCGCCAACGCCGGCATCGTCCATGCCGCCGACTTCCTCGATCTCGCCGAGGAGGACTTCGATCGTGTGATACGCGTCAATCTGAAGGGCGTCTTCCTGACCGGTCAGGCGGCCGCGCGGCAGATGGCGGCGCAGGGCGAGGGTGGCACCATCGTCAACATGTCTTCTGTTAACGCGGTGATGGCGATCCCGGCGATCGCGCCGTATGTGGTCGCCAAGGGGGGCGTCAATCAGCTGACCAAGGTCATGGCTCTCGCACTCGCCGACCATGGCATCCGGGTCAACGGCATCGGCCCCGGCTCAATCGCCACCGAGATGGCGGAGACGGTGCTGGCCGACCCGGAGAAGCGCCGCGCCGCGCTTTGCCGCACCCCGATGGGCCGTTTCGGCGAGCCGCGCGAAATCGGGCGAATCTGCGTGTTTCTGGCGAGCGCCGAGTCGAGCTACATCACCGGCCAGATCATCTATCCGGACGGTGGGCGTATGGCGCTGAACTACACGGTGCCGGTCAAGGACTAGGAGATTTGCTTGGGCGCTGCGGCCGCAGACGGCGAAGCGCTAATAGCCTTCGCCGAAGCTGGCCGGTGCCTCGTCGACGGGCGGCAGCTCTTCGCCAGTGGCGGCGGGCTGCGCCGGACCCTCCAGCTTCTCTCTGGCTTTGCCTGCCTTCTCGACAGCCTGGTTGAGATCGACTTGGGTGCAAAGTCCCAGCAGCACTGGGTCGCGCGGCCGGATGTTCGGCGTGTTCCAGTGGGTGCGCTCGCGCACGGCCAGGATGGTCGCCTTGGTCGTGCCGATCAGACGCACGACTTGGCTGTCCTTCAGTTCCGGGTGGTTGCGCAGTAGCCAAGCGATGCCGTCGGGTTTGTCCTGGCGTTTGGCGACCGGCGTGTAGCGCGGGCCGGCGGTGCGCTTCTTCGGCTGCGGCAGGTCGCGCTTCAGCATGCGCAGCTTGCGGTTCGGGTCCTGCGTGCCGAGCTCGATTTCTTCTTTGGTCAGCTGGCCGTTGGCGATGGGGTCCAGGCCGCGCACGCCGGCAGCGACCTGCCCGTCGGCGATGCCTTGAACCTCCAAGAGGTGCAAGCCGCAAAAGTCGGCGATTTGCTCGAACGTGAGGCTTGTGTTCTCGACCAGCCAGACGGCGGTCGCCTTGGGCATAAGAGGTTGGTTCGCCATAATCTTCTCCGTCTCGGCGCCGAGCCTTTGGCTGGGGCCGCGCTCCCCGTCGGGAGCTCATCACCTTGTCGGGATAAGAGCTATATAGGCCGCCGAGAAAGGCAACGAAAGCCCCTTTTCGGTGGGACGCTCGCCGTTTGCTTGCGGGAAAAGCCCCCGCCCTAGGCCGTCAGAACGATTTTCCCGACGTGGGTGCTGCTTTCCATCAGGGCATGGGCGGCTGCGGCCTGATCGAGCGGAAAGGTCTTGTGCACCAGCGGCCGAATGCGTCCGGCGGAGATCAGGGGCCAGACCCGAGCCTCCAGGTTGGCGGCGATCGCCGCTTTGAAGCCGATATCCCTGGGCCGCAACGTCGAACCGGTGATCGTCAAGCGTTTCACCATTACCTTCAGAAAGTCGAGTTCGACCTTGGAACCGCCGAGAAAGGCGATGAAAACCAGGCGACCGTCAGGTCGAAGCAGGTTGATGTCCTTGGCGATGTAAGGGCCGCCGACCATGTCGAGGATGACATCGGCGCCACCCGTCAACTCCTTGGCACCGCTGAACCAGTCCTCTTCCCGGTAGTTGAAGGCCTTCTCGGCGCCCAGCTCTTCGCAGATTCGGCACTTCTCGGCTGTGCCCGCCGTGGTCAGCACTCGCGCGCCGAAGGCCTTAGCAAGCTGGATGGCTGTGGTGCCGATGCCGGAGGAACCGCCGTGAACTAGGAAGGTTTCCCCAGCCTGCAGGCCAGCCCGGTCGAAGACGTTGGACCAGACCGTGAAGAAGGTCTCCGGCAGCCCAGCCGCTTCCACAGCCGTCAGACCATCGGGGATGGGCAGGCACTGCGCTTCCGGCGCAACACAGTACTCTGCATAGCCGCCACCGCTGACCAGGGCGCAGACCTGGTCGCCGGGAGAGAGCCGCCGAACGGCCGAGCCGCAGGCGACGACCTCTCCGGCAATCTCGAGACCAGGAATGTCGGAGGCACCCGGAGGTGGCGGATAACCGCCGCGGCGCTGCAGCACGTCCGGGCGGTTGATGCCCGCCGCGGCCACCTTGATCAGGACATAGCCTTCCCCCGGCTCCGGAAGCGGTCGCTTCGTGGGGCGCAGAACCTCGGGCTCACCGGGCTCCACGATCTCGATGGCGGTCATCTCTTGCGGCAGGCTGGACGTCATGGCTCGGGCTTGCTGTTTCTTGCTTGGTTTGGGTTTGCTGTCCGGGGCGGTGTAGTATGGCGGCCCCCAGCAAGGCAAGGAAACGGGAGCACGGCCATGGACCCAGAAGAGCTTGAACCGCGCAAGGCCATTGCCAAGCCTGTCGATTTGGACAACTTGGGCGTGGAGGAGTTGCGCGACTACCTTGCCGACTTGGAGGCGGAGGCGGAACGAGTGCGGGCCAAGATCGCCAGCAAGACCGACTACCGTGGCGCGGCGGAATCCTTCTTCAAGTCCTCGCAATAAATCTGACAGCTATAAAGTGTATTATAGTCTTGGCTGCCATATTAGGCATTTCTTCAGCGTCCTGGGTTGTTATGCGGGTATTGACGGCCGCCACGAAGGCCTCCCCCGCCAGGAATAGGGTCCAGCATGCCCAGCGAGTTGCGAAAGATCATCTTTGAGCGCAGCGAGCTCTATGATGCGGTCGTCGCTTACAACCTCCGCAGCAAGAACAAGCTCCCCGTCGGCGAGTTGCAGCTCGTTGACGTCGGTAAGGATCCTGAAGTCTTCGCCGTTTTCCACGTCATCAATCTCTCGACCGGGCAAGCGGTAGAGAAGCGGCTCGGTGCGTCTTACATCGCGGCGGCGCTTCTCACCTATTGCAAGAACAAGCGCATCCCAGTCTCTCGCAGTTTCCGCAAGTCGCTGACGTTACACGAGGGCGACGTGGCGCTGATGATGACCAATGCGATACGGCCCGTACGGGAAAAGGCAGCCGAGCAGCCGCAAGCAGCGGCTTAGAGCACTTCTTCACCCAGCCTAGTCACTTTTTCCTAGAACCCCAGTGGCTTGGGGATGTCCTTGCATGCCGTGGCGTGATTAACTGATCTCCGACCAAAGAGCGTTCGGCCTGCTGGTTGTCGGGCCGAATGAATGACAACGCAAAGCCCCGGCGTGCGTCCTGCTGCAATGCCAAGGGGCTGAACATGAGAGGTCTGGCCATGCAAGAAGCGGCAGCAAACGACGCGTCGTGGCTGGGCAGGTTTCCCGAACTCGCGGTACTGTCGCAGGATGACCGGGATCTGCTTGGCGAACGGGCAATGGTTGTCAGTTTGCCGGCTGGGCAGACGATCTTCGCCCCTGGCCGCCCGGCTGAGCAGTTCCTTCTGGTATTGGACGGTACGGTCCGGGTGCAGCAGTCGGCCGCGAGCGGCCGCGAAATCGTTCTCTATCGGGTGTCGAGCGGAGAGAGCTGCATTCTAACGACCGCCTGTCTGCTCTCTCAGGACAGCTACTATGCCGAGGGCTTGACGGAGACAGCAGTGACCGCGGTGGCGGTGCCGCGCGCGGCCTTCGATGCGCTGATGGCCCGCTCCAGCCAGTTCCGGCAGTTTGTCTTCTCGAACTACGCTCAGCGCATTGCGGACCTGCTGCACGTCGTGGAGGAGGTCGCTTTCGAGCGTATCGACAAGCGCTTGGCCCAACGGTTGCTCGAGCGGGCCGGGGAGGACGGCGAGTTGAACGCCACCCATCAGGACCTGGCGAGCGAGCTCGGCTCGGTCCGCGAAGTGGTGAGTCGCCATCTCAAGGAATTCCAGCGCCGCGGCTGGATCGATCTCTCGCGTGGCCGCATCGCCCTGGTCGAGCGCGCCGCGATCGCCAGACTGGCTGCCTCGGACTAAGCGCCAACGACGTTCGTGGATTTGCTGTCACGTTTTCGTGACTAAGTCACAGACGGTCGGTTCAGGCGTCTCTAGCGTGCCGTGCAACGAACCTGACACAGCACAGGAGACTGCACGTGCAAGCGAACGTTGGAACCATCGACCGGGCTCTCCGCATCGTCGTCGGCCTTGTCTTGATCGCCTTGGTCTTCGTCGGTCCGCAGACCGCTTGGGGTTGGCTGGGCCTGATCCCCTTGGCGACCGCCTTTATCCGCTTTTGCCCGCTCTATCGGCTGCTGGGCATTTGCACCACACCGCGCGCGGCCACCTGAGCCGGCGGTACCAAGAAGAACAATCGGGAGGAGCAAAGTATGAATCCAGACGTCAAAACCTTTTTCGACGAGGCCACTTTCACCGCGACCCACGTGGTTTGGGATCCGGAAACCAAGCGGGCCGCCATCATCGATTCCGTAAACGACTACGATCCCAAATCGGGCCGCACGGATACCGCCTCGGCCGATGCTGTGATCGGTTTCGTCCAGGAGAATGGCTTGGAGGTCGACTGGATCCTGGAAACTCATGTGCACGCCGATCATCTGACCGCGGCGCCCTATCTCCAGGAGAAGCTGGGTGGCCGGATTGGCATTGGCGCGAAGGTTGCCGTGGTGCAGGGGGTCTTCAAGTCGGTGTTCAACGCCGAAGACGCTTTTGCCACGGACGGCCGCCAATTCGACCGATTGTTCGAAGACGGCGAGCAGTTCCAGATCGGCAATCTGACAGTCCAGGTGATGCACACGCCTGGTCACACGCCGGCCTGCGTCACCTATGTGGTGGGCGACGCTGCCTTTGTCGGCGACACGCTCTTCATGCCGGACTTCGGCACGGCGCGCTGTGATTTCCCCGGTGGCGATGCGCGGCAGCTCTATCAGTCGATCAAGCGCATCCTCGCACTGCCGCCGGAAACCCGGCTTTTCCTCTGCCACGACTACGGGCCGGGCGGTCGCGCCTACGAGTGGGTCACCACCGTTGCCGCGCAGCGCGAGAAGAACATCCACGTCAACGACAGCGTCGACGAGGACGGCTTCGTCGCCATGCGGACAGAGCGCGACAAGCAGCTCTCCATGCCCGTGCTCATCCTGCCGTCCGTGCAGGTCAACATGCGCGCTGGTGTCATGCCGCCGCCAGAAGCCAACGGCATCAGCTATCTCAAGCTTCCGGTCGACGCCCTTTAGGGCGCCGCGACCGCTGGGAGGAAACAATGGACATCAAGAAAGTCGACAAGGAGCTCAGTGTCTCACCGCAGATCGCGCCGAGCGATCTCCAAGCGCTGGCAGAGGCCGGCTTCAAGGCCGTGATCTGCAACCGCCCCGACGGCGAAGGCAATGACCAGCCGCTGTTCCACGAAATCGAGGAGGCGGCGCAGGCGGCCGGGTTGAGCGCCCACTACCTGCCGGTCGAAACCGGTAAGGTCGGTGACGAGGATGCCGAGCATTTCGGCGAGCTGTTGGACAGCCTGCCCAAGCCGGTCCTCGCTTACTGTCGCAGCGGCACCCGCTCGGTGACGCTCTGGTCGCTGTCGCGCGGTGGCAAGCTGCCATTGCCGGACATCCTCTCGGCGTCCAGCGATGCCGGCTACGACATGTCCGGCGTGGTGCGCCGCATCGCCAATCAGGGGCGCACCCCGACGGAGGCGATCGACGCCCGGCACGACGTGGTGATCGTCGGTGCCGGTGCGGCCGGCATTGCCGTTGCGTCCTCGCTTCTCGGCCGGGACGCTTCGCTGGACATCGCCATCATCGATCCGGCCGACATCCACTACTACCAGCCCGGTTGGACGCTGGTCGGTGGCGGTGTGTTCGAGGCATCCGACACCGTTCGCACACTCTCGTCGGTGCTGCCCTCCAAGGTGCATTGGATCAAGGCGGCGGTCGCGGCCTTTGAGCCGGAGCGCAACGTGGTGGTGCTCGAGGGCTGCCGCGTCATCGAATACAAGCGGCTGATCGTCTGTCCCGGCTTGAAGCTCGACTGGCACAAGGTCGAGGGTCTGGTCGACACCCTGGGCAAGAACGGCGTGACCAGCAACTACCGCTTCGATCTTGCGCCCTACACCTGGCAACTGGTGCAGCAGATGAAGGAGGGGCAGGCCCTCTTCACCCAGCCGCCCATGCCGATCAAGTGCGCCGGTGCGCCGCAGAAGGCGCTGTATCTTTCGGCCGATCACTGGAACCGCAACGGCCGTCTGAAGAACATCGATATCGCTTTCTACAATGCCGGCGGCGTTCTGTTCGGCGTCAAGGAATACGTCCCGGCGTTGATGAGCTACATCGAGAAGTATGGCGCTGAGCTGCAGTTCAACCACAACCTCGTCGCCATCGACGGGCCGGCCAAGAAAGCCTGGTTCAAGAAAACCGATGCTAACGGCGGCGAGGAGACGGTCGAGCGGGAGTTCGACATGATCCATGTTTGCCCGCCGCAATGCGCGCCCGACTTCATCCGGGTCAGCCCGCTGGCCGATGCGGCCGGCTGGGTCGACGTCGACCAGAACACCCTCCGCCACAAGACCTTCGAAAACGTCTGGAGCCTGGGCGACGTGATGAACGCACCCAATGCCAAGACGGCAGCGGCTGCGCGCAAGCAGGCACCCATCGTGGCCCAGAACGTGATGAACGACATGCGCAGCAAGAGCGACGTGAGCCACTACGACGGCTACGGCTCCTGCCCCTTGACCGTGGAGCGCGGCAAGATCGTGCTGGCCGAGTTCGGCTATGGCGGCAAGCTGTTGCCGAGCTTCCCCAGCTGGCTGATCGACAGCCAGAAGCCCAGCCACCTGGCTTGGCTGTTGAAGGAGAAGATCCTGCCGCCGGTTTACTGGAGCGCCATGCTCAAGGGCCGTGAATGGCTGGTGAAGCCGGAAACGGTGAAGCCGGAAATCGTTAACTAAACGCGCTACGGGGCTTTTCGGGGGATGCAGCGTTTCTTGCCTGCCTGGTCGTGGTTGCGCGACTACGACCGCAGCCGCTTCCAGGGCGATGGGATGGCGGCGGTGATCGTCACCATCATGCTGATCCCCCAAAGCCTGGCCTATGCGCTCCTGGCCGGGCTGCCGCCGGAGGTCGGGCTCTACGCCAGCATGTTGCCGCTGGTCGGCTACGCCATCTTCGGCAGCTCCAACGCCCTGGCGGTGGGTCCGGTGGCCGTCGTCTCGCTGATGACGGCGGCGGCGGTCGGTGAGTTGGCCGCCGTCGGCACGCCCGAGTACCGCCAAGCGGCGCTCGTCTTGGCCGGGCTCTCTGGGGTGATGCTGCTGGCGCTTGGCGTTTTACGACTGGGATTCCTCGCGAGCTGGCTGAGTCATCCGGTGATTTCCGGTTTCATCACTGCCTCCGGCATTCTAATCGCGGCCAGTCAGCTCAAGCATATCCTCGGCATTCCGGCGGGCGGCCATACGCTGGTCGAGATCGTCGCCTCGCTGGCCGAAGGCATCCAGGACAGCAACTGGCCGACTCTGGTGATCGGCGTTGCGGTGACCGCCTTCTTGTTCTGGGTCCGCAGCCGACTGAAGCCCTTTCTCATCCGGCTTGGGGTCGGTGTCCGCACCGCCGACTCGGTCGCCAAGGCCGGGCCGGTGGTGGCGGTCATTGCTACCATCCTGGCCGTCGATTTGCTGTCGCTGGACACGCAGGGCGTTTCCGTCGTGGGCGCCGTCCCGCAGGGCCTGCCGCCGCTCACGCTGCCCTCCTTTGACTTGGAGCTTTGGCGACAGCTTTTTGTCTCGGCGCTCTTGATCAGTGTGATCGGTTTTGTCGAGTCGGTCTCGGTGGCCCAGACCCTGGCCGCCAAGCGGCGCGAGCGCATCGACCCGAACCGGGAGCTGCTCGGGCTCGGCGCGGCCAACGTCGCGGCCTCGGTCAGCGGCGGCTATCCGGTGACGGGCGGTTTTGCCCGTTCGGTGGTGAACTTCGATGCCGGCGCCCGCACGCCGCTTGCCGGTGTGCTCACGGCCGTCGGCATCGGTCTCACTGCCCTTTTGCTGACGCCGCTGTTCCATGCCCTGCCGAAGGCGACCCTGGCGGCGACGATCATTGTGGCCGTCCTCTCCCTGGTCGATCTCGGCGCGCTGAAACGCACCTGGGCCTACTCCAAGGCTGATTTCGCGGCCATGGCCGCGACCATCGCGCTGGTGCTACTGGTCGGCGTCGAGGCGGGGGTCGTCGCTGGGGTGGTGCTCTCCATCCTGCTGTATCTCGCCCGCTCCACCCGGCCGCATATCGCCATCGTCGGCCAGGTGCCGGGCACCCATCACTTCCGCAACGTCAAACGGCACAAGGTCATGACCAGCCCCTCGGTCTTGAGCGTGCGGGTTGACGAGAGCCTTTACTTCGCCAACGCTCGCTATCTGGAGGATCGGGTTTACGACGAAGCGGTGGCGCAAGAGGGCATCCGCGATGTGGTGTTGATCTGCGCCGCGGTGAACGGCATCGATGCCAGCGCCCTGGAAAGCCTGGAGGCGCTCAACGAGCGGCTCAAAGCGGCCGGCGTTCGCTTCCATCTTTCCGAAGTGAAGGGCCCGGTGATGGACCGGCTCAAGCGTTCTCACTTTCTGGACGATCTGACCGGTAAGGTCTTCCTCAGCCAGTGGGACGCTATGGCGGCCTTGGATCCGGAGACCACCCGCGCTGCCGAGGCCGGTGAGCGCCCGGCGCTCTCGGCGGCAGCGCTTTAACTCGTCTTCCGTCTGGGCCGGGCGACGAAGAGCAGCCAGCCGATGGGACCGAGCATCAGGACCATGACCAGCCAGCCGACGCGCGGGCTCATCGGGCAGCCGGCTTCCGGCGGCATGCGCCAGGGGCCGGCCCGGCGCGACAGGATCACGTGCAGGAGCGGCAGGCCCCAGCCGAGGATCAAAATGCTCCAGGCAATGATCTGCTCGTTCGTCATGCCGTTCTAGTACCAGATCTCCATGGCCAGGCCACGGCTGTCGTGCTCCGGCTCGTCCGGTAGGCGGAGCGCATGTCCGGCTACGTGATCTCGGGCCAGCATCAGGCAGGCGGCGGCATCCAGATAGTCGTCGCGGGCGACTTGGCTGCGGGGAAAGAGCGCAAACCAGTTCTCCGTGGCCGCCAAGCGGTTCGCCTGCAGCAACGCTAGGCGCGCCTCGCGCCCCTCCGCACTCTTCTTGCCCGGCAGGGGCGTCCAGCCGTTGCGGCGATGGAAAATCAGTTCAGGATGAGCCTCGATGACGCGGTCTTGCTCGGCCGGTGCCAAACAGGCGTCGATCTCAAAGATCTTGTGGGCGATGTTCCAGGCTTGGTGGCTCAGGCCTTTGCCTTCGGTGGCCTTGCCCCGGGCGTTGGCCTCTGCCCAGTCTCGGCAGTCCTGCATATAGCGGCGCGGCGGCGTGAAGACGCTGGACTTGCGGCCGTTCGGCAAGAGCCTGCGGGCGGCCGGCTCACAAGCCCGCTGGCCTGTCTCCGCAAGGCCGATGGGCATGTCGACGGCAATCATGGCCACCCTTGGCTCCGCCAGCCGCACTTGGACGGCCCGCCATTCGGCGGTCAGAGTGAAGCGAACCTCTGCAGGGTCATCCGTCGCCGCGAGTTCGGCCTCTGCCATAAGCCAGCCGGCGGCGCAGCCATCGACACCAATGCAGAACAAACCGGCGCCAAGGGGCCAAGGTTCCTGTGTTAGGCGTCGATCCATAAAATTGCCGTTTTTGTTAACCTTTCTTTAGAAGTTGGCTATTATCGTGATAGCTGAGGATAAGCGGAGCGATGGTGCTTATCCTCTTGGTCGGATGACACATCCGTTCCTTGTGACGCCTCCCTGTTGACTTGCCGCCGGCTTCGCCGGCGGCTTTTTTCTTTTTGCGACACGATCTTGCTTTACGAGCCTTCACGACTTTCGAAAAGCTGTGAATGCCTCTTGACCCTGTCCGGACAGCCAACTACGGTCCCGTGCGTTAGGCAAGTTGACAGGGTAAGGCTAGAAAGAAATTGAGGGGCCGCCACCGGCAGGTGAGCGGCCCTCGTTTTGTCGAGGGAGGGCCAAGAGGGTGAGCGAGTCCAAGTTTCTCAAGCCCGATACCCTGGCGCTGCATGCGGGCCAAAGGCCGGATCCGGTGACTGGCGCGCGGGCCGTGCCGGTTTACCAGACCACCTCCTATGTCTTCCGGGACGCAGAGCACGCCGCCTCGCTGTTCAACCTCGAACGGCCGGGTCATATCTACAGCCGCATCTCCAACCCCACTGTTGCCGTCCTGGAAGAGCGGATTGCCGCCCTCGACAACGGTGTGGCGGCGATCGGCACTGCTTCGGGCCATGCCGCGCTCTTTCTCGCGATCGCGACCCTGATGGGCACCGGTGGCCACATTGTGGCGTCCAGCGCGCTTTACGGCGGCAGCATTAACCTCTTCAGCCACACCCTGCCGCGCTTCGGCATCGAGACCACCCTGGTGCATCCGCGGGACCTCGCCGGCTTCAAGGCGGCCATCCGGCCGGAAACCCGGCTGATCTTTGCCGAGATCGTCGGTAATCCCGGCCTAGAGGTGCTGGATATCGAAGCTCTGGCGGAGATTGCCAGCGCTGCAAAGCTGCCGCTGGCCATCGACAACACCTTCCTGACGCCGGTCCTGATGCGGCCGATCGACCACGGTGCCGCCATGGTCATCCATTCGGCGACCAAGTGGCTGGGCGGCCATGGCCTTGCCATCGCGGGATTGCTGGTCGACGGCGGGCGCTTCGATTGGGAGGAAAGTGGTCTTTTCCCGACCCTGACCGAGCCCTACGAGGGCTATCACGGCATCGATTTCTCCGAAGAGTTTGGCCCCTCGGCCTTCGCCATGCGGGCCAGGGCCGAGGGTCTACGCGACTTCGGCCCGACCATGGCGCCGCAGACCGCGCTCTACATCCTGCAGGGCATCGAGACGCTGCCGCTGCGCATGGCCCGGCACATGGAGAATACGCTGAAGGTTCTGGAGTTCCTCAGCGGCGAGGACGCCGTCGGCTGGGTGTTGCATCCCGCCCTGGAAAGCCACCCGGATCACGCTCTGGCTCAGCGGCTCCTGCCGAAGGGCGCCGGCTCGATCGTCAGCTTCGGCGTAAAGGGCGGGCGCGAGGCCGGACGCAAGTTCATCGAGGCCTGCCAGCTCTGCTCCCATCTGGCCAATGTCGGCGATGCCAAGAGCTTGGTTATCCATCCGGCCAGCACCACCCACTCGCAGCTCACAGCTGAGCAGCTCGCAGCCGGCGGGGTGGGGGAGGACATGATCCGCCTTTCGGTCGGCTTGGAAGACCCGGACGATATCATCGCCGACCTGCGTCAGGCGCTGCGCGCCTCCCAGCGTTAGGATCCGTCTTCATGGACTTTCAGGTGAGAGGTGAGCGCTGCTTCGCGGCGACAGGCGGGCAGGCATTCTCTAACGACAAGCCCGCCGTCTTCTTGGTTCACGGGGCCGGCATGGACCACTCCGTCTGGGTTTTCCAGACCCGCTATCTGGCCCATCACGGCTGGTCGGTGGCGGCGCTCGACCTGCCCGGGCACGGCCGGTCCCAAGGTGCGCCGCTTACCTCTATCGACGCCATCGCGGATTGGCTCGTCGAGGCCATGGATGCCTTGGGGGTCGCCAAGGCGGCCTTGGTTGGCCACTCCATGGGGGCGATTGCGGCGCTCTCCGCTGCCGCCCGGCATCCCGCGCGGGTCAGCGCGATCGCTTGCTGCGGCGTGGCGGCCAAGATGCCGGTGCATCCCGCTCTCTTGGCTGCTGCGGAGGGGAACAGCCAGGCAGCGATCGACATGATCAATGCCTGGGCGCACGGCAGCGCCGCGCACCTGGGCGGGCATCCCGCTTCCGGTGTCTGGCTTATCGGCGGTGGCGACCGTCTCCTGGCGCGGGCTCGTCCCGGTGTGCTTCATGCGGATCTCGCCGCCTGCAACGCCTACGAGGATGGTTTGGCCCACGCGGCGGCGCTGGCTTGTCCGGCGCTTTTCCTGCTCGGCGCGCGGGACCGCATGACGCCGGCCAAGGCCGGCCGGGCTTTGGCGGCAACGGCGCCTGAGGCAGAAGTGGACGTCATCGCCGACTGCGGGCATATGATGATGACCGAGCGCCCGGAGGAGAGTCTTCAGGCGCTCACCCGTTTCCTCGCCGCAAACGCCGGCAGCCAAGACAAAGAGCTCTCAGATGCAGCAGGCGCCGGCCGAGCGTAAGGCCTACAGCCACTTTCTCTCCATCCCGACGCGCTGGATGGACAACGACATCTACGGTCACGTCAACAACGTGGTCTATTACAGCTACTTCGATACGGTGATTAACGAGTACCTGATCCGGGAGGGTGGGCTCGACATCCACAACGGCAAGGTGGTCGGTGTCTGCCCGGAGAGCTTCTGCCAGTTCAAGGACTCCTTCGTCTTCCCCGAGACCATCGATGCCGGTCTGGCGGTGGCCAAGATGGGCCGTTCCAGCGTCACTTACCTGGTCGGGCTCTTTAAGCAAGGTGCCGAGCAGGCCGCGGCTCTCGGCCACTTTGTCCACGTCTTCGTCGGGCGGGAGGACATGCGGCCGGTCCCCATGCCGGATGGTATTCGCGGCTGCCTGGAGCCCTTGCTGATCAGCTCGGAGTGAGGCAGGCGATGGTCGGTGCACAGCTCGATATCAGATCCTACGACAGTGACGGCGTGAGCCACAGCCATGCGCACCACCAGGCGGTCTTGCCGCTGAAGGGCGACATGGAGATGGAGATCGAGGGGAAGGGCGGCGTCATCTCGTTCGGCCAGGTTGCCTTGGTCGCCGAAGGCTGGCGCCACAGCTCCGCTGCCGACGGCGACAACGCCTTTCTCATTCTCGACCGATCATCTGCTGTCGGCGGAGAGGACGAGGAGCGCTTCTGGGAGCTGGGCGTAAAGAGCCCCTTCGTCGCCACCGACAGCTCTTTTACGACGCTCTGCCTGGCCGTCGCCGAAGAAGTCTCGCAGCTTGGAGAGGTCGTCTCCCAGGGCGGGCCAGCCGGCGGTTTTCTGCTGCAGGCCCTGCAACGGCGCGTGCTTGCAGAGCGGCCGTGGAGCCGGCTGCAAGCCGGTGAGCGGGCCCGTCGAATCATCGAGATACGCTGCTGCGATCCGCATCTCGACATGGCGAACCTTGCCGACTTGGTCGGGCTCAGCGCCAGCGCCTTACATCGGCGGTTCAAGGGGAAATACGGTTTAAGCCCCATGCGCTATCTGACGGCGCAGCGTATGGAACGGGCTGCACGCCTTCTCGCGTCCGGCGACATGCCGCTGGCCGAACTCGGGCTTTCCGTGGGCTACGGCGACCAGAGCGCCTTCACTCGGGCCTTTCGCCGCCATCATGGGATGCCCCCGGCACGCTATCGCGCCGCCAGCCGCGAGAAGCGGCACAAAGCGCGCTAGCCTCGGTCAAGACGCGGCCACACCGTCTGTCCTAGTCTTGGGCAACCGAGATTGAGAGCGAGGAGGCTGGCATGGCCAAAGCGATCACTGACTACAAGGCCCTGACCTTCGACTGCTACGGCACGCTGATCGATTGGGAAGGCGGCGTCTGGGACGCCTTGCAGCCGCTCCTGGTGCAGGCGTCGCAGAGTGGAGGCCTGGACCTGCCCGGCCGGAGCGCTGCGCTCACCGCCTTCGGAGAGGAGGAGAGCCGCCTGCAAGCGGAGCAGCCCAGCTTGCTGTATCCGCATCTGCTGGCGGAGGTCCACAAGCGGATGGCACAGCGTTGGGGCATGGACACAAGGAGCGAGCTGGACTCTGCCTTTGGGCAATCGATAGCGGCCTGGCCGGCTTTTCCCGACACGGCTGAGGCCCTGCGTGCACTGAAGCGGCACTACAAGCTCGTCATTTTGTCCAACGTCAACCGGGCCGGCTTTGCAGCATCGAATCGTAAGCTGGGCGTTGCCTTTGACGCGATTTACACGGCCGAGGACATCGGCTCTTACAAGCCTGATCGCCGCAACTTCACCTACATGCTGGACCATTTGAAACGCGACCACGGTCTGGAGCCGGGCGATATTCTGCACACGGCTCAGAGCCTCTTTCACGACCATGTGCCGGCCAGCGATTTCGGCTTGGCCAAAGCCTGGATCGACCGGCAGCTTTTGGCCAAGAGCGGTGACTGGGGGGCGACGGCCGTGGTTGCCGAGCGCCCTGAAGTCGACTTCTACTTCACCACCATGGGCGAGATGGCGACGGCGGTCGAAGCCGCTTAGGGAAGCAAAAACAAAGACCGGGCCCGACGGGGCCCGGTCTCCGGCTTGAGAGGTAAGCTGTGCGGCTAGGTTACTCAGCCGCGTTCTCGAGGATGTTGGCGTTGTCGTTGATGCTGCGAATGTTGATCTGCCGGGGCTTTTTCTCCTCCGGCACTTCGCGCTCCAAGGCAACGTGCAGCAGGCCATTCTCCAGCTGCGCGCCGACGACCTTGATGTGGTCGGCCAGCTGGAAGCTGCGGCGGAAGGCACGGGTCGCGATACCGCGATGCAGGAACTTCTGCGCGCCGTTCTCTTCCTTCTGCTTACGGCCCTCGATGGTCAGGCTGCCTTCGACCACCTCGATCTTGAGATCGTCATCGCTGAAGCCGGCCACCGCCATGGTGATGCGGTAGGTGTCGTCGCCGGTCTTCTCGATGTTGTAGGGGGGGTACCCGTTGTCTTCGTCCAGGCGGCCGTTCTGATCCAGCATGTTCATCATGCGATCAAAACCGACGGTGGCGCGGAGCAAGGGGGAAAAATCGTAGGTACGCATAATCCATATCCTCCGTTGAGCGATAGTTTGGTCGGCCCTCCTATCGGCAGGGCCGTGGGATTGTCTGACCGGAAGGACCCGAATGGCATCCTTGCCGGTCGATATTCTAGCTGGGTATCAGGGGGTGACCCTTCAAGCCCTTGAATCAAGCCCTTGGACGGCCAAAGGCTTTGTTAACTCCGCGTTGCTTTGATCGCCACGGTTGCCGGCGCGGCCCGAACGGACCTAAGTATCCTGCAAGCGCTCCGGCCCCTTTCGCGAGGTTGTCTTGTCCCAGTCTGTCGCCGCCGTCACCTACCTGCGGAGCACCTTTGAGGAGGCGCTGGCCCTGACGCGCGAGTCGAGGGACTACATCGCCTATCAGTTGCCGCGCGACCGGGAGCCCTTGGAGCCGGCTGCGCAAATCGCCGCGTCTTGCGAAGCCATGCGGGTTACGGCGCGGCTAACCCAAGTGATGTCCTGGCTGTTGATCCAGCGCGCCGTCGAGGCGGGAGAAATCGCGCCGGAGGTGGCGGCCGCTCCGGACAATCGTCTGGGTGGCCAAGACGTTTGCGATCCTCTGGAGGCCGCGTCGCTGGCCTTGGACGAGGTTCAGGACCAGGTCTTGCCGCCGCGCCTCGATGAGTTGCTGGCGCGCAGCCTGACGCTCTACCAGCGCGTTGCCCGGCTGGATTCGCAGCTAACCTGAGCTTGTCTAGATAAGTTGTGTAAAGTGGCTCGAGCGGCCGCCTTGCGGGGCCGGCTAAGACGCTAGGACTTCTTGATGCCCAGGCCGCCGAAGCGCTTGTTGAACTTGGCCACCTGACCGCCCGTATCGCTGATCCGGTGAACGCCCGTCCAGGCCGGATGAGTCTTGGGGTCGACATCCAGACGCAGGCGGTCGCCGGCCTTGCCATAGGTCGAGCGCGTGGTCACCTCTGAGCCGTCGGTCAGCACCAGGGTGATCTCGTGGTAATCGGGGTGAATGTCCTTTTTCATACTCGTCTCCGTCGCGCGAGGCGCGGTTATGACGCAAGCGGCGGTGGAAGGCAAGAGCGTTGCGCGACAGGGCGTCGCTTGCCGCCAGAGGGCCGCTATGCGATGAGGGGCGGCGCGTTTAGGAAGTCTTGACGACTGGTATTAACCTCCTGGGCGAACAGGAATGACACGGTTCGGCGGTACGGCGGGCCGGCCGGCGACGGTTGGAAGAGCGGCGGCCGAGGAAGAGGTGACCAAGCAGCGCGATCTGCGGCCGCTGAAGCACCTTTGGCCCTACATCAGACCCCACGGACGCATCGTGGTTGCGGCGGCCGTTGCCCTGGTGGTGGCCGCCGGAACTCTGCTGGGCCTCGGCGTGGGTCTGCGCAAGCTGGTGGATGAGGGCTTTCGCTCCGGCGATGCGGCGCTGCTCGACCAAGCCGTCCTGGTGATGCTCGGTGTCGTGGTCATCTTGGCGGCCGCCTCCTACGCCCGTTTCTTCCTGGTTTCCTGGCTGGGCGAGCGGGTGGTCGCCGACGTCCGCAAGGCGGTCTACAGCCGCACGCTCAGCCTGTCCCCGGCCTTCTTCGAGTTGGCCAAGACCGGTGAGGTACTCTCTCGCCTCACCACCGACACCACCGTCCTGCAGGTGGTGGTCGGCAGTTCGGCCTCCATCGCGCTGCGCAATACGCTGCTTTTCATCGGCGGCCTGGCTCTGCTGATCATCACCTCGCCGAAGTTGACTGGCTTTGTGCTGCTGGTGGTGCCGCTTGTCGTCCTGCCCATCCTGATCTTCGGGCGCCGTGTCCGGCGCCTCAGCCGGGCCAGCCAAGACCGGGTTGCCGACGTTGGCGCCTATGTCGAGGAATCGCTGGGCGCCGTGCGCACCGTGCAGGCCTTCACCCACGAGAAGCAGGACAACGCCCGCTTCGGTGAGCGGGTGGAAGAGGCTTTCGCGACCGCCGTGGAACGCATCCGGGCTCGCGCGCTCTTGACCGCCCTGGTGCTGCTGCTCGTGTTCGGCGCGATCTCCGTCATTCTCTGGATTGGCGGGCGCGATGTGATGGCTGGGGAGATCAGCCCCGGCGAGCTCTCTGCCTTCATCTTCTATGCCGTGATCGTCGCCGGCGCTGTCGGCGCGATCAGCGAGGTGCTCGGCGACCTGCAGCGGGCGGCAGGCGCCGCAGAGCGCCTGATCGACCTGCTGCACACCGAGCCGGAGATCAAGGCGCCGGACAATCCCGAGCCTCTGCCGGCGGGCGAGGGTGCACTGAGCTTCGAGGAGGTTCGCTTCAGCTATCCCGCGCGCCCGGGCCAGTCGGCCTTGGAGGGGCTTTCCCTCTCAGTGGCGCCTGGAGAGACCGTGGCGTTGGTCGGCCCCTCGGGCGCCGGCAAAAGCACCGTCTTCCAGCTCTTGCTGCGTTTCTACGACCCGCAGGAGGGGCGGCTGACCATCGAGGGCACGGATCTGCGGCGCCTCGACCCGGTCGATCTGCGCGGTGCGCTTGCCTTGGTATCGCAAGAGCCGGTGATCTTCTCTGAGGACGTGCTGGAGAACATTCGCTACGGCCGGCCGGATGCCAGCGACGAAGAGGTGAGAGAGGCTGCGGCTACCGCCGGCTGCGCCGCCTTCGTGGAAGCTCTGCCACAGGGCTACCGGACCTTCTTGGGTGAGAAAGGCGTGCGCCTGTCCGGCGGTCAGCGCCAGCGCATCGCCATCGCCCGAGCCCTCTTGCGCGACCCACGCATTCTGTTGCTCGACGAAGCCACTTCGGCATTGGACTCGGAAAGCGAGCGGTTGGTCCAAGCGGGCCTCGAGCGCTTGATGAGCCATCGCACGACCCTCGTCATCGCCCATCGCCTCTCTACGGTGATGAAAGCCGACCGTATCCTGGTGATCGACCATGGGCACATCGTCCAGTCGGGCACGCATGCGTCGTTGATGGCCGAGCGGGATGGCCTCTACGCCCGCCTCGCCGCCCTGCAGTTCGACCAGGGCCATGCGCTGATCGACGTCGATCCCGTTCCGACACCGGTCGCCGCGAAATAGCGGGAGTCTTGTTTTGGAGCCTAGTCGTCGTCCTCCACCAAGGCCAACACGGGCACGTCGAGCGCCTTGGCGAGTTTGGCCAGGGTCGCGTCCTGCGGCGTCTCCACGCTGCGCCCCTCGATGCGTGCCAGGGTGGCGCGGCCGATGCCGGCGGCCTCGGCCAGTACGGCCTGGGGCATGCGGCGGTAGCGGCGCCAGGCATAGACCGGGTGCTTCCTCTCCAGCATCAGGTCCGCAACGAAGCCCGGAATGAGAACCTCCTCGCCGGCGGCGCGCTCGCGGTCGGCCTCCTCCAGGATGCGGCGGTCGTATTCCTGCTCGCCGGGGGGGTAGGCCTCCTCGTCGGAAAGCGTGGGATTGCGTTTTGGCCGCTTCGCCGGTGCCTTCTGCTGGCGCGTGATAAGGCGCTCTGCCCGGTCCAGGGCGGCTCGGGCCTGGGCGATCTCGGCCCGCGCGGCTGCCAACTGCTTATCTGTGGCCATCTCTCAATCCTCGTCGTCGTACTCGTCATAAACGTCTTTGCGATGTCCGTAATGGCGCACGATCAGCGCGTCTTCGCGGACCTCCACCAGGGCGCGGTACTTGCCTTGGCGGATGCTGAACTCGACGCGGCCGCGCAAGGGCTTAACCCCGCCGTGATGGGCGACGTTGGGCTCTTTGGCGAAAGCCCGCACCCTGGCGTCGAGCTGTTCGCGCACCTTGGCGGGGGTCTTTCTGCGGCCCTTCTCGGCCAGGCGCCTGTAGATGATTTCCATGATTCTAGTGTATCGTTTATGTATCACAATTTAAGAAAGATACGATACACAAATGTATCTTTTAAGCTAATGCCATAAGCCAACGGATCGAGCCGGGAGCTGCGCACTTGGAGTCTTGAAAGGGTCCGGTTGTAAAGGTGCTTTGACTGAAGCCTCCACACAACGTGAAGGTGACGCTAACGCTGGGTTAGCTTCATCTCGATACGGCGATTGCGGCGCAGGGACTCCGGGTCGTTGCCGTTGGCGATCGGCTGAAACTCGCCGAAGCCCGCAGCAACCAGGCGCTCGGCGGGAATACCCTGGTCGATCAGGTAACGTACGACGGAAAGGGCGCGGGCGCTGGAGAGTTCCCAGTTCGAGGGAAACTCCTCCGTGGCGATGGGCCGGTCATCGGTATGGCCGTCGACGCGTAGCACCCAGTCGACATCTTCGGGAATGCGCTGGCCTACCTCGATCAACGTACGGGCAAGCTGAGTGAGCTGTTCACGCCCCGCTGGTTCCAGCTCGGCTTCGGCGGTGTCGAACAAGACTTCCGACTGGAAGACGAAGCGGTCGCCGACCACCTGGATTCCGGCGGTATCGCCCAAGACCTCGCGCAAGCGACCGAAGAACTCGGAGCGATAGCGGGCCAGCTCCTGCACCTTGGTGGCCAGGGCAACGTTGAGGCGCCGACCGAGATCGACGATCTGCGCCTCCTGCTCGCGGTTGAGCGTCTCGGCGGCTTCCAGGGCCGCATTGAGGTCGCCGAGCTGCAGGCGCAGGGCGGCGAGCTGCTGGTTGAGCAGGACGATGCGTTGCTCGGCCTCTTCGGACAGCGTTTCGAAGGCCGCCGAGCGCTCGTCGGCGTCCGCTTGCTGTTCGCCAAGTGCAGCAACGCGCGCCTCCAGATCGTCTCGCAGGGACTTGAGAGCGGCGATCTCGCCGAGCTGTACTTCGATGGTGCGCCGGTCCGCTTCCAACTTGCGGCGCGCGGCCTCCAGCTCGCTGCTGCTGGCCAGGTTGTCGCCGGCCAAGCTATCGCGCTCATCGCGCAAGTTATTGACCTCGCTGCGCAAACTGGCGAGCAAGGACTCAAGAGTGCTGCCTTCGTCCTGACTGACGCCGAGCTCGGCGGCGAGGCCGGCGGTTTCCCGTTCTACGGCGGCAATGGTGGCGTTCCCGTCGGCCAAGCGGGCGAGCAGGGCCTCCCGCTCGGCTTCGCTTTCCGCCAACGCGGCAGCCAAACTTTCCCGTGCCTCT
This sequence comes from Rhodovibrionaceae bacterium, assembly GCA_028279885.1. GTDB lineage: Bacteria > Pseudomonadota > Alphaproteobacteria > Kiloniellales > DSM-21159 > JANQMX01. The sequence continues at coordinate 6,568 of JANQMX010000109.1, read as the reverse complement.
TCGACGCCGGTCAGCTCGCTCTCCAGGCTGGCGACCTGCTCGGCGAGATTGCCGCGCTCTTCATCGCTGGTTTCCAGCGCCTCGGTGAGCTCGCTGCGTACTTGGTCGAGCTGCGCCAGCTCGCTGCTGAGGCGTGCGCGCTCTTCCTGGACTTGGCGAATGCGCTCCAGCACTTCGGCCAGCTGTGTCTCCAGGGCGGCGAACGATGTGGTCAGGCGCTCCCTGGTGCGGCTGAGGGCTTCGACCTCCTCCTGACTGGCCGTCAGGCTTCGGTCGAGGGCTGCGGCACGCTGCTCTGACGCCTCCAAGGTGCTGGCCAGAAAGCCACGCTCGACATCCAGAGTCTCGATCTGCTGCTTCAAGTCCAAGCGCTGATTGCTCAGGGCCTCGATTTCGCCGCGCAAACTGGCCCGCTCCGCCTCGAGGGCGGCCAAGCCGGCGTCGAGCCGATCGCGCTCGGCCGAACTTGCATCCAGGGCCGCGCGCAGATCTTCGCGTTCCTCGGTCAGACGGGTCTGGCTCTCGCTCAGTCGATCGATGTCCGACAGCGCTGCCTGCAGGCTTTGGTCCAGCGCGCTGCGTTCCGCGTCGAGCATGCCGACCTGTGCCGCCAGCCGGTCGCGCTCGGCCTGGGAGCCGCGCAGCTCCTCTGAGACGCGACCGACGGTCAGGCCAAGGTCGGCGCTGATCTGCCGCTCCAACGTCAGCAACTCGGCCAGCTCGTCGATCTGGCTGTTGAGGCGCTCGAGCTGCGCTTCCCGGCCGGAAAGACGCAGGCTGAGAAAGAACTGGCCGGCGAGAAAGACAAGCAGCACGAAGATGACGACGAGCAGGATGGTGGCCAGGCCGTCGACGAAGCCGGGCCAGATATTCACGTTGCGGCTACGGGTGTTTCGACCGAAACCGTACAAGGCACCTGCCCAATCTTATCGTTTGCGGCGGGGCGGCTGCCTATCAGGCCGCTGCGCCGTCTTCGTTTATCCGTTCGACTCCTCGGCCAAGGCCGCGATCGTGCGTGCCAGCAAGCGTATCTCGCTGCGGATCTGCTCTACCGCCTGGTCGCGCCCGCTCTGCAGCTCGCCGGCGATCTTGGCCATGTTGAGGTGCATGCTGCGGATATGGTCGCGGGTCGCTTCGTCCAGCACCTCGCCACCGGCCCGGGGCTCGAGGCTGGCGTCGCTGAGGCGCGCGAGAAGCGCTTTCATCTGGGTCTGTGTTTCGGCCAGGTGGCGCATGACTTGCTGCTCGGTGCGCATCTGGTCGGTCAGGGTGGTCAAGCGATCGGTCAGGATCGCCAAGTTGTTGTTCACTACCATGCGATCTTCCTCGCCGCGGGAAATGGTGCGCTGGAGGTTGTCCAGGCTGTCCGCGGTCTGCTCCAGCAGGGCCTGCACGTAGGCCGGCACCGAGGCGTCACCGTCGCCTCCGGCCCCCGCCCCGCCAGAGAGCTTGGTCATGCTGGAGAGCCATTCCTCCAGCTGATTGAGGAAGCGATTGTGCGCTTGGGTCGACTGCAGCTCGAGAAAGCCGACGATGAGCGAGCCGGCAAGGCCGAACAGCGAGGAGGAAAACGCCGTGCCCATGCCCGCGATCGGCCGCTCCAGGCCGCGAATGAACTCAGCGAAGAGCGTTGCAGAGTCGGAACCGCTCCCGCCCCCCAAGGTGCCGACAGCATCGCCGACCGAGCGCACGGTTTCCAACAGTCCCCAGAAGGTTCCCAGCAGGCCAAGGAAGATCAGGAGGCCGATGACATAGCGGGATATGTCATGGATCTCGTCGATGCGCATCTGGATGCCGCTGTGGAGGGTGCGCATGGATACGGCGGACAGCGTGAGGCGGCCGCGCTTTTCTCGCAGCATGTTGGCCATGGGCCCCAGCAGGCGGGTATCGGGCAACTCGCTGATGGTTCCGGGGAAAATCAGGCCGCCGCTGCTCTCCCGCTGCAGCTGTTCGACGAAGTCGATCTCGCGGTTCAAGGCAATGACCTGCCAGAGGCTGTAGAGCAGGCCGAACAGCAGCACGCCGAGTATCATGCCGTTGAGAACGGGATTGGCGCGAAAGGCTGCGAGCAGCTCCTGATGCAGCAAGGCGGCGGCGCCGCTGGCCAGCAGCAGGAACACCAGCATCCAGACCAGATAGCGCAGGGGGCGGCTCATGGTCGGCGTAGCCCGAACTGAAAGGGCGCCGTCCAAAGGTCGGCTCAGCGCTGGACTGGCAGGACGTCGACGCGGTCGACCGAACCGTCGGGACCGCTCATGCCCAGGGCGCGGACTTCGACGCGTACCGAGCGAATGCCTTGGTCGATGAAGTACTTGCGAACCTTGAGGGCGCGCTGGAGAGAGAGCCGGCGCGCCTTGTTCGGGTCGCTTGCCTCGCCGCTTGCGTAGGCCTGAACGCGCACCGCCGCGCGCTCGTCACTCCGCAACTGGTCGACCAGCGGGGTCAGCAACGCCTCTTGGTTTCCGTCGAGATCGATCTGAGTTGATCCGAACGGAAGACGCACCTCGCCGCCGGTCCGGACGCTGGCCGGTGTCAGGGCTGCCTGCTGCGTCGGGACGGTTGGCTGGGCCGCGACCACTGGCGGCTGCTCGCCTTCTTCTGTCCTCTGCACGGTCTCGGATGCGGTCGGGGCGTCGCCTCGTGCGAGGCTCTCGGCATTCTGATTACCCGTGGCGAGCGGTGCGGCCTGCTCCGCGTCGCTGGCTGTAACGGGCTCGGGCGCTGGCGGCGGCGGAGGCGTCGCGGCGGGAGCCTCGTTCTCCTGCGAACCAGCCGCCCCGGTGTTTCCCTCTGCCAAGAGGCCGCCGCTCGGGCTCGGTCCGCCGGTGAAGAGCGTTTGGCGGGTTTCTTCGCCGTTCAGCCCCACGGTTGGGATCATCGGCTCGGCTTCATCGGTGAAGCTGGGCAGGGGCGCTGGGGGCGGCAGCTCCATGTCGTCAACGCTGGCGTTTGCAACGGGCGCCGTCTGGCCGGCGTCTGCAGCCGCCGCTTCAGTCTCGGCTTCCGCTTGCGGCGCGGGCTCCGGCGTGGCGGCCACTTGGGGCGTTGGGGCGGGCGCTGGCGGGGGAGCAGGGGGTGCCGGCGTGGCAGCTTGCTGGGTAGGTGGCGGTGGCGGCTTGGCCGCGGGCGTTGCCGGCTGTGGTCTGGGCTGGCTTGCCGTCTGACGTGGCGCTTGGGGTGCCGGCGCTGGAGTCGCGCGCGCCGTGGCTCTCGGCCGATCGGCGCTGCGTGGCAGCGGCGGTACGGCGCTCAGAGCCGCCGCCGAGGGAGGCGCTACCGTGAGGGTGCTTCTCGGCAGTTGCGGTGGCGGGAACAGCAGGGCGCCGCCGTAGCGTGAATAGCTGCCGCTTGGATAGGGGTAAGCGCCCTGCGTCGCCGCGCCGGGTGGCGCATAAGGCGAAGCAGCGCCGCCCGGGCCCAAGCTATCGAGCACCGACTCATTGACGATGACGGATTGATTGCCGCCCCACGGGCTTTGAGCATGCAGCGTTTCGCTCGTAAGCGTTACGCCAAGGCCAAGCGCGCACATGAAAGCAACGGCGCGGCCTTTCGCCGATCTCTCGATTATCGCGCGGTCCACCATGACCACCTTGTCTCTCCCTGCGACTCGTCCCGGCGGATGGACCTCATCACGATCTGGCTTAGACCCTTGTCCGGGATCACGCAAGTGCAGTCGCACTTCAGGCCGAGCGCCTGGCCGGTGCCGCGCCCGGCGTGCCCTTGCCGATCAGAATGCGCTGCAGGTCGCTGTGTAGCGCATTGTTGCTTGCCAGGATGGAAGGACTATCCAGGCGAATGTCCTTACCATTCAGCTCGCTAACCATACCACCGGCTTCCCGCACCAGCAAAATGCCGGCCGCGAAATCCCAAGGATGAAGGCCGCGTTCCCAAAAGCCATCGTAGCGCCCGGCCGCGATATAGGCCAGGTCGAGCGAAGCGGTCCCCCAGCGTCGCACACCGGCGGAGACCGCCATGACGCCCTTGAGCTCAGTGAGAAAGCCGTCATGGCCGTCCAGCCCCTTGAAGGGGATGCCGGTGGCGAAGATGGCGTCCGCAAGGTTGCGGCGCGACGAGACCCTGAGGCGTCGGTCGTTGAGAAAGCAGCCCTGACCCCGCTCCGCCGTGAAGAGTTCGTCTTTGATCGGGTCGTAGACCAGGGCCGCGATGATCGCGTTGTTCTCTTCTACGGCGATCGAGATCGCCCAATGCGGCAGCCCGTGGAGGAAGTTGGTGGTGCCATCGAGCGGATCGACCACCCAGCGCCGCCGTGGATCGCGGCCCTCGCTTGCACCTGACTCTTCCATCAGGAATCCGAAATCCGGCCGGGCGCGGGCAAGTTCCTCGCGCAGTGCCTTCTCGGCGTTGAGGTCGGCAGCGGAGACGAAGTCCGCCGGACCCTTGCGCGAGACCTGCAGGTTCTCGACCTCCCCGAAGTCGCGCTTGAGGCCACGGGCCGCTTTAAAGGCAGCCTTGGTCATGACGTTGATCAGGGGGGAACGGGTTTTCATGGCCGCCAGCGAACCTTTTTTACCGCTTTGTGTAGAGCTGCTAGTCCTTGGCCCGCTCCACATAACTGCCGTCGGCCGTGTTCACGACCACGCGGGTGCCCGCCTCGATGTGCGGAGGGACCATGACCTTGACGCCGTTTTCCAGCACCGCAGGCTTATAGGAGGAAGAGGCTGTCTGGCCTTTCACAACGGGGTCGGCCTCGGTGATCTCCAGGGTCACTTGCTCCGGGAGCTGCACCGAGATGACCTCGCCTTCGTAGGACATCACGCTGACGTTCATGCTCTCCTGCAGAAAGGGCAGCGGCTCGCCGACCAGATCCTGAGGCACGGAGACCTGCTCGTAGTTCTCGTTGTTCATGAAGGTCAGCATGTCGCCGTCGGCGTAGAGATACTGATAGGGCGCTTCGTCCAGGCGTACGCGCTCAACCGACTCGTCGGCGCGGAAGCGCTCGTTCAGCTTGGTGCCGTCGCGAATATCCTTGAGCTCGACCTGCGCGAAGGCGCCGCCCTTGCCGGGCTTGACGTGCTGCAGCTTCACGGCGCGCCACAGGCGCCCCTTGTGCTCGATGACGTTGCCGGGGCGGATGGCGTTTCCGTTAATCTTCATGACTCACCTTAGATGCCTTGGCAGCGCGGCCTTTCTGGCTGCGCCCGGCACCGCCCGTCCGGGCCGCCGGCGCTGCAGCGCTGCCAGGGCATCGAAAGGGGGGCCGCATTGAACGGATGCCCACGCCATAGCCGCGGGCGCGCGGACCATACTCAAGCCGGTCCGGCCCGGCAATCGATTAGGCCTTGGAGGACGAGAGAAGAGAGGCCCTAGTCCCCACCGCCATCGTAGTCGTCCACGCCCTGGTCGATGGCGTAGCAGGCGAGGCGCACAGTTTTAGGAATTTTCACCTTTTCTCCGTTGCGCTCGCCCTTTTCGTAGTACTGAATCATGCGCGGTTTGAGGCCGAGGGCCTCGGCGGCCTCCTTCTGGGATAGTTTCAGGCGCTTGCGCCAGCGTTTGAACTTCCGCGGTGTCACGCTGCAGCCCTTTCAGCGTAGTCGATCAGCGGCAGCCACATTTCCTGCGCCACCTTAGCGCGCCCGTCCCGTCTGTCGAAGATGCTGAGGCCCGTTTCGGCCGTATCCGTGTAAAGCACCGTGTCCGGCAGACTGATCACCGGCTCGTGGTCGAGGCTGTACAGGAAATCGGTCAGGGCCCGGCTGGCACGAGAATGAAGGCGCGTCCGGTTGGCAACCACGGCGATCGACTTCTTGCCGTTCCGGATCGGCTTCAGCGCGTCGATTCGCCAGAGAAAGGCCGAGGCGGCATCCCGATCGAAGGCCGAGGGTAGAATAGGCACGATCACCACGTCCGCCTGCTTGAGCAGCAGCTTGAAGTCGTCGGTGGTCAGCGCCGCCGGCGCGTCGATGATCAGGCGCTGTGTCTTCTTCCGGACCGAATCAATCTTTTTCGACCAGTCGATGCCCTCGATACGGGGCGCCTGGGCCGGCCGCCGTTCGAGCCAGCCAAGGCTGCTGTGCTGCCTGTCCACATCGGCCAGCGTGACCTTCAGGCCGACTTGGGCGAAGGCGCCGGCCAGGGTCGTGGCGATGGTTGTCTTGCCGCATCCACCCTTGGCATTGGCGACGAGAATGGAACGCATGGCTGTGGCTCTCTCCTTCCGACGCAGCTCAACGAAAGTCTAAGGACAGAAAACTTGTCTCAACAAGTTTGCACTTGAAAATACGCATTGAGTGCGCATATCTTACGCACACAGTGCGCTTCGACAAGCGCAAAACAGAGACTCTCCGGCCGCGCGCCGGACCATCAGACGGGAAAGGATAGGGGCCATGCTTGGTCATCTCGTTTACGGCAGAGGTTATTTGCTGCGCCCATACCTGGCGAAGAGAAACCGTCATCATCCCTGGCGCTCTTTCTTGCCGGGCTGGCGTAAGAACAGCGGTGCTGAGGCCTAGAGCGGAATGCGTTTAGGTTTGCTCATAACCGGCATTGGTGAAGTAGTTTCTGCATTCTTGGGGGGAGTAGTGCTGTAGGATTTGGCTGATTGCGG
>JANQMX010000106.1 GCA_028279885.1 Rhodovibrionaceae bacterium | reverse complement strand
CCGCAATCAGCCAAATCCTACAGCACTACTCCCCCCAAGAATGCAGAAACTACTTCACCAATGCCGGTTATGAGCAAACCTAAACGCATTCCGCTCTAGTGGGTTGGTCGGGAGGGGTGCGGGCTGGTACCGAACGGCGCGCAAGCGCCTTAAGGAGACGTCGCGCGATAGATCATCAGGGCCTTCTGTCCGCAGGCGCCGCTGCACGAGCTGCCGCAGCCCGAGCAGTCGGCACCGAAGGTCTCCCGGATTGCATCACCGCGGCGGATCAGCACCTCCAGCAGGCCCTCGGCCGTGTCTGGCTCGACGTCGAAGTGCGCCGCCAAGTCGAGCAGCGTTGTAGGCCCGGAAGAACGGAGATGCTGGCGAAGTTGCAATATCATTGCGGTTCCCTCATTCGGCGGGTTTGAGGTGAGCGAGCTTGGCGCGCTCGCGGCCGCCGACCCAGCGCATGGCGATCAGCACGAGGCCAAAGACAACGCTGATGCCGATGAGCCAGGCGGTGGCCTGTTGCGGCTGCTCTGCCCAGCGGGCGCCCTGGTAGAAGGCGGTGGCGATGCCATAGCCCAGTCCCGTCGTCCAAAAGGCGGCGAACAGCGTCCAACCGGTGCCAAGCTCGCGGTAGACCGCGCCCATGGCGGCGAAGCAGGGGAAGTAAAGCAGCACGAACAGGAGGTAGGCGAAGGCGCCGACCTGGCCGTCGAAACGCTCGACCATGGCGCCGAAGGTTCCGGTGCCGACCTCCTGCTCTTCGGCCGCCGTTTCCAAGGTCGAGACATCCCCGATGCTGAGACCCAAAGGATCCAGCAAGGCGTCAACCACGCCTGCGAGGTTTTCGGGGATGGTTGCGAAGGCCTCACTCAGGCCGGCGCCGAGGCTGTAGGCCTCGCCTTCTTCCGCCGTCACGGTCTCGGGCGCGCCGAGCCGGCCATAGAGATTGTCCAGGGTGCCGACCACGGCTTCCTTGGCCAGCAGCCCGGTGAAGATGCCGACTGTTGCCGGCCAGTTCTCTTCTTCGATACCCATCGGAGCAAAGGCAGGGGTCAAGCCACGGCCGACGTCTGCCAGGACCGAGTCCTCGATGGCCACGTCGCCGAAGGTGCCGTCACGGCCGACGGCCGCCATCACGGAGAGGACCATCACCATCAGAACGATGACCTTGCCGGCACCGCGCACAAAGACCCCGAGACGGTCCCAGGTCCGTAGAAGGACATTGCGCAGGGTCGGCAGGTGATAGCGCGGCAGCTCGATCACCGTGGCGCCCGAGGTGGTGCCGAGCAGCAGTGTGTTCTTCAGCGCGAAGCCGGTCAGGATGGCGATCAGGATGCCGATGACGTAGAGGGCGAACACCAGGTTCTGCCCGTTGACCGGAAAGAAGGCGGCGGCGAAGAGGGCATAGACCGGGACCCGGGCGCCGCAGGACATGAAGGGGACCATCATGATGGTGGTCTTGCGGTCCCGCGGGTCGGAGAGGATGCGGGTCGCCATCACGCCGGGCACGTTGCAGCCGAAGCCGACGAGCAGCGGCAGAAAGGCCTTGCCCGGCAGGCCGATGGCGCGCATCAGCCGGTCCATGACGAAGGCGGCGCGCGCCATATAGCCGCAATCCTCCAACACGGCGAGGAAGAGAAACAGGAAGCCGATGATCGGGATGAAGGTGGCCACGGTCTGTATGCCGCCGCCGACACCATCAGCCAGGATGACGCTGAGCCAGTCGGGCGCCGAAACCAGACCGAGCAGGTGGGCAGTGCCGTCGACGACCAGCGTCCCGGCGAAGATGTCGAAGAAGTCGATGAAGGCACCGCCGACGCTGATGGTCCAGATGAACATCAGGTACATCAGCAGCAGGAAGATCGGCAGGCCGAGTGCCCGGTGCAGGACCACCTTGTCGATGCGGTCGGAGAGCTGGCGCGAGAGCTTGCGCCGCCGACGCACCGTTTCGCCCGTGATCGCCATGATGAAGCCGTAACGGCCCTCGGCCAGCAGCAGGTCTGCCGGCTCCCCCATTTCACCCTCAAGCATCTCTATGCGCGCGGACACGGCCGTCTGCACGTCGACAGGGAGCGCGTCGTACGCCTCGGCGTCGCCCTCCAGGAGGCGGATGGCGGTCCGCCGCGCCTGTGCCGCTGTTCCTTGCTGGCTTCGGAGGACGTTGCCCAAATCGGCGATCGCTGCTTCCAGCGGGGCACCGTGGTCGATCAGATCGGGCACGTCCTGGCTATGGGACTCCAGGCACGCCCGGATGGCGGCTTCCAGCGCGTCCACGCCCTGGCCTCGGGACGCGTCCATCGGCACCACCGGGCAACCAAGGCGGCGAGACAGCGCCTCGACATCGATCTCGACGCCGTTGCCGCGGGCCACGTCGATCATGTTCAAGGCGACCACGACGGGGTAGCCCTGTTCCAGGAGCTGCACGGCCAGGTAAAGGTGGCGCTCCAGGTTCGCGGCATCGACGATGTCGACCACCACATCGGCTTCGCGGGCGGCGAGATAGGCGCGCGCGACCCGCTCATCTTCGCCGGTCTCCGCCGGAGCGAGGGAGTAGATACCGGGCAGGTCGACGGCGCTGCCTTGCAGACTGCCAAGACGGAAGCGGCCGGTCTTCTTTTCGACCGTTACGCCGGGCCAGTTGGCGACGCGTTGGCGCAGGCCGGTCAGGCGGTTGAAGAGGGAGGTCTTGCCGGTATTGGGATTGCCGATCAGGGCTACCGTCAGGTCGCTCATCACGCGTCCTCCGCAGACGTGAATTGATGCACGGAGGCCAACTGTCCCGAACCCTCGGCAATGCGGATGCGGCTGGCCAGGCTGCGCGGCAACGCCAGACGCTCGCTGCCAAGCCCGACGATCACGCCGTCCTGCCGATGGTTCTGCAGCACCTCGACGACGCTGCCGCTTCGCAAGCCGAGTTCGGCGAGGCGCCGGTTGGCCGCGTGCCCGGCATGCAGCCCTTCGATGCGGACGAGGCGTCCTTCATCGGCCGCGGCGAGAGTCCTCTCAATCGCGATCGGCGGGTCGGTATCGGCACTGCTTGAGCGCGTCCGGTCCATGCGTCCTCTCCTGACAACGATGCGAAGACTTGTGTGCAAATGCGAGTCACTCGCATTGACATGCATCAAGGCACGAGGTCAAGTTCCTATTCTCTTAAAGGAGATTTCGCTCTCGCTTGCCCTGGAGGAGACGGCATAGCTCGGCCGTGACAGCGCCGAGGCTTGTCACATAGATGCGATTGAGAACTAATTGCAACTATACTATGTATCTCGGTGTCCTTCGGTTGGACGAGAGGTTTGTCATGACGGCACTGGAGTGGACATGAGCGCGATCAGCCGCCGCTTTTTGCTGGCCGGGGGGCTTAGCGCAGTCGCTGTCGCCCTCACGGGCTTGCGGCCGGCGCCGCTTTTCGCTGGACAGGCGGGCGCGTCAGCCGATCGCATTGTCAGCGTCGGCGGGACCCTGACCGAGATCGCCTTCGCGCTCGGGGCTGGCGATCGCATCGTCGGTGCCGATACCACCTCGAGCTGGCCGCCCGAGGTCGAGCAGGTCGAGAAGGTGGGCTACATGCGGCGGCTGTCGGCCGAAGGGGTGCTATCGCTCAGACCCGATCTCGTCCTGCTGGATGATAATGCTGGACCTGCAACGGCCATCGAGCAGCTCCGCGCGGCCGGCGTGCGCCTGGCCATCGCGCCGGAAGGCACGGGCTTGGACTCGGTGGTCCCGAAGATCCGCTTCGTCGGAGAAACGCTGGGACAGGCGGCCGGTGCCGAAGCGCTCGCCACCCGCTTCGAAGAGCAGATGGGCGCGCTGCAGGGCCAGCTCGCTGCAATCGAGGCTCGCCCGCGCGTGCTTTTGCTGATCTCGGTCGGGCGAGGGGCGCCAATGGCCGCCGGCTCCGAAACCGCTGCTGAGGCCATCATCGACCTGGCCCGTGGCCGTAACGCCATCGTTGGATTGACGGGCTACAAGCCGCTCTCTGCGGAGGCCGCGATCGCGGCGGCTCCGGACGTCCTGCTGTTGCCGCAACACGTGGCGGAGTCGGCTGGCGGGGCCGAGGCTGTCCTGCAGCGCCCCGATCTCGCGATCACGCCGGCGGGACGCAACGGCCGCGTGGTGGTGATGGACTCGCTGAAGCTGCTCGGCTTCGGCTTGCGCACGCCGGAGGCCGTTGCTGAGCTGGCTCGCGCCCTCCACCCGGAGCACGCCGCGAGCATCGCTCTATGACCATGGCCTCCGCCGCGTCGGTGGGGTCTCGCAACCCGCTACTGCGCGCTGGCTTGCCGATCGCGGCCTTTGCGGTCTTGGCGATCGGTTTCGCGTTGGCGGGCCTTGCCTTCGGCCCGGTGCGGCTCGATCTCGCGCAAATCCTCGCAGTGTTCTCAGGCGAGGCCGATCCGACGACGCAAGCGATCTTGACGCAGATCCGGGCCCCACGGGTCCTGCTCGGCGTGGCGGTCGGCGCCGGCTTGGCTCTCTCGGGGGTCGCGTTGCAGGGGATCTTGCGCAACCCCTTGGCCGATCCCGGTCTGATCGGCGTGACAGGTGGCGCTGCGCTGGGCGCGGTCCTGGTGATCGTGTTGGGCGCGGCTGTGCTCAGCAACCTGCCCGAGGGCTTGCGTCCCTACCTCCTGCCTTTCGCGGCTTTCTGCGGTGCGCTCGCGGTTACGGCTTTCATCTTCGCCTTCGCGCGACAGGCGGGCATGACCTCTGTCACCACCCTGATCCTTGCCGGGGTCGCGGTGAACGCAATCTCCGGCGCGGCCATCGGTGCCCTGGTCTACATCAGCGACGATCAGCAGCTACGCGATCTGACCTTCTGGAGCATGGGCGGCCTGGGACAGGCGAACTGGACCTCGGGATTCATAGCGACCCTGTGCATCCTCTTCGCCGGGGCGGGCCTCCTGCAGATGGCCCGCGCGCTCGACCTCTTTCAGCTCGGCGAGCGGGCAGCCTACCATTCCGGCGTCGATGTCGAGCGGGCGAAGCTCAAGGCAGCTGGCTGGTCGGCGCTGGCGGTCGGGGCCGGCACGGCGGTTGCCGGGCCGATCGGCTTCATCGGGCTGGTGGCACCCCATCTCGCCCGCCTCAGCGTCGGGCCGTCCCATAAGCTTGTCGCGCCGGCGGCGGCCCTGATCGGTGTGGCGCTGGTCTTGGCGGCGGATCTTGCCGTGCGGACAGCCGTGCCGCCGGCTGAGCCGCCAATCGGACTGGCTACCAGCTTGATCGGCGGGCCGTTCTTCCTCTGGCTGCTGCTGCGCTATCTGCGGCGGAGCACGCCCCATGCTTGAGCTGCAAGGCGTCGGACTGCGCCGCGGCGCACGCGAGATACTGCGAGGCGTGGATCTCACCCTCCGGCCCGGCGAGGTCATGGCCGTCTGTGGGCCGAACGGCGCCGGCAAGTCCACCATCCTGTCTCTCATGGCCGGCGATCTAAAACCGACCGCGGGATCTGTCGCGCTCGACGGTCGTCCCTTGCAAAGCCTCGATGCCGCCGGGCTGGCTGTGCAGCGGGCTGTGCTCGAACAGTCGCCGCAGGTGTCGGCGCCCTTCCTGGTGGAAGAGCTGGTAGGTCTCGGGGCATCCTGCGCGCCCATTGCCGTGGAGGACACGGCACCGCTGGTGCGACAGGCCATGCAGACGGCCGAGGTTCTTCATTTGGCGCAGGCCCGCACCGACCGGCTGTCCGGCGGGGAAGGCGCCCGCGCTCACCTGGCGCGGGTGCTGGCGCAGAACGCCGCCGGGCGCATGGGGGGCGGCGGAAAGTACCTCCTGCTCGACGAGCCGACGGCCAGCCTGGATCTGTCGCATCAGATCGCCGCCATGCGGTGCGTGCGTGCTGCCGCCGCCTCCGGCTGCGGTGTGCTGACGGTGCTGCACGATCTCAATCTCGCAGCTGCCTTCGCCGACCGCATCGTCCTGCTCTCGGCGGGCGCCATCGTTGCCGACGGCACGCCGGCCGAGGTCTTTCGCGAGAGCGTCTTGTCGGAGGTCTTCGGCGTCGCCTTTCACGTGGTGCGCGAGCCGGAGGGCAACCTGCGCATTGCGCCGGTTTACCGACATTAGGAAATGGTGCCGCAGGCGCCTCACTCACTCCGCCGTTTCGCTGCGCAGGACCTTGAGGGACTTGGAGCGAAACTCGCGCCGATGCAGCACGGTGAGCACGTAGACGGTCATCGCTATGAACAGCAGCGGGTGGATGAACCAGGCCAGCGCAGCGAGGGCGAAGAAGTAGGCGCGCAGGCCGCGGTTGAAGTGTCTTGCGCCGAGCGCACTGATGCGTCCCGCGCGCAGGGCGAGCTGCTTGCTGTCTGCGGTGACTTCCATGTCGTTGGGCGCTGCCCCCAGCAGGATTGCGACGTAGCTTTGCAGGCGGAAGGTCCAGGCGAACTTGAAGAAGGCGTAGGCCATGACGACGATGAGCAGCAGCACCTTGAGCCGAAAGGCGTCCGCCGACCCGGGCTCGACGTAGGGCAGGGCGGAGAGGACGCGGATCGCTTCCTCGCTTGCGCCCAAGCCGGCGATCAAGCCGCCCAAAGCGAGGATTGTCGTCGATGCGAAGAAGGCCGCGCCGTTCTGCAGGCTGCTGATGATGGTTGAGTCGACGATGCGGTTGTCCCGCTTCAGCATCTCCAGCATCCAGCGTTCGCGGTAGTCATCCATCACTTTCATGATGCTGCGCTCACGCCAGCGGCTGTGGTCGGCGAAGAGGCTATAGCCCGCCCAACTGGTGGCGTAGAAGCCGAAGGCCAAATAGTCGATGGGCGTGATATCGGGCAAAGCTGGAACTCTCGCGGTGCAGTGTGATTCGTCTCAGTGGTTACTCTGCTGCTTGGCTGAAGGCCTCGGTCAGTTCCGGCTCGTAGGCGAAGAGCGCCGGCGTGCCGCCGGTGTGGATGAAGAGCAGGCTGCGGCCTTGTCCGGCGTCCCGGGCGCGGGTCAGAAGGCCGGCCATGACCTTGCCCGAGTAGACCGGGTCGAGCAGTAGGCCTTCGTGCCGCGCCGCTTCGCCGATGGCATCCAAGGTCGCGGGATTGAGGCGGCCGTAGCCCGGCGCTAGGGCCGCATCGGAGAGTTGGATGTCTTCTTCGGTCACCGGATTCTCGGTCTCGAGCAGGTTGGCAATCTCTTGGCAACGGGTGGCGATGCGCCGCTGCTGGGTCGTGGCGTCGCGGCGCACGCAGATGCCGCTGACCCGTGCCGGGATGCCGAGGGCCCGCAAGCCGAAGAGCAGCCCGGCATGGGTATGGCCGCTGCCGGAGCCCACCACCACCTCGTCGATGGCGATGCCCATGGCGTCCGCCTGCCGCGCGATTTCCAGCGCTGCGTCGACGTAGCCCAGTGCGCCGTAGGGCGCATGGCCAGGGGTGAGGGGGATGACGTAGGGCGTCTTGCCGTCCTGTCTGAGGGCCTCGGCGATCTCCCGAATGCGGGCGTCGGCGCCGGCCTCGTCCTCGCCGTCGGGATAGCTGTGCAGGGTGGCGCCGAGCAGGCGGTCGAGCAGCACATTGCCCGAAGCGCGGTAGGCCGGCTCGCTCTTCGGCACCCGCTCCTCGAGCTGGATGTGGCAGGCCATGCCGAGGTGGTTGGCGGAGGCGGCAGCGAGGCGCACGAAGTTGGACTGCACCGCACCGGTGATCAGCACGGTGTCGGCGCCTTCGGCCTGGGCCTGTCCGAAATAGAATTCGAGCTGACGCACCTTGTTGCCGCCGAAGGCAAGGCCGGTGCAGTCGTCGCGCTTGACGTAGAGTGCCGACGCGCCCGTGTGGGCGCAGAGGTTCGGCATGGCTTCCAAGGGGGTTGGGAGATGCGCCAGGTGCGCGCGAGGCTGCCGCGCCAGGCAGGCTTCCAGGTCTTCGAAGGTCATGGTCATCGCAGTCTACCCCAAACTCGCGCCCGAGGCGCTTAGCAGCAGACTTGCCGCCGTCGCCAGCAGGATGGCGAGAATCACCCGGTGGAACCAGCGCTCCGAAAGGCGCCGGCTGAGCAGGGCGCCAAGGCCGATACCGACAAGCGTCGCCGGCACCAGTCCGAGCGAGAGGCGTAAGGTCTCGCCGCTCAGTCCGTTGGCGGCCGCTTGGGCCGCGATGGCGACGCTGTAGGAAAAGACGAAGAGTAGCAGGATGGTCGCCCGGGTGGCTTCCTTGGGGTAGGTGAGGGCGGCAAGGCGCACGGCGGCGACGGGGCCTGGCATGGCAAGGCCGACGCTCATGGCACCGGAGACGACGCCGGTCGCATGGTCGAGACCGGCTCCGGGCTGCGCCAGGAAGCCGGAGGCCCGGCCGCGCAGCAGCATGAGGAAAAGCAGCAGGATAGAGACGCCCGCCAGCAGCTTCAGAGCAGCAACCGGAAACCAGATGAAGGCGGCCAGGCCGAGCGGCAGGCCGGCCAGGCTGCCGATCAGGAAGCGCCGCAGGATGCCGCGCTCCACGTGGCGCAGTACCGAGGGCAGCAGCACCACGGCGATCAAGAGGCTGAGGATGCTGGTGACCTGAATGGCCGAGCCGTCGTTGAGCGCAATCAGGATCATGGGGCCGGCGATGACGCCGAAGCCGATGCCGCTCGCTGCTTGAAGCAGCGCGCCCAGCAGGACGGCGAGATTGAGGGCGAGCAGCAAGCCATCCATCGCTTGCGTCTCCTAACTGAGAGAAAGACAGGGCGCTCAGGACGAGGCCCGACGCTTGAGCTTACCCCAAGGCTTCCTCGATCGTCACGCCGGCCTCGCGCATAGCGGCAATAGCGCGGGCGGCGCCGTCTGCGGTGATCGCTTTGCTTGCCTCAGGAATGAGCCGCACATCGAAACCGGCCTCGCGGCCGCCGAGCGCAGTGGCTTCGACGCAAACATCGAGCGCCAGGCCGCCGACCCAGACTCGCGTGACGCCGTCCTGACGCAGCCGCTCGGCAAGGCCGGTCTCGTCGAAGGCGGAGTACTGGTCCTTGTCGAAGCGCACGCCCTTGCTGATCACCACCGTATCGTCCGGCAGCGCCAGCTCGGGATGGAAGGCCGCGCCTGCACTGTCCTGCAGGCAGTGGTCGGGCCACTGGCCGCCACGCGCGGCGAAGCTCATATGGCCGCTCGGGTGCCAGTCGCGCGAGGCATAGACCGGGATACCCTTCTCCCTCGCCGCCGCCAGCCAGCGGTTGAGCACGGGCACAACTTGGTCGCCCTCGGCGACGGGCAGATTGCCGCCAGGACAGAAGTCGATCTGCACGTCCACCAGCAGCAGCGCATCGCCGGGCTGCAGCGCGTCTTTCGGATCGGTCATGATGCTGTCCTCCTGGCCTTTCACTCTACCAGATCGGACGGTCCGCCTCGCTCAGGCGCGGGCGCCCCAGGCGATGAAATAGGGATTCTCGTACTCCGGCTTGCCATAGCGAAGCGGCGCGCCGTCCCGGGTTTCGACCCGGCCGCCGGCGGCCATCAACACGGCCTGGCCGGCCGCCGTATCCCACTCCATGGTGCGACCGAAGCGGGGGTAGAGGTCGGCCTTGGCAGTCGCAACAAGGCAAAACTTAAGCGAAGAGCCGGCGCTGACCCGTTCCTTCACCTGCTTGTCGGCGAGGAAGGACTCCAGCTCATCGCCCGAGCCGTGCCGGCGGCTCGCGACGATGGTAAGGCCGTCGGCCGGTGGGGTGCGGGCGGCGATGGGCATGGTCGGCTTGTCGGTCTCGGCATAGACGGCGAGACCTTTCTCACTGCCGCGTTCGCGCACGCCGGCCCAGGTCATGGCCATTGCTGGGGCGTGGACGACGCCGGCGACCGGCTCGCCGTCCTCGATCAGGGCGATGTTGACCGTGAACTCGCCGTTGCGGCTGATGAATTCGCGGGTGCCGTCCAGGGGGTCGACCAGCCAGAAACGCTCCCCGGCGGCGACCTCGGGGATGTGTCCGCCCGAGGCGGCCTCTTCCGACACCACCGGGATGTCTGGCGTCAGCTTGGCCAGAGCCTCCAAGATGAACTCTTCGCAGGCCTCATCCGCTGCGGTGACCGGCGAGGAGTCGTCCTTGCTGCGTACCTCGATCTCTTCGCCTTCGACGTAGTAGGCCAGCACGATCTTGCCGGCGCGCTCGGCCAGGGCCCGCAGGACGGCAATCAGGTCCTCGCCCTCGACCACCGCCATATCGTCTGCTGTCTCTTTCACTGCCATTGCTTTCTCTGTCGTCACTCCGCGGCTTCCCGCCGCTCTGCCTTGGCGTCCTGGATGGCGCGCCAGACCCTCTCCGGCGTTGCCGGCATGTCGATACGCCGGACGCCGATGGGCGAGAGTGCGTCCATCAGGGCGTTCATAATCGCCGGTGGCGCGCCGATGGCGCCGGCCTCGCCCGCGCCCTTCACACCAAGCGGGTTGGTCTGACAGGGCATATCCTCAACGAGGGTCAGCTCGATGTTCGGCGCATCGTCGGCGCGGGGCATGCAATAGTCCATGAAAGAGGCGGTCACAAGCTGTCCGTCTTGGTCATAGACCGTGTTTTCCAGCAAGGCCTGGCCGAGGCCCTGGATGGTGCCGCCGTGAACCTGGCCGGCGACCAGCGCATGGTTGACGATGGTGCCGAAGTCGTCGACCACCACATAGCGCAAGATCTCCACGACGCCGGTGTCCTCGTCGACCTCCAGCTCGCAGACATGGCAGCCGTTGGGGAAGGTCAGCGCTTCCGCCTCGTAGTGGCCGTGTTCGCTAACCGGCCCCTCCATGCCTTCGGGCAGCTCGCCGGCATGGCTCGCCGCGGCCATCTCGGCCAAGCTGACCTGCCGGTCGGTGCCGACGATCCGGAAGATACCGTCCTCGAATTCGATGTCGGCTGCCGCCGCCTCCAAGTGGTGCCCGGCGATCTGGCGTACCGTCTCAATGACGTTATCGCTTGCCCGCTGCACGGCCACACCGCCCATCAGAAGCGAGCGCGAGCCGCCGGTGCCGCCACCCATCCGAAGCTCGGCCGAGTCACCCTGACGCATCCGCACCTTCTCTGGGTCGATGCCGAGCTTGTCGTGGATCAGTTGGGTGTAGGCCGTGTGATGGCCCTGGCCGTTGGTCATGGTGCCGATATGGAGCGTCACGCCGCCATCGGGATCCAACGTCAGCCTGGCTTCCTCGGCGCCGATGCCGCCGCAGGCCTCGACATAGGAGGCAAGGCCGATGCCGCGCAGCTTGCCGCGGCCAGCGGCCTGGGCCTTGCGCGGGGCGATGCCGTCCCAATCGGCGCGCCGGGTGGCTTCGTCCATCAGACGCGTGTAGTCGCCGGAATCGTAGATGCGCGTCAGGCCAGTGTCGTAGGGCAGGTGTTCCGGAGCGATGAAATTACGCCGGCGGATCTCCCGGCCGTCGAGGCCCATCTCCCGCGCGCAGGCATCCACCAGCCGCTCCATCATGTAGGAGGCTTCAGGCCGCCCGGCGCCGCGGTAGGCATCGACCGACACCGTGTGAGTGAAGACGCAGGCGACCTCACCGTAAATCGACGGGATGCGGTAGAGGCCCGAGTACATCTGGGTCATGCAGGCGGTCGGAATGTAGGGACCGAAGTTGGACACATAGGCGCCGATGTTGGCGACGGTGTCGGCCCTGAGCGCAAGGAAGCGGCCCTCTTCATCCATCGCCATCTCGGCGCGGGTGACGTGGTCGCGGCCTTGCGTGTCGGAGAGGAAGCCTTCCGTGCGCTCGCCCGTCCAGCGCACCGGCCGGCCCAGCTTGCGGGCGGCATAGAGCACCATGACCTGCTCGGGGTAACAGAAGATCTTCATGCCGAAGCCGCCGCCGACATCGTGGGTGATGATGCGGAACTGCTCCTTCGGGATCTTGAGAATCGTCTCGGTGAACTGCCCCAGCAGGCGGAACACGCCCTGGCTCGGAACATGGAGGGTCAGGCGTTCGCTCTCGCTGTCGTACTCCCCCAGCGCCACGCGCGGCTCGATGGCGTTGACCACCACCCTGTTGTTGACGATCTCGATACTCGCCCGACGCGGCGCCTTGGCGAAGGCTGCGGCCGTCTGGTCTTCTTTGCCTTGAGCCCAGAGGACGCAAAGGTTGCCTGGCGCCTCGGGGTGGACCTGGGGCGCGCCGGCATCCTGCGCGCGCTCGGTATCGACCACGGCAGGCAGGTCTTCATAGTCGACCATCACCGCTTCGGCGGCGTCCTTGGCCGCCGCGAGGCTATCGGCGACGACGAAGGCCACCGGGTCGCCAACGTGGCGCACGACATCCCGGGCCAGGACGGGATTGGGTGGCAGAATGGTCTCAGTGCCGTTCTTGCCGGGGACCGGCGCCAGACAGGGGATGTCGCCGATCCCGTCGGCGGCAAGATCGGCAGCGGTGTAGATCGCCAGCACGCCGGGCATGGCCTTGGCGTCCGCCGTATCGATCGCGCCGATGCGCGCATGGGCCAGGGGGCTGCGCACTAGGACGCCGTAGACCTGGCCGGGCAGCGTGATGTCGTCGGTATAGCGGCCGCCGCCGCGCAGCAGCCGCTCATCTTCCAGGCGGTGCAAACCTTGTCCCGCGCCGAATTGTCCCATCGGTTAACCTCTCAAGACAGGGGGTGGCGAGCATTGGTTGGGGGGTGGCGGGCGAAGGATGGCGCTCGGCCGGCACTGCCTCAAGCCTTGGAAATAGGAGCCTGCCTTGCGCAATCAACGCTGCTGTCGGACAGGCCCGTTGGTGCAAGAGGTATCGGCCCTGTGAAATTTCTCTTTTAACGAAAGGGCTTAACTTTAAGCAACTATAGGTGGCTGGTATAAGGACGCGGATTGCTGCTTATCTCGGGGCCTAGGGCGTATCCTGTCACTTGGGGCGCTATAGAGGGAAGGGACACTCATGGTCGATGCTACCTTTGGCGGTGTGCCGCGCCAGGATGGGGGTGCGGACGCTGCGGGTCCGCTGCCGCGGGTGCCGCATTATCACCATGTCGTTTATCGCGGTGGCGCCGGCCCCGTGTTTCGCATCGCGCTGGTCAACAGCCTGCTTTCGCTGGTCACCCTGGGTATCTATCGCTTCTGGGCGCGCACGCGCCTGCGCCGCTATTTCTGGTCCCATGTCGAACTCGATGGCGACCCGATCGAGTATACCGGCACCGGCAAGCAGCTCTTCCTCGGCTTTCTTATCGTGATGGCCATCCTGGTGCCGCTGCTCTTCGGGCTCGAGTACGTCGCAATGCTCTTTCCGGAGGAGGCTTGGCAGCAGGCCATCATCGGCTTTGTCCAGGTCTTCGGCTTTCTCTTCCTCATCCAGTACGCGGTCTTTCGCGCGCGGCGCTACCGCCTGCGCCATACGCTCTGGCGCGGCATCCGCTGCAACCAGACCGGCTCCGGCCGGCGCTATGCCCTGCGCGCTTTCGGCTACCTGATGCTGACCTTCTTGACGTTGGGCCTCACCTACCCGCTCTTCCGCCTGAAGACTCAAAGCTACCTTATGAATCACACCCGCATTGGCAGCCAGGCCTTCGCCTTCGACGGAAGCGCCGGTGCGCTGTTCAAGAAGTGGCTGCTGGTTTGGAGTGTCCTGGTTGGTGGCATCGTCCTGTTCGTGCTGGCACGGGCTTCCTCGGGCGGTGGCAATGGCGGGGTGCCTTTCAGCCTTCACGATCTCATGTCGGCAACAGGGAGTGTTTCCATACTCGCGCTGCTTGCCGTGCCGCTGCTCTATGCCTGGTACCGGGCGCGGGAGTTCCGCTATTTCGCCGAGGTTACCCGCTTCGGCTCCTTGCGCTTCGCTTCGGCGATCAAGGCCCGCCGGGTGGTTCTCCTCTATGCCATCTACTACGCGGTTCTGGCCGCGGCCGCCGGAATCCTCTTCTTCGTGCTCTCCGGCTTCATCGCCGGCTTTGGTGAGGGGCTGATGGGGTCGTTCGAGGGCACCCATGCACAGCAGTTGCAGCAGGTGCAAGTCATTGGGATCGTGGTGGGCTTGGTCGCCTTGCTGATTGCCGCGACCCTGGTCGGCACCTTGCAGCCGGTTCTGGTCACCCATCCGCTGGCACACCACGTAATCGGTACGCTGACCTTGAAAGGCCAATACGACATGGAAGAACTGCTGCAGGGCGCCAAGATGGCCGATCGGCGTGGCGAGGGTTTGGTCGATGCGCTCGATGTCGATGTCGCTGGCTTCTAGCACCGGCGGGGAGCACCTGCAGGCCAGCGGTCGCTTCAACGACGGGCATACGGCGGCGCGTCGCCGCGTCTCTGTCGCCATCGTCGGCAAGCGCCTGGAGTTCCGGGAGCGCGAGGGCACGCAGCATTGGGCCTGGCCGCTGGCAGACTTGCGCCGCGTGGGGGAGGAGAGGCGCGGCGAAGACCTGATCCTGACCTACGTGGAGACGCCTGATCAGGAAGACCTCGCCGACGCCCGGCTGGTCGTCCAGGGCGCGGCTTTCCGCGCCGCGCTGCTGGCTGCGGCGCCGCAGCTCAAGGGCGAGCGCATCAGGCGGCGGGCTGTCTGGCGGCCAGCGGCGCTGACGCTCCTGGTGGCGGCGGGGCTGGTCGCTTTCGTGCTCTACGGGCTCAGGCCGGCGGCGCAGGCGGTGGCCGCGGCCGTTCCGGTGAGCTGGGAGGTTGCCCTCGGCGACTCCGTCTACGATCAGGTGCTCGATTACTTCTCGCTCTTTGGGATGCAGGAGCCGCACGCTTGCGTGGCCGAGCCCGGGCGCCGCGCGCTGGAGGCGCTGACTGCCACACTCGCGGAGGGCGACGAGATCGGCTACCCCTACCGGGTGGTCGTCCTCGACGATGACATGGTCAACGCCTTCGCCTTGCCCGGCGGGCGCATCGTGCTGTTCCGGGGCCTGATCGACTTCGCCGAGCGGCCGGAAGAGGTGGCGGCGGTGCTGAGCCACGAGATGGCGCACATCATCGCCCAGCACGGCGTGGCCCGCATCATGGAGCAGTTCGGTCTCACCATCCTACTTGATTTCGTCACCGGCGGCGGCGGGGTGATCACCGGTGGTGCGGCTGTGATCCTCGGCCTGTCCTACAGCCGGCACGACGAGCGTGAGGCCGACAGCCTGGGTATCGATCTGCTCAACCAGGCGGGCATTCAGAGCGGCGGTCTGGTCAGCTTCTTCGAGCGCTTCGCGCAGCAGCATGGCACGGAAGATAGCTTCGGCGAGATCGGCAACGTCCTCTCGACCCATCCGGCTGACGGGGAGCGTATCGCGGCCGGCCGTGCCGCCGCCCGCGACGGCCGGCCCGCCTTCACGGAAGAGGAGTGGGCGGCGGTGCAGGCCATCTGCGATGTGACGGAGCCGGCTTTGTAGCGAAGCTAAGCTTACTCAGCGGTGGGTAGCTGAGACGCCATTGCCGCGCTTGGAGAAGGTGCACCCCTTTCCAATCAAAAACTGCGCTCGGTCACCTGGCGGACGAAGGCCTGGGCAGCCTCGGTGACGGCCTTGCCGAGATAGGCGTATTGACGGGAGAAGGGGGGCCACTTTTCCCCGAGGCCGAGGACATCGTTTATGACCAGCACCTGTCCGTCGCACGAGGGGCCGGCACCGATTCCGATCGTCGGTATGGCGAGGGAAGCGGTGATGCGCTCGGCCAGCGTGTCCGGTACATGCTCCAGAACCAGCATGAAGGCGCCCGCGGCAGCGATCTCCCCGGCTTCCCGCGCAACGCGTTCCGCCTCGTCCGCATCTCGACCAACCTGCTTGAAATCGGCGGCAGTCTGCGGCGTCAGGCCGCAATGGCCGACCACGGCGATGCCACGTCCAACCAGTGCGCCGATGACCTCAGACTTGGGGCCTTCCAGCTTGACGCTGTCGGCGCCGGCGGCGAGCAGCCGCTCGGCGCTCGCTAGTGCAGTGTCCGGATCGCGGTCGCTGTCCAAGGGCAAGTCACCGACAATGTGCGTGTTGGGTGCGCCGCGCCGCACCGCGCCGATGTGGTACGCCATGTGTGTGAGCGTCACCTGACGGGTGCTTTCCAAGCCCATCTCCACCATCCCCACCGAATCGCCGACAAGGATCACGGGGATGCCTGCCTGCTCGAGGCAGCGGGCGATCGGGGTCGTATAGGCGGTCAGCATGGGAATCGGCTTGGTGCCCTTCAGTTGCTGCAACGTTCCTGCCGTATGCTTGGTGGAGCTGGACTGGCTCATGTCCGTCACGTCGTTCCTTGCTTCCCGAGAAGCCATCTGATCTGGGTACCACTGCAATAGCTCTTGCAGCCAACATTGCCTAGCAACCGCAGGCCGCGGGCATTCGGAAGTTTCACAAAAAAGGTTGTGTCGGGCGCCACTACGCCATGTCCCCGAATAGGGTTGAAGCAGTTTCGCCTATTGTCTTCTTTTGGGCCCTGCACGACCATCGGTACCGGAACCGGGTGGCCCCGCCGCTTGCTGACCGCGCCCGTTTGTTTCCCTGCCTTGGCCTTTCCCTTTCTTTGCGAGGAAGACTGTGATGCCGGCCTCCGGCGCCGAAATCGCTGGCCCGACCCCTCCGCAGGTGCCCGTGGCGCCGTCGCGGCGCTTCGAGACGCGGATGCTTCTGCTGATCGCGGGGCCGCTCATCGCGGCCTACTCGGCGGAGTACGCCATGATCCTGACGACCAAGGCGATCGTCGGGGGGCTGGGCTATCGCGAGCTGGCGGGTATCGGCCTGGCCAGCGACACGGCTTCGGAAGTTCTGATCGTCCTGGTCGGCATGCTCTCCGTCGTCGGCGTGCTGGTGGCGCAGGCGGAAGGGGCAGGGCGCCGGGGGGATGCCGGGATCGCCGTACGCCAGGGCTTGCTCATCGCCACCGCAATCGGCGTGCCGGCGACGCTGCTGGTCTGGCACCTGGACGCGGTCTTGGCGCTGACCGGTCAGGACCCGGAGATCATCGCGCTCATGGCCCCCTACCTGCAGCCGCTCTCGTTTGCGGTGCTGCCGATGCTCTGGTTCTTCACTTTGCGCACCTTTGTCGCGGCGCTGGCGAAGACAGGCGCGGTCATGCTGATCACGGTCGTCGCCGTCGCCATCAACTATGGCCTCACCCTCGGTCTGGTCGAGGGGCGCTTCGGCCTGCCGCAGCTGGGCGTGGCCGGTGCCGGCTGGTCCAAGGCGATCATCGCCGTCTTCATGCTGCTGTCGCTGCTCGCCTACACCTATCTGACGCCGACCTTCCGCGGCTACGGCCTGTTTCGCGGTCGCCTCACGGTCGACTTCGGCGTCTGGCGGGAGATCTTCCGGCTTGGCATTCCCGTCGCCGGCATCGTCATTCTCGAGGCCAGTCTTTTCACCGCCGTCTCGATCTTCTCCGGCCAGCTCGGCCCGATACCCCTGGCCACCTATCAGGTGATGATCGCCTGGATCGGCATCGCCTTCATGACCGCCAACGGCCTGGCTGAGGCCGGTATGGTGCGGGTCGCCTTCGCCGCGGGGCAGGGCAGCCGTGTCGCCGCGCGCCAGGCCGGCTTTCTGACCTTCGCCATGGGGGTCACTTGGCTGGCGCTGCTGATGGCGGTGCCGATCAGCTTTCCGGAGACCTTGGTGCGGGCTTTTCTCGACGCCAACGACCCGGGCTTCGAGGAGGTCTTGGCGCTGACCTCCCGCCTGCTGATCCTGGCAGCTTTCTTCCAGATCTTCGACGGCCTGCAGGTGATGGCGGCCTTTGCCCTGCGCGGCCTCAAGGACACGGTGGTGCCGCTTTGGCTGGCTGGTTTGGGCTACTGGGTCCTGGGCATCGGCGGCGGCTGGCTGCTGGCCTTCCCCCTCGACATGGGGGTCGACGGCCTCTGGTGGGGCATGGCGGTCGGTTTGACCGTGACCGGCAGCCTGCTGACCCTGCGCTTCGCCCTGCTGACGCGGGGTTAAGCCGCCCGCTATTCCACCGTCACCGACTTCGCGAGGTTGCGCGGCTGGTCGACGTCGGTGCCCTTGAGTACGGCCGTGTGGTAGGCCAAGAGCTGCACTGGGATGGAATAGAGCAGCGGCGTCACGAAGGGATGCACCTTCGGCAGCGCGATGGCGTAGGCGGCGTTGCCGCCGAAGCGGGAGACGCCCTCCTCGTCGGAGATGAAGATCACCTCGCCGCCACGCGCGATTGTCTCCTGCACGTTGGAGATGGTCTTCTCGAACAGCGGCCCTGAGGGTGCGCAGACGATGATCGGCACGCCCTCGTCGATGAGCGCGATGGGGCCGTGCTTCATCTCGCCGGCAGCATAGCCCTCGGCATGGATGTAGCTGATCTCCTTGAGCTTCAGCGCCCCTTCCATGGCGATGGGGTACATCAGGCCGCGTCCGAGGAAGAGCGCGTCACGCGCCTCCATGATCAGATGGGCGATGTCCTGAATCTTCTCGTCGTGGTTCAGCACCTCGGCGACCCGCGCCGGCACCTCGGTCAGCGCCGTGGAGAGCTCGGCCTCCTTGGCCCGATCGATCCTGCCGCGGGCGCGACCAAGGGCGATGGCCAGGCAGGCCAGCACGGTAAGCTGGGTGGTGAAGGCCTTGGTCGAAGCCACGCCGATCTCCGGACCCGCCAGGGTCGGCAGGACCACGTCGGACTCGCGAGCGATGACGCTTTCCGGCTGATTGACGATGGAGATGATTTTCTGGCCGGCCTCGCGGCAGGAACGCAGGGCGGCCAGGGTGTCGATGGTCTCGCCGGACTGGGAGATGAAGAGACTGGCGCCGCCCTCGGCGAAAGGCACGTCGCGGTAGCGGAACTCGCTGGCGATATCGAGCTCGATGGGTTGACCCGCCAGTTGCTCGAACCAGTACTTGGCGACCTGGCCGGCATAGAAGGCTGTGCCGCAGGCGCTGATCGAAAGCCGTGGGATATTCTCGAGCGGGAAGGGGAACTCGGGCAGCGTGACCTGCAAGGTCGCTGGGTTTAGCAGGGCATGCAGGGTGTCGCCGATCACCGCCGGCTGCTCGAAGATCTCCTTCTGCATGAAGTGGCGGTACTGGCCCTTGCCGATCAAGGCGCCGGAGAGCGCGGTCTGGGTGATCTTGCGGTCGACGGCGTCGTTGTTGCTGTCGAAGACCTCGGCCTTGTCCTGGCTGAGGACGGCCCAGTCGCCTTCTTCCAGATAGCAGATGCGGTTGGTCAGGGGTGCCAGCGCCAGGGCGTCTGAGCCGAGGTACATCTCCCCGTCGCCATAGCCGATGGCCAGCGGGCTGCCCTTGCGGGCGCCGATCATGATGTCGTGGCGGCCGGCGAAGACGATAGCCAGGGCGAAGGCGCCCTCCAGGCGGTGCAGGGTGCGGGAGACGGCTTCCTGCGGGGAGGCCTGCTCGTTGAGGTGATGGGTGATCAGGTGAACGACGGCTTCCGTGTCGGTCTCGGTGTGGAAGACGTGGCCGGCGGCCTCCAGCTCGCTGCGCAGCTCCTGAAAGTTCTCGATGATGCCGTTGTGGACGACAGCGACCCGGTCGCTGGCGTGGGGGTGGGCGTTGGCTTCGGTCGGCCGGCCGTGGGTCGCCCAGCGCGTGTGGCCGATGCCGACGATGCCGTCCACCGGATCGGCCTGCAGCAGGTTGTCCAGGTTGATCAGCTTGCCCTCGGCGCGGCGCCGCTCGATCTTGCCGTTGGTCAGGGTGGCCACACCGGCGGAGTCGTAGCCGCGGTACTCCAGGCGCTTGAGGCCATCGACCAGCAAAGGGGCGACCTGCTGCTTGCCGAGGATGCCGATGATGCCGCACATGGCGTCTACTCCTTGCTCTGCTGCCCGGCCACCCGCCGCGGCGCGCTCTGCCGCTCGGCCGTGCTTGAGGCTTTGCCGTCTTTGTAGCGCTCGCGCAGATGCGCAGCTCCTTTGTCGATCACGACTTGCTGACCGCGCGCGATGGCCAGGCCATCTGCTGCTACGTCGGCGGTGATCACGCTACCGGCGCCGACTACGGCGCCCTCGGCAACGGTGACGGGCGCCACCAGCGCGCTGTTCGAGCCGATGAAGGCACCCGGGCCGATCTCTGTCTTGTACTTGGCGAAGCCGTCGTAGTTGCAGGTGATGGTGCCAGCCCCGACATTGGCGCCGGCGCCGATCTCGGCATCACCGAGATAGGTCAGGTGATTGGCCTTGGAGCCCTCATGCAAGCGCGCGTTCTTGACCTCGACAAAGTTGCCAACGCGTGCCTTGCGGCCGATTACAGCGCCGGGGCGCAGGCGGGCGAAGGGACCGACCGTGGCGCCGCTCTCTAGGCGGCAGCCCTCCAGATGGCTGAAGGCGCGGACGGTGACGCCCTCGTCGAGGGTCACGCCGGGGCCGAAGAAGACCTGCGGCTCGATTAGACTGTCGCGTCCGATCTGGGTGTCGTGGCTGAAGAAGACGCTGGCCGGATCGATCAGGGTGACGCCTTCCGCCATCGCGGCGTCGCGGCGGCGATCTTGGTAGAGCGCCTCGGCGCGGGCCAGCTCGCCGCGGGCGTTGATGCCCATGACCTCCCATTCCTCGGCCAGCTGCACGCGGGCCAGGTTTCCCTCGGCGCGGGCCATGGCGAAGACGTCGGTCAGGTAGTACTCGCCCTGCGCATTGTCGTTGCTCAGGTCGCCGATCAGGCGATTGAGTACAGCCGCGTCGCCGAGCAGGGCGCCGCCGTTGCACAGGGTCACCTCCAGGGCGCGGCGGATCTCCGGGTCTTGAGATTTGAGAGCGTCTTTGTATTCGACGTTGCGCAGCACGACGCCGCTCTCGTCGAGCAGCAGGCGGCCGTAGACGCCTGGGTCTTCCGGCTCGAAGCCCAGTGCCACCAGGCTGGGGGCGTCCGGCGCGGACCGCTGGGCGCGCATGGCGCTTAAGGTCTCGGCGGTCAGGAAAGGGGTGTCGCCGAACACGATCATCAGATCGGCGCCGGCCTCCTCTGTGCAGAGATCGGCAACGGCCGGCAGAGCGGCGCGCACGGCATCTCCCGTTCCGAGCTGACCTTCTTGGATGGCGGTCGGGTGGGGGGCGGCCTCCGCGGCCACATCGTCCATGCCTGGGCCGACGACCACAACGATACGGGTTGGGTGCAGGCTTTCCACGGCGGCAAGCACATGGCCGAGCAGGGAGCGGCCGGCCACCTTATGCAGCACCTTGGGCTGCGCCGACTTCATCCGAGTGCCCTTGCCGGCGGCGAGAACGACGATGGCCAGTGGACGCTCTGTCATATCACCTCGGATAGGATCGGCCCGGCAGCGGGCAGGCGGTTGCCGGCGATGAAAGGCCGGCAGATTGGGGGGTGACCAAACACCACGCAGAGCCCAGTCTAGCCGATTAAAAGCGGCAGGGTAATGACGCTCCGGCGCAGTTGTCCGGTACCCTGGCGGACAATGCCGCCAAGTCCCTAGCAGGTGGTTAACCGCTGGTGAAGGCTTTTTCGCTGGCCTTTGCAGTCAGCTGCGATTCAGTCGCGCTCGATCTTCACCAGATGGGCGCGTGCGCCGCCATAGGCCGACATGGCCTCGAGCCGGACGGGCAGGGAGGGAAAGCCTTCAACGATGGGCGCGAAGTAGGCTTTGATGTCCTGCAGATAGCGCTTCTTTGGACGCCCCGGGGTCGTCTCGCCGCGCCAGACCTCCAGCACGCGGTCGACCGAGACGTCACAGGTAATAGCGTCGCCCTCGTAGATGTTGATGCTCGACTCGGGCAGGACGACCTGCTCGCCGCCGTTGATCGAAATGCGGTAAACGCGGCGCCCGTCGTAGGCTTCGACCTGATCGTCACAGCCGCCGGCGGCGGCGCCGTAGATCAAGGTCAGGATCGAGCTGAGAGGGTCGAGCGTGCCGTCGCGATACTCGTAGGGCACGGGCGCGCGGTCCGGCTGTGGCACCACTTCCGCCTGGGGAATGCCGTTTGCGTCGAAGTCGATGGCAACCCGGCGCTCGTTGTCTCGCCAGGTGCTGAGCGACTCATAGTGCTCAGGACGGAAGCCGTCCTCGGTCAACGTGCCGTTGATCTCCGAGGTCATCTGGAAATCGACAATCCAGGACAGCATGCCCTCGGCTTGCGCCTTGAACTGCCCGAAATAGGCTTCCTCATCACCGTCGCTCTCATCGAGCGACAGGCTGAACTGAAGCGAGGTGGCGTGCAGGCCACCCACCATGATGTCGTAGTGAAGCGTGACGTCGGCCGGTGTGGCGCCGGCAGGGGGCAGACTGGTGACCTGCTCGCTTTCGGTCTGAGCCCACATGGGCGTGGCGCTCAACAGCAGTGTGGCGCCGGCCACCGCTGCAACAGACGCGGCCGCTTTGCCATAAGCCTTAGCCGCCTTCGGTAAGGACCGTAACGCTCCAGCCATGAATTACCTCTCCACGACGACGCCCAGCGCTTCCCTGCGCTTTAACCTAATATCAGTATACTCTCTGTCCAGGGTCTTCATCCCCGATTTTTTTGCGCCGCACTATTCTCTCGTCGCAAACGCTGCCCGCCGGCATGGCTCCTGAGGCCGCAGCCATTGCTTGACAGGGAAGAGGGCGCGGCAGTACAGCATCGCCTTCGCACATGCGGGGCGCGTAGCTCAGCGGGAGAGCACTGTCTTCACACGGCAGGGGTCGCTGGTTCAATCCCAGCCGCGCCCACCATCCACTCTGCGGTTGCATCTGTCCTTGTATGTGAGTTCTCCTCATTGGACAGCGAAAGCTTAGTCAGCCGTCCCTCACTTCAGACGATCGAGTCTCCGGGGATCAGGTAAGTCTGACTTACTCTGCGATCTTGCTTGCGTGAATCTGTCCAGCAAACCTCAAAAGGGCTTCTGGTGTTGGCAGTAACGTGTGTCAACCTTACAACAAGATCTCTTGTGTTTCTCATACTAAAGTAGAATAGACGCGTGGTGTCTTCGACGAGACGCTAGCGCTGAAAGACAAACTAAGCTTGCATTACGGACTGGGGGGCAGACGTGGGCAAGCAAACCAATATCTTCAGATCTCTGCGCGATGGGCCATATCCGGTAGTCGCTCTCGCACTGCTATTCGGGCTCTCCGCGTGCTCCGGCCTTCGGCTATACGACGCCTCGAAGGAGGCGACCGCCACGTCGGCGAAGGAACAACTCGCTGAGGCCAAGGTCACGGAGGCGGTGGACGCGGCCCTGGAGAACTCCCAGGAGTATCTTGAAGAAGCCGAACGCATCGCCGGCATGGAAGCCGAGGTGCGCAAGGAACGCGCCCTGCTCGACATTGCCGAAAGCAACCGCTCCATGGCGAGCTGGCTGGAATCGCGCTGGAGCGAACAGGCAGAGCTGGGGTTCGAGAGTACCGCAAGCTTGTATGAGCGTCTGGAGGCCGAGGGTCTTGTCGACGGAGAGACGCAGACTGCTGCCAAGAATCGCGACCGCTTGAAGGACTACAGTAAGGACCCGGCCGTCGGGCGACTTCTGGTCGGTCCGCTGTGCGAGGGGATCACCAAGCAGTCGGAGCGTCCTGAGACGACTAGACTCGATCGGTTCGCCGTCGAGTTTTTAGCGGCTGATTTCGAAACTTACCGCAAGTCCTGCGCCACGCTCGCCACTCTGAAAGCGGCTGTGCCAGACAACCTGGTGTCGGATAGCGCCATCAGCCGTGCGAAGCAGGCGCGTGCGGACGCAATTGCGTCTCGCGCGGAGGCAAGAGAAAGACTTGGTGACGCTCGGCAAAAACTGAACACCGCCCTTGCGGCGTTGAAGGACGCTCAAGCAAAGGCTGAGGACGGCAAGCTCGACCTAACGGGCGTTAGGGACAAGGTGGGGGAGGTCAGCAAGGCCGCCGGCGAGGTTGCGGACCTAGCGGCTAAGATCGGCGATGAGGACTTTCCGCTCGAAAACATCAAGAACCTCGCCGTGATTCTTGCCGCGGTTTCCAGCGGCCAGGTCGACAAGGATACGGTCGCCAACAACGAAGCCCTCGCCAAGGCTTCTCTGGCGGCGGCGGAACTGCCCTCGCTTGCCGAGGATGCCGCGGCCTTGATCGCGGCAGGCCAAGCGCTGCCGACGAGCCACTTGGTGCTGGAGCTCAATCACCAGCAGATCCTCTATACCCGGGCGCTCGAGATCTCGAACCTGTGGCAGGAGGAACTCAGCCTGCATGACCGAAAGATCGCCCTTCTGCAGGAGCAGGCCAGGCAGTTCCGCGAGGTCCAGTATCGCCTGTGCAACTACGCCACAGAGAAGGCCAGCGAAGACCACCAGGGGCCGAACTGCGCAATCATGAACTTCGAGAATGAGGGGTTCACCTGTAAGATCGGGCCGGACGATGCGCAGCTTACCATCACTGACTGCGTGCTCGCGGCGTCGTGGCGGACAAACTACAAACGGCAGAATGAGCCGCTCGCCAAGCGGCAGTTGCTGGCCGCTTTTCTTGCCTATTCGCGCGCGTTGGATACGCAAGCCGCTCTGCGCAAAGCC
The DNA here is from genome assembly GCA_028279885.1 of Rhodovibrionaceae bacterium. Lineage (GTDB taxonomy): Bacteria > Pseudomonadota > Alphaproteobacteria > Kiloniellales > DSM-21159 > JANQMX01. The sequence goes on along the minus strand of JANQMX010000106.1, from coordinate 51,199 downwards.
GACTTCCAGATTATCGATCTCGGTCACAGGCGCATCATCGCCAGCAACCGCGCCGCCATTGCTGCCTGGAACAACCTTGTGGCGGTTCCCGTCGATACGCTGGCCGATTATCACGCCGCCGGCATCAAGCCCGACACGATTGCAAGCGCCTTGGCACAGTTGCTCGGGCTGCTCGGCATCGCCGTTAGTATAGGAGTTTCCAATTGATGCCCCGGATTGCAGCCCTCTCCCTTATGGCGCTTTTGCTCGCAGCCTGCGAGTCGCAGCAGGCGGCGCGCCAGCTCGCCGAAGAGACGGCTGTGAACACGGCGCAGCTCTCCGCGACGCTGAGCCAGGTCGCTGCGAGCGAAAGGAGCACGTCGCTGAAGCGCGCCAACACCCTGGCGCAGTACGATCGGGCCGTGAGCGAGAGCAAGGCTGCCCTTGCGTTCGATATCGCCATAACCAAGAAGTCGGGGGACGGGGACGCCGTCAACCTCTTGAACGAGATCCAGAAATGGCTGGTCGAGGCCGAGCGCGCAGCGGCCGTCGAGGGCGGCAGCGTTGCCGAGCGGCGTCAGAAGCTCCTGGAGGGGCAGCAGGAGATCAATGATAAGGCAAAGGCCCTCGCCGCCATCGCCAAGACCTTGAATCAACTGGCCAGAGCAGAGGGAAGTGTCGCCCGCGCCGCGTTCCTCAAGAGCTACTTCCAGGAGGTCTTCGCCCTCCTCCAGGCCAGTGAAGAGGCCGCCAATCAGGCTGCTGATGGCGCAGAAAGCGCGGCGGACAACATCGAGGCGGCGGAGGCGACGCTGCCACAGCCTTCGAGCGGGGCGACGAGCCCTTGACGGTCCCCGCATCGGACTGTCGTGGGCTCTGAGTGGCTTTACTTGGAGTGAAAAGTGATGAGCGATCAGCTGACCGAAAAGCAACAGCAAGCCATCGCGGCCTATAAAGCCTTGCTGGCTGCCAGCGACATGCTCGACCGCATGGCGACACAGGCACGTTTGGCTCTTGGCGCCAATCCGACCACGGATCAGCAACGTGATCTCGAACGGCAGTTGCTCGACATCGCTGGCCGAAAAGCGGTCGTCGAGGAAAGGATCACTCTGATCAAGCGCGAACGCGAGGCCGCAGCCTTGCCGCCGCCTGAGGCCGTCGCCCGCGTTTCGGCGTTGGTGCAGCGCGTCGATCACGAGACCGCCGCAGCGCTTAGCGCCGAGGGTGCGATCAAGCTGGGCACCGACGTGATCGCTCTGGCCCGCGAGCTGGCCGCCTGAGAGCTGGATGAAGAAATGGGTCAATTTGAAGAGCCCTTGGGTTACGAGATCATGGTGATGCGATGATTGCGAATCCCCTGCACCCGCTCCTAGTTGCCATAGTCTGCCTTCCAGTCGCCGTTTACCTGGGTTGGCCGGCCCTCGATGATGCATTTGAGTGGTGGCCAGACGGAGCGGCCTCAGTCGCTCTCGGCCTAGTCGGTCTTGCCGCTGCCACTGCCGTTATCGGCAAGTTGCGCGACCGACCGACCGACCTTTCTCTCCTGTCCAGCGCCGCCGCAGTGAACGGGAGCAAGGAGTCGGGCCTCTTGGCTGCCGTCCTTCTCGTCCTGGTCTATCTCGCAGCGCTTGCCTACCTGGTGTCGTTGCTTACGGGAAACACGCTCACGACGACGACGATGATCGCGCTTGCCTTTCTTGGCATTGCCGGCTTCGCCATTCTGTTATTCGGTATCGCTGTCGCCTTTCGCGGTCTCGACGCACTCGACGTTCGCTATGCCTTTGGGCTGCCGCGGGGCACGGTGCGCGCCGTTATCGCCTTGGGCCTCCTCGTCGCCTTTCTGATGGGCAGCATCTATTGGATAGATCGGGCCAGCATTCAGCCGACGCTGGAGCTTACGCCCCATGAGTTGCCTCCAGGCGCAGAAGCCGACTTGGAAGAAATTCAAGAGGCCCTCGGTCCGGAGATCGTGGTCTTCTGGACCGTGGAAAAGCAACCGGTCAGGGATGAGCAGGGAAACCTGGTCAAAGATGAGGAGGGAAAACCGGTCGAAGTCGAGGTTCGCACGCTCCACTTAGCCGACCGCAGCAACAACCAGGCCAGGCTCGACCTCATCAAGCAGGTTATAACCGTCCTGTCGACCGCCCTTGCCGCTGTGGTCGGCTTTTACTTTGGCAGCCGATCTACGGAAGCCAGCGATCAGAAGGGCGCTGGGGATACTGGCGCTGACGTCGAAGCCGGCAAGGACCCCGCCAAACTCGAAGAAGCGCGCGCGCTTATGGGTGCAGTAAGCACCGATGTGCAGCGCGCCAAGAACGCCGCAGACAAGGCAAAGACAGCCTATGATAAGGCTAAAGAGAGTGGCGGTGACAGCATGGCCATAGAGCTTGCTGCTACCGACGCCGAGGGCGCCAGAAAGGCCTATGCGGAGGCGCACCAGTCGGAGTCCCAGGCCCGCGGGCTCGTCAAGGAGATCGAAGAGGCGTTGACGAAACTCGGCGCTAAGGCCACCACCAGGGAGCAGGCCGCCGTCTATCGCGAGCAGATTGCCAAGGCGTTAAAGACCCTTAAGCAGCAGTCCGTTCTTGCGCAGGCTGCGGCCGACAGGGCGCAAAAGCTGGCCGACCGGACAGATGTCTGACGAGGTTGCGGGATCGGTACGATGTGCTGTCGCAAGCATGACGTGCTTGCGAGGTGGATCTGGATGAGTTTGCAGCTTTGCAGCCGCACTGTGCTAGATCGCTTTTAAGTCTACGCGCGTAGCAGACCCGGTCCGTGGTCAGCTGGCGCGGCGGCGCTATTCCTCCGAGCAGGCCGCCGTGCTTACCATCGACTCTGCGGACGCATCTATCCTCTTGTGGCTCGTCTCCCGACGGCGCATGTCGCTGGATGAGCGCTCTTCTAGAGGCGAAACGGGGCAGAGTGAGGGCCGCAGGTCATGCAACGCCAGCTTCAAACACTGCAGGAATGGTTGCCGGTCGCCGCATTCGACGGCGTTTTCGATGCAGAGGAATGCCGACGCATTCTTGCCCTCGGAACTGACTTCCAGGATGCCGGCGCGGCCGGAGCCCGCGATGCGAACGTCCGCTCGAGCCGCATCCAGTGGCTCAAGCCAGACGCGGAGAATGCCTGGCTGTTCGAAAAGCTGGCGCAACAGGTGCAGGCGGTCAACGCCAAGCACTTTCGCATGGAGCTGGCGGGCTTCACCGAGCCGCTGCAGATCACCCGCTACGGCGAAGGCGACTTCTATGGCTGGCACATCGATTTCGGCAATGGCCGCAACAGCATCCGCAAGCTCAGCCTGATCGTGCAGCTCACGGATGAGGGCGATTACGAAGGCGGCGCCGTCGAGATCCTGAGCGGCCACAAGGAGATTGAGCTTCCGCGCGCTCGCGGCTGCATGTGTATCTTCCCCTCATACCTGCTGCACCGGGTGCAGCCGGTCTTGCGCGGCACCCGCATGTCGCTGGTCGGTTGGATTGGCGGCAATCACCTGCGCTGAGCAGGGATCGCGAGAAAAGGCCCGCGAGGGCTCAGCTCATGTTGAGCAGGCGGCGCAACGGCTTCGACAGGCGGCTCAAGCTTCGCTCGTAGCGCGTCAACGTGTTTTCCCGCACCCAGGCCATCTGGATCATGCGGCGCTCGCCGACGAAGGGCTTGTAGCCGTGGAAGGAGGTATCGCTGCGGCGAAAGGCGATCATCGTCCCGGCGTTCGGTGGTACCTCGGCCACGTAATCCTCAATGTCCCTGTCGTTGCGCAGCAAGCGCAGCCGGCCTTCGCCCGAATCCCAGGACTCGTTGATGTAGACCAGCATGGTGATGATCTTACTGGGATGATCGACGTGGATGCGGCCGTCGGTCTGGTCGCTATAGCGCCGCACGGTGACGCTGTGCCGGCAGTCGCTCAGGTCGACGTCGAACTTTGCAGCGATCTGGTTCCGAACCGCCGGCTGTCCCAGCTCGGCGATCAGTGCAGCAAAGGCTGGGCCGTAGTCCAGCTTCTCCAGCTTGAAGTTGCCGGGGCCGTTGATATCCGGATAGTCACGAATGATCGCGTCCAAAGCATCTCGGCGCACGAAGTCGGGCACGACGATAAAGTCGAAAGGGTCGCACTGCAGCGCCGTAGCGTCCAAGGCACGGAGATTGAGGCTCGCGGCGCTGGCTGCGGAATGAAGGTCCGAGTCGACTACGATCGCTTTGAGAGCTTGCATCAGTTTGCTGAGAGATGTGGTTGGTTGAGAAATCCCGCCCCGAAACTGGAAGGCACGCTAACCCATCGTTCTAGTATTGGCAAATAACACAACTCTTTCGGCTCTTTCCGTGAATTGTACATGAGTTCATTGTGAGTTGCACATGAATTTCCTATCCATCGTCAGGAGGACGTTTCCAGTGCCGAGGCATGGTTCTCCGCGCCATGTTCAATTGCTGGCAGGAACGCGTTTACGCACTGCTAAGCGTATGGCATGACATAAGCGTCGCAATCCCTGCAAACACCTTCGTTTTGCTCAGTTCAGCATCACGTGTCCGTCATGCTTGATAATCTCTCCGTTGCAGCCCGCTATGCGGTGGTCGGTGCCTGCCTATGGCTGCCCAAGCCGCGGCAGAGGTCGATCGAGCGCTGGCTGCGCGGCCGCGAAGAGTTCTCCAAGGCCCGCCGGGCGGACTATATCCTGATGTCATTCGGCAAGAGCGGGCGGACCTGGCTTAGGGTGATGCTTTCCCGCGTCTTCCAACAGCTCGCCGGTGCCGGTAAAGACACCATGCTGGAGTTCGACAACTTCAAGCGGCGTGACCCGACGCTTCCGAGCCTCTTCTTCACCCACGGCAACTATCTGCGCGACTACACCGGGCACTGGGACAGCAAGGCGGACTTCTACGACAAGAAGGTCGTTCTCTTGGTGCGCGACCCGCGCGACGTGGCCGTGTCGCAATACTTCCAATGGAAATACCGCATGCTGCCGCGAAAGAAAATGCTCAACCGCTATCCGCCGCACGGAACGGAGGTGGAGCTCTTCGACTTCATCATGTCGGCCGATGCCGGGCTCCCGGTGGTATTGGATTTCTTCGAGATGTGGCAGCGGGAGCTGCCCAAGGTGAAGGAGTCCGTCGTGGTGCGCTATGAGGACATGCGGGCCGACCCGGGACGGGAGCTGTCGCGGGTTCTCGAGTTCTTCCGCTTGCCTTTCACCGAGGCGCACGTCGAAGAGGCGGTGGCCTTTGCCTCCTACGACAACATGAAGCGTCTGGAGCAGGACCGGGTGTTCAGCGGGCACGGTCAGCGGCTCTTGCCCGGCAACAAGGCCAATCCCGACTCCTACAAGGTGCGCCGCGCGAAGGTCGGCGGCTACCGCGACTACTTCGACGACGCGCAGCTTGCCGCCATCGACGAACTGATGGCCCGGCGCCCCGGACCGCTGTTCGGCTATCTCCCTGAAGCCGAGCCCGAAGCTTCGGCCCGCAGCGTCGGCTAACCTGACTCCATCAGGGCCTTGATGCGCGCGACCGCGGCGGGGACGTCATCCGGAAGCGCGCCCGGCTTATCGGCGAAGGGTTGCCCCGCCGGCACCGCCAGGCCGCGATCGAAAAGCAGCTGATAGAAGGCGTCGAAGTTGCGCGTCGGGTTGATCAGGTGGGCCCGATAGAGCGCCCTCGCGAACAGATGCCGTAAGCCGCTCCCACCAGGTGCGCAAACCCAGCGAATGAAGTTGCGGCGATACTGATCGATGGTGCCGATTGCCCCCAAAGTCACCGGCAGGATGGCCAGCGGCTTCCCGAGCTGCGCTACCTCCACAGCCATGGAGATGCTGTCGGCGGTGACGACGAAGCCGTCTGCTGTGGCAAGCAGGCCCTGATAGGGATTGTCGCTCGCCTCGGGCGACCAGGTGAAGAGCTTGGCTTCCGGCGGCAGCCCGGCTTCCAGCGCCTCGGCGACGCGCTTGGGCGTGCGCCGACTGGTGGTGACATAGGGGGTGCCGCCCTTTTTCTCGACGATGTTGCGGCAGACCTGCAGCAGCCGCTCGATCATCTTGTCCTTGTAGACAAAGGGTCGGGTCGGCCCGCCGACCAGCACGCCGATCAGCGGCCGGGGCAGCGCCTCCAAGCGCGCCTTCCAGAGCGCGCCTTGCTCGGCGATCTTGGCTTCGTCGACCCGCATCAGCGGCAAGGTCACGGTGGTGACGTTGGGATAGGGCGCAATCGCATTCTCCTGGCTGGAGACGATGAGATCGAACCACTGCAATCGGCCGGAGGGCTTGCCGACCACCACGATCTTGGTCCTGCCGCCGGACTGCTCTCGGATCCAGAGCGCCACCATGGTCGGCCGGCGACCGACGGTGATGATCAGGTCAGGCCAGGGCGGTTTCAGCTCGTCGGACTCGGCTGGGTCGATGTGGTGGAGCGAGGCTTTGACCCGCGGCTTGCCGTAGACATAGGGCGCGCGCATGGCGAAGTACTTGCGTTCGCAGGTCCAGCCGAGTGCCTCGGCTAAGACCTCGACCTGCCCGTTGTCGCCGCGCTTCTCGCTCAGCAGGAGCCAGACGCTGGGCTGGTCGACCTGGGCGGGGGTCGAGCCGTCTCGGTCGCTTGGGGCAAGGGCGTTCTGGGGCAAGCTTATCCCGCCGACTGGCTTTTCGGCTCCTCCACTGGCGTGTAGCCCAGGGTGGGGGAGAGCCGCTCGGCCATCAAGCCTTCCAGCTCGGCGATCTGCTCCGGCGTGAAGTAGTCGCGGTAGCCGCCGATCTTGGCGCGACGCACCTTGAAGGAATTGGGGTCGCCGGCGTTGCGCCGCGTCAGGCCGCCTTGCTTGAAGAAGCCTTCGCTCTCCAGCTTGCGCAGGTGATCGAAGGAGCCAAAACGCACGGCCTCCTGGATTTCCTCGGCAGTCACCGAGGGGTCGATGCGTGAGACGATGCGCATCAGCGTCTCTTCCGGCTTTGTCCGCAACTCTTCGTAACGCATCAGCTCGGCGTTCTCGAGCGCCTGCACGTTGCGCTCCCACGCGTTGAGATAGTCGATCAGGAAGGGCAGGCCGATGTCGCTGTGCCGTACGAAGTCCCACATGGAGACGGTATGGCGGTCGATCGGATGCGCGATCGAATGGTTGATCAGTTCCTGCTTGTGCTTGGACTGGCGCTTGGTGAACTGGAAGAACCAGGACACGGCGATGTCGCAAGGGTTGCGCGCCAGCATGACGATGGCCTTGTGGCGCAAGAGGTTGTCGGGCGTGCCGACGGCCAGCTTTTCGCCCACCGCGCCTTCGTAGCTATAGACGCCGTTGGTCGCCGAAACCCGGGGCACGCTGGGATGACGGCGGGCCAGCTCGTCCGAGGTGATGATGACATCGGCGGGCAAGCCGAAGCGCACCTGATAGATGCGCGAAATCATGGTGCGTAGCCAGGTGTTGCCGCTCTTGGGATGGCCGATGATCAGGAGATCGGTGCGCTCGGCTTTGGCCAGTTCGAGATCAGCCAGAAGCTTGCGGCGGCTGGAGACCCGCCAGGATGTCGGCAGCGGAGCGGTCGGCAACAGCACCAACCACTTCTTTACGCCGTCACTGAGGTTCAGCATTTGGAAGACCCAATCGAAGGCCGTAGTGAAGATATCTTCACGCGAAACGCGTCAAATCGCGCGAGGCGTTAGCAAAAGCCGGGATGACTTGCAAACCAGCCGGGTTCGGCAACACCGCTAGGCTTAGCTCGCCGTCGCCAAGGGAGGCACCCCGGCGATCACCTCGAAGGCATCCTTGCGGATGTGGCTCTGGGACATCTCCTGGCGCAGCAGCTCTTCGCTGACCACGCCGGCGTCCAGGCAGGCCCGGAGAAGCTGGAAGAAGTATTGCTCCTGCTTGGGGTCGGGGTGGCGCTTATAGCTGCCCCGCATGCCATAGCGGCCGAAGAGGTCCTCCCGCTTGCGGCGCAGCCAGCTGAGCAGGCTACCGGCCTTCAGCGGCGGGGTGTAGTCGACCTTGAGGCCGGTCTTCCAGGGCTGAGTCTGCCGTTTGGTGTTGTGCAGCAGCTTGGTTCGATCGGTCAGGCGGTCGAAGTCGTTCCACTCGTCCTCGAAGATCCCGATGGTCTCAGGATCCTCGCACTTCAAGGAGATCCACTGCATGTAGTCCCGCTTGAAGTCGAACATCTCGTTGAACTCGGCTTCGCAGTCCCAGTGGGTCAGCTTGGCGCAATCGAGCAGCATAACGCTGCTGGCGTATTCCTTCTTGCCCTTCCGCGCCCGGCACATCAGCGCCTTGCCTTCCATGTCGCGGGTCAGGAGCTCATAGACGTCGCCGACAGCGAAAACATCCGGGTCGACCACGATCGCGCGACCCTGATAGCCCATCAGCTTCGGCGGCATGAAGCGAAGCGGCGTGAAAGACTGCAGGTCGTCGACCAGCCATTCCCGTTCCAGGCCGTTGCGCAGGTAGGTCTGACCTTCCTTGGCGCGCAGGAAGGCATGGTCCTTGGTGTCGATGATGCGCACGTCGAAGGCGTCGGCGTTCGGGCTGTTGTGCTTCATCGAGAACTGGGAGACCAGCGCCCCGACCCACTGTTTGTGGTTGGTGTGGATGAACACGCAGGGCTTCGTCGCCTTGTCCGACGAAGCCGGCCCGGCCCCATCCGCCTTTGGCTCCATGCCGTTCGTCATCTTTCCCTCGCTTCCTGTCAGATCAGCCGGCCGTTGCCTGCTCGGCAGGCTCGGCTGTTTCGATCGCCCCATAGCTGAAGTAGGGCGACAGGCGCGCCGCGACCTGTGCATCGATCTCGGCGCACTCTTCATCGGTGAAATAGTCCCGGTAGCCGCTGACCTTGCCGCGCCGGACCTTGTAGCTGTTGGGGTTGCTGGCGTCGCGCGCCTGCATCCGCCCACCGCTCAGGCGGAAGGTCTTGCCGCTCTCCAGCTTCTTCATGTTCTCGAAGTCGGCGAAGGCCACCGCTTCCCGTACCTCGGCTTCGCTGCCTGGCGTGCCGATGAAGTCGAGAATGCGCGCCAGGGTCGCTTCCGGCTCCGCACGCAGGTCCTCGTAGCGCACCAGCAGCAGCTGTGACATGTTCGGAATCGCCTCGGCCCAGCCGTTCAGAAAATCGATGACACGGGTGAGGCCGGCGTCGTGGTGCGCGACGAAGTCGAAGATCGCCACGTCCTCGCCCTCGCCGGGATAGCGGTTCAGCGTCTTCTTGTGCGGACGCATGCGGTAGCGCCACTGGTGATACTGAGAGACGGCGACGTCGGCCGGATGGCGGACCAGCAGAACCACCTTCTTGTCGCGGTAATCGGCTTTGCTGTCCCCGTTCGGCGAGTAGTCTTTCAGGTAGTTGTCATGGGTGAAGAAGATCTTGGGGACGGCGGGCTCGACCAGGTTGAGATTGCTGAAGCTGATCAGGCAGTTCTCCGGCAGCCCGTGCTTGAGCTGGTAGACGCGCGAGAGCAGGACGCGGAGCCAGGTCCGCCCGCTCTTGCCGAAAGACACCACGGCGCAGTCCGCCTGGCGCAAGGTCTGCAGCTGCTCGCGGCCGCGCAGCCGGCGCTGCAGACGATGCTTCTTCGCCGGCGACAGGAAGAAGAACAGCGTCAGGATCGCCCTGCGGGAGGTCTTCTTCCACAGGCTGCTCCAGATCGGCTGGAGAAGGGCGAGGCGATGTTTCATCGGCGGTTAGTTCGGTTCCCCTGCTGTCCTGACGACGATAACCCGATCAGGTGATGATCGGCCGCAGAGGCTTCAACCCATTCCCTTCAATGAGAATCGCCGCTTTTGCAAGACCTTCGTCAGCGCGACACTTCGTCTGAGGGGGCCGCTTCAGCCGGGAACAACAGCTTGGCATAGGCCTCCACGGCCCGCTCGATGGAGAAATCCGCGGCGCGCGCCCGCAGCGCCTCGGCAGGGGGCGAGGCCTCGAGCGTTGCCTGAATTGCTTCTGCCATGGCCGCCGCATCGCCGACCGGGACCAAACGGCCGTGGCGACCGGCTTCCAGGATTTCCGAAGCGCCGCCAGGGCAGTCGGTGCTGACCACGGGGCAGCCGCAGGCCAAGGCCTCGATCAGCACGTTGGGCAGGCCTTCCCAGGCGGAGGAGAGAACGAAGACCTGCGCCCGGGCCAGATAAGCGAAAGGGTTGTCGACGTGACCCTGAAACGAGATATCGTCAGTGATTCCAAGGGTTTTGGCTTGCTTCCGGAGATCGTTTTCCAAGGGGCCGCTGCCGAGCAGGACGAGGCGGCAGTCCCTTCGGGCGCGCAGCTCAGCAAAAGCTTTCAGAAGTGTTGGGAAGTCCTTCTGCGGCTTCAACTTTCCGGCCGCTAGAACGACCGGCGTGTTTTCCTTTGGGTCCAGCCAGGGATGCTCCGGCGACTCCGCCGCCTGTTTTTCGACGGCTGCAAGATCGATCGGATTGAGGATGCGTTCGATACGCTCCGGCGCGATGCCGGTGATCTCGGCCACGTCCTGGCGGAGGTCTTCGGCCGGCACGACCACCCTGTCGGCGCGGCGGAAGAGCCGACGCATGGCGCCGGACATGGCGCGCATCCGCTTCGACTTCAGCGCGTTGGCGCCGGCAGAGATGTGATTGCGCACGTTGGGAATGAAGCGCGTGCCGTTCTTGCCCAGGCAGGCGGCGAGCATAAGGGCGATGTTCGCATCGTTGAGAAAGGAGAGGATCGTGACCGGCTGCTCGCGCTTCAAATAGCGCCGCAGGGCGAAGAGCGGTGGGCGTTCCTTCTCCGCCATGATGGCGCAGGCCTTGAAGTCGGCCAGGCGCTGGCCGGATGCCAGGCCAGACAGCAGCTCTGCCGCCAGCGCCAGCCAGCAGGTCAACCACGACAGCCGTTCCTGCCAGTTGCCGCCGCGCAGAAACTGGATGCGGACCTGCGGCGCCTGCCGTTGCAGCGCCGCGAACAGTTCTCCTTCGCCATCCTCGATCAAGAGGTCGACGCTCTTGCCTTCTTTGGCAAAGCTGGTCAGCAGGTTGTAGATGACGCGCTCGGCGCCACGCCCGGCAGCGAGTGAATTGACATAGATGGCGGGCCGGTGCGCCTCTCCGGCTTGTGAAGAAGCCAAGTCTGTTCCCGGTTCCGATTCGAGCTGTATGGCCGCGGCGGCGGAGCGCCCCTCTTGCCGATAAAGCACCGCCAGAGCAAGTTTGACTGGAAGAGTACTTCGGGGTTGCCCTTGGAGTCAGGCTGCAATTGTGCGACGGATAGCGAAAGTCCTTCTTTGGTGTCTCGCCGGGCTGCTTGTCGTTCTATCAGCGGGCGCCGTTTTCCTGGCGACCGCCGGCGATCCCTTCTATCGCTGGGCTCTGAAGCAGGCGATCGAAGGCAATATCGACCGTCAGATCGTGGTCGATGGCTCCTATAGCCTCGAGATGGGGCTCGAGCCCACCCTCATCGCAACAGACGTTTGGATGGCGAATGCCTCTTGGGCGAGTACGCCGGAGATGGCCAGGGCCCGACGCATAGAAGTGCAGCTTGCGCTGCTGCCTCTCTTTTCAGGCGTCGTCCGGCTGCCGAGACTGGTTGTCGAGGGGTTGACCGTCGATCTGGAGACCTCCGAGTCGGGAGAAGGCAACTGGCTGATTGCTGCTGACGGGCGCGACGAGCCAGGCGACCAGGCCCAAGGAAGCGGTTTCTATCCGATCGTCGAGTTCTATGCGTTGAGCGATATCTCCGTGACCTATCGCGACCGGCAGGGGGACGAAGACCTGGTGATCGTGATCGATCAACTCGTCAAGGAGGAGCGGGGCGCCGGAACCGGCGTCGATGTGTCCGGCGAAGGAAGCGTCAATGGCCGGCCCGTGCAGATCACCGGCGCCTATGGCTCTATCGAGGACGCACTGCAGGCCGCCGAGCCTTATCCCATAGCCCTGACGCTGCAATCGACGAGCGTGACGCTCGACGTCGATGGCACGATTGCCGATCTGCCCGCGGGGCAGGGCGCTGATGTTGCGGTCACCCTGCATACGCCAACCATCGAACGGGTGTTCCAGAGCCTTTATCTGGATGTGCCGCTGACAGGTCGCGCCGAGGCGGCCGCGCGGCTCGTCGGCGACTTGGACGCTCTGGCGGTCGAGGACATCGTCGTGTCGCTTGTCGACCAAGCGGGCCAGGAGCTCAGAGCCTCTGGACGCGTCGCGAACCTGAACACGGGCGAAGGCGTCGACTTGCAGGTTTCGGGCGCGCTTGGCTCAGAGGGCCTGGACTGGATCGGCGCCGTGGAGCGGCGGTACGAGGAGGATGCTGAGGAAGACACCTCGCTTGATGTTTCCGCCCGCGTGACCGGCGACGCGCTCAAGCCCAACATCGAGGGGCTGCAGGCTCAGCTTCTGTACGGCTCCGGTGTCCAGCTGACGGTGAAAGGTGACGGGACGCTCGATCTTGCCGGTGGCGAGTCGTCTGACTCCCGCTTCGAGGCGACGGCCTTGCTTTTTTTGCCGGATAGGACGCCGCTGGAACGGCTCCTCGAGCACCAACTGCCGAAGATCGGGGCCCTGCGCGCCAGCGCCGAGCTGGTGTGGGAGCAAGACGAGATTGTCCTTCAGTCCGGCGAGTTGGACGCGGATGCCTTCGCCCAAGCCGAGCTGGATCTGACGGGCCGAATCGCGCGGTTTTCAGCCGAGGATTTCGCCTTCTCTTTCGAGCCCGACATCACGGTTTCGGCCCAGGCAAGCCAGCTACGTCCTATCCTGGAGCTCTACGATACCCTGGTCGCCGACGCGGCAGAGCTGCCTGAAGAGGCGTCGGCGATCACGCTCAGCCGCGCTGAGCTGATCGCACTCATCCAGACCGCGCTCGCCGAGGCCGGACAGGACCCGGGAGCGGCTGACGGGAAGATGGGGCCGAAGACGCGGACTGCGATCGAGCGCTATCAGGCAACGCATGCTCTGCCGGTCGATGGACAAGCCTCGCAATCGCTGCTCACGCACATCGACGGCGCACTCGGCCGTGAACCGCTGGCATCCAGTTCCCGCCTGGCCGAAATGCTGCCTGAGCTCGGGCCGATTTTAGCCAGCGTTCGCGTCTTTCCCGATGGCGATGGCTATGCCTTGGACGACGTGGACATTGCGCTTGGCGAGGAGGGCGGTCCTCGCATTCGCGCAAACGGAACTCTGGGGACGCTCTATCCCGAGCGCGAACCTCTGTTGGAGTCCGTGGCGCTGGAGGTCAGCTTCTCCAGCCCGACCTTGCAGCCCTTTGCAGCGTTCCTGCCCGACGACACCCCATCACTAAGCAACGTTAACGGCCGCTTCGCTGCCGCTGGGAGTCTCGAGGTTCTTTCGATCGCCAATTTGAAAGCTGCAGCTGACGGGCCGGACGGTTTGACGGTTGCTGCGACCGGCAGCTTGGAACGCTTAACGTTAGGCGGCGATGACATTTCGCTGGCCGGCTTGTCTGTAAACGTGGAGGCCCGTTCGCCCACCACCGAGGCCGTGGCCACGCTCGCCGAAGTAGCGTTGCCGGAGCTTGGTCCGGTGCGGGCCAAAGCGGTTTTGAAGGACCGCGGGAGGAGATTTCTCCTGAACGGAATCGATGTCGCGGCAGGGTCCGAAGACAGCCCTGTTGTTCAGGTGACAGGCAACATTGGCGACCTCGTCGCATTGCGCGCGCTATCGCTGGCCGGCGATTTCGATGTGCCGACCGAAGCTTTGATCGGAACGGATGGCGACGGCGTCGCGCCGGGACTCGGTCGCGTTCAAGGCAACTTCGAGCTCTCCGACTCCGATGGCAGCATCGGACTCGAAGCGATTAGTGCGGAGATCGAGGGCACGTCGCTCTTTTCGCTGTCCGTCAAGGGCGTGTTCGACGACCTCAGGCAACGCGACGAGCTGTGGATGGAGGCGATGCTGAGCGTGCCGGACCTGCCCCAGCTCGGTCGCGAGTTCGGGCTGAGCATGGACTCGTTCAGTAGTCTCGAGTTTGACGGTCGGGCCTCGGGCAGCGACGAGCTGACGCGTGCCGACGGCAAACTTCGACTGGGAGAGACGGATTTCATCGGCACCTTCTCTGGAACCTTGAAGGACGACAGGCCGATACTGCAGGCGCAGCTGACGTCTCCCCGCTTGCGGCTGGTCGATATAGGCCTGACGCCGCAGCCCGAGGACGAAGGCGATTTGGGGCAAGCGGGAAGTGGCGATGGCGCGCCGCAAAGCCAGCGCGTGTTCGGCGTTGAGCCTATCGGCTTCGAGGCGCTGCGCGACTTCGATCTAGAGCTCGAAATTCTGCTGGAGGATGTCGAGGGCGTGCACCTCGATCTCAACCGGGTCGAAGGGCGGGTCAGCGTTAAGGACGGGCTGCTGACAGTCGAGCCGCTGGCCTTCAATTTCGTCGGTGGCCAGGTCGACGCGAGCCTTTCCATCGATGCCAGGGGAGAGACGCCGAAGCAGAGCCTTGCGCTTGCCGCCGATGACGTCGACCTCGGCGACTTCCTTGCGCAGACGGAAGTCGAGGTGCCGTTGGATGGCGATATGGACCTGCTGGTCGATCTCGCCGGCACCGGTGAGTCGCCGCACGATATCGCGTCGAGCCTGACAGGCGAGTTCGACTTGGCGCTTCAGCATGGCCACGTAAGGACCGGTCTTTTGCGCCTTGCGGCAACCAACATCGTGAGCTGGTTGTTCACGGCCGACGCGCGGCAAGGCTACTCGGATATGAACTGCCTGATCGTTCGCCTCGACGTTCAGGATGGTTTGGCCGAGAGCGAGGCGCTTTTGCTCGACACGCCGAACGTTCGTGCGCTGGGAGTCGGCACGATCGATCTCGACAAGGAGTTTATCGATACCGAAGTGGATCCGGAGCCGAAGAGAGGCGTCGCTCTGTCCGGCTCGACGCCCTTTGCGATCCGTGGCCCCTTGGCTTCGCCGGACATCGTCGTGAGCACGGGCGGAACGGCCGTGAGGACGCTCCGCGACATCGTCACCAGCCCGCTCAGTCTGCTCGGTTCTCTGCTGCCGTTTGCTGGGGGAGGAAACGAGAAAGACAATGCCTGTTTGGCCCTGGAACAAGGCCTGGCGCGGCAGTAGGGCACAAAACCCCTTTGGGCTATTCAGCAAAACAAGACGGCGGCGGCCAACAGGTCGCCGCCGCCGACAAAGACAAGGCTAGTAACTTGGCTCTTAAGCGGTGGCGCCGACCGCTCCGTCGACATCCTTCTCAGCCCGCCTGTTTTCGGCTCGAGGCGTGCGGGATGTGCGCCGCATGTCCTTGCGCACATGCTTGGTGCTGTAGCCGTTGAAGATATGGCCCAGCAGTCCACGGTCGAGGTCCGAGGTGCCGAACATCCAGTCGGCAATCGGGAAGGTCAGGTTCATGTTCCGCTCCATCATGATCGACTGATCATGGTGCGCCGTGTGATGCCGCCGGATGGTGTTCACGAAGGGCATGTTGCGGACGAACCAGTTCTCCTCCACGTGGCAGCAGAAGTGCATGAACTCGTAGATCAGATACATGCCCGTGGTGGTGCACATCAGCAGCCAACCGACGTTGGGCGAGATGAGCCAGCCCAGCAGCAGCGCCCCCGGGATCGACATCAGGATGAAGACGACCAGGGCGTAGGGCGGGAAGAAGGTGACGCGCCAATCCCGCTGATGGGCGAAGCGCATCTCGTTCTCCGTGAAGAACTGATGGTGGGTCAGGGTGTGGCGCGCGTAGATCGCGCGCAGGCCCGGAAAGCGCAGCGGGCGGTGCATCACGTGGCGATGCAGGAACCACTCGAAGATGTTGCAGATCAGGAAGACGATGGGGACCGTCAGCCATTCCCACCACGCCACGTTGGAGATGTTCGAGACGTAGATATAGAAGGCGGCGAAGCCGATGGTGTAGATGACGGCGATGTGCAGCCAACCATTGTACCAGCCGGCGATGCGGCTGCGATACTCGCCGCGGAAGGCCCGCTGGCGATCGCTCATCTCGGTCGTGGCAAGTTCCATTGAAGTCTCCCGACTCACAGTGTTTCGGCCGTCCGGCCGTTCCGGCTTGGCAAACCCCCGGCAGCCGACGGCTGCCGGGCTCCAGCAAAGCAATTCATCTGATATATTACAGATAGATCAGAAAAACTCAAGCCCTGTCTTACCTCTCGGTTCCGCGCCGGGGTGAGTGCTATTCGGCTGCTTCGCCTTGCTGGAGCGCGAAGATGGAGGTGTAGCCGCCACTCCAGTCGGGCGGAATGAGACGGTGGCCCCCGTCGTGGTGCGCCCACTTGGCCGGCTTGCCGCGGATGATCTGCTGCTCGTATTGGGAGCGCAGGGGGTTGAAGGTGTAGGGCATGGCGTCGGCGGCCGAGACCACGTTGAGCAGCAGCGGCCGGCCGATGTCCGAGTTGTTCGGGCGCGAGCCGTGGACGGTCCGATAGTTGTGCAGGGTGACGGAGCCCGCCGGTCCTTCCAGGTAGACGGCTTTGCTGCCGTCTATCCGCCCGAGGTCGTCGGCTTGAATATCGCCGGTCCAGGTCCCGTCGGCTGCGTAGTGATCGAAGATCTCGCCCTTGTGGCTCCCGGGAATGACGCCGAGTGGGCCCTGCTCGGGTCCACAGTCGTAGAGATAGGTGCCGCAGGTCAGCACCGCATCGTTGCTGTGGGGGAAGAAAGGCACGTCCTGATGCCACTTCACTTCGGCGCCTCCCTTGGCCCATTTGAAGTTCAGCTTGGCCTGGAAGAACTTGACGTCGGGTCCCAGTAGATCTTCGAGCAGGTCGCCAAGCCGCGACTGGATGAGATAGTTCCAGAACACCGGATCTTCGTCGCAAGGGCTCGAGACGCGGCGCAGGCGAGGGGCCTCGGCGCTATGGCTGGGCTCGAGATCGAAGACGGCGTCGGAGGCGGCGACCGCCCGGCTGCGTTCGACCTGGGCGTCGATGGCGGCGCGCAGCTTATCGAGCCAGTCCTGTTCGATGAAGGATTCCACCAGCAGGTAGCCGTCCTCGAAGTAGGACTCCCGTTGCGACTGGCTGAGCACTTTCGCGGGAACCTTGAGAATGTCCTCGGGTGTCATGGGCCAAACTCCTTCTTGAGGGGCATTAATCGAAGCCGAGCAGCTGATCGGGCAGCCATAGGGCCGTCTGCGGGAAGGCCATGACGATCAGCAAGGCGATGACCTGGATGACCAGGAAGGGTACCACGCCCTTGTACATGTGACGCAGGGTGATCTCAGGCGGAGCGATGCCCCGCAGGTAGAAGATCGCCGGGGCCATGGGCGGCGTCAGATAGCTCGACTGCACCATGACCAGCAGCAGCATGCAGAACCACACGGGGTTGAAGAAGGCGCCGTAGCCGTTGGCCGCCCAGGCTTCGTGAATGAAGGGCATGAAGAGCGGCACGAAGATCAGCAGGATGGAGATCCACTCCAGGAAGAAGCCGGCGATGAAGACCAGCAGCAGGAAGAGCAGCAGCAATTCCCAGTGGCTGAGCTGCACCGCCTCGATCATGTCCCGCATCAGGCCCATGCCGCCGGCGCCGGCGAAGACTCCGGTGAAGAGGCTGCCGCCCAAGAGGATCATCATGATCATCGAGGTGATGGTCAGCGTCTTGATCAGCGCTTCCTTGAACATGCCAAGCGAGAAGCGGCCGTAGGCGATGGCCAGCAGGAAGGCACCGAAGGCACCGAGGGCGGCGGCTTCCGTCGGTGCGGCCCAGCCCAGCATGATGGAGCCGAGCACGGCGAAGATCATCAAGAGCGGCGGCACCAGTGCCTTCACCGTGATCGTCAGCTTGGTGACGAAGTCCGGGTCGTCGTCGCTGGGCTCGATGCGGGGCGCGGCCTCGGGGCGGATGATGCAGAGCCCAAGGATGTAAACGATGTAAAGGCTGGAGAGGATGAGGCCGGGGAAGATCATGCCGACCATCAGGTCGCCGATCGAGACGTCGGCGATGGGGCCGAGCACCACCACCACGACCGAGGGCGGGATGATGGTACCGAGCGAGCCGCCGGCGCAGATGGTGCCGGAGATCAGCGACTTCGAGTAGTTGTAGCGCATCATCGCCGGGATCGCGAGCAGGCCCACCACGGTCTCGGTGGCGCCGATCACGCCGGTCGAAGCGGCGAAGATGATGCACATGATGATGGTGCCGATGGCCAAGCCGCCGGGCAGGCGCCGAGTCCAGAGGTGGACCGCTTCGAACAACTTCTCGGCGATGCCGGAGCGCTCCAGCATGGCGCCCATGAAGACGAAGAGCGGCACCGCGGCCAGCACGAAGTTGCTGGCGATGTCTTCGACCTTCTGGGTGAACTGGAAGAAGGTCGCCGGCCCGAAGGTGAGCCAGCCGAAGACGAAGGCGACGGACATCAGGGAGAAGGCGACTGGAAAGCCGAGGAAGATCAGCAGAAACAGCGCCGGAAACATCAGGATGGCTTCCATGGCGCTCAGCCCTTCGCCGCGCTGCGGATGGGGCGGCCGCGCAGCACGGCGGCGCACTTCAGGATCTCCGCGATGACTTGCAGCGTCAGCATCGCGAAGCCGAGGGTGATGAGCATGCGGAAGGGCCAGATCGGCGGGTTCCAGGCCGACTGGCCGGTGCGCTCGCCACTCATGAAGGCGCGCAGGGCATAGTCCTGCAGGGCGTCGCAGAGCAGGATGAGGAAGGGCAGGAAGAGCAGCAGGTAGAGCGTGATGTCGACTGCCGCTTTGGTGCGGTCCGAAAAGCGCTGGTACAGCAGGTCGATGCGGATGTGGGTGCCCTTCATCAGGGTGATGGCGGCACCGAGCAGGAAGTGGACGCCGGTCAGGATATAGCCGAGCTCGAAGGCCCAGATCGTCGGCGCGCCGAACACGTAGCGGGAAAAGACCTCGTAGCAGGTCGCCAGGATGAGCGGGATGATGATGAGCGAGACGAGAAACCCAATGTTTCCCGTGAAACGCTCGATGAGTCTGACGGTAATCTCCATAGGGCCTGCGCTACCTGCCGTCGTCCGTCTCTAGCCTTGTCGCTGTTGCCCGAGAGTATAGCCTGGCCGCCGGGCCGGGGCGCCTTGCGACGCACCCGGCCCGTGACCACCGGAACAACTCAAAGACCTGTGTTGCCTCTTGGCCTAGGCGCCGCAGGCCTACTGCCCGCGGACCTTCACGTTGCGGTACTTGTTCGCATCGGACCAGAGGTCGGCGAAGGCCTTCTGGCTTTCCAGGACGCGGGCAAACCACGGGTTGTCGGCCGCTTTTTCCTCCGCCCAGGCCAGGCCGGCTTCACGCGCGGCGTATTGCACTTCCGGGTCGAGCTCGATGATCTCGTTGCCCTGCTCGCGGAAGAACTGGATGGCCTTGGCGTCCTCCTGCCCGATGGTCAGCCAGGAGTTCATGGTGGTCATGAAGGCCGCATCACGGATGATCTGCTGATCGGCCTCGGACAAGGAGTTCCAGACGTCCTTGTTGATGACCAGCTCGAAAGGCGCCGTCGGCTGATGCACGCCTGGGATGATCACGTACTTGGTGACCCGGTGGAAGCCGGGGGAGACGTTCTCCCATAGGGTACCCCACTCGGTGGCGTCGATGGTGCCGCGCTCCAGCGCCGGATAGACGTCGCCGCCGGGCATGGTGACCGGGGCGGCGCCCATACCGCGGGAGATCTCCAGCCAGGCGCCGGCGGTCCTGAGCTTCAGGCCGTTGATATCCTCCAGGCTGCGGACCGGCTTGCGGGCATGCAGGAAGACCTCCGAGGTGCGGATGAACAGAGGCATGGAGATGAGATTGAACTTCTCATCGCGCCATTCGGCCTGCAGGTCGGCGCCGCCGTCGCGGTAGAGCCAGTGCAGCATCCGCTCGGTGTCGAAGCTCCCGGCGAAACCGCCGAACAGCACCGCCGTCGGGTCGATACCCCAGTCGTAGCCGACCCAGGTGTGGCCCATGTCGGCGACGCCCTGCTGCACGGTCTCGGAGACCTTCAGCGCCGGGCCGAGGGTACCGCCGGGAAAGACTTCGATCTCGATGCGGCCGTCGGAGAGCTGCTCCACCCGGTCGGCGAAGGCCTGGGCGCCGATCTCCATCAGCGGTCCACCGCCCCAGCCCGTGGCCATCTTGAAGGAGTGCTCCTGCGCGCCAGCCGTGGCACTGAACGTCAGGGCGCCGGCCGCCAATGCGAGCGCGGCTGAAAGTCCTGTCAGCTTGGATAATCCGGTCATGGTTGTCTGTCCTCCCTTTCTCTATTTTTTTGGAGAGTTGCGAACGGCCGAGCGACTGCCTCAGACGCAGCCGAGGTTCGCGAGCGCTGCGCCCACGTCCTCTTCGCTCATTTCCCACTCGTTGTTGAAGTTCGCCACGATGGCCTGCATGAAGGTCTCGTGGTGGGTAAGGGCGGCGGAGGCATCGCCGAGATGATCGGCCAGAATGGCCAGGGCCAGTTGCGCCGGCTCCGGCCCCTCGTAGCTCCATTCGAAGCCGTTTTCCGAGATGGTCTTGATGTCGAAGCGCGGGTCGAGCGGCGTGCCGTCGACCGTTACGTCGAGCCCATCCAGGGTCCGGTCTCCACGGTAGGTTTTCATCGCCCCGTTTTGCCTCCCCTCTCGCTCCCGCCGGTCGGCGAATCCCCTTCGCCGCCGATGTGCTTTTTCTTGTTCGGCGCCCGCATGGAGAGGAGCGCCGTGTACCACTGATATATCTAGCGTATGCTAACCCAGACCTCCTGGCAAGGGGCCTTGGTCGCCGCTCACTCTTCAGGCTCGAAGGTGGCGCGGGTAAGCGCTCGATGCTGTTTGCCGGCGATGACGCTCTAATGCTGCTGCCGCTTTTCCACGAGAGCGAGGAACTTCTCGTACTCGGCCTCGTTGACGCCGTAGCTGTGATCGTCGTCCGGGAAGCTGCCTTCCTTCACTTCGCGCACGTAGTCGGACAGGCCCTTGACGGCCACTTCGGTCAGGTTGGCGTAACGCTTGGTGAACTTCGGCTTGAAGTCCGTGAAGACACCGAGGAGATCGTACGACAGCAGGATTTGCCCGTCCGTTCCGGCGCCCGCGCCAATGCCGATGGTCGGGATCTCAAGCTGCTCCGAGATCACCTTGGCGATGGGGGCGGGGACCGCCTCGAACTCCAGCATGAAGCAGCCGGCATCCTGGATGGCAAAGGCATCTTCCAGGATTTTCATGGCTGCCTCGGCGGTGCGGCCCTGGATCTTGAAGCCACCGAACATGGCGACGGTGTGCGGCGTCAGCCCGATGTGGGAGGCGGTGGGAATCCCCGCATCGACCAGCGCCTGAAGAATGTGCGCCTGGCTCTTGCCGCCTTGCGGCTTTACGGCGTCGCAGTCGGCGTCCTGCATGAAGCGCGTCGCGTTGGTGAGGGCGCGGTCCACCGTGTTGTAGCTCTGATAGGGCATGCAGCCGAGCACGAAGGTCTTCGGCGCGCCCCGGCGGACGGCCTGGGCGTGCATCACCATCATGTCCATGGTGGCCGGGATGGTGCTGGCATGGCCGTGCGCCACCATGGCCAGGGAGTCGCCGACCACGCAGACGTCGACACCCGCCATCTCGGCCCAGCGCGCCGAGGTGTAGTCGGGCACGGAGCTGTAGACCATTTTCTCGCCGGTGTGCTTCGAGTCCCGAATCTCGGTGATCGTCCGCTTCTTCTTCTCGCTGCCGTTGTCCTTGGGCATGCCCTCGCGTCTCCCTTCCGCCGCTTGTCTGCTTGCAGGTGCTGCCCGCGCCGCTTGGCGGCACGCGCGTCCCTGTGATATGCATGATATATGAGTAGTATGTTTAGAGATCTTGCCAGACGGGTCAAGCTTCGCCCGCGGAGGACGACGTGGTAGTGGCTGTGCTCGGCTTGCCTGAGACCGTGGCGCTCGATCATCTGGCCATTGCTGCCGCCTGTGGCTTGCTGATGGGCTACGGCAGCGTCCTTTTGAGCGGATGCTTTCCCTTATCGGAGGCGCCGTTGCCGAAGGCCGGCCTGGGCTGCAAGGTCCTTGTGCTGCTGGCCAGCGCCAGCCTTGTGCTGACCGCCATCCTGCTGCTCGGCTTCATTCTCTTCGCCACTGCTTGGGCGCCGGCCCTCATCGCCGCCGGTCTCGCCTTGCTCGGCGGACCGCTGCTGTTTCAGGGCTTGCCGCAGAAACTCGCCGGCGGCCTGTTCGGGCTCTGCGCGTTGATGGCTGCCCAGGCCGTCCTGCTCACGATTCTGACGCGCGTGCTGATCGCCTAGCCGTGCGGCGCCGCACCATTTAAGGAGGAACCTGCCATGCCCGCCAAGTTCAAGATCATGATTTCCATCGTCGTGGTGATCGCGGCCGTCGCCGTCTTTTACTTCCAGTCCACGGCGGGGCAGGAGGTCACGCCCTGGGTGGCGCTGGCGCTCGGCGCCTTCATGATCTTCGCCATGTGGATCTTCCCGGAAGAGCAGAAGAAGAAGTCGAGCAAGTAAGTCTGCGTCAGGTTACTGCAGCATCCGGCTCTCTGCCGGGCGCGACGCAGAGCGCGATGAGCAAGATGACGTTGGCCAGCGGGACGTAGAACAGAAGTACGAGCAGGCGCGACCAGCCGATGTCATTCAATCGAAGAGATGACCAGCGGCCCAGCAGGAACGGCAGGACGACCAGAGCGACGAAGACACTCGCTATGACGACTGCGAAAAGGAAATCCGAGGCCGGCAGCTGAGGTTCGGTTCCCCCTGGTTCAAGCACCAAGAAGAAGAGGGCGGGGAATGGGCCGAACAGAAGCACGGCCAAAATCACGACAAACCGGACTATGAATGCGGCTCGTCCGATCGATGCGGTGCCTCCTGCGCTCAGCACGCCGATCACGAGAGGGATAAGTCCCAAAGAGACAAATGACCAATGCAATGAAGCGAGCATTCGCTAGTCGTCCGTTTTCGTCGAGCCTTCGCACCCGGCGGCGTCGCTCTCCGCAGAGTCCATTTCTTTCCGGAACGCTACAATTCTAAACCGCGATCTGTCGATGCGGTTGGCTGGAGATGCTCGCGCGGCAACAGCCGTGCTTCTGCATGCATAGCTCCCCGTACGATCGGCGGCTGGCACGGTGCGACGGCAGCGCTAGGTTGGACCGAACAGCGTTTCAGCCGAAAGAGAAGCCGCCGATGTCGCTCGAGGTCCTGTTCCTGATTTTCATCGCCCTGCTGGTCGGGGCCGCCGGGCCCATCCAGGCCGGCGTCAACGCCACCATTGCTCAGTACAACGGCCATCCGCTGACCGCGGCCTTCACCAACACAATGGTGGCCAGCGCCTTTCTCTTCATTCTGATGCTGGTCGCCCGGGTGCCGGTGCCGCAAATGTCCAGCTTGGCGCAAGCGCCCTGGTGGGCTTGGACCGGTGGCCTCTTCGGTGCCTTCTTCGTGTTCAGCGCGCTCACCATCGCGCCAAAGCTCGGCGCGGCGGCCTTCATCGCCACCACCGTCGCCGGCGCCGTCGTCGCGTCCCTAGTGATCGATCACTTCGGCTTCATCGTCTACAAGGAGCAGCCGATCACCCCGCAGCGCGTGATCGGCGCCTTGCTGGTCATTTCTGGGATGCTGTTGGTGCAGTGGAAGCGATGAGTGCTCTGCAGGTGCTGACGCGGCGCTTAAGCTACTCTGCGATGGCTCAGCTTTTGGGCACGCGATCACCGCATCCCCTATCGTCACCCCGGACTTGATCCGGGGTCCATGGAACGCCTGGGCGCGGACCGTCGAACGATGGGCGCAGGCCGATGAATGGATCCCGGCTCGCGGCCTTCGCTAACGCGAAGCCCTTGGCCGGGATGACAGTCCGCGCTGGGGGCCGCGCAAGAGAGAAGCATCCCTCAAAGGTACTTCGTAACGGCCCAGTGGCTCGGCCAGTCCTTGAGCCGGGTCTGAGGCTCATTGAGCCGATCGGTCTCTCCAACCGCATTCGTTTCCTGCGCCCAAGCCATCGCGGCCTTGTCCGAAGAGGGGTTCAAGCGCGCCGCCGCGCCGATCAGGAAAGCCATGATTTCCATCGTCCGCGTCCTTTCCCAAAGAGACTCTGCGAGACGTCCTGCACTTGACATAGCGGCCTCGGCGCAGCATTGGAAATTCAATTGACTATTTGTCATTATGAGTTTTTCCAATGGCTTTCACCTTGAAGCAGCTCCGCTACTTCCTCGCTGCGGCGGAGGCGGGGCAGGTCTCGGCGGCGGCGCGCGCGGTCAACGTCTCCCAATCGGCCATGACGCTTGCGCTGCGCGACCTCGAAGCGCTGCTCGGTGTCAGCCTCTTCGAGCGTAAGCCGAGCGGCCTACTGCTGACCCGCGAGGGCCACGCGCTGCTGGCCCACGCCCGCGCTATTCAGGACCAGGTGTCCCAGGCCTTCGCCAGCGTGCGCAAGAGCGAGGACCCGGTGGCCGGGCGACTCAAGCTCGGCGTCACCTTCACGCTCTCCAGCTACTTTCTCTTTCCCAAGCTGGCGCAGCTCCGCCGCGCCCATCCGGCCATCGATGTGGAGTTGGTCGAGGCTGACCGGCCGGAGCTCGAGGCCATGCTGCTCTCGGGCGCCATCGATCTTGCGCTGCTTCTTACCTCGAACCTGGAACGGCGTGCCGAGCTGCGCACCCTGACCTTCCACCGCTCGCCGCGCCGGCTGTGGACCGCCGCCGGCCATCCGCTGGCCGTGCAGGACTCCGTCCGCCTCGCCGACCTGGCCGATCACCCCGTGGTGCTGCTCAAGGCGGACGAGGCCGGGCGCCAGGCCCAGTCGATTTGGAAGCGCCACGGTATCCGTCCACAGGTGGCCTTCGAGTCGATTTCCATCGAAGCGGTGCGCAACATGGTCGCCAGCGGCCTCGCCATCACGGTGCTGAGCGACGTGGTCTACCGCCCCTGGACGGTGGACGGCCTGCGCGTCGAGCGGCGGGCACTCGTCGAGACGCTGCCGACGCTGGATGTGGGCATGGCCTGGCGTAAGGGTCGTCGTTTGGACCGGGCCGCCGCCGCCTTCCGCGCGCTCTTCGCCGCCGAGACGCCGGCAGGCGCGTGAGGGGAGGGGGGAGTATTCCTCCCGTGTCATGCTTGGGCGAGACCCACAGGGCCGAAGGCCCAGGGTCGAGTTCCGAGCATCCACTTCTCGGCCTGCACGGAACCCAGGCGTGGATCCTCGGGATGCGCCTCTTTGAGGCGCCCCCAAGGATGACAGTTTGTGATGCGGCGCCAGCCGTCCGCACCCCACCCGACCAATCCAAACCACCGGATACTTGTGGGTTGGCCGGGTGAGGGCTCGCGGAGTGATGCGCACGGCAGGACCGCTGCCAAGCCATCCCCAAGACTTGGGCGCGGCCATCCACCCCCCTCACTCCGCGGGGTCGATGCGGAAAACTCCACCCTCCAACTCGTCATTCAGAAGGTACAGACGGCCGTCGGGGCCTTGCCGAACGTCCCGCACGCGACCGATCTCAAAGTCCAAGACGGTTTCCGTCCCGATGACGTTGCCCTCGTCGCTGAGCAGGAAACGAATCAGCCTAGATTGGGAGAGCGAACCGGAGAAAAGGTCACCACGCCAGTTGGGGAAGTCGTCGCCCGTATAGACCTCGAGACCCGAGAGGGCGACGACCGGCCAGACGCCCCAGGTGAAGACCGGCTCCGTGAAGGCGCCGGCGGAGGCCTGGCCCGCGCCGGGGGCATCGCCGCCGCCAAACGTTCGTGTCGGCCAACCGTAGTTCGCGCCCATCTCGACGCGGTTGAGCTCGTCGCCGCCGGCCCCGCCGTGATCGGCGGCCCAGAGGGCGCTGTCCTCGGCCAAGGCAAGGCCATGCGGGTTCTTGAAGCCGTAGGCGTAGATCGCCGGGTGCAGCTCGCCCCCCGGATTGTTCGCCACGGGCGTGCCGTTGGGGTGCAGACGCACGATGGTGCCGAGCGTGTTGCTCGTGTCTTGGACCTTCGCAACCTCCGCATGATCGCCGACGCTGACAAGCAGGTTGCCGTCGGCGTCGAAGCGGATGCGGCTGCCGAAGCCCTCGAGGTTCTCGGTTTTCACGCCCGAGGAGAAGATGACGGTGACGTCTTCGAGCCTGTCGCCGGCAAGCCGAGCCGAGGCGAGTTCCATCCAGCGCAGGTCGCCCTCCTTCTGGGAGTAGGCGAAGAAGACCGTGTTGTCCTCGCCGAAGTTCGGGCTGACGGAAACGTCGAGCAGGCCGTCGCGGAACTCGGTCACGATGTCCGGCACGTTGCCGAGCGGCGCGCCGAGGGTGCCGTCGGTCTCGACGATGCGGATGCGCCCCGCGCGCTCTGTCACGATGATGCGCCCGTCCGGCAGCCAGTCCAGCCCCCAGGGATGCTCCAGCCCCTTGGCCACGGGCGTGAGCAGGAATTTATGTTCGGAGGTTATGAAGCTCTGCGGACTGTTCGCGAGCGCGGGCGCTGCGAGCGTGAGTGACAGGCCGGCCGCTGCCGCGGCCCGGAAAAGTACATGCATCTGACGTTTTCTCCCTGTTGTCCACCGGCGCCGGGCCACGGCTCGCGTAGCCATTCCGGCACCTCACGGGGAGAAACACGGCAGTCGCCGTTTTTATTCGTTCTAGTGAGCGTGAATCTTCGGCCGGGCTGTGCTGCGACAGGCACTGGCCATCGGCCGCTGTCCTTACAACCAGCTTTCTTCCAGTGGATAGCGCGAGAGCTGCTCGATGCCGTCCTCGGTGATCAGCACCTGCTCCTCCAGCTTTACGCCTTCCTTGCCGCCCGCGACGCCGATGAAGGACTCGACGCAGAGCGTCATGCCGGCCTCAAGCACGCCGTCGTAGCCTTTGATCGGGAAGTCGGCCTTATGCTTGATCGAGGGATACTCGTCGGCGAGGCCGACGCCGTGCAGGGCGCTGCCGTAACGGTTGGAGAGGAACTCTTCGGGGATCGGCCAACTCTCCTCAACCACCTCGCGGAAGCTCTTGCCGGCCTTGAGGATCGACTTGTTGTGCTGGATCTGCGCGTAGGCCATGGCGTAGAGCCGACGCTGCTCGTCGCTCGGCTTGTCGCCGCAGACCCAGGCGCGGGAGATGTCGGCGCAGTAGCCGTAGGGGCCGATCAGGTCGGTGTCGAAGCTGACCATGTCGCCGCGCTCGATCTCCCGCATGGAGCACTCACGGAACCAGGGATTGGTGCGCGGCCCGGAGGAGAGCAGGCGGGTTTCGATCCATTCGCCACCCAGGCGGATGTTGGCTTCGTGCAGCTTGGCCCAAAGGGCGTTTTCGGTGATGCCCGGCTCCAGCGCGTCCCGCATCGCGGCGACGCCTGCTTCGCAGACTTCGACGGCGCGCCGCATCAGCGTCAGCTCTTCTTCCGACTTGATGGCGCGCGCCAGCTCGGCGACCTCGAGGCCATCGAAGATCTCGATGCCTTGGGCGCGGATCGCATCGGTGCCGAGGTGCGACAGCCGGTCGACGGCGAGGCGCTTGTTGCCGCCACTATGCTTGGCCATCAGATCGGCGATCTGGTCGCCGAACTGCCGCGCCCGCGTCTCGGCGTGGGGGCCGGCGGTGAAGTAGTAGAAGGAGGGCATGACGCGGTACTCGTCGACCCCTGGCAGGTCCTCGGCCAGATGCGGATGGTTGGCATAGTCGAAGAGAACGACCGGCCCGTCCGTGGGGATGAAAACGCAGCGCGTCTCGTAGTGGGAGGACCAGATCTGCATGTTGGTCGCATCGGTGGCATAGCGTGTGTTGATCTGGTCGAACAACAGTAGCCCACCGTAATCACGCGCTTTCAACTGCTCGCGGAGGCGGTTTAGGCGGTAAAGGCGCACCACGTCGAGGTCGACGGGCGGCGTCGAGAACTCCATGGCGCCGTGCTGGCGCGGGCTGTTGCTGCGATAAAGGGCGTGGGCGCTCTCAAGAGGCATTTGGCGGATCTTTTCATGTGGAACAGGCGGTCTATCATCTGACATGGTAATGGGCTAAGTCCTGTAGGCTTCGCCAAGAACGAAGAGACTTGACGCGTTCGGAACAGCGGCAAAGCACAGGAGGACGTGCGGACGGTGAGACCTTTGATCCCATGGAGCGACCTGGGGCCAAGCATTAGTATTTCGCCCGTACAAAAATAACCGAGACCGGAGGAAGAGGTATGCGTTTTGGGACTTTGGTAACGGCGAGCGTCTTTGGCGCCCTGCTCACGGTTGGCTACTCGGCGCCGGTCTTGGCCGCCGGAGACGCAGCCGAGGGCAAGAAGGTGTATCGCAAGTGCCAGGCTTGCCACGTGGTGGACAAGGAGCAGAACAGGGTCGGGCCGCACTTGGTCGGTATCTTCGGCCGCGAAGCTGGCGCGGTAGAAGGCTTCCGCTATTCCAAGGCCATGTCGGAGTCCGGCATTGTCTGGGACGAAGAGACCATCGCCGCCTACCTCCGGGACCCGAGAGGCTACATCAAGGGCAACCGGATGGCGTTCGCCGGCCTCAAGAAGGATGAGGACGTCGCCAACGTGATCGCTTACCTGAAGGAAGCGACCGCTCAGACTCAGTAGCCGCGCTATGGGGCCGGCGCTTTCCTGGCGCCGGGCCCCGGCCGGCTGTGCTTTCTCCGACAATTCGACGAGTTCCGGCTGTGTTGCCGCAGGCCATCATTTTCGACCTCGACGGCACGCTCATCGACAGCGCGCCTGACCTTACCGATGCCTTGAACAGCGTACTGCGGAGCCAGGGCCTGCGAGAGCAGGCGCTTGACGACGTCAAGGACATGGTGGGGGCGGGCGCCAAGGTCTTGATACAGCGTGGCTTCGCAGCTAACGGGAAGGCTCTTTCTGAGCCGGAAGCGGAGCGCTTGATGCCGGCTTTCATTGCCGATTACCGAGCCCGGGCGACCGACAAAACCCGCCTCATGCCGGGCGCGCAGCGTCTCCTGACCGAGCTTGCTGCGGCTGGCATCGGTCTCGGGCTCTGCACCAACAAGCCGGAAGGCATCTCCCGACAGATCCTTGAGGACTTCGCGATCGTCTCCCTGTTCGGCAGTATCGTCGGTGGCGACACGACGCCGGCCAAAAAGCCCGACCCGCGGCCTCTTCTCCACAGCTTGGCAGAGCTCGGTTGCTCGGCGAATGCGGCGCTGATGGTCGGCGACTCCGCGGCCGATGCCGGCGTGGCGCGAGCCGCCGGAACGGGGTTGGCGCTGGTCACCTTCGGCTACAGCCAAGTGCCGGTCGAGGACATGGGCGCCGATGTTCTTGTCGAGGCGTTCGACGCGTTTCTCCCAGCACTTCGGGCTTCCGTCGCCTGAAAACATCGAGGCAACGGTTGGGCTCGCATCCGCGTCATGGGGATCCTATGTCGGGGGAAGCGAACGTGTTAGCTGCAGCACAGGGGGAATGCGATCATGCCTGCCTTGGAAACACCGATCTGCAATTTCGGCTGGTCCGCGCCTGACTTCAGCTTGCCCGATCTGGACGGCAAGATGCACAGCCTGGCGGACATCAGGGGCGAGACGGCCACGTTGATCATGTTCATCTGCAATCACTGCCCCTACGTGAAGGCGGTGGCCGAACGGCTGGTTGCAGACGCCAAGCAACTGCAGTCGATCGGCGTTGGCGTTGCGGCGATCATGTCCAACGACTGGCAGGCCTATCCCGCCGATGCGCCGGACAAGATGCGCGCCTTCGCCGCCGAGCACGGCTTCACCTTTCCCTACCTTATCGATGAAAGCCAGGCGGTCGCCCGGGCCTACGACGCCATCTGCACGCCGGATTTCTTCGGCTTCGATGCCGATCTCGGGCTGCAGTATCGTGGCCGTCTCGACGAATCCCGCACTCAGCCGGCAGCGCCCGGCGCCAAGCGCGAGCTGCTGGAGGCGATGCGTCAGGTGGTCGAGACCGGGCAAGGGCCGCGCCAGCAGGTCGCCAGCATGGGCTGCTCCATCAAGTGGCGGCAGGCCGCTTAGGTCCGGCCCGCGCGCCGTCGAAAGAGCCTAGGGCAGCTCAGCCGCCCATCATCTTCTTGAGGTTCTCGAAGCCGGCTTCGTAGATACCCTGGATGGCGGCGACCGCGTCGTTCTCCGGCCCCATGGGCTCGAACTCGCTTTCCCAATGCACGACAGCCTTGCCGTTCTCGTCTTCCTCGACGCGAATGACGGCCGCGTAGTTCATCACCGGCAGCGGGCCGCTGACGATGGAATAGCGGTAGGTACGGGAGTCGTGGTCATGCTCGTCGAGGCGCTCCACGATCGAGCCGCCGCCGACCAGATCAAGCCGCCGCTGTTTGCCGCCGTCCTCGAGTTCGCTCTTGGTGACCGCCGGATGCCAGTCCGGCAGCGCATTGAAGTGCCCGATGAGTTCCCAGACCTTGTCGACGGGGGCGTCAACTTTCGACTGAACGGAGACCTTGGCCACGATATCCTCCCTGGCTTACGCCCTTGCGTTGCCGAAACCGAACTGAGGTGCCGGCTCGTTGAAAGGAGGAATCTAAACACAAATTCACTCAAGAGGCGACTCGGCTTGCGAGTCGCCTCTTGAGTCTGGACGCTATTTGTCGATGCAGGCCCGGTTGGCGCGGATAAGACCCCAACCGAACTGCCGATCCTTGCCCGGCTCGCCCAGGTCGCGTGTGTTGCTCTTCAGCCAGTCGATGCTATCGCGGATATCGCCCCAATTCTGGTCGTGGTTGGCCGAAGCAAGGATGGCCGTGACGAAGGGTGAGGCGAAGGAGGTGCCTTGCCGGAAGGTGCCGCCGTTGCCGTTTGCCGCCGTCCAGACTCGCACACCCGGTGCGGCGACGGTGATGTAGTCACCACGGTTGGCGCGGCGGTAGGGCCGCAAGTTGGTATCGACGGCCGTGACGGCAATCACTTGGTCGTAGGCGGCCGGGTAGGCGGGGCCGGCGAGCGGCCCCTTATTGCCAGCCGCGGCCACCATCAGGGTGCCTTGGGCGGCCACCGCTGTGACGGCTCGCTCCAAGACTGAATTGTTTGGGCCACTTAAGCTGAGATTGATGGTCCTTACGTTCTCGCTGGCCAGCCAGTTGAAGGCCTCGACGATGTCGAAGGCATTCGCCTCTTTTCTATTGCCCCGCTTATGGAAGACGCCGGCAACGTAGATCTTGGCGCCCGGCGCCAGCCCCGGGATGCTGCTGTCGCTGCGTCCGGCGATGATGCTGACGACGGCCGTGCCATGGTCGGTCTCCGCCGGTGGCCGATCATCGATGAAGGAGCGTTGCTCGATCGGCTGGCCGCGCAGCACGGGATGATCTGCCTCCACCTGGGTGTCGATCACGCCGATATCGGCGATCTGGCAGCTGTCGTTGGGCGGTGACCAGCCGACAAGCCGATAGTGGCGGCAGTGATTGCCGCGGCAGTCGCTTCCCTCGAGGCCATAGACATCGTTTACGGAAACCGTGAGCTGCGGCTGCCGCGCGCGCAGCAGCGCCACCGCTTGACTGCCGGTGCGGCCCAGCGGCCCGACCAGGCGGGTCAAGCTGAAGCCCAAGGCATCGAAGGTTTCCGTCTCCCGAACGAGGAAGTCCAAGCTCAATGCAGTGTTCTGCGCTTCCTGCGTCAGGTTGACGACGATGACCTCGCTGCGCGTCAGGCCGCCTGCGGCCAGGGGGCGGTCACCGTCCGGGGCACCCGCTGCGCTCGGGCCGGCTGCGGCGCTTTCGCCGGAGCTGTCGCCGTCATCGCCGTCATCGCCATCGTCACTGGCGTCCGCGCTGTCGCCATCGTCTCCGTCGTCGCCATCGTCTCCGTCGTCGCCGTCATCTCCGTCGTCGCCACCATCGTCCCCGTCGCCATCGCCATCGCCATCCCCATCACCGTCTCCATCGCCGTCGCCATCGCCGCCATCGCCATCGCCATCGCCGCCGTCACCGCCGCCGTCACCATCGCCGCCGCCGTCGCCATCGCCGCCGTCGCCGCCACCGTCGCCGCCGCCGTCACCGCCGTCTCCACCACCGTCGCCATCGCCGCCGCCATCACCATCGCCGCCCCCATCGCCGTCGCCGCCCCCATCGCCGTCGCCATCGGCCAAGCTCGGGTGCGGAAGCAGAAGGGTGATGGCCATGATGGCCGGCGGCGTGAGAAAGAGCAGGCTTGAGAGCAGAAAAGCACCAATCCAGCGAACTCGATTCCGGTTTATCTGCATCTCGCCTCTCTCTTCTCTTGAGCTCACCTTGCCCAGGGTAGATAACCTAGGAATTGGGGCAATAACGCGGGACACAAGGTTTTATTCCGAAATAATTCGTTTCCATGGCTCGTGGCGCTTTTTTCTATGGTTAACGGGAATAATCGAGGTGTGGGGTCGTTGTGCCGGTCAATGAAACTGGAAAGTCAGCCATGACCGATGACATGAGGCGAGAGATGGTGCAGCTGCTTCCGCGGCTTCGTCGTTTCGCCTACGCGATCACCGGTTCGGCTGAGAAGGGAGATGATCTTGTTCAAGCCACCTGTGAACGCGCGCTCAGCCGGGCAGAGCTCTGGCAGCCCGGCACGCGTCTCGATAGCTGGATGTTTCGGATTGCCCAGAATCTCTGGCGCGATCGCCTCCGCAGCGAAAAGCGGGCGAACTATGCGGACGCACCACCGGAAGACATGGAGATTGCAGGGACGGATGGGCGTCAGGTAATGGACGCGCGGATCGCCTTGACACAGGTCCGGCAAGCTGTGGCGAAGCTGCCTGAAGAGCAGCGTGTGCTAGTTGCCTTGGTTTGTGTCGACGGTGTTTCCTATCGGCAGGCAGCCTCGATACTTGAGATCCCGATCGGGACGGTGATGAGCCGCCTGGCGCGAGCGCGCCGCACTCTATCAGTGCAGATGGGCGAGGACTAACGAGTATGGCAGAGGATCGTGAAGAAGTGCTGCTAGCTTATCTTGACGGCGAGCTGGAAGGGGCCGATCTGGCCCGCGCCGAACGCCTTATCGCAGAGGACCCGGAGGCACGGGCCTTCGTCGAGAAACATCGCAGGATTGGCGACAAGCTACGCCAGGCCTTCGAGGATCCGATGGAGGAGGAGGTGCCGGAACGGCTGCTGCGCCCTTTCGAAGATCAGCAGGAGGCGACCGCCGAGGCGACGGTGGTCCCCTTCCGGAGCAAGCCCCGCCAGGCAGCTCCTCGGCGCTGGACTGAGCTCGCCATGGCGGCTTCGGTTGCCCTCTGCGTCGGCGGTGTGATCGGGCTCAACCTCGATTTCGGTCCCGGTGAAGACGGCGCTTTCCCCCAGGCCGTTCATATGGCCGGACCGATCGATCGCGGAAGCCCTCTGCACCAGGTGCTAGAGGAAGTGGAGAGCTTCGAGAGCGTGACCTGGGAAGGCGGCAACACGGCGCAGGCCTCGGCCATTGCCTTGCTGAGCTTCCGCACAACCGACGGCCGGATTTGCCGCGAGTACGAGATGCTGGTGACCTCGTCCAACACGGCGTCTTCCACCATCGGCATTGCCTGTCGCGGTGCCGATGCGGGCTGGACCGACGAGGTTCTCGTGGTGTCAAAGCAGGCCTTGGAAGGCGCGGCTGAGCCCGCCTACGAGGCGGCGAGTAGCGGTGGGCAGGTCGCTCTGGAGGGCTTCATTGCCGAGACGATCGTCGGCGAGCCGCTCTCACCGGAGGAGGAGCGGGCGCTGATCGGAAACAGTTGGCGCTAACCTTAGCCGATTCCGTAGCCGGTATCGAAGATGAGCTGGTCGCGTTGGGCGAGGTCGCCCTCCAGCTCCTTCTTCACCGCATCGAAGATATCTCGGATCGATACGATCCCGACCAACTGGTCGCCTTCGACCACCGGCAGATGGCGGTAGCCACGGTCGCTCATTTTCATCAGCGCATCCATGGCCCGGTCATTTGGCGTCAAGGTATCCGGGTCAATGGTCATGACTTCCTGCAACTTGGTGGAGTCCGCCTCGAGCCCCGCATCGACAATACGGGTCAGGACATCGCGCTCCGTGAAGATGCCGGCCAGCTTGCCGTTGCGCATAACCAGCACGGCGCCGATCTTGCGCTCAGCCATGACTTTGACGGCTTCCCGAACGCTATCGTCCGGAGATAGCGTGAAGAGTTCCTGTTTATCGACAATGTCAGGGACGATCCGCCGCTTCATCGCAACAACCTCTTCCTGGGCCGTTCACTACATCTGAAAGCAGTATACCATTGGATTTACAATGGAACCAGCGGTAACGGCTGTGCGGAGAAAGATGGCAGATTGGTTGAAGCACAAGCTGCGAGCGATAGACGCTGGTTGCTAAGCTTCCGCGAGCTCGGCGTTGTCCTTGACGCCCGGCGTGTCGAGTTTGCCAACTTTGACCAGCGTGATCTGGTTGCGGTGACGCGCCAGGATTTCGAAGGAGAAGCCGTGAAAGGCAAAACGTTGGCCGACCGCGGGAATTCGCCTGGCTTCGTGCAAAACGAGACCGGCGATGGTCGAGGCTTCGTCGTCCGGCAGGCGCCACTCGCAGCGCCGGTTGATATCGCGGATGGTCACCTTGCCCTCGACAATGGCCGTGCCGTCTGGCCGTAGCTCAAGACCCTCCACGTCGACGTCGTGTTCGTCGGAAATATCGCCGACGATCTCTTCCAGGATGTCTTCCAATGTCACCACGCCGCGCAACTCACCGTACTCGTCGACCACGATGGCGAAGTGCTCTTTGCGCTGGCGAAAAGCCTGCAACTGGCTCAGCAGGTCCGTGGTGTCGGGGATGAACCACGGTGGGTTGGCGATCTCCAGCACATCGAGCGTGTCGACGGCATCGGGGCTGGCTTGAACCGCGCGCAACAGCGCCTTGGCGTGCAGCACGCCGACAATCTCGTCGGGTTTCTCGCGGTAGAGCGGCAGGCGCGTGTAAGGGCTCGCCAGCGCCTCCTCGACGATCTTGCGCGGCGGCTGTGCCACATCGATGGTTTCGACATCGCGGCGGTGGACCATGATCTCCTCAACCGACACGTCGTCGAGGTCGAGGATGGAGCGGAGCATCTCGCGCTCGTGCTTGGTTTCCTCATCCGGACCGGTATGCAGGTCGATGGCGCCGCGCAGTTCCTCTTCCCAGGGGTGTTCGCCGTCTTCGGGATAGAGACGGAACAGCCGCATCATGCCGCCAACCAGCGCCTCAATCATCTGCACGATGGGGCCGAACGCCAGAACCACTAGGCGTATGACCCGCGATACCCTCAAGGCGGTGCGGTCCGGATGCAGCAAAGCGTAGGTCTTCGGCAGGATCTCGGCGAAGACCAGGACCAGGAAGGTCATGCCGATGGTAGCGTAGGCGACGCCCGCTTCGCCGAACAGACTGATCAGCACGCTGGTCGCCAAGGCCGATGCCAGGATGTTGACCAGGTTGTTGCCGAGCAGGATGGCCCCGATCATCCGCTCTTTGCGTTCCCAGAGCTCCCGGATAGTCTTGGCCCGCTGGTCGCCGCGCTGCTCGAGCCTGTGCATTCGAGGCTGCGAAGCGGCGGTGATTGAGGTCTCCGAGCCTGAGAAGAAGCCGGACAGCACCAGCAGGCCCAGAATGGCCGCCATGTTGACGAGAACGAAGGTATCCATCGCTATCTAGATCTAAGCTTCGACCCGGCGTCCGGCCAGCGGGGCAGAGCCTCTGCGGGCCGCTAGCACGGCAAGGACCTCATCCTCGGATACATCCTGGGTGATGAAGGCTTCCCCAATGCCGCGGGCGAGTATGAACGTCAGGCGCCCGTCCTTGACCTTCTTGTCCTGAGCCATATGGGCGAGGATGCGCAGAAGGTCGAGGTCGGCGAGGCCCAGGTCGGCCAGGCTCTGAGGCAAGCCCACACTGTCGTAGTGGTTCAGCAGACGATCGAGGTCGGCCGGCGGGCAGAGGCCTTTATCGCAGGAGAGCTGAAACGCCAGCACCTTGCCGAGTGCCACTGCTTCCCCGTGCAAGAGCGTGCCGTCGAAGCCCGCCTCCGCTTCCAAGCCGTGGGCGAAGGTGTGGCCGAGATTGAGCAAGGCCCGCGCCCCGGATTCCCGTTCGTCGCGGGCGACGATCTCCGCTTTGGCCAGGCAGGAGACGGCAATCGCATGGCGGCGCGCTTCGGGGTCACCGGCCAGCACCGCCGGGCCATTCTCGCAAAGCCACTCGAAGAAGCCGGGGCGATCGATCAGCCCGTACTTCACCACCTCTGCATAGCCCGCCTTGAGCTCACGCTCCGGGAGACTGTTCAGCGTGTCGCTGTCGGCGAGGACCAGGCGCGGCTGATGGAAGGCACCGACCAGGTTCTTTCCCTGCGGCATGTCGATGGCCGTCTTGCCACCGACCGAGCTATCGACTTGGGCCAAGAGCGTGGTGGGGATCTGAACGTAGTCTATGCCGCGCAGGAGTATCGCCGCGGCGAAGCCGACAAGATCGCCGATCACGCCGCCGCCAAGGGCAACGATTAGGCTTCCGCGCTCCAACCCCCCGTCGAGCAGGGTGCCGCAAAGCCGCTCCAACTCGGCGAAGCATTTGGTGCTTTCGCCTGGCGGCAGCACGATTGACTGCACGGTGAAGTCGGCTGCTTCGAGGCTGCGCTGCAAGGGTGCGAGATAGTGGGGCGCGACATTTGCATCTGTGACGACCGCAACGCGCTTGCTTTTGGCGATCTCTGCAATGCGCTGGCCCGCTTCAGAGAGGAGGCCGGCACCGATCAGGATGTCGTAGCTGCGCGCACCGAGGTCGACGGTCTGGCGATGCGGCCCGTCAGCCGGCATCGATGTTCACCCCATGCGAACGCAGGGCCTGCACGACCTGCTGCGTGGTTTCCTCGGCCGGGCGTTCAACGCTCTCCACCACCACATCGGCTTCCGCGTAGACGGGGTAGCGTTCCGCCATCAGTCGGCTGAGAGTCTCGCGTGGGTTGCCTTTCCTGAGCAGTGGCCTGTGGTCCCGGCGGCCGGTACGGCGCAACAGAACCTCAAGGTCTGCCCGCAGCCAGACCGACACGCCATTGGCGCGGATGGCATCCCGCGTCTCTGGGTTCATGAAAGCACCACCGCCTGTTGCGATGACCGACGGCCCCTGTTGCAGCAAGCGTTGGATGACCCGCCGTTCACCGTCGCGAAAGGCGGCTTCGCCGTGCCGCTCGAAAATATCGGAGATCGAGCAACCCGCTGCCTTTTCGATTTCGCTGTCTGCATCGACGAAGTTCCAGCCTATGGCCTCAGCCAGCCGCTTGCCTATGCAGCTCTTGCCTGCTCCCATAAGGCCGACCAGCACGATGCAGCGCGGGGTTGAGCCGGTTTGGCCCTCCGCTGGTGTTTCGTCCGCATTCAGCGAATGGGAGTGATTGAGCCCTGTCATCACGCTTAGGCGTCACAACCCGCGCCTAGCGGGCCCTTACGCCGCAGTTTTGCCATACGCGCAACCTATCCCAAGGCTGGCACGTTAATGCAAGCTTGTCGGATCTTTAGCGATCTTTCGCTATTCGACAGCATGACGCTGCCCGGCTGGGACAACCGTTTCAAGGCCATGAGCTCTCTTACCCGTGTCTTTCTGGTGCTTTTGCTTGTGCTGCTGGTCGGCGGCGCGCTTGCCAGCATGCTGGTCGAGATACCGATCAGCCGAACCCCCGTCGAACAGGTGATACCCCATGATCGGCTATCGCAATAGGGCCGCCTTTCTGGCTGCCGCACCGCTGATACTTCTCTTCGCTGGGTTGCCTCGGGCCGAGGCGCAAAGCCAGGGGAGCGTCGGCAGCGGGCCGATCAAGCTGTTCCAGTTCGATGCCCCCGCGGCAGCGGTCGATGACGCCGCGGCGGGTGCGGCTGGCACCGGCAGCTTGGCGCCGACGGTTCCGCAAGGGCAGCGCTCCGCAGACATCGCTCCTTCTCGAGTCATGCTTCCTGAGCGGACCACCGCGCCACGCTCGGACGTCGAAGGCATCGAGGTCCGCGAGCTGGACAACCAGGGCAACGCAGCGACGGGACCACTGACGCCGACGCGGGGCGGGCTTGGCCTCGATCTTTGGGCCGGAACCACGGCGGACCGCGTCGCCGATCTGATGGGCAGCCTGCCGAGCGACATCCGGTCGCCGGCGTTGCGGGAACTGGCGCGGCGGATGCTGTTGTCGTCGGCGGAGCCACCATCGCTCTTGCCGCTGCAGGCTTCGGCTGAGCCGCAGACGCCTGCGGCCAGTCCCGACGATCTGCTTCGCCTGCGCGCGGAACGTCTTTACGCGATGGGCGAGTTCGAAGGCCTCAATGCTCTCCTCGAGCTCTTTTCCGACCGCCGCGACGATCAGGCCCTGCGGCGCCTTCGCGTCGATGGGCTGCTGCTCGCAGGGGACTGGGAGGCTGCCTGCCGGCCCGCGCTCAACGCACTGGCACGCGCGCCGCAGGAGAGCTATTGGCAGCGGGTGAAGATCGCCTGCGACGCCGTGGCAGGCGACGATACGCGGGCCCACCTCGGCCTCGATCTGCTGCGCGAGAGCGGCGCTGACGATGACGGCTTCGCGGACTTGATCAACGCCCTGCTCGGTGTTGGGGTTCCGACGGCGGAGCCGCCGTTCTCCGCCCTCAATCTCGCGACCATGGCCAAGCTTGGCGTTGCCCCTTCGCCGGCGTTTCGGGCGGCCGCCCCCTCGGGCTGGGACGGTGTCTTCGCCCGGCTGGGCGCTCTTCCCTTGGAAGAACGCGTGCCGATCGCCGAGCGCGCTGTCGGTAGCGGCGCCCTCGCCGCCGAGAGGCTCGCCGCGCTCTATGTCCAGCCGATTTTCGATCCGATCGATGTCGACGATCCCGTCGCCGCGGTGGCGCGCGGAGACTTGGCGCAATGGCAGGCGCATGCCCTGCTGTATCAGGCAGCCAAGCGACAGACCCTCCCCCTACTGCGCGCACAGCTCCTGACGGCTTACGTTGAGCAGATGGCAAGCGATGGAGCCATTCTGGCCGGCTTGCGCACGGCGAGAGCGGAAGCCGATGCGATTACGCCATCGCCGGGCCTGTCCTGGGCCGCGCCCACCTTGGCGCGCACCTACTACCTCTCCGGCGACGCGGCGCAGGCCGAGGCTTGGCGTCTGAATCAGCAGGAAACGGCGCGCCTGGTGACGCCGCTTTGGCCGTATCTGCAGATTTTCACCGGTGGTCGCGCCGACCCGGCCATGCTAAACGTCTGGGCCCAAAGCCTACCCCCCAGCATCCAGGGGCAGCAGGCCGTTCTGGTCGAGTCCATTGTCAACGCCTTTCACGATCCCAGCCTCGGTTTGCAGGCGGAGGGGCCGCGCCGGGAAATCCAGCAGGCGGCTCTGGCCGGCCGCCCGGGCGAGACACTTTTGCTGATCCTAAGGGAATTCGGCGCCCGGGACCTCGTTTCCCTTGATGTGCCGGCGTTGGCGCTTTCGGTCGCTGCGCTGCATCAGGTCGGCTACACGCAGCAAGCGCGCATGTTGGCCGCCGAGGCCCTAGCGGCCAGCGGGGTCTAGGCGACGGTGAGCTTCCTGGTCGAGCGGTTCTTGGAGATGATGGCGGCCGAACGGGGGGCCGCCGAGAACACGCTCGCCGCTTATCGTCGCGATCTCGACAGCGTCTCCGGCTTTCTGACGCCCAGGGGCATCGACATCGGCGCCGCGACCACGGAAGACCTGCGCGATTACCTCGCTTATCTCACGGAGAAGGGCTATGCGCCGCGCAGCGCGGCCCGCCGCCTGTCGGCGCTGCGGCAGTTCTTCCGCTTTCTCTACAGCGAGGGCTTGCGTGAGGACGATCCCTCAGCCGAGTTGGATAGTCCGCGCCGCGGCCGCGACCTGCCGAAACTGCTCGAAGTGGAGGAGGTCGATCGCTTGTTGTCCGCCGCGCGGCAACGGCCCGGACCGGAGGGGCTCCGCCTTGTCGCGCTCTTGGAGCTGCTCTACGCCAGTGGCCTGCGGGTGACCGAGCTCGTCACCCTGAAGCTCGGGGCGGTGCAGCGCGACCCCAGGGTCATCCTGGTAACCGGAAAGGGTGGCAAGGAGCGTCTGGTGCCGCTCAATAGCCCCGCACGCGCAGCCCTGGAGGCGTATCTTACTGTGCGCAAGGCCTTTCTGCGCCGCCGTGGCGGGCGGATCGAGGAGAATAACTGGCTCTTCCCGTCGCGCGGGCAGGGCGGTCACCTGACCCGGCATCGGGTCGGCCAGCTGTTGAAGGAACTGGCGGTGGTGGCAGGCTTGGCCCCGCAGCGGGTGTCGCCGCATGTGCTGCGGCATGCCTTTGCCAGCCATCTGCTGGCCAACGGCGCGGACCTGCGCGCCGTGCAGCAGATGCTCGGCCACGCCGATATCTCGACGACGCAGATCTACACCCATGTCCTCGACGAGCGCTTGCGCCGCCTGGTCGATGAGCACCACCCCCTGTCCGGTAAGACAGAGAATGACCCGGAAGAGACGCAGCCCGGCCCGGCCCGCTGCGGCGCCGACGGCATCAAGTCTTGATTCGCCCTAGCGGGAGCCGCTAAGACCCTGGCCGGACTCGCGCCGCGCGCCTCCATGCTTTCCATCAGACGAAGGACGTCACTTCCATGAGCTTCACGATTGTCGAGCAGGCGCCCGCGCGCCTCAACCGCAGCGAACTGGCCGTGCCCGGCAGCAACTACCGGTTTTTGGAGAAGGCCGCGGACTCCGCGGCCGACGTGATCTTCCTCGACCTGGAAGACGCGGTGGCGCCTGACGACAAGGTGCAGGCGCGCAAGAACATCATCAAGGCGCTGCAGGAGCTCGACTGGGGCACGCGTACCATGTCGGTGCGCATCAATGGCCTCGACACCCACTACATGTATCGCGACGTGGTCGACATCCTCGAGCAAGCCGGTGAGCGGCTCGACCTCATCATGATCCCCAAGGTCGGCACGGCTGCTGATGTCTATGCGGTCGACATGCTGGTGACCCAGGTCGAGGACGCGGTGGGCCGCGAGAAGAAGATTGGCTTCGAGATGATCATCGAAACGGCGCTCGGCATGGCCAACGTCGATGAGATCGCCGGCGCCAGCCCGCGCAACGAGTCGCTGCACTTCGGTGTCGCCGACTATGCCGCCTCCACAAAGGCCAGGACCACCGTGATCGGCGGCCCGAACCCGCTCTACGGCGTGCTGACCGACCCGCCGGCCGACGGTGGCGAGCGGCAGTTCCACTGGGGCGATATGTGGCACTACGCCATCGCTCGTATGGTGGTCGCGGCTCGGGCCAACGGCCTGCGGCCGATCGACGGTCCCTTCGGCGATTTCTCGGATCCCGACGGCTACAAGGCGCAGGCCTATCGCGCGGCGGTTCTGGGCTGCGAGGGCAAGTGGGCCATCCATCCTAGCCAGATCGACCTCGCCAACGAGATCAACAGCCCCTCGGAGGCCGAGATCGACAAGGCCAAGCGCATTCTGGCAGCCATGGAAGAAGCTCAGCGCGAGGGCAAGGGCGCCGTTGCGCTGGACGGCCGGCTGATCGACATCGCATCGATCAAGCAGGCCGAGGTCCTGGTGCAGAAGGCCGCGATGATCGCCGAAAGCGCCTAGCAGCCAGGACTGGTCTTCATGAGCGGCGCCGCGCCGGTGATCGAGGCCATCGCGGCGCTGTTCCGCGACAAGATCGCGGCCGGCTGCGAAGGAGCGGGTTCGCTCGAGAGCGCGCTCCAGCTCTTGGAGCAGGCGAGCCCGGTTGCCGCACCTGAACCAAGCGTTCTACCGGCCCTCCGCTATTGGGACGAGGCGATCGGACTTGTCGCGGAGGCCGCTCCGGCGCGGCTGACAACGGCGCTGCGCGAGGCGGCGCCGGCCTTTCATTGGCGGCAAAACCCGAATTATCTCAAGACACTCGACCGGGACTATCTCTCGGGCTATGCCTTCACGGAGTTCGTTGGCGAGGTGGCACCCTTGGCGCAGGACGGCCTGCGGGTCGGCTTGCTGCTGATCGGGCCCGACCGCCACTATCCGGAACACAACCATCCGGCCGAGGAGATCTATCTCCCGCTCACGTCGGCGTCCTGGTGGCGTGCCGGGGAGGATTGGCGGGAGGTGGCGCCTGGGCAGGTCATCCACCATGCGCCTTGGCGGGTGCATGCGACGAAAACCGGCAAGGCCCCGCTGATCGCGCTCTACGCCTGGCTGGGGGAGG
Organism: Rhodovibrionaceae bacterium; assembly: GCA_028279885.1. GTDB lineage: Bacteria > Pseudomonadota > Alphaproteobacteria > Kiloniellales > DSM-21159 > JANQMX01. Next base: position 9,362 of record JANQMX010000106.1, on the reverse strand, counting down.
TCGCCCGCAACGCGGAATTGACGGTTGCTTAAGCGGGTTTGCTCTTAATCGCCGGGGGCCTTCAGGCGGATGAAGGTCCGATGAGACACAAGGAACGCAGATGGCCATGGATACGCAAGTCGCCGTCGTCGGGCTGGGATACGTGGGGCTGCCCGTCGCGCTCGCTTTCGGCGCTCGGCTTCCGACCGTCGGTTTCGATGTCAGCGCCGACAAGATCGCGGCCTACCGCGAGGGCCGCGATCCGACCAACGAGGCGCCGCCAGAGGACTTCGCGGCCGCCACGAAGATGGTCTTTACCGATGACCCGGCCGCCATCGCCCAAGCCGACTATGTCGTGGTTGCCGTGCCGACGCCGATCGACGGCGCCAACCGGCCGGACATGGGGGCGCTCAGGGCTGCCAGCCGTACCGTTGGTCAAAACCTGAAGCGCGGTGCCGTCGTGATCTACGAATCCACCGTCTATCCCGGTGCGACAGAAGAGATCTGTGCGCCTATCCTGGAGCAGGAGTCGGGCTATCGCTGGCGGGAGGACTTCTTCCTCGGTTACTCGCCCGAGCGGATCAATCCGGGCGACCGAGAGCACACCTTGAGCAAGATCGTCAAAGTCGTCTCCGGCGACAGCGATGAGACCTGCGCCAAGGTCGCGGCGCTCTATGAGGCGATCATCGACGCCGGCGTTCACCGCGCGTCCTCGATCAAGGTGGCCGAGGCGGCCAAGGTGATCGAGAACACCCAACGCGACCTGAACATCGCGTTGATGAACGAGCTCTCGCTGATCTTCAACCGCATGGACATCGACACCAAGGAGGTGCTGGCGGCGGCAGGAACCAAGTGGAACTTCCTGCGCTTCCATCCGGGCTTGGTCGGCGGCCACTGCATCGGGGTCGACCCCTACTATCTGACCCACAAGGCCGAGGAGTTGGGCTACCACCCCGAGGTCATCCTCGCCGGGCGGCGCATCAACGACACCATGGGCAAGTTCGTGGCCCAAGAGACGATCAAGCGCATCATGCGCAACGGCAACGGCCTGCAGCAGGCGGCGGTCAACGTTTTGGGCGTGACCTTCAAGCCCAACGTCCCGGACGTGCGCAATTCCAAGGTGCTCGACGTGGTGCAGGAGCTGCGCGACTTCGGCCTGGCCGTGACGTTGCACGATCCCATCGCCGACGGTGACGAGGTGCGCAGCATGTTCGGTGCGACCTCCTGCCCTTGGGAGGCCTTGCCGCAGTCCGACGCCTTGATTGTCGGTGCGCCGCATGCGGTCCTTATGGAGCGGCCGGCCGAGGAGATCTGCGCCAAACTCAAGCCCGGCGGGCTCTGCGTCGACGTGATGGGGGGACTCTCGCCGGAACCCTTCCGCGCCGGCGGCTACAGTTACTGGCGCTTGTAGCTCGGCCGCAGCGGCAGCATCCGCCGCAAGACCTGGTCTTTGAGGACGAGGTGGTGCTTCAGCGCCGCCGCGATATGCAGCACCAGGAGCACGCCAAAGCACCAGGCAAGCCATTGGTGCGTCGTCTGCGTCACCTCGAACAACGCTTCGTCGGGGCCAGTGAGATGGGGCACGGGCACCAGCCCGAAGACCACGGTCGGCACCTGAATGGGCGAGCTCGAGACCATCAGCCAGCCGGTCAGCGGCAGCAGGATGAAGAGCGCGTAGAGGCCCCAGTGGGTGGCATGCGCCAGGCGTTTCTCCCAGCCGGAGAGGGTCTCGGGCAACTCCGGCGCTGTATTCACCAGGCGCCAAAGCAGGCGCAGCAGCGCGAGCGTGAGAATGGTGAAGCCGAGCGACTTGTGCAGCTGATACAGCTCGAACTTCTGCGCCAGATCGCCCTCGAACCAGCGCGTCATGGCGAAGCCGATCGGCCAGGCGGCCAGGATTAACGCTGCCATAGCCCAGTGCAGGGCCATGGCGAGCCAGCCCCAGCTTTCCCGACTGTTGCGCAAGCCCATGCCGCTGCTCACACCGTTACTCATGCGGGGGCGCGGCCGGGCAGCACGATGTCGAAGCGGGCCCGGAGGGCGCCGGCCTCGATATCGCTGCCGTCCTCGACCTCGGCGATCAGGGCTGCCCGAAGCGCTGGGTCACGCACCGAGTTGAGCAGCCCGTCGCGGCGGTTGAGCGGCTCGTCCGGGAAGTACATCTGCGTCACCAACGGGGTTCCGCCGGGAAAACCGGCGACGAAATGGATGTGCGGTGTGCGTCCGGGGTAGGGGGCCGGCTTGACGGTGACGAAGCGGTATTCGCCGTTTCCGTCCGTGAGGGTCCAGCCGAAGCCTTGGAAGTTGGGGTCGAGCAGCTCCGCCCCGCGGGCGTTGGGATGGCGGTAGCGGCCGCCCTTGTCGGTCTGCCAGATTTGTACCACGGCTCCGCTTAGGGGCTGACCCTGCAGGTCGAGCACGCGCCCGGACAGATGGATGACCGTGCCCATGGCACGTCCGGTTCCGCCGGGTGCAAGGGTCAGGTCGTTATCCTGCTCTCTCGGAAAGGCGGTCGGATAGAAGGGACCGAGCGGTTGCCCTGCCGTGGCGGCGAGCGCGGCCAGCGCATCCAACGGCACTGTCAGGCTGCCTGCGAACGGCAAAAGCGCGGCACCGCCGATCAAGCGGCGGCGCGAGAGTGTCTCAAGGCAATCGGTTATGCGGGAACTCATGTCACTTTGCTTCATAGCAAGCATGTGAAGCCGACTCGCGGTGCTTCCAAGGTGGCGCCGCTCACGCTTTTGTGACAACGGCGAGGCCCGCGTCTGGCGAGAAGACGCGGGCCTCGTAAACCCGGCTTTGAGTCTGGTGGTTTAGGCCGTCGCCAAGGGCTTGATCTTGAAGGTTCTGACCAGGCGGTCCTGCAGGGCGAAGGCGCCGTCACCGATCAGGCCGTGGGCCAGGGCAGCCGCTGCCAGGAAGGCCGGATACTCCCAACCGCCACCTTCGTTGCTGAACAGCCAGCCTTTGTCTCCGTGGGCGAAGACGATCGTGCCCAGCAAGAGCGGGACGAGCGACAGCGAGACCCAGCGGCCGAAGACGCCGGCCAGGATGGCGATGCCGCCGCCGATCTCGGCGACGATGGTGAGATAAGCGAAGATCTCCGGCAGGCCGAGCGAGGCAAAATAAGCGGCGGTGCCGGCCGGAGTGAAGACAACGACCTTCAGAAGGCCGTGGGCGATGAACATGATGCCGAGGGCGGCGCGGAGCGCGAAGGCGCCGTAGGGGGCGGTGCGGGTGTCGATCATGGAAGCTCTCCTTCTGTCGTCTGTGCTTGCGCGGTTGCGCATCGTTTCTTGCGTCTGAAGAAGAGTTAGATACTTTGCTCCAGAGAAAAAATGCGTTATTCTAGAACTTATTGTTTCCTGTAGGGAGACTGTTGAGTGGACCGCCTGAAGCGCATTGAAACCTTCTTGCTGGTGGCGGACAGCGGCTCTTTCTCTGTCGCGGCGGAGCGGAGCCGGCAGTCGAAGGGCTCTGTCAGCAAGCAAATCAAGCAGCTTGAAGAGGATCTCGGCGTCAGGCTGCTGCAGCGCACAACGCGGCGGGTCTCCTTGACTGACACGGGCCGTGCCTACCTGCAGCGTAGCCGGGAAGCGCTGAGCCTCTTGGAAGAGGCGGAGCGGGAGGCCGGACAAGAAACAGCCCAAGCGCGGGGGCGGTTGCGGGTCAACGCGCCCATGTCCTTCGGCGTGCGCCATCTGGCGCCGCTTTTGGCCGACTATAGGGCGGCGCACCCTGATGTGGAGGTGGAACTGAGCCTGAACGACCGCCGCGTCGATCTGGTTGAGGAGGGTTATGACCTCGCGATCCGCATCGGCGTCCTGGAGGACAGCAGCTTGGTCGGCAGGCGGCTGGCCTCCTGCCGCATGGTGGTGTGCGCCGCCCCGGATTACCTGGCCCGCCACGGGCGGCCCAAGACGCCGGATGACCTCTTGGAGCACGATTGCCTCTGCTACAGCTATACCTTCCAGGGCGAGACCTGGCCATTGGTGGGGGCGGACGGAAAGCGCATTGCCATCCGGCCGCGCGGGCCACTGATCGCCAACAATGGCGACGCCTTGGCCGTCGCGGCGGTCGCCGGCATGGGCATCGTTCTCCAGCCCAGCTTCATCGTTGCGCCGGATCTAAAGGCCGGGAGGCTTGAGCGGGTCTTGCCGGGCTATGAGGTGCCGACCCTTCAGGTTTCGGCCCTCTATGCGCCCGGTCGTTATCTTCCGCTTAAGGTAAGAAGCTATATCGATTTCCTTGCGGCCCGCTTTGCGCCCGAGGCGCCTTGGGATGCTGGGCTTCCGACTTGAGAGCGGGTGGCGGGAGGCCCATTTTCCCTGGAGTCGCGGCTCCTGGGCCGTTACAAAGGCGGCCCGCGCGCCGGCATCTGGGCGATTGCCGGCTGCGCCATATGAATGAGAGAAGAAGAATGCCTACGACCTGGTCACCGGACTCCTGGCGCGGCAAGCCGATCCAGCAGGTTCCGGATTACCCCGACGCGGCGGCGCTGAGCGCCGCAGAAGAGACGCTGCGCGGCTATCCCCCGCTCGTCTTCGCCGGCGAGGCGCGCAAGCTTCGCCAGCAGCTGGCGGCGGTGGCGGATGGCCAGGCTTTTCTGCTCCAGGGCGGCGACTGCGCCGAGAGCTTTGCGGAGTTCCACCCGAACAACATTCGCGACACCTTCCGTCTGCTGCTGCAGATGGCGGTGGTTCTGACCTTCGGTGCCGCCTGTCCAGTGGTGAAGGTCGGCCGCATGGCCGGTCAGTTCGCCAAGCCGCGCTCTGCCCCGACGGAGACGCAGGGCGATCAGGAACTGCCGAGCTACCGTGGCGACATCATCAACGATATCGGCTTCGAGGCCGGCGGTCGCGCGCCCAATCCGGAGCGTCTGTTGCGCGCCTACAACCAGGCTGCGGCGACGCTCAACCTCCTGCGCGCCTTCGCTCAAGGAGGCTTCGCCGACCTTCACAAGGTCAACGAATGGAATCTGAAGTTCGTCTCCGGCTCGTCGCAGGGTGAGCGCTATGAGGAGATGGCCACTCGCATCAGCGAGGCGCTGGACTTCATGGAGGCCTGCGGCATCACGCCGGAAAGCGTGCCGCAGATGCGGGAGACCGACTTCTACACCAGCCACGAGGCGCTGCTGCTCAACTACGAGGAGCCGCTGACCCGCATCGACAGCCTGACGGGCCAACCTTATGCCTGTTCGGCGCATATGATCTGGATCGGTGATCGCACCCGGCAGCTCGACGGTGCCCATGTGGAGTACGCCAAGGGCGTCAACAACCCCATCGGCATGAAGTGCGGTCCGAGCCTCGACCCCGACGACATGCTTCGGCTGATCGATGCGCTCAATCCGGCAAACGAGGCCGGTCGCCTGGTGCTCATCGTGCGCATGGGCGCGGGCAAGCTCGATGCCGGCCTGCCGAAGCTCATCCGTGCCGTCGAGCGCGAGGGCAAGAAGGTGGTCTGGTCCTGCGACCCCATGCACGGCAACACCATCAAGTCGGCCAGCGGATACAAGACGCGGCCCTTCGACCGTATCCTCACTGAGGTCCGCGAGTTCTTCGCTGTGCACCGGGCGGAGGGAACCCACGCCGGCGGCGTGCACTTCGAGATGACGGGCCAGGACGTCACCGAATGCACCGGCGGGGCCCAGGCGATCAGCGACGACAACCTGGGCGACCGCTACCACACCCATTGCGATCCGCGCCTCAATGCCAGCCAGTCCTTGGAACTCGCCTTCCTGCTGGCCGAGGAGCTTAAGGCGGAGCGGCAGGGGCAGCAGCAGCGTCAGGCGGCCGAGTAGAGGAAACCCGCGCCGCCGTCGCGCCAGAGGATCCCTCAAAGGGGGAGACCAGAATGCCGGACGATCGCGCAGCCAAGATTCCAACCGGCGAGCTTCCGGAGGCTCGCCGGGAGGCTTCCGGTCGTCCCGGAATTGACCGCTGGCCGCTGGAGGAAGCGGAGATTGGCGCCTGGACCGATCAATACTTCCGCCGAACCCGCGCGGCGGTTGAGCGGTTCGGCGATTGCCGGGCCACCTACGCCGTCTTTATGCGCCGGCCAGTCATCTCGGCGCCGCGCCTGGCGCTTGACTGGCTCAATGCGGTGTTGGCCCGCCGCGGTGCGGAGGTCGAGATCGATCTCCGCTTCGAGGAGGGCAAGTGGGTCGGTGCCGGCGAGCCCATCATGTACATCACCGGCTCCTTCCAGCACCTGGTCGACCTGGAGACGCTGTTGTTGATGCGTCTCGGTCCGGCCTGCGTGGCCGCCTTCAACGCCTACACCATGTGCGCCGATCTACCCGGCGTTGCCTTTCTGGCCATGGACGCCCGGCACTGCGCCGGTGCCGACATGGCCGAGATGATGGCTTATGCAGCCAGCGTCGGTTCCGACCGGGCCAAGCGCAAGGTCGGTGCCATTGGCTTCGTCGGCAACGCCACCGACGAGACGGCACACTACTTCGGGGCCGAGGGCGGCAAGGGCACGATGCCCCACGCCTTGGTGGGCTATGCCGGCTCCACCCTGCGGGCGGCCGAGATGTACGACGCGCTCTATCCCGACGAGCCCATGACCGTGCTGGTCGACTACTTTGCGCGGGAGGTGACGGACAGCCTCACCGTCGCCCGGCGCTTTGCCGAGCGGGCTGCAAAGGGCCAGCTCGCGGTGCGTATCGACACCATGGGGAGCCGTTACGTCGAAGGTCTCGACCCTTCGGCATCCTACGCCGTGCTCGAGCGCCACGTGCCGGAGGCCATCCGCGGCTACCGCACCGAAGAAGAGTTGCGCTATCTGGTCGGCCCAGGCGTTACGGCTGCCGCGGTCTGGCAGGTGCGCGAAGCCCTCGACCGTGAGGGCTTTGATCAGGTGAAGATCGTCGCATCGTCCGGCTTCGGGCCGCGTAAATGCAAGCTGATGGCCGAGGCGAGGGCGCCGATCGATCTGATCGGCACCGGCAGCTATCTGCCGGGCCGCTGGTCGGAGACCTATGCAACCGCTGACATCGTCGCTTACAACGGCGAGCCGCGGGTCAAGATCGGCCGCGAGTTCCTGCTCAAGAAATAGCCCAAGCCGTTCCGCGCACCCAGCCAGCCAAACCGAGGAAAATCATGTCGCAGGTCAAGATCGTCCGCGGGCGCTGGCTCATCGCCGATGCCGAGCAGTGCCTGGAGGACGCTGCCCTTGCGATAGAAGGTGGCCGTATCGCCGCGCTCGGACCTTGGCAGGAGATCAAGGCGCGCTATCCGGGCGCCAGCGTCTTTGGTTCCGAGCGCTATGCCGTGATGCCGGGCCTGATCAACGCGCACCATCATGCCAATGCCGTGACACAGATCCTGCAGGGTGTTGCCGACGACGTGTTGGAGCCTTGGATCCTGGCCAACGCCGCCACGCGTCACCAGCCGCCGCGACTGCGGGCCATGGTCAGTGCCGGTCAGCTCCTGAGAAGTGGGGTCACCACAGTGCTCGATGTCGCCAACGGCGGCGGCACGGCGGAGAGCATGAACCGACGCTTGCGGGAGCGGCTTGACGGTTACGCCGCGAGCGGCATGCGGGTGGTGCTGGCGCCTGGTATCACTTTCGAGAGCTTCCTGATCAGCGGCAAGGGCGAGGATGCGGCCTTTCTCGCGAGCTTGCCGGAAGACCTAAGGCGGCGGACGGAGGCAATGCGGTCGACGGCTGCCGAGATGACGCCGGAGGACTATCTCGCGGTCCTCGACGGCTTGATCGCCGACTACCGCGATCATCCGCGTCTGAGCATCTGGTACGGCCCGCCGGGGCCACAATGGATCACCGACGATCTCATGGTCCGCATCGCCGAGGGTGCGGAGCGCCACGATGTCGGACTGCAAACCCACGTGCTGGAGTCCTACTACGAGAAGCTCATCGGGCCGCGCTTCTACGGAAAGCCTATGGTCCGGCATCTCAAGGACCTCGGCGTGCTGAGCCCTCGCTTCTCCATGGCCCACGGCGTCTGGTTGAGCGAAGAGGACATCGAGATCGTGGCCGAGACCGGCGCTTCGGTGAGCCACAATCCGAGTTCCAACCTGCGCCTGCGTGCCGGTGTGGCGCCGCTCAACGCCCTCTTGAAAGCCGGCGTGACCATCGGGCTCGGCATGGACGGCACGGCGATCAACGATGACGAGGACATGTTCGCAGAGATGCGTCTTGCGCTGCGTCTCAATCGGCCGCCGCGTCTTGGCGACCCGGCGCCGAGCGTAGCGGATGTCTTCTCGCTCGCGACGGCCGGCGGCGCCAAGCTGCTGCTGCAGGAGGCGAGCCTCGGTCGATTGGCTGAGGGCTACAAGGCGGACGTGGTGCTGGTCGATCTGGAGCGCGTCTGTTGGCCCTGGGTTGCCCCGGAGGCGCGGCCGTTGGACCTCGTGCTGCAGCGGGCCCGAGCAGGGGACGTGGCGACGGTCATGGTCGATGGCGAGGTGGTGGTGCAGGACGGCCGGCCGGTCAGTTTCGACTACTTCGCCGCCGGGGCTGCTTTGGCCGAGGCCCTCGAGGCCAGCCCCTCGACCGAAGCCGAGCGGGCGCTGACGGCAGAGCTGATTCCCCACCTCACTGCCTGGTACCAGGCCTGGGAGGCGCCGGAGGACCGGCCCTACCACAGCTTCAATTCACGGGTCTGACCGACGGAGGGGAAAGCGGCCCGAAGTCGGCCGCTTGTCCCAGGCCTTAGCTGGCAATACCTGCGTGCGCCTTAGTCCTCTAAAGGGGGAAGCCAGGTGAGCGAGGAATGGTGCAACGAGATGAGAACGCGTCCGTCCAGCTTGTGATAGGCGAAGGTGTAGTCGGCGCGGGTCGCGTTGCCGTCCCCGTCGATGAAGGTGTAGTGCCCCATATCCTTATAGCCGAGCCCGCCCGCCTTCAGGATCGGACCGGCGGCGCTTTGGAACTCCACGCGCTTCCAACCTCGATTGAGAAAGCCATCGTCGTTGGGATAGTCCGGGTCGCCGCCCACGAAGTAGGATCGCGTGCCGGCGCGATCGAGCCGAATGACGTCGGCCAAAGTCGGCTTGAACAGGAGAGGCTCGTCCGCTGCTCCGAAATCGTAGAGTTCCAAGAGCCGGTCGACATCACGCTCGACAACGTACTTGGCCCAAGCCCGCTGCGCGGCGACGACCTCAGCCTTGGTCATAGGCTCGTAGTTGCGCTCGGAAACGTCTCACACTCCTCGTCTGTTATTAGCCCGCAAGCGTACTGTAAGCAGCCGACTTGGTACAGGCGCAGATCGCGCGGCTTGTACCAGGCCGCGATGAGCAGGCCTCATCCCGGCCTGTATAGCGTTCAGGCGCCACGCAGGCTTTCCTCGCTTCGCTGCGGACGCGCAGTCGCGCTTGCCAAGCTGCAATGAGTTTCACTCATTACAGCTTGGTATTAGT
>JANQMX010000105.1 GCA_028279885.1 Rhodovibrionaceae bacterium | reverse complement strand
CTACATCCTGACCAAGGAGGAGGGCGGCCGTCATACGCCGTTCTTCACCAACTATCGTCCGCAGTTCTATTTCCGGACGACGGACGTGACGGGTGTCGTGCAGCTTCCGGAAGGCACCGAGATGGTGATGCCGGGGGACAACGTCGCGATGGAGGTGGAGCTCATTGCGCCCATCGCCATGGACGAGGGCCTGCGCTTCGCCATCCGCGAAGGCGGACGCACCGTCGGCGCAGGCGTCGTCGCCTCCATCATCGAGTAACAGGAGTCCGTATGGCGGCCCGGCGATGTTCTCCGGGCCGCTGTCGTCAGCGAGCGCAAAGCCATGGAAAACCAAAATATACGAATTCGCTTGAAGGCCTTCGATCACCGGGTGCTCGACCAGAGCACCGGGGAGATCGTCAACACGGCCAAGCGGACGGGCGCGCAGGTGCGGGGCCCCATTCCCCTGCCCACCCGGATCGAGCGATTCACCGTCTTGCGCTCGCCGCACATCGACAAGAAGAGCCGCGAGCAGTTCGAAATGCGCACCCACAAGCGCCTGCTCGACATTGTCGATCCGACGCCGCAGACCGTGGACGCGCTGATGAAGCTCGACCTGGCCGCCGGCGTCGAGGTCGAGATCAAGCTCAAGGGTTAGCGCCATGCGCACAGGAATGATCGCACGAAAGCTTGGCATGACCCGCGTCTTCGACGCGGCGGGCAGCCATGTGCCGGTGACGGTGCTGGAGGTCGAGGGCTGCCAGGTGGTCGCACAGCGCACCGAAGAGCGGGACGGCTACACCGCCCTGCAGCTCGGTGTCGGTGCCCGCAAGGCCTCCCGCACCAACAAGCCGCAGCGCGGCCAGTTCGCCCAGGCGAAGGTCACCCCGAAGCAGAAGGTGGCGGAGTTCCGCGTCAGCGCGGATGCTCTGGTCGATGTCGGCAGCGAGATCGCGCCGAGCCACTTCGTCGACGGTCAGTTCGTCGACGTGGTCGGCACCTCGATCGGTAAGGGCTTCGCCGGCGCCATGAAGCGGCACAACTTCGCAGGCCTTCGCGCCTCTCACGGCGTGTCGATCTCGCACCGCGCGCACGGCTCGACCGGCCAGTGCCAGGATCCCGGCAAGGTCTTCAAGGGCAAGAAGATGGCCGGTCATCTCGGCGACAAGCGGGTGACGGTTCAGAACCTGCGCATCGTGTCGACCGACGACGAGCGTGGCCTCATCCTGGTGCGCGGCGCGGTGCCCGGCTCGGAGGGCGGCTGGGTGCTGATCTCCGACGCCAAGACGCGTGCGGTGCCGGAAGACTTGCCGTTCCCGGCTGCGCTGAAGGCGGCGCCGGAGGTGGAAGAGCCCGAGGCCGAAGCACCGGCGGAAGACGAGGCGCCGGCCGAAGAGACCGCTGCCGCAGACAGCGCGCCTGCCGAAGCAGAGGCAGCGGCCGAGGCCGACAGCGCGCCCGAAGCGGACGGCGAAGAGAAAAAGGATTCGTGACCATGAAGCTCGAGGTCACCAAGCTGGACGCCAGCACGGACGGCGAGATCGATCTCTCGGATGAGATCTTTGCGCTGCCCGTGCGCCGCGATCTGCTGGCCCGCGCGGTCAACTGGCAGCTCGCCAAGCGGCGTGCCGGCACTCATAAGGTCAAGTCGCGCGGCGAGATCATCGGCACGACCAAGAAGGCCTTTCGCCAGAAAGGCACCGGTCATGCCCGGCGCGGCAACATGAAGACCAACATCATGCGTGGCGGCGGCGTGACGCACGGCCCTGTCGTGCGCGATCATGGCCACGAGCTGACCAAGAAGGTTCGCAAGTTGGCTCTCAAGACGGCGCTGTCGGCGAAGGCCGCCTCGGGGCAGCTTCGCATCTTGGATGCGGCGCAGACCGAGACGCACAAGACCAAGGCCCTGGCCAGCGCTCTCGACAAGCTCGGCTGGTCCAGCGCGTTGATCTTGGACGGTTCCGAGACGGCAGACGAGAACTTCTCCCGCGCGGTGCGCAACATCCCCGGGGTCGACCTGCTGCCGCAGGAGGGTGCGAACGTCTACGACATCCTGCGCCGCGACACCCTGGTCCTGACCAAGGACGCTTTGACCGCGCTGGAGGCGCGCCTGAAATGAGCCGAGGACGCCCCCGCAACACCAAGCCGGTCACGGTTTCCAGCGAGCGCTGCTACGAGCTGATCCGTCGTCCGGTGGTGACCGAGAAGTCGACCATGGCGACCGAGCAGAACGCCGTGTTCTTCCACGTGCCGCTGGATGCCAGCAAGCCGGAGATCAAGGCCGCCGTCGAGCAGCTGTTCAAGGTCAAGGTGAAGAAGGTCAACACCCTGCGCAACAAAGGCAAGGTGAAGCGCTTCCGCGGCATGCTGGGCAAGCGCCCTGACCGCAAGAAAGCGATGGTCACGCTCGAAGAGGGCCACTCCATCGACGTGACGACGGGAATCTAAACCGATGGCACTGAAGACATTCAATCCGACGACGCCGGGCCAGCGCCAGCTGGTCCAGGTCGATCGCCGCGAACTCTGGAAAGGCAAGCCGGTCAAGACCTTGACCGAGGGCCTGACCAAGTCCGGCGGCCGCAATAACTACGGCCGCATCACCGCACGGCGGCGCGGCGGCGGGCACAAGCGCAGCTATCGCATCGTCGATTTCAAGCGTCGCAAGTTCGATGTGCCGGCGACCGTCGAGCGGCTGGAGTACGATCCCAATCGCACCGCCTTCATCGCGCTCATCAAGTACGAGGACGGCGAGCTGGCCTACATCCTGGCACCGCAGCGCTTGGCGCCGGGTGATCAGGTGATTGCCGCCGAGAAGACGGACGTGAAGCCGGGCAACGCCATGCCCCTGCGCTCGGTGCCCATCGGCACCATCGTGCACAACGTCGAGCTCAAGGCTGGCGCCGGCGGCAAGCTGGCCCGCTCGGCCGGCACCTATGTCCAGCTGGTCGGCCGCGACGCCGGCTACGCCCTGCTGCGGCTTGCTTCGGGCGAGGTCCGCATGGTGCGCGCCGAGTGCATGGCAACGGTGGGCGCGGTCTCGAACCCCGACCAGGCCAACATCAACCTGGGCAAGGCGGGCCGCAAGCGCTGGCTCGGCAAGCGGCCGTCCGTGCGCGGCGTTGCCATGAACCCGGTCGACCATCCGCATGGTGGCGGTGAAGGCCGTACCTCCGGCGGTCGCCATCCGGTGACCCCCTGGGGCAAGCCGACCAAGGGGCGCAAGACGCGCAACAACAAGAAGACGGACTCGCTGATCGTGCGCCGTCGCAAGAAGAAGTAGGGAGCGGGCACGTGGCACGTTCAGTTTGGAAAGGTCCCTTCGTCGACTCCTATCTGCTTGGCAAGGCAGAGAAGGCGCGCGGCTCGGGCCGGAACGAGATCATCCGGACCTGGTCCCGGCGGTCGACCATCATGCCGCAGTTCGTCGGCCTCACCTTCGGGGTCTACAACGGCAAGAAGTTCGTCCCCGTCCTCGTGACCGAGAACATGGTCGGACACAAGTTCGGCGAGTTCGCGCCGACGCGCACCTTCTTCGGGCACGCGGCGGACAAGAAAGCGAAGCGGGGACGCTAGGATGGGCAAGCCTAAGTTCGAGCGGGCGCTGGGCGACAACGAAGCGCAGGCCGTTTCCCGCATGATCCGCACGTCGCCGCAGAAGCTCAATCTGGTGGCCGGCGCCATTCGCGGCCTCTCGGCCGAGCGCGCCTTGGCGGAGCTCAGCTTCTCCAAGCGTCGGGTCGCCGAGGAGGTGCGCAAGGCACTGCAGTCCGCCATCGCCAATGCGGAGAACAATCATCAGCTCGACGTCGATCGGCTTTTCGTCGCCGAGGCTTCGGTCGGTAAGTCGATGCGCATGAAGCGTTTCCGCGCCCGTGCGCGGGGCCGCGTCGGCCGCATCGTCAAGCCCTGGAGCCGGCTGCGCGTGGTCGTGCGTGAGCGCGAGGAGGACGAGTAATGGGTCAAAAGGTCAATCCGATCGGCCTGCGTGTCGGCATCAACCGCAGCTGGGATTCGCGCTGGTTCGCCGACAAGGGCTACGGCGACATGCTGCACGAGGACCTGGAGCTGCGCAGCTTCCTGCGCAAGCGCCTGAGCCAGGCCGGCGTCTCGCGCATTCTCATCGAGCGCCCGGCGAAGCGCGCCCGGGTGACGATCTATACGGCACGCCCCGGCGTGGTGATCGGCAAGAAGGGCGCCGACATCGAGAAGCTGCGCGGCGACCTGCAGCGTAAGACCGGTGGCGACGTCAGCCTGAACATTGTCGAGATTCGCAAGCCGGAGCTGGACGCGCAGCTGGTGGCCGAGAACATCGCCCAGCAGCTGGAGCGCCGGGTCGCCTTCCGCCGCGCCATGAAGCGCTCGGTGCAGTCTGCCATGCGCATGGGCGCCGAAGGCATCCGCATCAACTGCTCCGGTCGTTTGGGCGGCGCCGAGATCGCCCGCATGGAGTGGTACCGCGAGGGCCGCGTGCCGCTGCACACCCTGCGGGCCGACATCGATTACGGCGAGGCCACGGCCAACACCACCTACGGCACTTGCGGCGTCAAGGTCTGGATCTTCAAGGGCGAGATCCTGGCGCATGACCCGATGGCCCAAGAGAAGAAGGCAGCCGAGGCGGCGCAAGGCCCCTCGAACCGCTAAGGGCCGCCGGAGAACTGAGGAACAACCACGATGCTTTCACCGAAGCGCACGAAATACCGGAAGCAGCATAAGGGCCGCATTCATGGCCTGGCCAAGTCCGGCACCTCGCTCAACTTCGGCGCCTATGGCCTGAAGGCCGTTGAGCCGGCGCGGATCTCGGCGCGTCAGATCGAGGCCGCCCGTCGGGCTATCACCCGCCACATGCGCCGTGTCGGCAAGCTCTGGATCCGCGTCTTCCCGGACGTGCCGGTGTCTCAAAAGCCGGCTGAGGTGCGGCAGGGTAAAGGTAAGGGCTCGCCCGAGTGGTGGGCCGCGCGAGTCAAGCCAGGCCGTGTGATGTTCGAGCTCGACGGCGTCAGCGAAGAAATGGCGCGCGAGGCCTTCCGTCTCGCTTCGGCCAAGCTGCCGATCCAGACGAAGTTCATCATGCGCCATGGTGAGGGGAACTGAGGCCATGAAAGCGGCCGATTTGAAGACCAAGAGCCACGACGAGCTCAAGGACGAGCTGCTGTCGCTGCGCAAGGAGGCGTTCAATCTGCGCTTCCAGCAAGCGAGCGGGCAGCTGGAGAACACGGCACAGGTCCGCCGCGTGCGGCGCGACATTGCCCGGGTGAAGACCCTCCTGCACGAGCGCGTGCAGGCGGACAAGAAGGAGTAGAGGGCACATGCCACGCCGAGTGCTTCAGGGCGTCGTGGTGTCGGACAAGATGGACAAGACGGTCACCGTTCTTGTCGAGCGCCGCGTCATGCACCCCTTGTACAAGAAGTTCATCAAGCGCTCGAAGCGCTACCACGCGCATGACGAGGCCAACCAGCACAAGGTCGGCGACGTGGTGCGCATCAGCGAGTGCAAGCCGATCTCCAAGACCAAGACCTGGGAAGTGATCGCCGAAGAAGCCGGCGTCGCGGCCGAGGGCTAGGAGCAGCGTTATGATTCAGATGCAAACCAACTTGGAAGTGGCCGACAATTCGGGCGCGCGCCGGGTGCAGTGCATCAAGGTGCTGGGCGGCTCGAAGCGCCGCAGCGCCGGTGTGGGCGACATCATCGTCGTTTCCGTCAAGGAGGCGATCCCCCGCGGCCGCGTCAAGAAGGGCGACGTCCATCGCGCGGTCATCGTGCGCACTGCGAGCGACATCCGCCGTACCGACGGCAGCGTCATCCGCTTCGACGGCAATGCCGCCGTGCTGATCAACCGGCAGGGCGAGCCGATCGGCACCCGCATCTTCGGCCCGGTGACCCGCGAGCTGCGCG
Organism: Rhodovibrionaceae bacterium; assembly: GCA_028279885.1. Classification (GTDB taxonomy): domain Bacteria; phylum Pseudomonadota; class Alphaproteobacteria; order Kiloniellales; family DSM-21159; genus JANQMX01. The sequence continues at coordinate 8,877 of JANQMX010000105.1, read as the reverse complement.
GCAAGAACTTCATGAAGATCGTCTCTCTGGCGCCCGAGGTCCTGTGATGGCCAAGAAATTCAAGATCAAGAAGGGCGACCGCGTGGTCGTCACCACCGGCCGGGACAAGGGTAAGACCGGCGAGGTGCTGCGCGTTGACCGCAAGGACGATCGCGTGCTGGTGCAGGGCGTGAACATCGTCCAGCGCCATCAGCGCCCGACGCAGTTCTCCCCCGGCGGCATCGACCGCAAGGAAGCGCCCATCCACATCTCCAACGTGGCCCATGCCGACCCGAACGATGGGTCGCCGACGCGGGTCGGCTGGAAGATGGATGGCGAACGGAAGCTTCGCTATGCGAAGCGCTCCGGCGAAATGATCGATAGTTGAGGCGAGGGCGAGATCGATGGCCCGATTTAAGGAACACTACGAGACGGTCGTGAAGCCGAAGCTCAAGGAGCAGTTCGGCTACAAGAACGACATGTCGGTCCCGCGCATCGAGAAGATCGTGATCAACATGGGCGTGGGCGAAGCCGTGGCTGACAGCAAGAAGCTGCAGGCTGCAATGCAGGACCTGACGAAGATTTCCGGTCAGAAGCCGGTGTCGACCAAGGCGAAGAAATCGATCGCGACCTTCAAGCTGCGCGAGGGCATGGCAATCGGCTGCAAGGTGACCTTGCGGCGGGAGCGGATGTACGAGTTTCTCGACCGCCTGGTGACAGTTGCTCTGCCGCGCTCGCGCGACTTCCGTGGCTTGTCGCCGAAGGCGTTCGACGGCCGCGGGAACTTCGCCATGGGCGTCAAGGAGCAGATCATCTTCCCGGAGATCGACTACGATCAGGTGGACGAAGTGCGCGGGCTGGACATCGTGATCTGCACGACGGCGGCCAGCAACGAGGAGGCCAAAGCGCTCCTCGAGAATTTCGACATGCCGTTCCGGACTTAGGGCGAGGGCAAGGCGAGATGGCAAAGAAAAGTATGGTTGAGCGCAACAAGAAGCGCGAACGGCTGGCCAAGCGCTATGCGGCCAAGCGGGCTGCTCTGCGGGCGGTGATCGACGATCGTCAGACCGAGCCGGAGGAGCGCTTCCAGGCCGTGATGCAGTTGGCCAAGCTGCCGCGCAATGGCGCCAGGACCCGAATTCGTAACCGCTGCCAGGTGACCGGCCGGTCGCGTGGCTACTATCGCAAGCTGAAGATGTCTCGTATCGCCCTGCGCCAACTGGCGTCGTTCGGGCAGATCCCGGGCATGACCAAGGCGAGCTGGTAGGAAGGATTTCGCGCAATGACCATGAGCGATCCCCTCGGGGACATGTTGACCCGCATCCGCAACGGACAGCGGGCACGTAAATCGCAGATCGCGGCCCCCTTCTCCAAGCTGCGGCTGAACGTGCTCGACGTTCTGAAGCGGGAAGGCTATATCCGCGACTTCCGGACAGAGAAGGACGTGAGCGGCTTCGATCAGATCGCGATCGAGCTCAAGTACTTCGAAGGCGAGCCGGTGATCCGGCAGATCAGCCGGGTCTCGACGCCGGGCCGCCGTGTCTACTCGAAGATCAAAGAGCTGCCGCGCTACTACAACGGCCTGGGCATCACCATCCTGTCCACGCCGCGCGGCGTGATGGCGGATCATGAGGCACGCGACGCCAATGTTGGCGGCGAAGTCCTCTGCCGCGTGTTTTAGGGAGCTGACGAGATGTCTCGTGTTGGCAAGAACCCGGTGGCCGTGCCGAGCGGCGTCGATGTCAAGATCGACGGCGTGATCGTGACGGCCAAGGGCAAGCTCGGCGAGCTTAGCTTCCGGGCGACCGAGGACGTGGAGATCACCTCGGAAGAGGGGCAGATCTGGGTCAAGCCGCGCAACGACAGCAAGCGCGCCCGCGCTATGTGGGGCACAGCGCGCGCCCGCATCAGCAACCTGGTGCAGGGTGTCTCCGAGGGCTTCACCAAGAATATGGAGATCACCGGCACCGGCTACCGCGCCTCGGTGCAGGGCAGTAATCTGAACCTGCAGCTCGGCTTCAGCCACGACGTGGTCTATCCCATTCCACAGGGGATCACGGTCAAGTGCGAACGGCCGACCGCGATCTCCATCAGCGGCGCCGACAAACAGGCGGTCGGCCAGATGGCGGCTGAGATTCGCGCCTTCCGCCCGCCCGAGCCCTACAAGGGCAAGGGCGTGCGCTATGCCGACGAAGAGATCCTCCGTAAGGAAGGAAAGAAGAAGTAATGGCGAAACGGATTTCATCCCAGCAGGCGCGCACCATGCGGGTGCGCAGCCGCCTGCGTCGCAAGTCCTCAGAGCGGCCGCGCCTTTCGGTCTTCCGCTCCGGCAAGCACATTTACGCCCAGGTCATCGACGACCGGCAGGGCGTGACGGTGGCGGCTGCTTCCAGCATCGAGAAAGACCTGAAAGGGCAGCTCAAGACCGGCGCCGACAAGGCGGCCGCGGCGGCCGTCGGCAAGCTGGTTGCCGAGCGCGCGGCTGAGAAGGGCGTCAAGGAAGTCGTCTTCGACCGCGGAGGCTATCTCTATCATGGCCGCGTCAAGGCGCTGGCCGACGCCGCCCGCGAGGGCGGACTGTCGTTCTAATCGAGGAAGGTGGTCTTAAGCTATGGCCCGAGGACAAAGAGATGACCGCGGCGGTCGCGATCGCGAAGAATCGGAGATCGTCGACAAGCTGGTCAGCATCAACCGCGTCGCCAAGGTCGTCAAAGGCGGCCGGCGTTTCGGTTTTGCGGCGCTTGTGGTGGTTGGCGATCAGCGCGGTCGCGTCGGCGTCGGCAACGGCAAGGCGCGTGAGGTGCCGGAAGCCATTCGCAAGGCAACCGAGGCGGCCAAGCGCGGCATGATCCGCGTGCCGCTACGGGAAGGGCGCACGCTGCATCATGACCTGGCCGGCCATTTCGGTGCCGGGCGCGTCATTCTGCGGGCTGCCCCAGTCGGCACCGGCATCATCGCCGGCGGCCCGATGCGCGCCGTTTTCGAATGCTTGGGCGTGCACGACGTGGTCGCCAAATCGGTTGGCAGCCAGAACCCGCACAACATGATCCATGCAACCTTCGAAGCCTTGTCGCGGGCCCAGAACCCGCGCATGGTGGCGCAGCGCCGCGGTAAGAAGGTCAGCGATATCGTCGGCCGCCGCGAAGAATACGGCCGCCAGGGCGCCGAGGCGTAAGGAGAGGCGCAATGGCCAAGAAAAAGGCGACGTTGAGGGTCAAGCAGATCGGTAGCCCAATCGGCCGGACCAAGGACCAGCTGGCGACCCTCAAGGGTCTCGGCCTCAATAAGATGCATCGGGAGCGCGAGTTGGAAGACACGCCGGCGGTGCGCGGCATGATCAACAAGATCCCACATTTGGTCACGATCGTCGAGTAACGGACGCTTTCTGGCGCGGTCCGTGCTGGCAAGGCCCGAGAGGGCTGGAGAAGGTAAGAGAACGATGAAGCTGAACGAGCTGAGCGATAACCCAGGTGCCCGCAGGCCACGCAAGCGGCTCGGGCGCGGTGCCGGATCGGGCCTCGGCAAGACCTCGGGGCGCGGCCACAAGGGGCAAAAGGCGCGGCGCGGCGTGGCCATCAAAGGCTACGAGGGCGGTCAAATGCCGCTGCATCGCCGTCTGCCCAAGCGCGGCTTCACCAATATCTTCCGCAAGACCTATGCCGAGGTGAACCTCGGCCGGTTGCAGCAGGCCATCGATGCTGGCCGCCTTGACGCTGCCAAGCCGGTCGATGCCGAGGCACTTAAGGCCGCGGGCTTCTTCAAGTCCGCGCGAGATGGTGTGAGTCTCCTTGCGAAGGGCGAACTGACCGCCAAAATCAATATTTCCGTCACCCGTGCTTCGAAAGCCGCTGTCGCAGCGGTGGAAAAGGCGGGCGGCAGCGTGACCGTCGTCGCCGGCCGCAAGGCGCCGGAGGGCGAGGGCGCGAGCAAAGAGGCCAAGGGTGAGAGTTCTGGCGCCGAGGATGCCGGAGCGGAAGCCTAGGCCTAGCCACAGCCGGGGACCGCGTGCGGTGCACCCAAGGAGATCATAAGGCATGGCGTCTGCTGCGGAACAACTTGCTGCCAATTTCAATTTCGGGGCTCTGGCCAAGGCGACCGAGCTCAAGCAGCGGATTTACTTCACGCTTCTGGCCTTGGTGGTCTACCGGATCGGCACCTACATCCCGGTCCCGGGTATCGATTCCGCCGCCATGGAGGCGATCTTCGCCCAGCATCAGGGCGGTATTCTGGGCATAGGCAACATGTTTGCCGGCGGCGCTTTGGGCCGCATGGCGATCTTCGCCCTCAACATCATGCCTTACATTTCAGCAGCCATTATCATGCAGCTGCTGACCGCCGTTTCGCCGACCTTGAGCGCTCTCAAGAAAGAGGGCGAGTCCGGCCGCAAGAAGATCAACCAGTATACTCGCTATGGCACTGTGCTCCTGGCGGTGTTCCAGTCCTACGGCATCGCCGTCGGCTTGGAAGGCATGCAGGGGCCGCGTGGTTCCGCCGTGCTCGACCCTGGGATGTTCTTCCGGGCCACCACGGTCATCACCCTGACTGGCGGCACCATCTTCCTGATGTGGCTGGGCGAGCAGATCACCCAGCGCGGCGTCGGCAACGGCATCTCATTGATCATTTTCGCCGGTATCGTCGCGAACCTGCCGCTTGCCTTGGCCCAGCTCTTCGAGCTTGGCCGCACCGGCGCCATGTCGACGCCCTTCATCCTCTTCATGATGATCATGGCCGTGGCCGTGATCGCCGTGATCGTCTTCATGGAGCGGGCCCAGCGGCGCCTGGTGGTGCAGTACCCGAAGCGCCAGGTCGGTAATAAGATGTTCGGCGGCGAGTCTTCGCATCTGCCGTTGAAGCTCAACCCCGCCGGTGTCATTCCGCCGATTTTCGCCTCCTCGCTGCTGCTGATGCCGCTTACGGTCGCTGGCTTCTCCGGCACCGATGGACCGCAATGGCTGACGGTGATCACCACCAACCTGGCGCATGGGCAGCCGCTCTACATGGCGCTCTATGTCGCCATGATCGTCTTCTTCGCCTTCTTCTATACCTCGATCGTGTTCAATCCGGAGGACACGGCCGACAATCTCAAGCGACACGGCGGCTTCATTCCCGGCATCCGTCCCGGCAAGAACACCGCCGAGTACATCAACCATGTGACCATGCGGTTGGTGACGGTCGGCGCGATCTACCTGGCGATTGTCTGCCTGTTGCCTGAGATTTTGGTCGCACAGTATGCTGTTCCCTTCTACTTTGGCGGTACGTCCCTTCTGATCGTCGTAACGGTGACTATGGACACCGTGGCGCAGATTCACTCACATCTGCTGGCGCATCAGTACGAAGGACTGATCAAGAAAGCCAAGTTGAAGGGGAGGCGAGGATGAATGTAATCCTCATGGGGCCGCCTGGGGCGGGAAAGGGAACACAAGCCAAGCGCATCGAAGAGACCTACGGCATCCCTCAGCTCTCGACCGGCGACATGCTGCGGGCCGAGGTGAAGTCGGGCTCGGAGCTCGGGCGCAAGGCCAAGGACATCATGGATGCGGGGCAGCTGGTTCCTGACGACCTGATCGTCGCCATGATCTCCAATCGCATCAGCCAGCCCGATTGCGCCAAGGGCTTCATCCTTGACGGCTTCCCGCGCACCGTGGCCCAGGCCGAGGCGCTCGATGGCATGCTGAAGGACAAGGGCCTGACCTTGGACCAGGTGATCGAGCTGGAAGTGGATGACGACGCCTTAGTCCGCCGCATCGTCGGGCGCTTTACCTGCGCCAAGTGCGGTGCCGGCTACAATGACGAGTTCAAACCGACGAAGAAGCCTGGTGTCTGCGATGTTTGCGGTAGCACCGAGTTCATCCGCCGGGCGGACGATAACGAAGAGACACTACGGGCGCGACTGGACGCCTATCACAAACAGACCTCGCCGATTGCCAGCTATTACGCCGATAGAGGCGCCCTGACGCGCATCGATGGCATGGCGGGCATGGACGAGGTCACGGCCGGTATCAAGGCCATTTTGGAGAAGAGCGCCAGCGCCGCTGCCCAGTAGAAAGTGGGTTGCGGGGATCGCTGGCGAGACTTGACGGAGCCGTTGCGGAGGCCTATCTTCCGGCCTTCCCCGGCCGCGCACGCGTGGGCGGGGTTTTCCTGTTGCAGCGGGCGAGACGTGAGGAGAGTAGAGCGTGGCGCGTATTGCGGGTGTTAACGTCCCGACGGGTAAGCGGGTGCAAGTCGCCCTGACCTACATTCACGGGATCGGCCATACCAAGGCCAAGGAGATCTGCAGCAAGGTCGGCATTCCGCAGGAGCGCCGGGTCAATGAGCTGACCGACGAAGAGGTGGTGCGCATTCGCGAGGTCATCGACGATGGCTATCTCGTCGAGGGCGATCTGCGCCGCGAAGTGGCGATGAACATCAAGCGCCTCATGGACCTCGGCTGCTACCGCGGCCTGCGCCACCGCAAGGGGCTTCCCGTGCGCGGCCAGCGGACCTGCACCAATGCACGCACGCGCAAGGGCCCGGCCCGGCCGATTGCCGGCAAGAAGAAAGCCAAGTAGCCGGCGCCCCTCAAGCATAGCCCGATACAGACTGAGCGACGAACACGATCATGGCAAAACCTCAAGCATCCCGCGTGCGGCGGCGCGAGCGTAAGAACATCACCTCCGGCATCGCGCACGTGGTGGCAACCTTCAACAATACGGTGGTGACCATCACCGACGTGCAGGGCAACGCGATCTCCTGGTCCTCGGCGGGCAGCCAGGGCTTCAAGGGCTCGCGCAAGTCGACGCCTTACGCCGCGCAGTTGGCCGCCGAAGACGCCGGCCGCAAGGCGCAGGAGCACGGCGTCAAGACCCTGGAAGTCAACGTGAAGGGCCCCGGTTCCGGCCGCGAGTCGGCGCTTCGGGCGCTGCAGTCGGTGGGCTTCTTCATCACCGCCATTCGGGACGTGACGCCGATCCCGCACAACGGCTGCCGGCCGCCCAAGCGCCGCCGCGTCTAGCCGAAAGGTTCCGCGCCCGGTCCGACGGATAGCCTTGCGCGTCTGAGCAGCGCGCAAAGGCGGGACAGGACCGCTGGCGTTCTGAGGCTGCTGCCGCTGTGCGGCACGCCGCCGCTTTCTCAGTAAACGCTCATACCGACGAGGCCTATCCCCGTGCTACAGAAGAACTGGACCGATCTTATCAAGCCCAACAAGCTGGACATCCAGGCTGGGCCCGATGCGCGCCGCTATGCCAAGATCGTGGCGGAGCCGCTCGAGCGCGGCTTTGGCTTGACCCTGGGCAATGCGCTGCGCCGCGTTCTGCTGTCCTCTTTGCAGGGCGCTGCCGTCACCGCCATCCAGATCGATGGCGTGCTGCATGAGTTCTCTTCCATCCCCGGCGTTCGCGAGGACGTCACCGATATCGTCCTCAACGTGAAGGGCCTGGCGCTTCGCATGCACGGCGAAGGCGTCAAGCGCATGCGTTTGCGTGGCGAGGGCCCGGGCGAGGTGCGTGCCGGCCAGATCGAGACCGGCGCCGACATCGAGGTGATGAACCCGGACCACATCATCTGCACCCTGGACGACGGCGCGCGCCTCGACATGGACCTGATGGTGACCATCGGCAAGGGCTACGTCCCCGGCTCTCAGAACCGCCCGGAGGATGCGCCGATCGGCCTCATTCCGGTCGACTCGCTGTTCTCCCCGGTGAAGCGTGTCGCCTACAAGGTGGACAACACTCGCGTCGGTCAGGTGACCGACTACGACAAGCTGATTCTCGATGTGGAGACCAACGGCGCGATCTCGCCTGAGGACTGCATCGCGCTTGCCGCGCGCATCCTGCAGGACCAGCTGCAGCTCTTCATCAACTTCGAGGAGCCGCGCGCCCGCGAAATCAGCGAGGAGCGGGCGGAGCCGCCGTTCAACAAGAACCTGCTGCGCAAGGTCGACGAGCTGGAGCTCTCCGTGCGCTCGGCCAACTGCTTGAAGAATGACAACATCGTCTACATCGGCGATCTGGTGCAGAAGACCGAGGCCGAGATGCTGCGGACCCCGAACTTCGGCCGCAAGTCGCTGAACGAGATCAAGGAAGTGCTCTCCCAGATGGGTCTGCACCTCGGTATGGAAATCCCCAACTGGCCGCCCGAGAACATCGAGGACATGGCCAAGCGGCTCGACGAGCCCTTCTAAGGGAAGATTGTTTTTCCGGCCGCCCGGAAGCAGCGGGCGGTCGGCCTTTTTGAGCCAAGGTGGCTCCCCCCGCCGTACCGGCCTAGCAAGGCTAGGGCAGCGGGATTGTCGGATCGGCTTCGCGCGCGAGGCCCGGATAGTCAGGAGAAACGTCAATGCGTCACGGTAACAGCGGTCGTAAGCTCAATCGGACCGCGTCTCACCGCAAGGCGATGTTCGCCAACATGGCGACCTCGCTGCTCAAGCACGAGCAGATCGTCACCACTCTGCCGAAGGCGAAGGACCTGCGCCGGGTCGTCGATCGCCTGATTACCCTTGGCAAGCGCGGTGACCTTCATGCCCGCCGCCAAGCGGCTTCCGTGGTGCGGGAAGACAAGGTCGTCAGCAAGCTCTTCGACGAGCTGGCCGAGCGCTACAAGGAGCGCAACGGCGGCTATACCCGGGTGCTCAAGGCCGGCTTCCGTCGTGGCGACATGGCGCCGGTGGCGGTGATCGAGTTGGTCGATCGCGACCCCGACGCCAAGGGCACGGATTCCGGCCCGACGGCCGAGGTCGAGAGCGAGGAAGAAGACGAGAGCTAGACTCTCGTCCCTGGCAGGAAGCAAAGGGCCGTTGTTTTAGCGGCCCTTTTTCTTTGTTGTCGGCTTGTATGGCGTTCAGGCGCCACGCAGGCTTTCCTCGCTTCGCTGCGGACGCGCAGTCGCGCTTGCCAAGCTGCAATGAGTTTCACTCAT
>JANQMX010000089.1 GCA_028279885.1 Rhodovibrionaceae bacterium | reverse complement strand
CCTCGACCTTCATGATTGGCTCCAGCAGGCTCGGCCCCGCCTTCGGCAAACCTTCGCGGAAGGCCGCGCGGGCCGCGATCTCGAAGGCCAGAACCGAGGAGTCGACGTCGTGGTAGGCGCCGTCGATCAGCGTGGCCTTGTAGTCGATCACCGGGAAGCCGGCGACCACGCCGCTGTCGTTCGACAGCTTCAGGCCCTTCTCGACGCCCGGGACGTATTCCTTCGGTACCGATCCGCCGACCACGGCGTTCTCGAACAGGAAGCCGCTGCCCGGCTCGAGCGGCTCGAACACCACCTTGATGCGGGCGAACTGGCCGGACCCGCCGGTCTGCTTCTTGTGGGTGTAGTCCACCTCGGTCTGGCGCGTGATGGTCTCGCGATAGGCCACCTGCGGCGCGCCGACGTTGGCGTCCACCTTGAACTCGCGGCGCATGCGGTCGACGATGATGTCGAGGTGCAGCTCGCCCATGCCCTTGATGACCGTCTGGCCGCTCTCCTGGTCGGTCGCGACCTGGAAGGAGGGGTCCTCCTGCGCCAGGCGGTTCAGGGCGATCGACATCTTCTCCATGTCGGCCTTGGTCTTCGGCTCGACCGCGACCTCGATCACCGGGTCGGGGAACTCCATGCGCTCCAGCACGATCGGCTTGGAGGGATCGCAGAGCGTGTCGCCGGTGGTGGTGTCCTTCAGACCGGCGATCGCGACGATGTCGCCCGCCAGCGCCTCGTCGATCTCCTCGCGGTGATTGGCATGCATCAGCAGCATGCGCCCGACGCGCTCGCGGTTGCTCTTGACCGAGTTGAGCACCGAGCTGCCCTTGGAGATCTTGCCCGAGTAGATCCGCACGAAGGTCAGAGACCCGACGAAGGGGTCGGTCATGATCTTGAAGGCCAGACCCGACATCGGCGCATCGTCTTCCGAGGGACGGCTGTCGGCCTCGTCGCTGTCCGGCTTCACGCCCTGAACGTCCTGCACATCCTTCGGCGAGGGCATGTAGTCGACCACGGCGTCGAGCAGCGGCTGCACGCCCTTGTTCTTGAAGGCCGAGCCCAGCAGCACCGGCACGAAGGCCAGATCGCAGGCGCCCTTGCGGATCATGCGCTTGAGGGCCGCCTCGTCGGGCTCGGTGCCTTCGAGGTAGGCCTCCATCGCGGCCTCGTCCTGCTCGACCGCCAGCTCGACCAGCTTCTCACGATACTCGGCGGCCTGGTCGGCCAGATCGGCGGGGATGTCCGTGACGTCCCACTCGGCGCCCAGCGATTCGTCCCGCCAGACCAGCGCCTTCATCGCGATCAGATCGACGACGCCGGCGAAGTCGCTCTCCGCGCCGATCGGCAGCTGGCAGACCAGCGGCGTGGCGCCCAGGCGGTCGACGATCATGTCGACACAGCGGAAGAAGTCGGCGCCCATGCGATCCATCTTGTTGACGAAGCACATGCGCGGAACTTTGTACTTGTCGGCCTGCCGCCAGACCGTCTCGGACTGCGGCTCCACACCGGCCACAGAGTCGAACACCGCGTCGGCACCGTCGAGCACGCGCAGCGAACGGTCGACCTCGATGGTGAAGTCCACGTGCCCCGGGGTGTCGATGATGTTGATGCGGTGGTCGTTCCAGAAGCAGGTCGTCGCGGCCGACGTGATCGTGATGCCGCGCTCCTGCTCCTGCTCCATCCAGTCCATCGTGGCGGCACCCTCGTGCACCTCGCCGATCTTATGCGAACGGCCGGTGTAGTAGAGGATGCGCTCGGTCGTGGTCGTCTTGCCGGCATCGATGTGGGCCATGATGCCGATGTTTCGGTAGCGCTCGAGCGGTGTCTGGCGGGACGACATGATGTCTATTCCTTCGGCGTCTCGGCAGGTGCGGTTACCAGCGGTAGTGCGAGAAGGCGCGGTTGGCCTCGGCCATCCGGTGCGTATCCTCGCGCTTCTTCACGGCGGCGCCGCGGTTGTTGGCGGCGTCCAGCAACTCGTTCGCGAGGCGCGCCGTCATGGTGGTCTCCGAGCGGCTGCGCGAAGCGTTGATCAGCCAGCGGATCGCCAGGGCCTGGGCACGGTCGCTGCGCACCTCGACCGGCACCTGGTAGGTGGCGCCACCGACACGGCGCGAGCGCACCTCGACGTCCGGCTTCACGTTGTCGAGCGCCTCGTGGAACACGCGCAGCGGGTCGTTCCCGCCCTTCGAGGCAACGCGGTCGAACGCGCCGTAGACGATGCGTTCGGCGACCGACTTCTTGCCGTCGCGCATGAGATTGCTCATGAACTTCGTCACCACCCGGTCGCCGAACTTGGCGTCGGGGAGAACCTCTCGCTTTTCAGCCCGATGACGACGGGACATCGCTGACTACTCCTCAGTGGTGGCGAAAGGCGCCGCCCCGCGAACGATCCACCGTCGCCTGCCGCCCGGCGGCAAAACGAAACGACGGATCGCCGACGAGACTTCGCCGAACGACCCTATCTCTCTCCAACCAGGTTGCGCTCTCGCAGAGCGAGTGCCGAAAAGAGGTTAATATCAGCCCCTCTCCGATACTTCGACTACCCGAAGCGGATCCCAAGACCCGTTTATCTCGTGTACCCGTACGGAGCTGCGTCTAAGCCGCCTGCGGCGCCTACCACCAACTCCCCTGTCGGAACGGCGCGGAACATACGCACGGCACTCCGAGGCGTCAAGGAAAAGCAAAGGTTTTTTTGCCGTTTGAAGGCAGGCGCGCCGGTCATCTGAAGGCGACAACCGCCGCGCGGCATCCTTGTCGACAGGCCGAGCCCGTTCCCGGTCATATTATTTCAAACGACCGCCCGTCCGGGGCACAAAAAGAAGCGGGCGGAACGCCGAGGTTCCGCCCGCACAACTCTCAACCCACCGGACGACGTCCGGTCTTACGCCACGGAAGCCGAGCCGTCGCCGGATTCGGCCTCGACCGCCGCGGCAGCCTCCGCCTCGGCCGCCGCCGCCGCCTCCAGTTCCACCTGAGCGCGCTCGGCCTCGATCACCGAATCCCGCTCGGCCGCCACCCGCTTCAGGCGATTGATGACGGAGCCGGTACCGGCCGGGATCAGGCGCCCGACGATAACGTTTTCCTTCAGGCCGATCAGGTTATCGAGCTTGCCGTTGACGGCCGCCTCGGTCAGCACGCGAGTCGTCTCCTGGAACGACGCCGCCGAGATGAAGGAGCGGGTCTGCAGGCTGGCCTTGGTGATGCCCTGAAGCACCGGCTTGCCCTTGGCCGGGATGCCGTTCTCGAGCAAGGCCCGGTTGTTGGCTTCCTCGTACTCGTCCCGGTCCACCTGCTCGCCGACCAGGAAGGTGGTGTCGCCGCCCTCCATGATCTCGACCTTCTGCAGCATCTGGCGAACGATCACCTCGATGTGCTTGTCGCTGATCTTCACGCCCTGCAGGCGATAGACGCTCTGGATCTCGTAGATCAGGTACTCGGCGAGCGCTTCGACACCCAGGATTTCCAGGATGTCGTGCGGCACCGGGTTGCCGTCCATCAAGAGATCGCCGACGCGCACGAAGTCGCCTTCCTGCACGGAGAGATGCTTGCCCTTCGGAATGAGGTATTCGACGGGCTCTGCCCCCTCTTCCTCGGGCCGCACCACCACACGCCGCTTGGTCTTGTAGTCGCGGCCGAACTCGACGCGACCCTCGCCCTCGCTGATGATCGCGTGGTCCTTCGGCTTGCGAGCCTCGAAAAGCTCCGCAACACGCGGCAGACCGCCGGTGATGTCACGGGTCTTGGAGGACTCCCGCGGGATACGCGCCAGCACGTCGCCGGCTTTCACGTGCGCCCCGTTGTCGACCGACAGGATGGCGTCGACCGACATGAAGTAGCGGGCCTCGATGCCGTTGGCGAGCGCCACGACCTCACCCTTCTCGTCGCGCAGGGTGACGCGCGGCTTCAGGTCGTTGCCCCGCGGCTGCTGCTTCCAGTCGATGACCACCCGGTTGGAGATGCCCGTGGTCTCGTCCATCACCTCGCGCATGGAGATGCCGTCGACCAGATCGACGTAGTTGGCCGTGCCCTCCTTCTCCGTGATGATGGGGATGGTGTAGGGATCCCACTCGGCCATGCGGTCGCCCTTGGTCACGTTCTGGCCGTCGTCGACCAGGAGCCGCGCACCGTAAGGCACCTTGTGGATGGCCCGCTCACGCCGGTTCTCGTCGCGCAGGACGACCTCCAGATTGCGGCCCATGACGATGTTGACGCCTTCGGAGTTGGCGACGACGTTGCGGTTGCGGATTTCGACCACCGCGTCCTGCGAAGCCTCAACGCTCGACTGCTCGGCACCACGCTGGGCCGCACCACCGATATGGAAGGTGCGCATGGTCAGCTGGGTGCCCGGCTCGCCGATCGACTGCGCCGCGATCACGCCGATCGCCTCGCCGATGTTGACCTCCGTGCCGCGCGCCAGATCGCGACCGTAGCACTTGCCGCAGATGCCGCCTTGCGACTCGCAGGTCAGGGCGGAGCGAATCTGCAGGCTGTCGATGCCCGCCGTCTCGATCGCCTCGACCTCGTTCTCGGCGATCAGCTCGCCCGCCGGCACCACGACCTCGCCGGTCAGCGGATGGATCACGTCCTTCGCTGCCGTACGGCCGAGAATGCGGTCGGCCAAGGGAACGATGACCTCGCCGCCCTCGATCACCGCCCGCGCGGTCAGACCGTTTTCGGTGCCGCAGTCCTCTTCGATGATGATGGCGTCCTGCGCCACATCGACCAGGCGGCGGGTGAGGTAGCCCGAGTTGGCGGTCTTGAGCGCCGTATCGGCCAAGCCCTTCCGCGCGCCGTGCGTCGAGTTGAAGTACTCGAGCACGGTCAGGCCTTCCTTGAAGTTCGAGATGATCGGCGTCTCGATGATCTCGCCCGACGGCTTGGCCATCAGGCCCCGCATGCCGGCAAGCTGCTTGATCTGCGCTGCGGAGCCACGGGCGCCGGAGTGCGCCATCATGTAGACCGAGTTGATGTTGCGGCCTTTCTTCTCGGCCATGGCTTTCATCATCTCGTCAGCCACCTTGTCGGTGCACTGCGACCAGACGTCGACCACCTTGTTGTACTTCTCGCCGCGGGTGATCAGGCCGTCCTGATACTGCTGCTCGAACTCCTTGACCTGGTCCTGGGCCTCTTCGACCAGGCCAGTCTTGGTCTCGGGAATGATCAGGTCGTCCTTGCCGAAGGAGATGCCGGCACGGCAGGCCTGGCCGAAGCCCATGGCCATGATGCGGTCACAGAAGATGACCGTCTCTTTCTGCCCGCAGTGGCGGTAGACGACGTCGATCACCTCACTGATCTCACGCTTGGTGAGCTGCCTGTTGAGCAGATCGAAGGAGACCAGCGGCGACTGAGGCAACACTGAGCCCAGCATCATGCGGCCAGGCGTCGTCTCCACCTGCTCGATGCGGATCTCGCCGTCGGCGCCCATGTTCTCCCGCCGCACCTTGATCTTGGCATGCAAGCTCACGGCGCCTGAGTGCAGAGCGTGCTCCAGCTCGCCCATGTCGCCGAAGACCATGCCTTCACCAGGCTCGCCCTCGGCTTCCATCGACAGGTAGTAGATGCCGAGCACGATGTCCTGCGAGGGGACGATGATCGGCTTGCCGTTGGCCGGGCTGAGGATGTTGTTGGTCGACATCATCAGCACGCGGGCTTCGAGCTGCGCTTCCAGCGACAGCGGCACGTGGACCGCCATCTGGTCGCCGTCGAAGTCGGCGTTGAAGGCGGTGCAGACCAGCGGGTGAAGCTGAATGGCCTTGCCCTCCACCAGCACCGGCTCGAAGGCCTGGATGCCGAGACGGTGCAGGGTCGGCGCCCGGTTCAGCAGCACCGGGTGCTCGCGGATGACCTCTTCCAGGATATCCCAGACCTCAGGCCGCTCCTTTTCCACCATGCGCTTGGCTGCCTTGATGGTCGAGGCCATGCCGTAGAGCTCGAGCTTCGAGTAGATGAAGGGCTTGAACAGCTCCAACGCCATCTTCTTCGGCAGGCCGCACTGATGCAGCTTAAGCTCCGGGCCGACCACGATGACCGAGCGGCCCGAGTAGTCGACACGCTTGCCGAGCAGGTTCTGGCGGAAGCGGCCCTGCTTGCCCTTCAGCATGTCGGAGAGGGACTTGAGCGGGCGCTTGTTGGCGCCCGTGATGATGCGTCCGCGGCGGCCGTTATCGAACAGCGCGTCCACGGACTCCTGCAGCATCCGCTTTTCGTTGCGGATGATGATGTCCGGCGCGCGCAGCTCGATCAGGCGGCGCAGGCGGTTGTTCCGGTTGATCACCCGGCGATAGAGATCGTTGAGATCGGAGGTCGCGAAGCGGCCGCCATCGAGCGGCACCAGCGGGCGCAGCTCGGGCGGGATGACCGGCACCACGTCCAGGATCATCCAGTCCGGCTTTGCGCCCGACTGCTGGAAGGCCTCGATCAGCTTCAAGCGCTTGACCAGCTTCTTCCGCTTGGCTTCCGAGTTGGTCTCACGCAGCTCGGTGCGCACCGTCTCGCGCTCTTCGTCGAGATCGAGCACGCCCAAGAGGTCCTTGAGAGCCTCGGCGCCGATCTTGGCCGTGAAGGCATCCTCGCCGTACTCGTCCTGGGCATCCAGGTACTCGCCTTCGCTCAGAAGCTGGAGGCGCTTGAGCGGCGTCAGGCCCGGCTCGGTGACGATGAAGTTCTCGAAGTAGAGAACCCGCTCCAGCTCCTTCAAGGTCAGATCGACCAGGAGACCGATGCGGCTGGGCAGCGACTTGAGGAACCAGATGTGCGCCACCGGGCTGGCCAGCTCAATATGCCCCATGCGCTCGCGCCGAACCTTGCTGAGCGTGACCTCGACACCGCACTTCTCGCAGATGATGCCCCGGTACTTCATCCGCTTGTACTTGCCGCAAAGGCACTCGTAGTCCTTGATCGGACCGAAGATGCGCGCGCAGAACAGCCCGTCCTTCTCAGGCTTGAAGGTCCGGTAGTTGATGGTTTCCGGCTTGCGGATCTCACCATAGGACCAGGAGCGGATCTGCTCCGGGCTGGCGATCGAAATCCGGATCTGATCGAAGCTCTGTAGGCCCTGGGGCTGGCCGAAGAGGTTCATCAATTCATTCATCTAGCGCTCTCCACGTTCGGCGGTGGTGTTGCCACCCCGCCCGACGGGCGGGGTGGTTACGCGTTCTAGTATTCGCTCTGCATCAAATCGACGTTGAGGCCGAGGGACTTGAGCTCCTTGACCAGGACGTTGAAGGACTCGGGCACGCCGGCCTCGAAGTTGTCCTCGCCCTTGACGATGGCCTCGTAGACCTTGGTTCGGCCCGCCACGTCGTCCGACTTGACGGTCAGCATCTCCTGCAAGGTGTAGGCGGCGCCATAGGCCTGCAGCGCCCAAACCTCCATCTCACCGAAGCGCTGGCCACCAAACTGGGCCTTACCGCCCAGCGGCTGCTGGGTGACCAGGCTGTAGGGGCCGATCGAGCGGGCATGGATCTTGTCGTCGACCAAGTGGTGCAGCTTCAGCATGTAGATGTAGCCAACGGTGACGCTGCGATCGAACTGCTCGCCGCTGCGGCCGTCCCAAAGCGGCACCTGGCCACTGACGTCCAGTCCGGCCTGGTCCAGCATGGTGACGATGTCCGGCTCGCGCGCGCCGTCGAACACGGGCGTCGCAATGGGAACGCCGTGCGACAGGTTGTTGCCGAGCTCGAGCAGCTCATCGTCGCTCAGGCTGGCGATCTCCGCCTTGTAGCGGTCATCACCGTAGACCTCCTTCAGGCGACCCTTCAGGACATCCAGCTTGGCGCCGCGGCCGATCTCCTCGACCATCTCGCCGATCTGACGGCCGATAGCCGCGCAGGCCCAGCCGAGATGGGTCTCCAAGATCTGCCCGACGTTCATGCGCGAGGGCACGCCCAGCGGGTTGAGCACGATGTCGACGGGACGGCCGTCCTCGGTGTAGGGCATGTCCTCGATCGGCACGATGCGCGAGATCACGCCCTTGTTGCCGTGACGGCCGGCCATCTTGTCGCCCGGCTGCAGCTTGCGCTTCACCGCGACGAAGACCTTGACCATCTTCATCACGCCCGGCGGCAGCTCGTCGCCACGCTGCAGCTTCTCGACCTTGTCCTCGAAGCGCTTGGTCAGCGCATTGATCGACTCGTCGAACTGCGCGGTCAGCTCCTCGATCTCCGCCTGACGGGCATCGGTCTTGACCGCGATCTGGCGCCACTGGCCCGGCGTGTAGTCGGACAGCACCTTCTCGGAGATCTTGGTGCCGGCCTTCATGCCCTTGGGCCCGCTGGCGGAGGTCTGGTTGACCAGCATATCCTTCAAGCGGTTGTAGAAGCTGCGCTCCAGGATGGTGCGCTCGTCGTCCCGGTCCTTGGCCAGACGCTCGATCTCGGCCTTTTCGATGGCCAGGGCACGCTCGTCCTTGTCGACGCCGCGGCGCGAGAAGACCCGCACCTCGACCACCGTACCGCCGACGCCCGGGGGCACCCGCAGGGAGGTGTCGCGCACGTCCGACGCCTTCTCACCGAAGATCGCCCGCAAGAGCTTCTCTTCCGGGGTCATGGGCGACTCGCCCTTCGGCGTGACCTTGCCGACCAGGATGTCGCCCGGAGCGACCTCGGCGCCGATGTAGCAGATGCCGGCCTCGTCCAGGTTGCGCAGGGCATCTTCGCCAACGTTCGGGATATCCCGAGTGATCTCCTCCTGGCCCAGCTTGGTGTCGCGGGCCATGACCTCGAACTCCTCGATATGGATCGAGGTGAAGACGTCATCGCGCACGATGCGCTCGGAGATCAGGATGGAGTCCTCGAAGTTGTAGCCGTTCCAGGGCATGAAGGCGCAGAGCACGTTGCGGCCGAGCGCCAGCTCGCCAAGCTGGGTCGAGGGGCCGTCGGCAACGATGTCGCCCTTGGCCACCTGGTCGCCCACCTTCACCAACGGCTTCTGGTTGATGCAGGTGTTCTGGTTCGAGCGCTGGAACTTAAGGAGGTTGTAGATATCGACCCCGGCCTCGCTGCCGTCCTTCTCGTCGGTGGCACGCACCACGATGCGGGTGGCGTCGACCTGATCGATGACACCGCTGCGGCGGGCGGCGATGGCCACGCCGGAGTCACGCGCCACGGTGCCCTCCATGCCGGTGCCGACGATCGGCGCATCGGTCTGGATGAGCGGCACCGCCTGACGCTGCATGTTGGAGCCCATCAGCGCCCGGTTGGCGTCGTCGTTCTCCAGGAAGGGAATCAGCGCCGCGGCGACGGACACCAGCTGCTTCGGCGAGACGTCGATGTAGTCGATCTCGCTGGCGCGGGCGATGATGTAGTCGGAGCCGCGCCGGCAGGACACCAGGTCCTCGGTGAACTTCCGGTTCTTGTCGAGCGGCGCGTTGGCCTGGGCAATGGTGTAGCGCCCCTCTTCCATGGCAGAGAGGTAGTGCACTTCCTCGCTGACCTTGCCGTTCTCGACTTTGCGATAAGGACTCTCGATGAAGCCGTACTGGTTCACCCGAGCATAGGTCGCCAGCGAGTTGATCAGGCCGATGTTGGGGCCTTCCGGCGTCTCGATCGGGCAGATGCGGCCGTAGTGGGTCGGATGCACATCGCGCACCTCGAAGCCGGCACGCTCGCGGGTCAGACCGCCAGGGCCGAGGGCCGAGAGGCGCCGCTTGTGGGTGATCTCCGACAACGGGTTGGTCTGGTCCATGAACTGGGAGAGCTGCGAGGAACCGAAGAACTCCCGCACCGCCGCCGCCGCCGGCTTGGCGTTGATCAGGTCGTGCGGCATAACGCTGTCGATCTCGACCGAGCTCATGCGCTCCTTGATCGCACGCTCCATGCGCAAGAGGCCGATGCGGTACTGGTTCTCCATCAGCTCGCCGACCGAACGCACCCGGCGGTTGCCCAGGTGATCGATGTCGTCGACCTCGCCGCGGCCATCCTTCAGACCCACCAGGATCTTGAGGATGGCGATGATGTCCTCCTTGCGCAGGACGCGGAGCTGGTCGTCCGTCTCGAAGCCGAGCCGCGAGTTCATCTTCACCCGGCCGACGGCGGAGAGGTCATAGCGCTCGGCCTCGAAGAAGAGGCTGTGGAACAGCGCGTCGGCCGACTCCATGGTCGGCGGCTCGCCCGGGCGCATCACACGGTAGATGTCGACCAGCGCTTCTTCGCGCGTCTGGTTCTTATCGACCGCCAGGGTGTTGCGGATGTAGGCGCCGACGTTGAGATGGTCGATAGCCAACAGCGAGAGGGTCTTGGTGCCCAGCTCGCTGAGCTGCTCCATCAGCTCCTGGTCGAGTTCCGTGCCAGCCTCGGCGATCACCAGGCCGGTCTCCTCGTCAATGATGTCCTCCGCCAGGTAGGAGCCGTAGAGCTCCTCGTCCTGCAGCAGCATCTCTTTGAGTCCGGCTTCGGTCAGCTTGCGAATCAGCCGCGGCGTCAGCTTCTGTCCGGTCTCGGCCACGACCTCGGCGGTCTTGGCGTCGACCAGGTCAGCCATCAGTTTCTGCCCCTTGAGCCGCTCGGCGTCGAAGGCCGTGCGCCAGCCCTTCTTGCTCTTCTTGTAGGAAACAGCGTTGTAGAAGCTGGCCAGGATCTCGTCCTTGCTCATGCCGACCGCCTCGTGCGGCTCCAGAACGCGGCCCTCCGCCTTACGCTCGGCGCGCAGTTCGGCCGTGCGGGCACTATCCAGGGCATAAAGCAAAGTCGTCACCGGCAGCTTGCGCCGGCGGTCGATGCGAACATAGACGTGGTCCTTGGCATCGAACTCGAAGTCGAGCCAGGAGCCGCGATAGGGGATGACGCGGGCAGCGAAGAGGTACTTGCCCGAGGAGTGGGTCTTGCCCTTGTCGTGGTCGAAGAAGACGCCCGGCGAGCGATGCATCTGCGAGACGATGACCCGCTCGGTGCCGTTGATGACGAAGGTGCCGTTGTTCGTCATCAAAGGCATGTCGCCCATGTAGACGTCCTGCTCCTTGATGTCGCGAATGGAGCGGGAGCCCGTCTCTTCGTCCACATCCCAGACCACCAGGCGCAAGGTGACCTTAAGGGGCGCGGCAAAGGTGATCCCCCGCTGCTGGCACTCCTCGACGTCGTACTTCGGCTCCTCCAGCTCGAACGTCACGAACTGCAGCTCGGCCCGCTCGGAGAAGTCCTTGATCGGGAACACGGACTTCAGGACTTCCTGCAGGCCCGTGTCGGTGCGATCGGTTTGCTTGATGCCCAGCTGCAGGAACTGATCGTAGGACTTCTTCTGGACCTCGATCAGGTTGGGCATTTGGATGACCTCGGCAATGCGCCCGAAAGACTTGCGGACACGCTTGCGGCCAGTGAACGATCGCGCCATCTGAATTCCTCGTTTCCTTCGCCGGAGCGGCGCCTTCGGGCAGCCACCCCCATCCTCTGCACTGTGGCGGCCCGATATGCGGCCGCCTCGGTCTCAAAAAAGTAACAAAAGCACGACGGGCCGGCCGGTGCGGTCTCCCGCCCCGGCCGGCTTCGTCGCGATCAGAATACGCGCACTACTTGAGCTCGACCGTCGCACCGACGCCCTCGAGCTTGCCTTTGATCTCCTCAGCCTCGTCCTTGCTTGCGCCTTCCTTGACAGGCTTCGGCGCGCCCTCGACCAGGTCCTTGGCTTCCTTGAGGCCAAGGCCCGTGATGGCACGTACTTCCTTAATAACGTTGATTTTCTTGTCTCCGACGGAGGCCAAGATCACATCGAACTCCGTCTTCTCCTCAGCAGCTGCGGCTGCGTCGCCGCCGGCAGCTCCGCCGACCGCTGCAACAGCCACAGGCGCGGCGGCCGAAACGCCCCACTCGTCTTCCAGACGCTTGGAGAGCTCGGCGGCCTCGAGGACCGTGAGTTTGGAAAGTTCTTCGACAAGTTTGTCCAGATCAGCCATTTTTCAATCCCTTTAGGCTTGAGCTTCTAAAAAAGAGGACCCGCTAGGGCGCCCCGTTAGGCCGCTTCGTCCTTGGCGCCGTAGGCTGCGATGACCCGGGCCAGCTGACCGCCGGGTGCCTGCAGCACGCTGGCGATCTTGCCCGCCGGCGCCTGCAACAGTCCCACGATCTTGCCCCGCAGCTCATCGAGCGACGGCAGGCTGGCCAATGCCTTGACCCCCTCGGGGTCGAGCATCTGCTCGCCGAACGCCGCACCGACGATGGTCAGCTTCTCGTTCTTTTTAGCGAACTCGACGCAGACCTTTGCTGCCGCCACCGGATCGGTCGACATCGTCAAAGACGTCGGACCGGTCATCAGCTCTGACAACGCCGCGAACTTCGTGCCTTCCAGAGCGCGCTTCACGAGCCGGTTCTTGGACACCTGATGCGATGCTCCCGCATCGCGCACCTCTTGGCGCAAGGCCGAGGACTCCGCGACAGTCATCCCGCTTTGCTGCGTGACGACAAGAATCGCGGAATCGGCGAACCTGGCGCTGAGATCGGCGACCACTGCTTCCTTTTGTGCTCGGTCCACGGTATCTCCGCTCCAATCGGGCAACCGCCGCACGGACGGCTGCCCTGTTGCACGATGGCCCCTCCGGTTTGACGACCGGTGGAGCCGGTTCGCCTGTCCCGGAAGCTCAAGCCTCTCCCCTCTCTCGGCCAAAGCCGGAAGAGCTCGGAAGAAACCCGCTGCCCCCGTCTATGCAGGCCCCTGGTGGGCTTAAGCCCCGATCACGTCGGGACACCTGCAGTCTCGGACAGGAAGAGACGGATACGCGCATTTGCGCATCTGCCTCCGATACGTTGGGAAGCGGCCACATGGGCCCATCCCCGAACGCATTCACTCAGGCGGCAGCCGACAGGCTGCCAACCTCAATCTTCACACCCGCGCCCATGGTCGAGGAGAGCGACACCCGTTTGACGTAGGTGCCCTTCGCCCCGCTGGGCTTGGCCTTGACGATGGCATCGAAAAAGGCGCGCGCATTCTCGACCAGCTTGCCTTCGTCGAAGCTGGCCTTGCCGATGCCGGCATGCACGATCCCCGCCTTTTCGGCGCGAAACTCTACCTGGCCGCTCTTGGCCGCGGAGATCGCCCCGGTGACGTCAGGCGTCACCGTCCCGAGCTTGGGGTTCGGCATCAAGCCGCGCGGGCCTAGAACCTTACCCAGGCGGCCGACCACCGGCATCATGTCCGGCGTGGCGATCACCCGGTCGAAGGGCATGTTGCCCTCTTGGATTTGCTGGGCCAGGTCTTCGGCCCCGACGATATCGGCACCGGCCGCCTTGGCCTCCTCCGCCTTGTCGCCCTTGGCGAAAACGGCAATCCGGATGCTCTTGCCGGTGCCATTCGGCAGGCTGACGACGCCGCGGACGTTCTGGTCAGCATGACGCGGGTCGACGCCGAGGTTGATGGCGATCTCCACCGTCTCGTCGAACTTCGCGGTCGCCCGCTCTTTTACCAGCTTGATCGCCTCTTCCAGGGTGACCTGCGCATTGGGATCCATACCCTCGCGCGCGGCGCGCAGACGCTTTGAAAGCTTTGCCATGGCCTTACTCCACCACCTCGATGCCCATGGAACGCGCCGAGCCCTTGATGATCTGGGCCGCGGCGTCGATGTCGTAGGCGTTGAGATCCTTGAGTTTGGTCTCGGCGATCTCACGCACCTGATCCATGGTCACCTTGCCGACCTTGTCGCGGTTGGGCACGGCAGAGCCCTTCTTGATGCCCGCCGCCTTGCGCAGCAGGAAGGCCGCCGGCGGCGTCTTGGTCTCGAAGGAGAACGAGCGGTCGCTGTAAGCCGTGATCACCACCGGAATAGGCATCCCGGCTTCCAGGTTCTGCGTCGCCGCATTGAAGGCCTTGCAGAACTCCATGATGTTGAGGCCGCGCTGGCCCAGCGCCGGACCGACCGGCGGCGAGGGATTCGCCTGCCCAGCCGGAATCTCCAGCTTGATGTAACCCGCAATCTTCTTTGCCATCTCTCTACCCTTCTGGCGTTACAGGGCTGCGCGGTACGGCTTCCCTTGGACTTTCGGGTCGCCTCCCGCGCGGTTAACCGGCCGAAACGGCCATATTTTCGGGCACCTAGGTCTTTTCGACCTGCCCGTACTCCAATTCCACCGGGGTCGAGCGTCCGAAGATGGACACCGCCACCTTGAGGCGCCCGCGCTCCTCGTCGACCTCCTCGACCGTGCCGTTGAAGGAGGTGAACGGCCCGTCGCAGACCCGCACCACCTCGCCGATCTCGAAGATCACGGCCGGGCGCGGTCGCTCGATGCCCTCTTCCACCTGACGCATCATCTCCTGCGCCTCGCGGTCGGAGATCGGCGCCGGCTTGCCCTTGGCCCCGAGGAAACCGGTCACCTTCGGCGTATTCTGCACCAGGTGCCAGCTCTCGTCCGTCAGGTCCATGTTGACCAGGACATAACCAGGGATGAGCTTGCGTTCGCTGTTGACGCGACGTCCGCGGCGCAGCTCGACGACCTCTTCGGTGGGCACCAGCACGTCGAGGATGAGGTCATCCATGTGCTGCTGCTCCGCCTGCTCGCGGATCCCCTCGGCAACCTTCTTCTCGAAGCCCGAATAAACGTGAATAACGTACCAGCGTGCTGCCATGGTCCCGCCCCTCAAACACCGAGGATGACGGAAACGAGCCAGGCGAGAATCTGGTCGATGATCAGAAAGAAGATGGCCGCCAGGGTCACCATGATGAACACGGCGATCGTGGTGACCACGGTCTCCTTGCGCGTCGGCCAGGTGACCTTGGAGATCTCCTGCCGCACCTCGCGCACGTATTGTCCCGGACTGATCTTTGCCATGACCTTCTCGCTTCATGCCGCTGCGTAGCGAGCGCATTGCGCCCCCCGCTTTTGCTGGCAGGAGTGGAGGGACTCGAACCCCCAACCCCCGGTTTTGGAGACCGGTGCTCTGCCAGTTGAGCTACACTCCTTCGCGCGGCAAACCTCCGTTGCT
>JANQMX010000092.1 GCA_028279885.1 Rhodovibrionaceae bacterium | reverse complement strand
GTCGAGGGTGAACACCGCGACGGCGGGCTTGCGGATCGCGAAGGCGGGTCCCGCGACGACCGGCGGCAACAGACCCTCGAACCGCTCCCCCGTCTCGGGCAGTTCGGCGGAGACGCGCGGATTGCCAGGATGCACTTCGGCGCCGACATGGTGGGCGACGAGCCGGACGATCCGTTCGCCATCCGCCGGGGCCAGTTGTTCGCCCGTGTCCGTGAGGCCTTCTCGAAGACGATCGAGCCACAGCCGGCCGTCCGGGTTGAGCATGATCTCGACAACAGCCGGGTCGTCGAGCCAGGCGCCGACATGCGGCCCGAGCGCGGTGCGAAGCATGCGGGAGCCGCGCCTGATCGCTTCTGTTCTGAAAGGTTGGACGGTCATTCGCGGCCCCGCAATTGCTTACGGGGTCGACTAAGAAGACCTCTATCGGACGCGGATCAACAGAATTGAAGGCGTAGTAGTGCTATGGCGGGTGATAACAGGGAGTGGAGTATTCGGTTCATCAAGTCTGGCTTAGCGCGCTTATTAGAAGATGTGCGCAGCCATTAGTCGAACGCCTGTTTCCATAGGCTATATATCCCGGAGATCTCCTCGACTGCATCGCCAGTCTCACTCTACTGATATGTTCGGATAGTTTGCCGCTTCTAGCGCCTCCGCCGCCAGCTCCTGGTCTACCACCCGCTGGTCTGCCGTCCGCAAGAGCATTAGGTCATAGGCTGCCCTGAAAACTCCGTCAGCCTCCACGGCATGATCGACCTCCACGCCAGTTTCTTCCCAGTTGTCGCCCGTGACAGGGTGGACGAACGACCCCCAAGGCACGAACAATGCGTGGTCGGGACCCAAGGCTGTAAGTGAGCCGGGGCGTGCTCCGCCGCGTGTGGGGGCACCGACTGTTTCTGCACGGCCAAAGGCGCGGAGCGTGTGCGCTAGCTCCTCACAGCCCGAGAAGGTTTGCGGCCCGACGAGCACGAGCACCGGTCGGTCTGCACCGTAGGGCGTTTCTACGTCCACAACCTCCGTCTCTTCCATGCCGCGGGCGATGTCCCCCATGTCGTGAGGCATGTCTCCTTCCCAACGGATATCCACGCGCCCAACCACGGTGCCGGGAGCGAGGCCCAAAAGGTGACTCGCCGCGCGCGCCACGACCGAAGACTCACCACCGCTGCAGGCTCGCAGGTCCAGGATCAGGCTGTAGGTCGCGTCCACGAGTCCGAAGGCGTTCGCGAGCGCCTCTGCTGAACGCGGACTGGGGAGCAGGCTGTCAAGGCGCAAATAGCCTACATTGCCCGGCAGGCGGCGCACATCGACGACGCCGTCACCCTGAAGCGGCATGATTCGCGCAAGATCGCGCATAACAGCGGACGGGTCCATCGCCCCGTTCGCGAAGGCTCCTTCGTCATGAAGCATGAAGAGGTGCGCATCGCCGCCGCTCCATACTGTAAGATCGTTTGTTACAGCGACCGCCAACTCAGCACCGCCTAATCCGTCGTAGTTACCCATCCTGGCACTATCGCGTAGGCGGTCGGCAATGGCTGTAGCCCCTTGGGCGCCGCCGGTCACGACGTAGTTGCGCTCGATCCTGTCGGCCGCTGCGATCACCATCGTGCGGGCGGGATCTTGCAGATCCTCACGGGCGTTGGCTGAAACAGCGAAAAGAAGGATGCACGCTATCACGACAAGTATTTGGCTAGATCTGTGTCGGGTCATACTGCGAATGCTACTTTAATATGCGACGATGACCGTAGCACAGAACGCGTTGACGATGGCCGCTCTGATCGGAACGAGCGAACACTTTTTTGCATATACTCTCGAAATGTAGATGCCGCGACATTTCACAAATCCGCTTGGTGTCCAACTACCCTCGACATCAATCGGCGGGTCAGATTCTGAAGAAGTGTTTGATCCAGCGTCTAAGGGGATATCCACGATGGTTCCATCAAATATCTACCACGGGCATAAGCTTGTGGTCAGCTATTTGGGTCGCGATCTAACTCCTTCGACACTTCCCTCGTCAGCGTGTTTCCCTTGGCCAACCGCCGGCCCAGGGCCTCGACGAAACCCTCATAGCGCTCGCGCCCCTTGGCGTGGGCGGCGTCGCGCATCGTGTCGGGCAGCGGAGGCGTTGTGGTGAGCCAGAACTTCACGAACAGCGCCAGCGCCTCCGTCGAAATGGAACGATCGCGCTCCAACCGCTCGACGGCGCGGGTGAGCCGATCGAGGCGGCGGACGATAGCCGCTTCCCGCTGGTCGTCGCCGTCAGGCGAGAGATAGGAGGCGAGCGCCGCTTCGACGATCTGCGATTTCGAGACTTTCCGCCGCGCAGCGAGGCTTTCCAACTCGATTGTCAGTGTGGGATCGAAATAGACGTTGAGGCGGTCCTTCTTCATCCCGGTCCTTCTCAAAGCTCAATGCCGTCGTCGGGATCGAGCGCGGCCTGCCGCGCGGCACCCCGAAACCGGTCCTGTAGTTGCTTCGCCCTCTGAGCATCGTCGTCTGGCTCGTCGTCGAGCGCGGCGAATTCCTCACGCGTGGGGGTCGGGTGTTCCGGTGCGATGTCCTCATGCTCCTGGATTTCCGGCTCGCGCCGGATGCCGCCATCAGCATCATCGGCGGCTTGGCTACTCGAACTGGCAGACGCGACGGCGATAGGCGGCATGGTAGACCAGTCATCGGCGCCAAATGCAGCAGGAGCTTCGGGCACTCCGCGAGATGCCGGCGGGGCAAGAATGCGCGCCTGTAATTGCGGATCCTTGAAGTAGCGGGCCTTCTGCGCCCGGATCGGCGGCGCGCCCGAGACAAGCACCAACTCCTCATGGGGCGGGAGTTGCATGATCTCGCCGGGCGTCAGGAGCGGCCGCGCCGTTTCCTGCCGCGAGACCATCAAATGACCAAGCCACGGACTGAGCCTGTGGCCGGCATAGTTCTTCATCGCCCGCATTTCGGTCGCCGTGCCGAGCGCATCCGACACGCGCTTGGCCGTCCGTTCGTCGTTCGTCGCGAAGGCAACGCGAACATGACAGTTGTCGAGGATGGCGTTGTTCTGCCCGTAGGCCTTTTCGATCTGGTTGAGCGACTGTGCGATCAAGAACGCCTTCAGTCCGTACCCGGCCATGAAGGCGAGTTGGCTCTCAAAGAAGTCGAGCCGGCCGAGCGCTGGAAACTCATCCAACATCAGCAGCAAGCGATGCCGCCGGTCGGCTTGCAGGTCTTCCGTCAGCCTGCGGCCGATCTGGTTGAGGACGAGGCGCACCAGCGGCTTGGTGCGGCTGATGTCCGATGGCGGCACGACGAGATAGAGCGTCGCCGGTCTGTCGCCATCGATGAGGTCGCGAATGCGCCAGTCGCACCGACTCGTCACCTTGGCGACAACCGGGTCCCGATAGAGGCCGAGAAAGCTCATGGCGGTCGAGAGCACGCCGGAGCGTTCATTGTCAGATTTGTTCAGAAGCTCGCGCGCGGCTTGCGCCACCACCGGGTGCGGCCGGTCGCCCAGATGCGGGGTCTTCATCATCGCCGTCAGCGTGGCTTCGATCGGCCGGCGCGGATCGGAAAGGAAAGCGGCGACGCCGGCGAGCGTCTTGTCCGCGTCGGCGTAGAGGACGTGGAGGATGGCCCCAACCAGGAGCGCGTGGCTGGTCTTCTCCCAATGGTTCCGGCGTTCGAGCAGACCTTCCGGGTCGACCAGGATGTCGGCGACATTCTGGACGTCGCGCACCTCGCTGTCGCCGCACCGCACTTCGAGCAATGGATTGTAGGGGGCGCTCTCCGGGTTCGTCGGATCAAACAGCAAAACGCGGCTGAACCGGGAACGCCAGCCGGCGGTGAGCTGCCAGTTCTCGCCCTTGATGTCATGAACGATCGCCGAGCCCGGCCAGGTCAGGAGCGAGGGCACGACCAGCCCGACGCCTTTGCCCGACCGCGTGGGCGCGAAGCAAAGCACATGCTCTGGACCGTCGTGACGCAGATAGTTCCGTTCGAACCGCCCGAGGACCACGCCGTCCGGCTTCAAAAGGTCGGCCGCTGCCACGTCCTTCGTCTCGGCCCAGCGCGCCGAGCCGTAGGTGGTGATGTCGCTCGCTTCGCGGGCACGGAGGATCGACAGGAAGATGGCGACAAGGATGGAGACGATGCCGCCCGCGCCGGCAATGATCGCGCCTTCGACGAAGACGCGTGGCGCATAAGCGTCGTACCAATACCACCACCAGAAGAAGGCGGGCGGTATGTAAACAGGCCAACCGAAAAGCGAGAACCATGGTTCGCCGAGCTCGGGTTGGAAGCCGAGCCGCCACGCTGTCCACTGGGTCGCCGCCCAGACGAAGAGCAGTGCGACGAGACCGACGATGAGAATCTGCCCCCAGAGGATCGTCGTTGCGGGCGATTGCGGATCGCGTTTTGTCATGATGGTCTCACTCCTGGGCGGCTCAGATCGTCAGCCCGCGCTTGCGGCCGAGCGACCAGTCGACACCGCCGCCCGGCGTGATGGTCCCGGTCATGGTCTGGCCAAGTTGTTTTTCGAGCTGTGGCTTCCAGGGGACGAGTTCGAAGCCCAGACCGTTGTCGAGCATGGCGAAGCGGCCCGAGGCGAGATCGAGGCGCTGGCGGTATACGCCGACAACCGTGTCGCCTTCACCGCTCTGGTGACGTTTCAATCCGGTCTCGGCTTCGAGCCTTGCGGCGGCGGTCGCCAATTCCCGTTCGCGCAGCGTTTTGAGGAGGTCGCGGGCGAAGTTGATACGGTCGCCCTTGCGAGTGGCGAGACCGTCCGCCAGCAAATGATCAGCCCGCCGTTTGAGCGCCGCGGACACCTCGGCGCCGAAGCCGCCTGCGCTCAGCGGCACCAGGTTGCGCGCAAGCTGCAAGCGATCAAGCCAAGTGGCTCCGTCCGCGGTAACCTGCGCTGCGAGAGAGAAGTCGGATCGCCCAACCAGCGACAGGTGCGAGCGGCCATCGTCGCGCGCGGTCCAGCTTCGTGTTTCGACAATGCCGCCGACGTGCGTGTCGCTCGTCCTCTCCAGATCGGAAAAGCGCAAATGATGGACTCGGCCGTCGACCCCGTCGATGACGGCATAAGCCTCTCCCTTCAACTCGTCATGAAGGCCGCGATCGACAAGTCGTCCGAGGATCGGCTCCGATGGCTGCGCCTCGATGGCGAAGTCGGCAAGCGGTCGCTCTGCCCCGGCGCCCATCGCCCGGTGCATGGTCTTGATGATGTCGCCGCGCATGGCAAGGTCGCGCAGAATTTCTTCCGCACCCGGTTTGAGCGTCCAAACGGCGGGAGCGAGTTTGTCAGCGACGCCAAGCTTTTGGAGTGTTTGAGCGCGCCCGATCAGCCGCCTGCGCAATTCAGGGTCGCGTGGTTCCGGCGATCCGGGTCGCAGATCGGCGATCCCTGCATTGTCGTCGGCGAGGCTGCGCAAGGCTTGGTCAAGGCCGGTCCAGCGCTCGGCCTTCATCTCGGCGTCGAGCCCGGCGGCGATCTCACGCGCTGACCGTGGCCCAAGTTCTAGTGTCACCAGCTCTTCGGCGCGGGAGCGGAAGCCGCGGCTGATGTAATCGCGTGAGATGACGAGATCCTTGTCGTCGTCCGCCTTGCCGCGAACCAGAACGTGGATATGCGGATTGTCGGTGTTCCAGTGATCGACCGCGATCCAATCAAGCTCGGTCCCGAGGTCGCGATCTGCCTGGGCCATGAGATCGCGCGTGAAGGCGCGGACGTCCTCCATCGATCCAGCGTCTTCGGGCGAGACGATGAAGCGGAAATGGTGGCGGTCGTCTTCGCAGGCTGAAGCGAAAGCCCGCTCGTCGGCGGCATCGCCGTTGCGGTCGAACATGGTCGCATCGCGCCCGTCTCGGGTGACGCCCTCGCGCTTCAGA
>JANQMX010000073.1 GCA_028279885.1 Rhodovibrionaceae bacterium | reverse complement strand
CTCGATGCTTATCTGCGCGTCGAAAACGTCAAGCAGTTGTATCGGGACTATTCTGAGAAGGGCGTAGAGTTCCATCGCGAGCTTTCCGACATGCCCTGGCGCTACACGGAATTCGTCGTGAAGGATTCCGATGGTCGACTGCTGTGTTTCGGGCAGGCAACAGAGCTCGCCACACAGTAGGGCCACTGTCGGCTCAACTCGGAAGTCCGATCATGCTTGGAGCTGCCGGCCGGCGCCAGTGTCGCCGTCAAGGCTTCGAGTTGTTCGCCTGACGTCTGGGCCCTCGGGCCTTCGCCGCGCCGGAGGGCTTCGGCCCGCAGTCGGGTCAAGCCCGAGGGCAAGGCTGCAACGAGGAAAGGCCGCCCATGGGGGACGGCCTTTCGCGTTTCGCGTTGGTTGCGGGGGCACGCAACGTCTTTTGTTATAACTTGGGATCGGTTTTGCCCCTTCCTGTCGGCTGCGATGTCGAGAATACCCATCAGATCGCCGCGTAGGCTGACGCGCACGTCTCCGCGCTTGTCGCCGGGCGTCAAGATGACCTCATCCACCGCCGAACGGATCGCCTCCGCAGCCTCCGCGCGCATCTCCGGATCGTCGAGCGCGGCCGTCAAGTGTTGCACCCTTCTCCGGTAGATTTCGGCTACGTTGGGATGGATGTCGGGCACGTCGGTCGGGACGTCCTTCATTCGCGCAAGAATATCGGCCTTCTGGCGCTCCAGCTCGTCCATCCGCACCTTCATTGCTGGCTGATACATGCCGTC
Source organism: Rhodovibrionaceae bacterium (assembly GCA_028279885.1). Lineage (GTDB taxonomy): Bacteria > Pseudomonadota > Alphaproteobacteria > Kiloniellales > DSM-21159 > JANQMX01. Next base: position 53,407 of record JANQMX010000073.1, on the reverse strand, counting down.
CTCAATGGCGGCCATCATGCCGGCGATGCCGCGCTCGACCTTCTCCAAGGCCTTGGTATCAAGTTCCGTTTGCGCCCGCCGCTCGCGGTTCTGCTGATTGAGCGCCTCGGCGTAGGCGCGCACGGCCTCGGCCACCGCGTCGGCGGAAACGAGCCTCTCGGTGAGGCCCGTCAGAATGCGAGCCTCGATCTTGTCCCGAAGGATCGTGTGGCCGTTGTCGCAGGTCCCGCGGCGATAGCGATTGAGGCAGCCGTAGCGGTCGCGGGTGATGATGCCGTAGTTACCGCCACAGCAACCGCATTTGAGCAGGCCCGAAAACAGAAACGCCGGACGGCGCAGTTCGTTCATGTGCCTGGCACGATAGGCGCGCACGCCCTTGGTGACATTCTCGAACTGTTTGGAGATTTCCTCCTGCCGCCGTCGCGCCGCCTGCCATAGGTCTTCGTCGACGATGCGCAGGTCCGGCACCTCGGTCCTGATCCATTCGGACTCGGGGTTGACCCGCGAGACGCGCTTTCCCGTCGCCGGATTCTTGATGTAGCGCAGCCGGTTCCAGACCAGCACACCCGCGTAGAGCTCGTTGTTGACGACACCAGTGCCCCGGCAGACATGGCCGCGAATGGTCGTGTCCCCCCAAGCCTTGCCATTAGGGCCGGGAATGTCATCGCGGTTGAGGCCGGCGGCGATAGCCTTGGGGCTCTTGCCGGCGGCGAATTCGCGAAAGATGCGGCGCACGATCTCGGCCTCGGCCTCATTGATCTTCCGCTCGCCCCGCGCCTGCTCGCCATCGCCGTTGAGACGCTTCACGACGTCGTAGCCGTAGCAGAGGCCGCCACCCGCCTTACCCTTCTCGACGCGGCCGCGCAGACCGCGGTGGGTCTTGGCGGCGAGGTCTTTCAGGAACAGGGCGTTCATCGTGCCCTTGAGACCGACATGCAGCTCGGAGATCTCGCCCTCGGCGAGCGTCACGAGCGTGACACCGGCAAACTTGAAGTGCTTGTAGAGAATGGCGACATCGGCCTGGTCGCGGCTGATGCGGTCCAGCGCTTCCGCCAGCACGATCTCGAACTTGCCCGCCTGCGCGTCCTGCAGGAGCGCCTGGATGCCCGGCCGCAGGGTGACACTCGCACCCGAAATGGCGGCGTCCTTGTAGGCACCCACCACCTTCCACTTCTCCCGCGCCGCCTGGTCCCGGCAGATGCGGAACTGGTCTTCGATGGAGGAAACGCTCTGGTTGTCCGAGGAATAGCGGGCGTATAACGCAACGCGGGTCATGAGACTTTCCTTTCTTTCAAAGCCGGAAGTTCACCCCTCTGGCTTCCGCCCCTCTTCCTCTTGCTCCGGAGTGGCGTTGTCGTTAGCTGCCTGCCTCCGCCGCTTCCTCTCCCAGGTCGCGTAATGCTCCCGCGCGATCTGGCGCCCGATGGCCCGGGCGATGATCCGGATGCGAGGGTCCAGCCCGCCTTCCGCCCTGCTTCCCGGCGAGCCATTGTCGTTGGCCGGGCTCGGAACGGTTCCCGACGCTGGTTCTTCCTTCTTCATGGGCATGCCTCTTCCAGCATAAAAATCGCCGGAACAGGATCGCCCGCAGCGCGGAAACCTCTTATGGCCCTTATGTACGCCCTCTTGGCACATAGGTGCGGTCATCTATTCACCCTTCCACGGATCGCCGGGCAGACGCTCGATCAGTTGCGAGGAGACGTCCTCGGCCGCTTCGTGAATGTCCCAGCGATACCCGACCGCAAGCAGGGGGCCGATGTCCGTCGCGAATAGCGGCATCTTGAGTTTTGCCGCGAGATTGCGCTCAAACAACGCGCGGGTGATATGGCCCTCTTCCTGCGCCATGTAGTGAAGGAACGCCTCAACGGCGCGGTCAGGGTCAAAGGCTGGCTGCTTCAACGCCACAGCCAAATCGAAGAGATCACGGCCTTTGCGCCGCTGATAGAGTGCGCGCAGCTTGGTGCCGATCAGTTCGTCGAAGTCATAGGTGGTGATCTTCGCGTCATCATCGAACCAACGCGACGAGATCGCGAACGGCTTCTCCTTGAGCCCAAACAGAGTGAAGTGCTCCCTTGAGTTGATCTCGATCTTCAACCGCAGCCGTTGGGGCGGAACGTCCTCGGACTCGAAGCGGTAGCTCAGCGTGACCCGCCCCTCGTTCTGCTTCCATTGCGGCCTGCCGAGCCAGGGATCGAGAACGGCGCGCAAGGCATCGAGCGTCGGGCCGATTGGCTCGGCACGGATTTGCACCAGATCGATGTCCTCCGAATAGCGGGCCGGCGGATCGATATGCAGCTTGTAGAGGGCGGTGCCGCCACGGAAGGCAAGACTCTCGCGCAAATGCGGATGGGAGAATATCTCCACCAGTGCGCGGCTGATGACCAGATCCTGCTCGACCTGAAAATCCTCGACCCAAGGCGCCCGCGCGCGCCACTCCGTAATGTAATCGCGCGGGATCATGCCTCGATCTCCACATCCGCATTGACGTCCAGTTTCCAGCCGGCATCACGCATCGCACCCTCGCGCGGCATGGCGGGGATGAGCGGCGTGATGTCCCGCGCTTCCTCCTGAACGTGGCGCTTGAGGAGTTCGGCCTTGTCAGCTTCCCCCGCCTCGTCCAGCAGATAGCCCAGCCGTTGCGCCCACGGCATGGGCGCCGTTCGGGCCGCCGCAACCAGTCGCTCGGGATCGATCTGTTCGGCCAGTTCGGCGATGACCGTCGCTGCATGTTCGAGCCCGCCCACATGATGCGGATAGCCGATGAGATCGACCGCTGTGGCCTCGACGGTCGAGACCCGGATTGTGCCGCGGGGCGTGTTGAAGAGCTGTGTCGGTACATCGGCGAGGCGTTTGCGGACGACAAAAACGACCCTGACCGCGCCGCGTGCGATTCCGCGCCGCTTCTTCCCCGTCACAACCTGAAATTCCTGCGGCCGGTGATGAGCGGCGCCGTGATATTGAGCGGCGGAAAGCAGCCCGACGTAATAGCCGAGGCCAAGCTGTTCCATCAGCGCCGGGATGAACTGATCGGCGGGCAGGCATCCGAGCCGCCTGTACTCGGGCGGGACAATGACGTAGAATCCGTGCGCCGGATGCGCCACCAGCCCTTGCCGGGCAAGCCGGTGCAACGCAAGCATGACGGCGTTCTTGGTGCCGCCGAGCGCATCCCGCGCTTCCTCCGACGTGAAATGATACCGGCCGCGCGCGGCAAGTCCGTCAATATAGCTCCTGGCGTCCGACATAGCGCCTCCGAAATCGAGTGCAAAACTTATCATATTTTGAAGTCTTTTGCGAACGATTTCGGATTCAAGCAAATCGGAGCAGTTCATCCCTCCCGCCGCCTGTTCCAGACGAGTTGCGCCCGATCGCCCTCCTCGGACGGGAACAGGGCGGCGGTGAAGGGCCTAGAAAGACTCGGGTCGTCGAGACGGACGCGGAGATAGTATTTCGGGTTGTCGCCATTCGTCCGGGCATCCCAGGCGTCACCGATGCGGGCGTTGCCGACGAGGACGCGGAATGCCGGGGCGTTGTCATGGGTGCGATCGTCGTTGGGGACGAGCCGGACCTTGGCGTCGATGGTGAGCGTGCGGATGGAGCCGGCCCAGCCGCCGTCATTGGACAAAGTGAAGGCACCGATCTGCATGGGTCACTCCTGGAATTGCGATGGGGACGGAACAGCGGGCGACGCCGCCGCGGTATCGCCCGCGCGGGCAGACCGGGCACGACGCGTCGGTTTGTCGGTGTCCGTCTCCGGCAAACCCTCCTTGCGCGCCTTGGCGAAGGCACGGTCGCTGTCGAGGAAGGCCTCCAGCATGAAGGGAATGAGCTCGGCGACGGATTCGGCCTCGCCATAGGTGGCGCGATAGAGGGTGGCGTAGTCCCGGAGCGCCTGGTTGAGGTCAGCGTTCACCGTGATGGTTATCTTCGCCGGCGTGCGGTCCGGGAGTTTTCCGAGTTTCAGATTGGCCATGATCGACCCTTTCAGCCTTGGTAGGGGCGCAATACGAGATCCCTGTGGACGATGACCCTGAGCGGCCAGCCGGGACGGACGGTGATGGTCGGCTGGATGTTGAGGTTTTTCTCGGTGATGCGCTGGCCGGCCCGGTTGACGTTCTGCTGGGTGGATTCGCGGATCGCCCGGACCAAATCGTTCTCGTCACTGCCCAAGTTGAGTTCCGTGCCGACGCCAAGCAAGGTGGCGAGCGCGATACCTTTGATGAGCCGCCAGGTGTGGTAGTCGACCTCGTCCTCGAGCCCGGCATAGCCGGCGGTGTCGGTGGCGGGCAGATTGTCGATCTCGACGGAAGAGCCGTCGGGCAGAATGATGCGCTGCCAGACAAGCAGCGCACGGGACTGGCCGAAGGCAATGACGCTGTCATAGGTGCCGATAAGGCGTGCGCCCTGCGGGATGAGCAGCGTGCGGCCGGTCACCGTGTCGTAGACGTTCTCGGTGACCTGGGCGGCGACGATGCCCGGCAGGTCGGAATTGATCCCGGTGATCAGGCTTGCGGCAATCACACTGCCGGCCATCACCTGATAGGGCGAAACCGGCGTTTGCAGCACATGGGGATTGTAGATGCCGCCGGTGTCGCGCTGGCTCAGGAAGTCCAGCTTGCGCTGCTGGTTGTTCTGGTCGCGCTCGGGGTCGAGCGTCAGGCGGTTGGCGTCGGGTGAGACGGTTGCTGCTGCCGTTTGCGGAGGCTGACTCGTTAATGCCGGAGCACTCTGCTGGGGCCGGTTCTCGATACGGAAGAAAACGCCGGCCTCCTTCGCCTGGATAGCCTGCTGGGCGAGGCGCTGCTCCTCGGCGGACAATTCCGATCCTCCCGGCGCAATCCCAAGCTGCCTTTGGCGTTCGAGGATCGGCCGGCCGAGGTCGCCCGGCAGCGGCGGCCCGAGTTGCGGTGCCTCCGGTTTGACCTGGCTGTAATCGCCGGGCAGCGCGGCAAGGCCGTCCGGGGTCGGCTTGCGTTCGGTGTTGTAGAGCTCCTCGGCCTGGTCCTGGATACGCAGGGCCGGGCCTTGCAACGCCATCATGGTCACGCCGAGGATGGTGCCGGAGCCGAGCGCGACCGCGCCAATGACAAGGCCGCGCTTGAAGCGCACCACGCGGCGGGGCGCGGCGCGCAGGTCCAGCTTGCCGGGGTCGCGCTTCGACGAACCGGCGGATTGCGGCTTGGGTGCAGCGGTATCCGTCATGGCCCCTCCCCCTCTACCGGTTCTTGCGCGAAAACAGCGCGGTGCGCCGCGGCGTCCCGTCGGTGCGGGAAATCCGAACCACCTGCTGCGGCTTGGCGCCGAGGCGCAGCTCGGCGGCGGCGAAGAGGCGATCGACGATGTAGTAGTTGCCGCGCATGCGGTAGTTGACGAGTTCGTTTCCGCCGTCGGCGCCCACCACGAAGAGCGGCGGTGCCTCGCCCTGGTCAATACGGCGGGGGAACTCGATATAGACTTTGCGGCCGTCGTCGAAGGCACGCAGCGGTTTCCAGGGCGGGTTGTCGCCGGTGATAGCGTACCGGAAGCGGATGTTTTCGAGCGCCACGTTCGACGCCACCGGCAATGCTGCCTCGGCGGCCGCGTTCCGGCGTCGGAGCGCGGTGATCCGGTCGGATGGATAAGTCCAGGAGATCGCCGCCATGGCGGTCTTCTCGGTGCTTTCGAGTTGCAGGCGATAGGCACGCCGGTCGGTGGTGATGACGAGATTGGTCTTGAGGCCCGGCGCGAAGGGCTTGACCAGTACGTGGGTGCGCTCAGCATCGCCCGCGCCGCTCACGGTGTCGCCGATCACCCAGCGCACGGTATCACCGGCGGAAACGGAGGTGAGCTTCTCGCCGGGCTGCAAGGCGATGTCGCTCACCCGCTCGGGCGCCGCATAGAGGCGATAGAGCGCCCCTTCCGCATAGGGATAGACTTGGATAGCGTTGACGTAGCCGAATTTCGTCGGCTCCTGCGTCGCCGCTTTGTTGGCGTCCTCGACCCGCTGGGTCGGCGGGCGCTTGTCCTCGGTCACCTCGCCGGGCTCTGGCTGAAGCTGGCCCGGCAATGGCAGAACCTTCGGCACCTCGACGATCTTCACCGGCTTGGCCGGTTCCCGGTCGACCACGGCAGGCTTGAAGTCGTCGGAGTCGTAGCTGATCGCCGGCGGCAAGGGCTTCGTGGCGCAGGCGGACAAGGCCAGCGCCGAAACGGTGATGACGAATATGTTCTTCTTCATTGAGAGGACTCCTTGGGTAAATACGGCGCGGCGGCGTCGAGCTCGCGCGACCAGTCGATGGCGTTGACGAAGACGCCGAGGGGGTTCTTGCGAAGCTGATCGGCGGTGCGCGGGGTCTGGATCACGACCGTCAGGATCGCGGTCCAGCGTTCGGTTCGAGCCAAGCTGCCACGCTCGAAGACCTGCTCGGTCCACTTGACCTGGAAGGAGGCGTCGGAGGCCCGCACAACGCTCGTCACCTGGACCGAAACGCTGCGGGTGCCGATCGCGCTGAAGGGATCGTTCTTCTTGGCGTGGTCGTTCAGGAACAGCGCCGCGCGGTCGGTCGCGAAATCGTAGGCGGACAGCCAGTTCCGGCGCACCAGCACCGGATCGGTGGAAACCGAACGGACGTTCGTGACGAAGCGGGCGAGGTGCCAGGCGATCTGGGCGTCGGCCGGTTGGTAGTCCTGGATCGCCGGTGCGACGGCACGCGCCTCACCGAACCTGTCGACTTCGACCACATAGGGCGTGACGCGGCTTTGCAGCGACTGCCAGAGCAAACCGCCGGAAAGACCGACGGAAAGCGCCAGGCAGCCGAAGGCCATGAGTCGCCAGTTCCTCGCCTGGACGCGGGCGGAGCCGATACGCTCGTCCCAGAGCTGTGCCGCCTCCTGATAGGGAGTAACGGGCTCTGGCGTCGTGCCGTATCGCTGGATCGGTCGCTTGAACAGCATGGGTCAGTCGTCCTTGTCATTGAGGGAGGGATTGGCGCCGTTGCCGGGCCGGTCACCGTCCTTGATGGCTTGGGTGGCGGTCTGCCGATGGGCGCGCACCGCCTGTTCGGAGCGCAGGCGATTTGCCCAATCGGGCGCGGCGTTGGCGGGCATGGAACCGGAGGGGACGCCCGCCGATACGGCATTTGCCTGCGACATGCAGGTGGTCGGCGTGCCGCCGGAGGCGGTCCAGGCGCCACGGCGTCCGGCATCGGCGCTTTGCTTCAGAGACGAGGTGGCGCGATCAACACCGCCGCGCGCAGCTTGGGTCATGGCTCCGCCGGCGGCACGCACCATGCCACCAACGCCGGCCGCGACGCCGGTCATGCCGGACGTTCCGGAGGTCGCATGTCCCAGTTGGTAGGCGGAAGAAGCGGCCGACCCCATCGCCGTGCCCGCACGGATGACAGCAAGACCGCCGCCAGCGGCCATGCGCGTGCCGGCAAGCGCCGCTCCACCGGCGAGCATGGTCGCGCCCACCGCAGCCCCCGTGGCACCGAGGGCGGCACCGGCGCCGAGCTGTGGTGCTCCGGAAACCAGACCCGAAGCGATGCCGGGCCCGAAGATACCGAGACCGAGCAAGGCGAGCGCGCCCAGCACCTGCGACATGGCGGCGGCAAGGTCCGGTTCCCGACCCTGAAGACCGCCCGCGAAGGAGGCGAACAGCGTCGAGCCGATGCCGACGATGACCGCAAGAACCATCACCTTGATGCCTGAGGAAATCACGTTGCCGAGAACCCGTTCGGCAAGGAACGACGTCTTGTTCCAGAGCGCGAAGGGCACCAGCACGAAGCCCGCGAGCGTCGTCAGCTTGAACTCGAGCACCGTGATGAAGAGCTGGATCGCCAGAATGAAGAAGGCGATGAGGACCAGGAACCAGGCCAGCAGCAGGACGAAGACGGTAAGCGCGTTGCCGAAGATTTCCGGGAAGCCGACGAGATTGCCGACCTGATCGATGAGCGGATAGGCCGCCTCGTAACCGGTAGCGGCGATCTTGCCGGGTTTGAGCAGATCGTCGGCGGTAAGCGTACCGGGCCCGGCCTGTATGCCGAGACCGGAGAAGGATCTGTAGATGATGTCGGCAAGGCCCTGGAAGTTGTTGAGGATCAGCGCGAAGACGCCGACATAGAGCACCTTCCGGATCAGGCGCCCGAGGGCGTTGTCCTCACCGCCCAGAGCCCAGAACAGACCCGCGAGCGTGATGTCGATGCCGATCAGGATGGTGGTAAGGAAAGCGACGTCACCCGACAGGAGTCCGAAGCCGCTGTCGATATAGCGGCTGAAGGTCTCCATGAACCGGTCGATAATGCCGAGATCATTCATCGCGCGCCGCCTCCCCGCCCGTCAGTTCCCGGAATAGGCGGAGCCGGAACCGAGGAACCTGCGCGTGGTCTCGCGCGCCGCTTCCTCCGCCTGCGCCTTGCGCGCGGCGTCTTCGGCTTCCGCGCGATAGTGCGCGGCCATCAGGGTCTGAATCTGCATCTGCTGTTTGGTCGAGAGCGCGATGAGCTGGTTCGCGGCCTGCTGCGCCTGCAGCGCGCCGACGGCGCCCTGGCTCCGGTTGACGAGATCGGTGAGCAGCCCTTCATCCGCGCCCACGTTCTCGACGATCTGCGACTGCACCCGCATGGTCTGGCGGAAGGCGTTCATGGCGCTCTGCCAGCGTTCGCGCGCGGCCGTGGCAATCTCGCTGACCGAGACACTCGCCTCGTAGCTGTCGGGATACTGCTGCCGCCACTGACCTTCGAGTTGCGTCAGGTCGAAGCTGAGGCCTTCAGCCTGCATCATCAGCCCGTCGATGCGGTTCAACGCCCCCTGGAGTTGTCCGAGCGAAGAGAAATCCAGACGCTGGAGGTTGCGGGCCATGTTCTGCAACATGACGGCCTGGTTCTGGAGTTGCTGGATCTGGTTGTTGATCTGCTCCAGGGCGCGGGCCGCCTGTAGGACATTCTGGCCGTAGTTGGTGGCATCGAAGACCGGCCAGGCGGCATGGCCCGCCTGCGGCAAACCGATAGCGAGAGATGCTGCGACCAGCACCGCGAGGAAAGCGCGTTTCATGGTGTTGGCTCCTGTGCTTCGGGATAGAACCGGCCGATGATGTCGGCGGCCCAATCGAGGCCGCGCGCGGTGAGGAACCGGGCGGCGAAACCTTCCGCTCCGTGTTCGGAAAGAATGGTGTCGATCAGGGTCTGCGAGGTGGGATCGGAAGCGCCGCAGAGCGCCAGCGCCACGGGACCGAGGCCCAGTTCGAACAGCCGGTTGCCGCGCTGCGATTGCAGGTAGTAGTGCCGTTTCGGCGTTGCCTGCGCGATCAGTTCGATCTGCCGCTCGTTGAGCCCGAAGCGCTCATAGGCCGCTCGCGCCTGGGGTTCGATGGCTCGATCGTTGGGCAGAAAAATGCGCTGCGGGCAGGACTCGATGATGGCGGGTGCGATGGAGCTCTCGGCCACGTCCGCCAGCGACTGGGTGGCGAAGATCACCGATACGTTCTTCTTGCGCAGGACCTTCAGCCATTCGCGGATACGGGCCGCGAAGAGCGGGTTGTCGAGATAGACCCAGGCCTCGTCGAGGATGAGCAGCGTGGGCCGCCCGTCGAAACGGTCCTCCAACCGGTGGAACAGATAGGTGAGTACCGGCAGGACAACGCCTGCCTCGTGCATCAGTTCCTCGGTCTCGAAACATTGGACGTCGGACAGCGCCAGCCGGTCCTCAGCCGCGTCGAGCAGCCGGCCGAAGGGACCATCGAGTGTATAGGGCTGGAGCGCGGCCTTGAGGGCATTCGCCTGGACGAGAACGGAAAGGCCAGTGAGCGTCCGCTCCTCGGCCGGCGCGGTGGCGAGGTTGCCCAGCGCCGACCAGACGGCCTCCTTCACCTCCGGGGTCACGGTGACGCGCTCGTGGGCGAGCAGCGCGCCGGTCCATTCCGCCGCCCAACTTCGTGTAGCGGGATCGTCGATATTGCGAAGCGGCTGGAAGGCGAGCGCGTTCGTGATGTCATCGGGGGCGGCGCCGAGCGCATGATGCTCCCCGCCCATGGCGAGCACGGCGGCGCGCGCCGAATTACCCTTGTCGAAAATCGTGACCTGAGAGCCGGCATAGCGCCGGAATTGGAGCGCGATCAGCGACAGCAGCACCGACTTACCGGCCCCGGTCGGACCGACGATCAGCATATGGCCCACATCGCCCACATGGGTGGAGAGCCGGAACGGCGTGGAGCCGCTGGTTTCCGCATGGAGAAGCGGCGGACATTCTGTCTGAGTGACGTTGGCGAGATGGGCGTTGCGCGCCGGTCCGGCCCACACCGCCGAGAGCGGCATGAGGTGCGCGAGGTTCAGCGTATGGACAAGCGGCTGGCGAACGTTGGCGTAGACATGGCCCGGCAGTGAGCCGAGCCAGGCTTCGACGGCATTCACCGATTCCCGAATGCAGGTGAAGCCGAGCCCATTGACGATGCGCTCGACGGCGCGGGCCTTTTCGCCCGCGGCCTCCCGATCCTCGTCCCAGACGGTGATGGTCGTCGCCAGATAGCCGAAACCGACATGATCGCCACCCAGCGCCTGAAGCGCCGCATCGGCATCGAGCGCTTTGTTGTCGGCGTCACTATCGACGAGTGGCGTAGGCTCGTTGGTCAGCACCTCGCGCAGGATGGCGGCGACCGACTTGCGCTTGGCGAACCACTGGCGGCGCAGGCGGGTGAGCACCTTCGTCGCCGCGGTCTTGTCGAGCGGGATGAAGCGTGTCGCCCAGCGATAGGCAAAGTCCTGGTGGTTCAGCGCATCGAGGATGCCGGGGCGGGTCGCGTTTGGAAAACCGAGGATCGTCAGCGTCCTCAAATGCCAATCGCCCAGCATCGGCTCCAGGCCGCCGGTCAAGGGTGTGTCGGCCAGCACGCCATCGAGATACATCGGCGTTTCGGGCACGGCGACGGGATGGCGCTTCGTCGAAATGCCCCCGTGCAGAAAGGTCAGCGTTTCGGCATCGCCGAGCGCGCGGATCTCGGGCAGGAAACCGCTAAGCAAGTCCAGAACCCGCTCGGTCTCATCCCGGAACCGGGCCTGTTCCTGCCGCCAGTTCCGGGTGCCGTCGTCCCCTTCCCCCTTCCGGTCGGAATCCAACAGCGCCATCTCGGTGCGCGCCTGCGCATCCGGCGGCGGCATATAGACAAGCGTGAGGTGATAGCGGCTCTCGAAGTGGCGGCCTTGTCTACCTTCTGCGAAGGCCGCGCGGCGCTCCTCATCGACGATCCATGAGGCCCTGTCCGGGAAGTCGGACTGCGGATAGTCCTGTGCCTCAAGCCGCTCCGCCTCGAAGAAGAGCGCCCAGCCGGAACCGAGGCGCTTGAGGGCATTATTGGCCCGTGCGCTAAGGCCGACGAGTTCCGCCTCCGTCGCGCTTTCGAGATCGGGGCCGCGAAAGCGGAAGGTACGCTGGAAACTGCCGTCCTTGTTGAGGACGATGCCGGGCGCGATCAGCGCCGCCCAGGGCAGCAGATCGGCAAGTCGGTCGGCCCTGTTGCGATATTCGGAAAGGTTCAGCATCTCCACCACCCCCGTTGACGCAAGTGGCGAGCGAGCACGAGCAGGAAGTCGGGATCGCGCCGAGCCGCAAACACCGCCAGCGTATGCCCGCCCACGAACAGGCCGAGCCCGGCGATCCACTGCTGGAGACCGAGGCCGACGGCGGCCGCGAGCGTGCCGTTGAGGATGGCGACGGCGCGCGGCGCACCGCCGAGCAGGATCGGCTCGGTCAGCGCGCGATGGACGGGGATTTCGAAGCCCTCGATATGGCGGGCTGCCGGCCATTCGCTATGGCTCATGGCGTTCCTCCTTCGAAACGCCCCACCGGGGCGTTTCGTGCTCCTTCGTCGCACCAGTCGTCACCCATCAGACGAGCGCCCCGCCGCCGAAGGAAAAGAAGGAGAGGAAGAAGCTCGACGCCGCGAAGGCGATGGACAGGCCGAAGACGATCTGGATCAGCCGCCGGAAACCGCCCGAGGTCTCCCCGAAGGCAAGCGTCAGGCCGGTGATGATAATGATGATCACCGCAATGATTTTGGCCACCGGCCCCTGAACCGATTCCAGGATGCGCTGGAGCGGTTCTTCCCACGGCATGCCGGAGCCGGCCGCATAAGCCGGGGCCGTGAGTAGGAACGTAAGGGCGGCGGAGATAAGAGATCGGAGCTTTTTGCGCATGGACAGGTCCTTTCATGAGAGCGATCGCAGCTGAGGCAAGGAAAGCGCGGTCACCGCGTAATCGCCGTTGGCGTCGAGACCGGTGACTTCGGCGATGGTTTCGATGCGACGGGATGAGCCGCGCCCGGCGATGAACACGACGAGATCGATCGCCTCCGCGATCAGGCGACGCGGAATGACGGTGACGCTCTCTTGGACAAGCTGCTCGATCCGGTAGAGGGCGGCATGGGCGGAATTGGCATGCATGGTGGCGATGCCGCCGGGATGGCCGGTATTCCAAGCCTTGAGCATGTCCAGGGCCTCGGCGCCCCGCACCTCGCCGACGACGATCCGGTCGGGCCGCAGACGCAGGGTCGAGCGGACGAGATCGGCCAGAGAGACGACGGCCGGGCGCGTGCGCAGCGCTACGCAATCCTGCGCCGCGCATTGCAACTCGCGCGTATCCTCGATCAGGATCACCCGTTCGTCGCGGTTGGCGATCTCGGCAAGCAGCGCATTGGCAAGCGTCGTCTTACCCGAGGAGGTTCCTCCGGCAACCAGGATGTTCTTCCGCTCGCGCACCGCTTGGCGAAGTGCATCGGCCTGAATCGGGACCATGATCTGGCCACGGACATAATCAGCCAGTGTGAAGACCTTCGCGGCCGGCTTACGGATAGCGAAACACGGTGCCAATGCGACCGGGGGCAGCACGCCCTCGAAGCGCTCTCCCGACGGCAGCTCCGCGCTGACGATCGGATTGTCCGCATGCACCTCGGCGCGAACATGGGAGGCGACCAGGCGGATGATGCGTTCGGTTTCGGAGGGGTGAACACGCTTGCCGGCATCGCTGCGTCCCTCACCGAGCCGGTCGATCCAGAGCCTGCCGTCGGGGTTGACCATCACCTCGATGACGGCGGGGTCGCCGAGGGCCTCGTTGATCGCCGGCCCCATGGCCGTTTTCAGCATGGCGCGGCGGCGTTCTTCGGCGGTCGTGCTCATGGGTTAATCTCCCCGTCCCCGGTGTCGAGCGAGCGCTTGCCGCCCGCGATCTGGCGGCCGACCTGCTCGACGAATTTCTGGTAGCGTTCCTGCGCGACCGCCTGCGTCGCCTTGCCCGGGATCGGCGTGTGTGCGTTGAAGGTGAGGTAGAGCCGCACGAAGAAGGCGAGGCTCTCAGTCAGGACATCGATGTCGCGCCGGATGAGATTGTTCTCGCGCGTCAGCCGGTCGAGGCGGATCCTCAGCGCCTCATCGAGCGCATGAGCGCCGCGGTGTCGGATGTAATGGCGGATCGCGTCGGTGATGATCGCGGATTTGGAGGCACCGGGCTTTGCCGCCAGCGCTTCGAGCTCGGCGCTCGTTTCCTCGTCGATGTAGATGTTGTGGCGCGGCTTCATGCAGGCTGGTCCTGACGGTCTTGAAAAAGTCAGGACGAGGATCGCCGGATGCGCCGGAATCTCTTACGGCCTTTATGTACGACGGAATGCGACGACGCGCGGAAGATGCGGCTCAAACGCGTTGGATGTGCTGGGTCAGCTACGATTGACCGCCGGGTGTCTGTCGCATCGGCAACTCTAAGCGACTGTTAATTGGGGGATTGTCGATTTCCACAGTCGCTAGGAAACCGAAACTCGCAGCTAGCGCATAGAACGGCAACAATGCGGGGACGAAGCTGCCTTTGATGCAATGTCTGCTCTGTGAAACTGAGATATTCACCGCGCGAAGAACTGGAGCATTAAATCAGCGCTCTCTTCGGGTCGTTCTTCGGCGATGAAGTGGCCACAAGGAAGCGGTTCTTCAGTGACATAATCGGCCCATCGATCCCAAATCGGCGCAAGCGGCTCGGGTTGGTAGCCTGCGCCGCGGATCACGAGGAGTGGCGCAGTGATGCGCAAGCCAGCCTGGCGGTCCGCGCGGTCATGGTCGACATCAATGGTCGCGCCCGCGCGGTAATCTTCACACATCGCACGGATGACCGAAGGCTGGGCGATGCAGCGTGCATATTCGGCATGCGCGGCAGCGTGCAGCGCACCACCAGACCCGATCCACCGCTCAACGAGATGATCGAGAAAGAAGGTCGGATCCGCACCGATGAAGGTCTCTGGCACCGGGTAGGGTTGCGCAAGCAAGGGCCAGTGGAACGCATCAATGGCCGCACTCCAGTCCATCGCCTCCCAAATATCCAACGTGGGAACAGTGTCAAAACTGACTAGTTTTTTCACCTTCTCGGGGTGATCGAGGGTGAGCCGATAGGCAACGCGAGCCCCGCGATCATGGCCAGCCAAATGAAAGCGGTCATGCCCGAGATGCGCCATGAGGCGAACCATGTGCGCAGCCATGCGGCGCTTCGAATAGGCCTTGTGCGTGTCATCTGGCACTCCTCCGATACTATCGCCATAGCCGGGTAGATCAGGTACGACGACGGTGTGATGCTGCAACAGAAGCGGTGCGAGCGCATGCCAGTGACAATGTGTTTGCGGGAACCCATGCAGAAGCAGAACGGGCGCGCCTGAGCCTCCGATCCTGCCACGCAGGCGCACATCGCCGAGATCAATATCGAGCGGTTCAAAGTCCGCGAAAAACTCCGTCATGACGCATAGTCCGGTGCGAGCCGCTGTACCATGCGCATCCAGCCGGGCCATTCCATTGACCCGTCGTAGTGGTATTCTATTGAGGTCTGCATCTTATCCCAGATGCGGAAGGCATCAACCTCCGGGATTTCCAGAAGCCTGTCACCACAGGCCATGGCGCTGATCTGGGCATCGCAGGCCTGCGATAAGTAGAATGTTAGGAAGAATGCCTCTGCCGGGGTTCTGCCAATAGCGTAAAAGCCATGGTTGCGGGCCATAAGCACCTGGCGGCCCTGAAAGGCCTCGGCGAAGCTGCCACGGAACGTCTCGTCCTCGTCAAAGATGTAGGGCCAGTAGCCCATACGTGGCAGGATATAGAGCGCCGGTTGCGAAACGGCGCGCAATCCGCCTTCGAGCATGGAAACCACCATGATGGCCTTCGAATGGCCGTGGATCAGGCAGTTGATTTCGGGCCGGGTCTGAAAGATCGGGACGGTTAGATTGAGGATACCCGCATTCAGCCCGCCGATTTCGCCGAACGGGAGCTTTTGCCCGGTATGCAGGTCGGTCCCATTGTAGTCACAGGTCGCCATCTGGCTGGCCGTCACATCGTCAAAGAACGCGCCCAGACGGTGGGTGACGAGCGCATCGGGAAAGGCGCGACTGCGGACGGCAACCACCTGGTTGGCGGCATCGCCCATGCGGTGATGGGCCATTAGACGGCAGAGCGCGGCCACATGTTCGCGATCTTCCTGATCAAGTTGACTTTCAGTCGGGTGTGATGTGTCGAGCATGATCTGTCTCCTCGGTTTCTAGCAGTTGACAGATCAAGACGCGCGCATGCTATCTATTTTCAGCCATATATTTATGTTTTCTGCCACAATGACGCTTCGAGAAACACCAACGGACGTTTCCGTCCTCCTCGTCCCCGGCTTCATGCTGTCGGCATTCGCTCTGTTCACCGATGCCCTGCGGCTGGCCAATTGGCGGAGCAATCAGACGCTTTTTCGGTGGTCGACCTGCAGCCCAGACGGCAATCCTGTCATCGCGAATGACGGCACCGTGCTTGCGCCGACATCATCCCTCGACCATGCTGCACCGAGCGACGCCATTTTCGTTGCGGCAGGGTTCTCTCCAGAACAAGCTTTCGTGCCGGAGGTATTCGCCACCCTGCGCGTAGCGGATCGCAACAGGGCCATCCTTGGCGGATGGGACACCGGGCCGTTGGTCTTGGCCGAGGCGGGACTGATGGATGGCCACGAGATGGCCCTTCACTGGCAGGTCATGCCTGCAGTGCAAGAGCGTTATCGAAGCGCCACCATCGTCCACGACCGGATCTCGACCGGCAGGCGGCGTTACACCGCTCCGGGAGGCATCTCTACCTTTGATCTGGTCGTCGTGCTGATCCGATCGCACGCTGGAGAGGACATTGCAGAGCGGGTCATTCAAAGCGCCAATCGCTACACGTCCACTACTTTGCATTCGCCAAGCACCCCCGACCGCGGCCCAGGGGGACGGCTGCGTAGCGCTGTCGCCTTCATGGAACGAAACATCGCGAAACCAGTCAGCTTACCCGAGTTGTCCGAACAATTGGGCATCTCAACCAGGTCCCTCACACGACTGTTTCAAGCCCGCTTTGGGCAGTCACCACATCGGTACTACCTTTCCCTGCGCCTCCATCACGCGGCAAGCCTTCTGCGACAATCCAACCTCTCTGTACTCGACATTGCCATTCAGTCCGGCTTCTCCTCCGCGGCCCGATTTTCGCAAGTTTTCCGAGACCGCTTTGGGAATAGCCCCTCCGCCTACAGAAAACAGGCAAGCTGGCTCAGAATTGATGACCAAAAAGCATATCCACACGCTCTGATCATGACATCCGACGATCAACAGACAAAGGGACGACAATGAAAAGCGGCCGTTCGCGGCCCCCCGACGAATGCGAAGGTTGGCCCGAGAAGCGACCTCGACCGCTGAATTGTCTGCCCCTTCCCCGCCCACTCAAGGAAAGACGTCAGTGCCTGATCCGAGGATCACGACGGGTAGGGAGTGACGAGTGTTTACTGCTCTTTCTCAGAAGCCTTCCAGAATATCGCGGTCCGGCCCCATCGCTTCGTTGACGCCATAGACGCGCGCCGGCTTCGACAGCCGATCCAGGGCGCGCTTGTCGGCGACAACGTCCGACTCGTCCGCATCGAGCCCCGGAAGCTCCGGCTGCCCCGGCTCGACGGGCTTTGCAATCTCTTCTTCCGCCAAACTCGGGTGACGCTGCTGCTGAAGTCCGCCTTCCTCGAGAAGGGAACCGCGCCTGGTACGGTCCTCGTCTGAAGGCATCAGGCGGTCGTCGGTATCGCGCACCTGGCCACTCCAGTCGTCGGAGCGCGGTGCCGGTTTATCCTCGTAGCAGCCTTCGGAAAGGTGTGGGGCGGACAGAACGCGCTGCGTGAAGTTTCGATCTTCGTAATAGCGGAGCTTCCTAGCCCGGATCGGCGACAGGCCGGAGACCAGCACCAGCTCGTCCGTGGACGGCAATTGCATCACCTCGCCGGGCGTAAGCAGTGGACGCGCCGTCTCCTGGCGGCTGACCATGACATGCGACAGCCACGGCGCCAGTCGGTGGCCGGCATAGTTGCGTTGTGCCCTGAGTTCCGTCGCCGTGCCGAGAGCATCGGAGATGCGCTTCGCTGTCCGCTCGTCGTTGGAGGAAAAGGCGATGCGCACATGGCAATTGTCGAGAATGGCGTTGTTCTCGCCATAGGCCTTAGAAATCTGGTTGAGCGACTGCGCGATGAGATAGGCACGGATGCCATAACCGGCCATGAAGGCCAATGCCGTTTCGAAGAAATCGAGCCGCCCCAGCGCCGGGAACTCGTCGAGCATCATTATGAGTTGATGCCTGCGGGTCTTCTTCGGGTCTCCTTCCAGCTGCTCGGTCAGCCGCCGCCCGATCTGGTTCAACACCAATCGCACCAGCGGCTTAGTGCGGGAGATGTCGGACGGAGGAATCACCAGATAGAGCGAGACCGGATGTTCGGCATCCATGAGATCGGCAATGCGCCAGTCGCAGGCCGAGGTCGTCGCCGCGACGGCAGGATCGCGATAGAGGCCGAGGAAGGACATGGCGGTGGAGAGCACACCCGAGCGCTCGTTCTCCGACTTGTTCAGCACCTCGCGCGCGGCCGAGGCCACGACCGGATGGACCTGCGGGTTCTCCGGCGTACCGAGGTGGTTGGTCGCCATCATCCGCCGCAGCGTCGCCGTAAAGGACCGGCGCGGATCGGACAGGAAAGTGGCGACACGCGCCAGCGTCTTCTCCTCCTCGGCGTAGAGCACGTGCAGGATGGCGCCGACCAGCAAGGCGTGGCTGGTCTTCTCCCAATGGTTCCGGCGTTCAAGCGCGCCCTCGGGATCGACCAGGATATCGGCGATGTTCTGGACGTCGCGCACCTCGTCCGGCCCCTTGCGCACCTCCAGCAGCGGATTGTAGCGGGCCGAGCGTGGGTCGGTCGGATTGAACAGCAGGCAGTGCGAGAACTTCGAGCGCCAACCAGCAGTGAGCTGCCAGTTCTCGCCCTTGATGTCGTGGATCACCGCCGAGCCGGTCCAGGTGAGAAGCGTCGGGACGACAAGGCCAACGCCCTTGCCGGATCGTGTCGGCGCGAAGGCCATGACATGCTCCGGCCCGTCATGGCGGAGATACCGGTCCTTAAGGCGCCCAAGGAAGACCCCTGCCGGTCGGAACAGCCCGGCCCGTTCGATCTCGCGCGGCAAGGCCCAGCGCGACGAGCCGTAGGTGGTCACCAGCCGGCCTTGCCGCGCCCGCCACAGCGAGCCAATGATCGCGGCGGCGCAGCCCATGAAACCGCTACCCGCTGCCAGCATCCCGGCCTTGTCGAACACCTCCGGCGCATAAGCCTCGTAGTGGTACCACCACGGGAACAGCTTCCACGGCTCGTAGACGGGCCAGCCGAACAGAACAAACCACGGGTTCCCGAGCTGCGCCTGATAGCCCAGCATGGCCGCCGCCCACTGCGTCGCCGCCCACACGCCCAGAATGACGATGGCGAAGACAACGGCGATCTGGCCGATAAGAAGCTTGGTGGGGGTCATGAGTATCATTCCGCTGTTCAAGACAAACGGAACGAGAATCGCGTGATATGGGCGATTCTGTTATATCCTTTATGTACGCTGAAATGCACGTCTCTTCATCCAAGGCAGTATATTCTACAAGTAATTTACTTCTCCAACTGCAAAGAGCCAAAAGCACTACACAGAATTACGCTTGGACGCTGAGAAAATAGAAGAGGTGTCTTATGACATCCGATCGTGACACATTCGATCGTACCCCGGTCAATCTCGTGGATTGCGGACTCGAAGAACTGCTATCCGCGCTACTGGCGGGACAGCCGGTCGCAATACCGTCCGGCGGGGAGCCGTTTGTTGTCAGGAACGACGACTCGCGGCGGGTTCTCTCCTACTACTCCCATCACCGCGATCTCTGGCCCCGCGCCAAGGCGGTGCAAGCCCGCGAGATCGAGGACATATTGAAGGCCCTTACAGAGGAGGCTCCTGCTCCAAAAGAGATAGAGGGCGCGAGGGCTGCGTCAGAACAGTTGTGGAGACTGAGACGCATCGAAGCCCACCGGATTTCCGGGTTGCACAGGCATTGCGGTGCACAAGGCGAAGACGCCGAGGACTTTGCGCTCGACATCGAGCGCGACGTAACCCTGATTAGCGGTTTCAACGGCGCCGGCAAAACCGCCCTGCAAAATGTGATCATCTGGTGCCTGACGGGCAAAGCGCTTCGCTCGCAGCATATGCCTGACGACGTCCATGAACCGATGGAAGTGTACCGGACGGCAGGAGACGGTGAAGACGAGAACCAGGGCGAAGAGCCGGGCTTTACGCTTCCGCCGATCGTGCCGATCCCGTCGGGCGCCGAACTCGAAGCGCTTGGCGATAGGCCAAGAATCGACACCTGGGCGCAACTGACATTTCACGCTGAAGGATCGGACGACATATGTGTCGTACGGCGGGGACTGAGTGTGAGCGAACGCGGCAGGATCAGCATGTCCGTGACCGGACTTGAAGACCTCGGCCTTCCCGAGATTGCGGTCGAGGCAGGAACGCTAATGCCGGGAATCGCCGCGCATATGCGTTTTGACGAAAAGACCACATTTGCGCAGGCGGTCGCGCAGTTAACCGGCCTGAAACCGCTGGAGGACCTGGGCCGCAGGTCCAAGAGAGTGGTCAAGCGGCTCAGGACCGATGAACGAAAGAAATCTCAGACGAACGCCAGCCAGACACTGGGAGAATTCAAGCTTAAGCGGCAGACCATTCAGGATGCATGGTCTGCTCAGCCGGACCTCGGCGACCCGGCTAGCGTGGTCGCGCCGGACGAGGAGGCGACCAAGGATCAGTCCAAAAACTCGATCTCGGACGCGCGAAAGTGGCTTGAGAAAAAGAAGAAAAGCCTTGAGAGCGCAGCAGAAACGATCCTAGGGCAAACGCTGCAACTGGCCTCCAGGCAGGATATTGACGGCATGCTGCAACAGTTGCGTGCTGCCACCGATCTGCTCAAACCGGGCGCGCTGGGTGGATTGCCATCGGTTGCCCTCATCAAGAGTCTGCGTGCCGTTCCCGATGGTGACATTGGTGCGGGGGAGGCCCTGATAGAGGATATGGTCTCGCGCGCGTCAGCCGTGGCGGAACGGCTGCGGAACAAGCAAGAGGCGGCGCGGTGGCAGCTTTATACAAGGGTCGCCGCGTGGCATCGCGAGCATCATGATGGTGCGGAACTGGAAAACTGCCCGGTCTGCGACACGGACCTGGATAAGGTGCCGCCTGATGCGCTGTTGGACAAGGGCGTCAAGGACGCGCTACGGCTGTGCGCAGAGGCCGATGCGGACGCGGCGAAAGGCGACGAGGAGTGGGAACAGGATGCGGCCCGCGAATTTCTGGAGCGGCTGCCGGAATCCCTGCGAGCGTTCGCAGACAAGGCCCCTCCTGCCGAGCTACTGGATATCTATCGCAAGTCATATCTGGAAGAACTGCTGGCAGACCGGACATTCGGAGGGCGGCTTCAGGGCCTGAGGCGCAATGCTGTCCCGCTCTGGGAAGATGCCCTCACTGCCGCCGCGCTGCCCGACATGCCTGCGGCAAAACCGGTGAACTGGCCGGAAGAATTTAAGGCGGGGATGCTTACCACGCGGGTTGGGAACATCGTTCAGGCGATCCGGCTCTCGAAGTATCGCTCCGCGAGCGCGGACGCACTCAAGAGGCTCGTCGAGCGCTATATCGGGGCGCCAGGTCAGCCGGAGACCGGAAGCGCCGAGCAGGCCGAAACAGAGGGGTCCCAGCCGGACAAGCTGCCACTGCGTGAGCAGATCGAGACACTGCGGATGTGCATTGAGAACACGGCGCCTATCGTGTCCCTGCTCCGCCAACACGACGAGTTGGAAACAACCCGGAAACAATACTCCACTCTCATCGCGAGGCTCGATCTGATTGATCGAGCGGCCGACGCGATGGAGGAATTTGCAGGCTTCGAGACTCTTGTGTTTCAACAGGTGTCTGGGCTTATCCAGATTCTCGACCGCGGAACGAAAGAGTGGCTGGGCAGGATCTACAGCCCACACTATCTCGGCGGCCCGAGCTACAGCGGGTTCGACGCGACGGAAGAAAAGGGCATCGGCCTGCGCGCCGAGATCGGTGACATGCAGGTACCGGCCCACAAGATCATGAATTCCTCTTTGCTGCGGGCGTGTGTGTGGGCCTTCGTCTTCAGCCTGTGGGAACGTGTCCGGTCGAACTCGGGGGGTGTCGACTGCATGTTGCTCGATGATCCCCAGACTCACTTTGATCCGATAAACGCCGAGAATCTTGCAGCGGCAATCCCGCAGATGCCGGCGCATGGCATGCGGGCGGTGATCACCTCCAACGACTACCGGTTTCTAGCAGCCATAAGGGACAAACTTCCCCGGCGATCCACCGACGTGCCCTCGTGGCATACCCTCGTGATCAATCCGATATCAAGCTCGCGTCTGACGGCAGCGGTCAGCCCTGCGGTGGAAGAGATTTACGAACTGCAAAAGGACTGGCAAGCGGACGAGAATAATGCCGGCAAGGCGCAGCAATTCATGAGCAAGGTCAGACTCTATGTCGAGAACCGGCTCTGGGACCTGCTGGCGACTGACCCTATGGTCATGCACAAGCCGACGCTGGCCGACCTGATCAACGCTCTCCGCTCGGCGCGAAACAACGGTGAGCGGCCGTTTGACGAAGCACCCTTCGAGGCATTGCTCTCGCATAACGCGCTTCGCAACACGGCACCCTTCTACACCATCATAAACAAGGCGCACCACCGCCTGCATGAAATCACGCCCTTCGAGGCGGGACAGGTTTCCCAGGTCTTCGATCAGATTGACCGACTGTTGCGAAGTTGCTCCGCAGCATATGCGCGTTTCATGGGACGGCTGACGCGAGAGGACCGCGACCTTTTCCTTATTGACCCGCCGCCCGCCCCCACACCGGCAGAGCTCACCCGACAGTCGTTACCGTTGCTTGGCGAGGTAAGCGCCCGGAGTAGCACGAACGTCCTGGCGCTGGCGCAGCCCGGCGAGACTTTCGATCTGAACGATCTGGGCGAAGTCGCACTGTACGGGGTCAGGTCGCCCGGACTCGGTTCCTTCGCCCTTCAGGGACAGGTCGTCATCGTGTCTCTCGAACAAGAGGCCGGCGACGGCGATCCGGTGGTCGCACTGAGCAACGACAAGATTTATCTACGACGCCTCCTAGGGGACCGGGTCGACCCGTCCCGTGTCGTTCTCGCCTGCGACCGGACTGGAACCGACAGAGTAGCACCGACTCGGGTGCTGCCGAGGGCAAAGACCCGGCTGCTGCCGGTCGTTGGCGTACTCTATGACCAGGAGAGCTTTGAGGGGAAGGAGGAAGCCTGCCCGATCAACGCCAGCAAAATTTTGGACAGGAATCTCGTGGCCGTCCGTGTGACAGACGATAGCGCCTATCCGGTCATCCGAAGCGGCGACATTGCGCTGCTTGAGACCATGAAGAGCCTCTCCGCTGATGAAATTGTGCGCCTTGAGGACAGGATTGTCGTTGCAACCACGGGCGGGACAACGGACAGCTTCGCCTATCTCAAGCGCCTTGGCGGCGAGGTTTCCCCCGGGGTGCGTATCTTGGAAAATGTCGGCATGAAGGGCAGCGCATTGACAATTTCCATAAGCACGGAAGGTGCCGCCGGCGACATTCCAGTCCTGGAGGCACTCTGGCGGGTACATGGGACACTGAGGTTGCCGCGTAGATAGCTGCCTTAAAGGCAAGCTGAAACGCAAGTTCAGAGTGGGACGTGGCCTGCCTACTTTGCTTCACGAAATCCCCATCCCCCTCTGCCGCCCGAAAGTCCAGGAGACACCGTCACCGCGCCTGACCCCCGAGACCTGCTTGCCGATGTGGCGTTCGAGAACGGGGCGCCAAGGGACGAGGGTGAATTCGCGGCTCTTCTCGACAAGGGCGTATTTGCCGCTGGCGAGTTCGACGGAGCGGCGAAGCGTGCCTTCGACTGGTTCGCCGGAGCGGGTCTCGACATAGGCGAGGCCAAGTTGATCGGAGAGCTGACCGGAAACACGGGCAAGCTCGCGACGGCGCAGAGTCGCCAGCATGTTGGCGCGATAGACGACTCGGTCTTGTTCTTCATGAGCGTAGCCCTCCGCGATCAGCCATTGCCGGCGGCGCGCCTGGGCCTCACACACCTCCCGGCCGAAACCGGAGTCACGGCTGGGCTCACGGTGATCCGAGACGAGCTCTCGATCGAGCCACGTGGCGCCGTTGGCGCCCACCTGCTGGTCGAGCGTGAGATGGGAGAGCTTCTCCACGATGACAGGCGCTGCGCGAGCCTGACTCCGCTCGTATTCCACCACCTTGTCAATATGGTCGGGCGCGATGATCCAAGTGCCGTTGGGCTCGCGGGCAACACCACCGGTGGTGCGGCGAATGGCTTCGAGCCTCCGCACATGGGTCTCGGCGTATTCCTCGGTGGCGCGGGGATCGTGCTTGAGGTGAAGGTCGATGGTGTAGCGCCCGTCGTTGGCAGCGGCGACCTCCGCGACGGTCCGGTCCACTCGCCGAGGCTCAGTGGTCTTCGGCGTCACCCGCACGATATTGCCGTCCGGTGTCGGCTCGGTCGCCTCGCCCCTGCCGATGTCGACGTAGTGGGGCCGTCCATCTATCCCGTCGACGATCAGATAATGGCGGTCTTTGAGTTCGTCGGATAGCCCGCGTGCTACCACGCGCCCGATGACCGGTTTCACGGTCGGGTCTCCTGGGTCGAGGACCACGTAATCGGCGGGACTGCGGGCGATGTTTTTCCCGGCCATCTCGCGGTGCATGGTCTTGATGATGTCGCCACGCTCGCCCATGCAGCGTAGTGTGTCCTCCAGCCCCTCTTCCAGCCGCCACCGACCGGGGCGGAGTTCCTCGGCCAAACTCAACCGCCTCAGCTTCTGCAGCCGGCCCACGCGCAGGCTTTGCTGGAAGGCGTCGCGGTTGGTCGCGGTGACGAGACCCGCGTCGTCCATGTCGCGGATGAGGCGGCGGTCGATGCTGGTCAGGCGCTCCTGCTCGACTTCGCGTCGCAGCCGGTTCTCGATCTCGACATCCGACCGCGGCCCGAAATCCAGACTCACAATCTCGGCGGCACGCTCGCGCATGCCGGTGGTGATGTAATCCCGGGCGATGATGAGGTCGTTGTCCCGCTCGTCGCGACCACGCAGCAGGATATGCGTGTGCGGATGGCCGGTGTTGTAGTGGTCGACCGCCACCCAATCGAGGTGGGTAGCCAGGTCTTCCTCCATGCGAGCCATCAAGCGACGAGTAAGCAGCTTGAGGTCGTCGTATTCCGCGCCGTCCTCGGCCGAGACGATGAAGCGGAACTGGTGGCGGTCGCCCTCCGAACGCTCCAGGAAGGCCTTTCCATCTACCCGGTCCTGCTCAGCACCGTAAAGCTCGCCAGGCTCCCCCTCGCGGGTCACGCCGTCGCGCTGGATATAGCGCAGGTGCGCTCGCGCCCCGTTCATCCCCTTCCCGGCCAGCTTGACGATGCGGGATTTGATGATGACGCGACGCTGGCGGAAGGCGGCGTAACGGTCTCGGTTCGCCAGCACATGTCCGACGCCCGCGCCGCGCCCGATACGGCTGCCGGTGAAGCGGGACTTGCCTGTGCCGCCCGCCCCGCCGCGCGCGAGGTTCGACGCAGCCAAAACCTGATGCAGGAACTTGCGTCCGCCCTTCGCGCCGCGAGAGCGGATCTTGCCGAGCTTGGGCTTGAAATCGTCGTCGTCGAACACGGTCTGCTCCTCATAGACCCCAATAGAATGGCCACGAGTGGAGCCTCTGGGAATTAGTGCCAATCACGCCTAAGAAAACCGGGGCGTTGCCGCCCCCATGGCACCATGGCGGGGGTGCGTAGCACCATCGCACATAAGAAAAACCGATGTGCAGACAAAGGCTTACTATCCGCAACACTGCGGATGGTGCCGGAGCTTCATCTTGCCTTACGCGGCTCCTATCAGCCTGCCTACGACCATGTACGTTCATCTGCGATTACCTGTCCTGAAGAGGACAAAGCCCGACGGCGGCGAAGCGCACCGCCGGGCGAAGGCGGGAACGAGAAGCTCAGGGGAAAGCGGATTTTGACGTCGCATTTCTCGCCTCATTTTTCATCCGACTTTCGCGTCGAAAGCGGCACGAAAAGCTCGCCATTAGAGATGACATTTTGGTCACCTGCGGCCTCGCTTTTCGTCGGCGAGAGGGAGAAAAAGAGCCGCTGGCCGGAGACGATTTGATCGGGATTCTGCGTGCCGGTCGGCGGGGAAATCGTTCCGTGCAGAGCGAATCCGCCCGCACCCGCGAGCATTTCCCTGATGCGCGCGACATAGGCGCGGGTCTCGGCGGGAAGCGGCCTTCCGGTCCGCAGATGGTCCTCATAACGCCCCAGTCCGGCGTTGTACGCGGCGAACAGCGCCGGATAGCCGAACCGCCCCTGCATGGCCTTGAGATAGGCGGTTCCGGCAAGGATGTTCATGCGCGCATCGAAGGGATCGGCGCCAAGATCGTGCTGATCGCGCAACTCGGCCCAGGTCTCCGGCATGAGCTGCATCAGGCCCATGGCGCCCTTGGGTGAAACGGCCTTCGGCTCACCGCTGCTCTCGGCCGTGATGACCGCTTCGATCCATCTGGCGGGGATGCCGAAACGCTGTGAGGCCTCTTTGATATGCGCTTGAAACTGGTCGAGCGGCGCGGCGTAAGCTGGGGAAACGATGGTGACGGCCGCGAAAATAAGGGGGCTCAGTCGATCCATAGCGGTGCGAGCCTCCCGATCACGCGGGCGCTCGTCACCGGCCCGAAATAGCGGCTGTCGAAGGAGTCCGGAGCTTTCGTCAGGAGGAAGAATTCGCCCTGGACAAGTTCCCGGCATTCGTTCCAGCGCGGGAGGGAACGGCCTGCCCGATCCGCCCTGCGCTGGCGGGCAACGATCTCGCCATTGACGATGATCGCCCCGTCGAAGACGCAGACATCATCCCCGGCGACGGCGGCAACGCGCTTGATGAGCGGTATGCCGGCGGGCAGATAGCCGCGAATGGCGGCCAAGCTTTCGATGGATTTCGGGATGCGAACCAGGACGAAATCGCCGCGTTCCGACGCACCGGAGATGACACGGTAAAGACCGATCGGCGCGCTGGCCGATGCGTTCCAGACAAGGCGCGGCTGAGGGTGCGCGATGGCGGATAAGCCGACCAGCGCGATACCCGCAAGCGTGGCGGCGAGAGGCAGAAAAGCCGGCCTTTTCATCCGTGTTCTCCCCCGTCAGATGTCGAGGAATGCCCTCTTCCTTCCGACCAGGCATCGAGGTCGACGATGTGGTAGCGGACAAAACGACCATGCTTGCGGAAGCGCGGGCCGTTGCCCGTCAAGCGCATCTTTTCAAGGGTGCGGAAGGAAAGACCCAGATAGAATGCAGCCTCCCGCGTGGAAAGGAACGGCGAGCCTTTGCGGGCCTCGGCCGCTCTCGATGTGTGATCGGTCATCCTTTGGCTCCTTTCGGCGAAGTTCGACGCGAATGGGCGAAGGATGTCGGCGGGGAGCGCGTTTGCTCAGGATCGAAAAACGGGGGGCGCTAAAAACGATCCCCTCCTCGCGATGAATGGACGGGAGACCGGTATCTGGCTCGAAAACGCCGCGAAAAGCGGGGCTCAATGCCCCGCCTCCGCTGTGTTCAGCAGTGCTTTCAGTGCTGCTTCCATCTCCGTGATCTGCCGCTTGGCCTCGATACGCTCGCGCCTCGGCAGGCCGTTGCGCAGCTCCATATTGACGAGCCAGATACTCTCGCGCAGCTCGTCCTCGGCGTAGAATTGGCCACGATATTCAACGCGGATGTCGTGGGTGGAAATGATCTGGATGGACATGGGAACCTCCTTGATTGAGCCGTTCTCCCGTCGAGAACGGGGTCCCCGGTCATCCGGATAGAGCCTGTCAAGGACGGCGAAGCCGCCGCGAAGCGGGCGCGGGAGGAGCCAAAATGCGGAGTGGAGCGCAAGCGGAACGGAGCATTTTGGAGGGTGCCCGCGATCCTTTACGGGCTCGTTGCGCCGGATGGCAGAATGGGAAGATCGAGACGGAAAACCCGTCGGCGCGACCAGCACCGACACCGCTTGGATTGCGGCGGGTCAACGCGGCAGAATGCATGAAGGTAAGCCCCGCCGGATGCGCTCCGGCGGGGTCTTCGGGAGTGGGCGGGATCAGCGCTCGCGCGGCTCCCACAAGGCGAGGTGCGAGGCGCCGTCCTCCGTCGGCGTTTCCAGCTTGACGAGGCGGGCGCGCACCCAGTTGGGGCCGAATTCCGGCGCGGCGATCTTGAGGTTCAGGTAGGTCTCGCCGCTCGACTTGGCGACCTGGCTCCAGCCGGCGCCGACCTCATAGCGCTGACCGTTGCCGGCATAGACGCGATAGTCGGGGGCGTTTTCGGACATCTTGTCCACGGGGACGATGACGAGGTTGGCGGTGACGTTGAGGGTCTTGAGGGTTCCGGTGAAGCTGCCGTCGTTCTGCTTGGTGAACGCGCCGAGGGTGATGGCCATGGTGATGATCCTTTCGCTGTTCGTCGCAGGGACCATCCCTGCGATGGCTCCAGCGGAAAAACCGCATAGGCGGGCCAGTTCACCCGCAGCGTGAGCGAAGGGCCGGAACGAAGTGGAGGACCCGCCGGGAGGCAAAATTTGGAGCGAAGCGGGCGCGAGGAATGCCGGGAAAAGTTGACGGCTTTGCCGTCACAACCCCGCGCGCTTTGCGCGCTATTCGTAAGAATAGGCGGCCGTAGGCCGCCGGGGGCGCAGCGTCAGCGGAGCACTTTTGGCGGCAGGGGGAATTTTCCCGGACGGCGGGTTGAACGGACCGGCACGGGATTTACGCGATGAGAGACATGCAGAGATGGTGACTGCCTCGATGAACAGCCGGCGAAAAAGCGCCATGGCCTTCCCGGCCACTGGGTTCACCGCATTGGATGACCGCTTGGCCAGGGTTGCAGCAACACAAAAACCGCCAACCACACAGCCTTCGAGCACGCTCAGAGCATGTCCAAAACTCCCATTCCGCGCCGTTGACCGCATCGCTGCACCGATGAAACTGGGCGCTGCCGCGCCACTGTAGCCGCAGGTAGCGAGATCATTCCGACCACCTGCGAGCCACGCCCCTTTTGACCGCATGCGCACGTCCACCAGAGCCAGAGATTCAGGAAGGATGGCGTTCCAACCTTACCTTGGGAGCCATGGTCAGCGCCGCATCCCCCAGGCTCCATAACTATCGCGTCCGGAGGAGCGCGTCTTGGCTAGCACTGTTGGACCGCCACTCGCCCGCGGAGCGGGCGTTCGCGCCAGGGATCGAAGCCGAAGGCCGAAACGCCGAAGGCGGTTCGGTTCACGAGAGCCCGGCGCGCGGGGCCTGTCCCCGCGCGGGCGCCATACTATAAGGACACTATAAGTCCAGATTAGAGATACTCCTGAACTATAATGGACATGAGTTGTCTCGTACACATGGATAACAAGTTATTGCCGTGATTAGAATGAGATGTAGTCAGGGGGACGACCGCTAACCAAGGGATAGCATGGGCCGCGAAACACCAGAGATACCTCAACCGGTTCGTTCAGCAATCGCGGAACTATGGCGCACACCAAGCCATACTGAGGATAGCGCCTTCAATTCCGCGGCATTCCGGCTCCTGGAGGGCAATAGCGCAGCCGTATATTTAGCGATTGGGGACTCACGGCTTCGTCAAGAACCCAGTACAAGCGCTCAACCGAATGAGTTGCAGACAGCCCTGCGCAACTTCTTCCGTTGGAACGGTGCACCCTGGTACAGTGGTCCTTGTCCAGATGCTGACAAAGCAGCGTTGGCATTGCATCAAGCGTTCTTGGCAACGGAAGTGAAGCGAACTCTTTTAGCACCGCTAGATCGACTCGACCTAGAAAACCCCACGCAGCGCCTTCATGATCCGATAAAGAGTGTTCGTTTCGGACCCAACAATGTCGCGCTCCTCAGTAGCGCTGCACTCGGCCAGCGCGTCCGCCACGACGCGCTGAAGAGATTCGGCCGCTGGCACCAGTTCCCAACCGAAAAGCTAGACGATTTTTATTGGCTTGTCGTAAGCAAGCGTGAAGAAGCCGGTCCAATTTGGGAGCGCACTTGGCTCGCCATCCTTCACAAGACTTGGGATGAGATAGGACAGGTTCCCGTCTTTGAACCGATCTATCCCGCCCCGATCGAAGACGCTCTCTTTGTCTTGTTATTGAGTTTCGCTAAGGAATCAAAAGAGGCCTCATGGGCACCATTCGCTGTTCCGTGGGTCTATTCGTTGACGGACGACCCGTTCGCCGACGCACCTCGCGCTCCCGACTCTTCGGCACTTACTTGGACCCTCATTGGCCATCCAAACGAGGAACTCGAAGTGCCAGATCGCTCAGAATCCTTCGAATTGGACCATCAAAAACTCGATGCGCTTAAGCGGCGATGGCAAAGGCTCCAAGCCGTCCTGACAAAAGCAGATACCGACCAAGCCAATTTCCATCCGCTAACGAAACACTTCTTCGTTAAGGCCCTCGCCGACGAGGGGATCGACGAGATCGTTGCCAATATCAGCTGTATCGAGGCGACACTCATGCTCAAAGAGCCGAAAGGCCGCACAAAGATGGAGAAGAGATACAAGCACCTTCTGGGAAATGGCGAAGAATTCAAATGGCTGAAACGTGGTTACGGTTTACGAGACGAATACCTGCACAGCCTCGGGGACCCGAAGGGGACGATCTCTTGGAAGGACCTTGGGCAAACACGGTGGAGCGTCGCAAAGGCCGTCGATAGGTATCTCGAACTGACCGAACAAAAACCTGAATTGAATAGGGAAGCACTGCTTCGTTCGTTGCAGAACTAGGCGACGCGTCACGCGCTGCCTTCACCATTGCCAAACTTCCACACCGCAATCCCCATCTTCCGCGCCTTGTCGGCGAGATTCTGGGAGATACCGGAACCGGGGAAGGCGATGACGCCGATGGGAAACGCTTCGAGCATTTGGTCGTTGCGCTTGAAGGGCGCGGCGTTGCGGTGGCGGGTCCAGTCGGGCTTGAAGACGATCTGCGGTATGCCGCGATTGTCGGCCCAGCAGGCGGCGATCTTCTCAGCGCCTTTCGGCGATCCGCCATGGATGAGCACCATATCGGAATGCTTGGCGCGGGCCTTGTCGAGGGCCTCCCATATGCGGGTATGATCGTTGCAGTCGACCCCGCCGGTGAAGGCGATGCGCGGACCGATGGGCAGCAGCGGTTCGGTCTCGGCCCTGCGCTTGGCGGCGATGAAGTCGCGGCTGTCGATCATGGCCGCCGTCATCGTCCGCCGGTTCGTCATCGAGCCGGTGCGCGGTCGCCATGCGGAACCGGTCGCGGATTCGAATTCGGTAGCAGCAATATCTCGGAAGTTCTCGAAGGCGGCACGGCGTTCGAGCAATGCCTCGCCGCGGGCAATCAGGCGCTCGAGTTCGACAGACTTGACCTCCGAGCCGTCCTGCTCGCTTGCCAAGCGGCGCTGCGCCATCTCGTTGTCGTCGAGCATGCGATCAAGCCAAGCGATGCGGCGGTGGAAGAGATTGGTAAAGCCCCAGAGGGCGTCGTCGAGATCGTCACCGAGTGCCGTATCGGCCATGAGGGCAATCAGGGCGGCTGCGGCGGTCTCGATCTCCTGCTCGGCACGATCGGCTTCGGGTACGGTCAGGCGCTCCGGATCGTCCGGGCCGGGACGGATACCGTGAAGCGCCATTTCGTCGAGGACATGGGCGGTTGGCGATGCCGCCTGATGGGGTTCGAAGGCGTCGTCGGTGAAGAGGTCATGCAGCATGGGGCTGTCTCCCGGTTCCGAGGCCGCGTCCGTCGCGGCCTTTCCGGGGATCGCCCGCCAGCGCCAAGGGGCGGCTTTGCACCCACCGGGCCGTAACGGAGTGGAGGACGGCCGCAAGGCCGTTGCAAAGCCGGCCGGCGCTGGCAGATCCCTCTCTTGGAAAGGCCGTGGCGCGGCCCCTGCCGAACCGGGAGGCCGGCCCAATGCTCACCCCCGTCCGGCGCTGACTTACCCCGAAGGCATCACCGCGGCTCATCCGCGACCAGGAAACGCTGAACATCGCCCGGGGCAAGCTGCTCGGCGAGCCATGTCCTGAGCCGGTCCGGGCCAAGCGTCAGGATATCGGCGTTGAAATCCTCCGTCCTCGGCGCGAGCGCGCGGATATCGATATCGTCGGCCCCAGAGCGGGCGCGCAACCGTTCCACCGCGAAGCGCCCGGCCCTGTCATTGTCGCGCGCGACATAGAGACGGCGCAGCGGCGATGGCAGAAGCAAGGCAGCAAGGTGGGCGGCGGAGAGTGCGGCGACGACCGGCATGGCGGGCATCACGGTCTTGAGCGCCAGCGCCGTTTCGATGCCTTCCGCCGCCGTCAGGACGTCAGAGGCGACGCCGAGCCGGACCGCGTTTCCGGCAAGATGCCCCATGGCGCGACGCGGCTGATCGAGAGGCGCCTTGCCGCCGTCAGGATCAAGCCAGGTACGATGCACGCCAGTGATGGTGCTGTCGAGATCTGTGACGGCGGCGATGAGCGCCGGCCATGTCTCGCGCCCCGCAGGCCCGCGATAGAAGCATCGTGGATGGAAGCGGAGCGCGGAAACATCCGAAGGCAGATCGAGCCCGCGGCTGCGCAGATATCCTTCCGCCAGCGTGCCCCGGATCGGTTTTGACGCGGCAAAGAGCCGTCGCGCCGCATCGGAAGAGTTCGTCGGCGCAGGCGGGGCGACCTGGTGGATCGGCAAAACCGACAGGCTGAGGAATCCCCGCGCCTCATCCAGTGCGGCGCGGAAGTCGAGACCGCGATTGAGGGCGATGAGGTCGAGAAGATCGCCATGTTCGCCGGTCGATGCGTCACAGAATTTTCCGGCACGTTCGCCGACAAGGCGGACATAAAGACTCCGCCCCGGCGTCCCCGTCACATCGCCGCACGTCCAGTATCGGCCCTGGCGGCGGCCGTTTGGCAGATAATAGCGGCACACCGCCTCGGCCTGTTCACCGAGACGGCGCGCCAGATCGGCGGCACTGGACATATGTCACCCCCGATCCACGATTTCCGTGAGCGGCCAACGGTCGATGAGGCTCTCGAAAGTCGCCTTGCCGGCTTCGCCCACGGGCACGAACAGCCGCAGCTTCCAGGAGATGATCTCGCTGAACAGACCGCGCGCTTTCAAGGCATCGACCATACCGGAGGTAAAGCCGGTGAGTTCGACGCGGTGCTCGTTCATCACCCGCACGCGGCGCAAGCTGAGGCCATCGGCAAGATGGGCCGTGACCTTGCCGTCGTTGACGAGGCCCCAGGTGTCACCGACAGAGAGCTTCGGCGCGTCCATGCCGATATTGCGGCAGAACGCTTCCACCTCGATCGGCGTCAGCATGCGGCCGATGACGCGTTCGCCATCGTCGGTTTGCAATCTATAAACGCGGGCGTTGCTCTCCGGAAGACGCCGCCAGATCGGTAACAGCAGCCCGGTGACGAGATGGAATGTGCTCGTCGCGAATTCCGGGATTCCGACGATCTCCTTTTCCCATGCGGCGACAAATTCCTCCCTCTCCGCTTCCTTCCAGTGCGTGGCGGCAAAATCCTCGACACTCATCGTGTCGCGCTGCATGGGGCGGATCAGCCGCACGCGGCGCTCCACGCTGCCATCATCGAGCATGAAGCTCGGCGCGGAGGTCTTGACGGAAGCCCGGCCCGAGCGCCCATTGAGCAGAATCTTGCCGCCCTGGATCTGCAGCGCCGCCTCGGTCGATAGCGGCTTGTTGCGGTCCCTGCGTTGAAAGGTGAAGAGGCGGGTTTCCGCGCCGCTGTCATGTCGCCAAACCGTACGCCGGTCGGTGACGATCAGGCTTTCCGCGCGGATCGTTTCCAATCCGGCGTCGTGGACGCCCGCCGCAATGGCCGCTTCGATGCGAGCATTCAAAAGCTCTTCGAACGCCGTGAACACTGTGTTCTGCAAGGCAATGGGCAGCGCCAGCAGACGGTTGAGGAAGGTCGTGATAGGCGGCAGGTCCTCCTTCAGCGCTCCCCCCTCGAAGGTAAGCGACAACCCCGTGGCTTCCTCGAACCGCTGAAGCGAGCAGCCCTCGATGCCGCCCTGCACCAGCAGCATGTAGAATTGTCGAAGTGCCGCCCGCGCCTGATCGCCTTCGAGATTGTCCTCGGCGCGGAACAATCCCTGGCCGCCGGTCTGGCGCTGCCCGCGTGTGATGGCGCCGAGCGTGTCGAGCCGCCGCGCAATGGTGGAGAGGAAGCGTTTCTCCGCCTTCACGTCCGTGGCGATGGGACGGAACAGCGGCGGCTGTGCCTGGTTGGTGCGGTTCGAGCGGCCGAGGCCCTGGATGGCGGTGTCGGCCTTCCATCCGGCTTCGAGCAAGTAATGGACGCGCAGGCGCTGGTTCTTCGCCCCCCGGTCGGCATGATACGAACGGCCTGTACCGCCAGCATCGGAGAAGACCAGGATGCGCTTCTCATCGTCCATGAAGGCTTGCGTCTCGCCGAGATTGGCCGAAGGCGGACGGCTCTCGACGCACAGGCGATCGCCCCCGGATCCAGTCCGGGGCAAGCTCTTGCGCACGATCCGCCGCGAGCGGCCGGTCACCTCGGCGACCTTGTCGGTTCCGAAATGCTGCACGATCTGATCGAGCGCGCCGGGTACCGGATCGAGCATGGCGAGTTGCTCGATCATGCGGTCGCGCGCAGCGACCGCTTCCCGGCATTGCACCGGATTGCCGTCGGCGTCGAAAACGGGACGGGAATGCAGATTGCCGTCCTCGTCGGTATAGGGCTCGAAGAGTTGGGTGGGAAAGGCATGGCTCAGGTAGGAGCCGACAATCTCGCGGGGAGACAGATCGACCGACAGGTCGTTCCATTCCTCGGCAGGGATTTCTGCGAGCTTGCGCTCCATCACTGCCTCGCCGGTGGATACGAGTTGGATGACGGCGGCATGGCCGGCTTCCATATCCGCCTCAACGCTTTTGATCAGAGTTGCGCATTTCATAGCCGTGAGGAGATGCGAGAAGAACCGCTGCTTGGCCGACTCGAAGGCGGAGCGAGCGGCGGACTTGGCCTGGCCGTTCAGCGTGCCGGCCGATCCCGTGATGTTCGACGCCTCGAGTGCGGCATTGAGGTTCTGATGGATCACCTGGAAGGCCTCGGCATAGGCGTCATAGATGGCGACCTGCGCGGGGCTAAGATCGTGCCCGACGATCTCGACCTCGACGCCCTCGTAGGAAAGGGAACGCGCCGTGTAGAGACCGAGGGCCTTCATATCACGGCTCATCACCTCCATGGCCGCGACCCCACCGGCCTCGACCGCCTGGACGAACTCGGCTCGGTTGGCAAACGGGAAGTCCTCGCCGCCCCACAGGCCAAGCCGTTCGGCATAAGCGAGATTGCGCACGTCGGTGGCGCCGGTCGCCGAGACGTAGACCACGCGGGCGTCCGGCAGTGCCCGCTGCAGGCGCAATCCAGCGCGGCCCTGCTGAGAGGGGAGCTCCTCACCGCGCTGGCCCTTGCCGCCGGCGGCGTTCGCCAACGCATGGGCTTCGTCGAAGACGACCACGCCGTCGAAGTCGCTCCCGAGCCAATCGATGATCTGCTGAAGACGCGAGGCTTTGCCTTCGCGTTCTGCGGAACGCAGCGTGGCGTATGTAACGAAGAGGATGCCTTCGGTCAGCCGAATCGGCGTTCCCTGCTTGAAGCGCGACAGAGGCTGAACCAGCAGGCGCTCCACGCCCAGCGCCGACCAGTCGCGCTGCGCGTCCTCGATCAGCTTGTCGGACTTGGAGATCCACAGCGCCTTGCGGCGGCCCTTGATCCAGTTGTCGAGGATGATGCCCGCGACCTGCCGGCCCTTGCCGCAACCGGTACCGTCGCCCAGGAACCAGCCGCGGCGGAAGCGCACGGCATTCTCGGCGTCTTCCGGTGCAGCATGGATACTGTCCAAGGTTTCATCGACCGTCCACGATCCAGCGAGATGCCCGGAATGCACATCGCCAGCGTAGATGACGCTCTCAAGCTGAGCGTCAGAGAGGATGTTACTCTCCAGTATATGCACCGGAAGATGCGGCCGATAGGAAGGGTGCGGCGGCGCCACCGAGGCCATGGCCGCCGACTGCACCAGCTTCGTCGGATGCAGCTTCGCGCCTGGGATATGGATCGATTGCAGGGCGTAGCCCTCGTAGAGCGCGTCGGTCAGGTCAGCGCCCTCGGCCGGCTCCCATTCGATGGGCTCATAGGTGAGCTCGACAGCATCGGGCGCCGCAGAAATGACGGGCTGGGACCTGCATGCGATTGGCGCGACCTTGCGCGCAACAGCGGGCTTCGCCGCTGTCCCGAGCCCGATCTCATCGTCCACCGCCAAGCGAGGCGGCAGATGTTCGATGAGGCCAGCGAGCAAGTCGGCAGCATTTTCCACGCGCGGGAAGACCGGCGGCGAAGCCGTTTCAGACGACTTGTCGATTACGGTGAGGCGCGTGTCGAAGCTGGTTCCGTGCTTGTAGTAGATGGAGCCGTCCACCACGCAGGTGAAGCGAACGGCACCGCTCAGCTTATCGACGGGGAAATTGTGCCCAGTGATGGCAACGAGGCGACCGCCCTCGGGCAGACGCGCCAACGCCGAGCGCACGTGATGGAAGTCCGCGTCCGAGACGCGCCCCTGCACGTGGAGCGCCGCCGAGAAGGGCGGGTTCATGAGAACAACCGAAGGCGCGATATCGTCCGCTAGGCGGTCATCGATGCTGGCAGCGTCATGTGTGGTGACCGGGCTGTCCGGGAACAGTCTCCGCAGGAGCGCAGCCCGCGTCTCGGCAATCTCGTTGAGCGCCATCCGCGTACCCATGATCTCGGCGAAGACGGCGAGCATCCCCGTCCCAGCCGACGGCTCCAACACCGCATCGTCGCCGGTAAGGCCCGCCGCGATGCTGGCCGCATAAGCAAGCGGCATAGGGGTGCTGAACTGCTGGAACTGCTCGGATTCCTGCGTGCGGCGGGTGTGGGTGGGAAGAAGTCCGGCGATGCGGGACAGCATGGCGAGCTGTGCAGCGGGCGAGCCCGCCTTCTCCCGCATGGCGCGACCATATTTGCGGAGGAACAGCACCTGCGCTACTTCGCAAGCTTCGTATGCGGCTTTCCAGGTCCAGAAGCCCTCGGCGTCCGACCCGCCGAACGCCTCCTCCATCGCCTGCCGCAGGACGCGGGCCTCGATGAGGAGGCCACGTTCGACACCGGTGAGAACACGGTCCGCCGCCTTGTGGATGTAGGCGGCCTCTTCTTCCGGCGCACGAATGGGTGAGGACTGGTTCGCCGACGGTGAACTGGAACGTCCAGTGGACGCTCCAAAAAGACGAGCACGGTTTGCCGCTGCTGGCGTTGTCAGATTCATGAGATTGCTCCGGGATTGAGGTTTCAGGAAAAGGCCGGAGCAGGCTCTCTCTTGCCCGCTTCCGGCCCACCCTCATCCCGGTCTGCTCTCACTCTGGCGGCCGGTATGCCTCGTAGGGATTCCCCTCCGCCATCCGTTCGCGTTGCACGTGACGTCTCCAGAAAAAGCGAAGCCCGATCAGTCTTTGGACTTGCGCGGACTCAAACGGCGCCGGGTCGGGCTTCATGTGGATGGGATTGACGGGAACCGCCGAAGCGATCACTCAGCGGCGGTGAGGAACTCCGGCAGATCGGCAGTCGGTTCTCCTTGGGGCTGATCGTCCGGTTCAGCCCCAGTGCCCTCACCGTCATGCGAAGCTGTTTCGAAGCCGGGCGTGCGCAGCGGCCCATCTGTACGCAAAGGAACTGGCAGCCAGTCGGTATCGGCCAGAAGCCGCTCGGCCTGTTCGGCCATGTCGGACTTCTTCAGCCCTTCGATCAGTTCCACCATACCGGCGCCTTTGGCCTCGGTGACCGCCTCGAGAATCCGCGCCTTCGGCACGCGATTGAGATAGTTCTGCACCGTCGGCTTCCACCCAGTAGCAGTCATGTCGAGCGAAACCGCGCAGGCAACCTGGTCGGCATGATGTCGGCGTCCCTGTGTCCGGTTCCATGGCTCATGTACCGCGTTGACGGTGAGCGAGACGCAATGGGCGAAGAGCGCCATGCGGCAGTCGTGATCGAAATCGCAGAGAAACTCCCAGAGCAGTTCCGGCCCGTCGGGAAGCTGCTTCTCCCAGTTGGCATGCCGCTCGTCGATGGCCTTCGCCGACGGGCATTCCTTCAGCCCCGGTCCCTGAACGGTCGGCGTCGGGCTTTCAGCGCGAAGCTCCAAGCAGCTCGCGGTCGGATAACGCCAGAAGGTCTGGAGTGCGAGGGCATGAAGCGCGGCGAGGAAGGCGATGTCTGGATCGCCTGCCACCGCATCGCGCAGGGCGAGTGTCCGGTGCGCCGTCAGTTCCATGACCAACCGCTCGGACAGCGGTTTCAGGCCGTTTTCCTCACCATCCGCGTCGGCGTCGGAGGAACATGCGTTCATCGGATCCTGACCGGGTGCGAATTGCACACCCTCGACGGAACTTGGCGCTGCTGCATCGACATCGCCTTTTGCTTCGCTTGCATCACCACGGTCGTCCGCGACCGGCGCTTCGTCCTCGGGACGGACATAGCCGCGCTCGGTCTTCAGCCGGCCGTCGCCGTCGATGGATACAAAGGCGCCAGCACGGGCGACTTCGTCAGGATCGTAGCTGATGGGTCGGTTCTCGAAGGCATCGAGTTCCGCCTCGATTTCGGTGAGACGCCGGTCGACCTCCTCGGGCAGGTCCTCGTCGTTCTCCTGGAAATAGCGCTGCTCGATCTCCTCGAACTCCGACCGCAGGGCTTCGCGGCGGGCGTATTCCTCGTCGGACAGCAGTTCCGTTTCGCCCATGACGCGACGCAGGCCGGCGGTGTGGCCATAGGGAAAGTCAGGAGCGACTTCGATCCACTTCCAGCCTTCGGCCTTCACCGTCTCCGCCTCGGCCGCAAGCTTTTCGGTGACAAGCTCCTCCAGCAGCGTGACATCCTGGAGCCAGCCCTCGTCATTCTGCGAGAAAAGGTCGCGCAGCACGATGCCGCCGGCTTCCTCATAGACCGCGAGCCCGACGAGGCGGGCGCGCTTGTCAGAGGCTCGCACCGTGTTCTCGGTCAGCAGCTTGCGGATGTAATAGGGCTCCTTGTTATAGCCGCGCTGCACTGTCTCCCAAACCTGCTCTTGCCGGGCATGGTCGTCGGAAATGGTGAAGCTCATAAGCTGTTCCAACGACATCTCGTCATCGGCATAGACTTCCAGCAGCTTGGGCGACACGCTGGCGAGCTTCAGCCGCTGCTTGACGATCTGCGGTGTCACGAAGAAGCGGGCGGCGATCTCTTCCTCGCCAAGGCCTTGCTCCTTGAGCGACTGGAAGGCGCGGAATTGATCCAACGGGTGGAGCGATACGCGCTGGCAGTTTTCGGCCAGCGAATCCTCTTCCAGAATGCCATCCTCCCGCACAATGCAGGGGATCAGGGCATTCTTCGCCAGACGCTTTTGCTTGACCAGCAACTCCAACGCCCGGTAGCGCCGCCCACCGGCCTGCACCTCATATCTATCGGTGGGCTGACCGTCCTTGCCGATTACCGCCCGCACGCTCAGCGATTGCAGCAACGTGCGCCGGACAATGTCCTCGGCCAGTTCCTCGATCGATACACCGGCCCGCACCCGCCGGACATTGCGGCTCGACTGCACGAGCTTGTCGAACCGAATATCCCGGGACTGGGACAGGGAGATTTTCTTGGGGTTTGCCATGTCGATTCTCCGTGACGAGCCGGCGAAAGCCCTCTTTCCCCTGTCAAGCCCGTCACAAAGACCCGAACTCCCCTCTTCCTCTCCCTGCGGCTTCTTCAAGGCTGCAAACCACAGCTTGGACGCAAACTCGCCCTTGAAACGCTTTCCGCTGATGGTTCCCTCTAACAGATAACGTGGCACCCGCCGCACTCGAATCCTCCGGTGAAGGGCCGCGTTCGGACAGCCGCATAATGGGCATGTTCCGCGAGGAAAACAGAACGTTCATAGCTGCCCTCCCACCTGCTGCCGGCGCCGCCATTCGGCGGGCGGATCGAAGGTTCCATTCCAGATACCGCGGCGCAGAAACCGGGCAGTACCCTCGTCGCTTGCGTAGTTGTAGAGACGATTCGCGTTGCGATCGGCGATGGCCCAGCCATTCTTCATTACCCAGCCACCGATGTCGTCACCACCGGCGTAGCAAACAGATACAAACCGGCCATGAGCGTCGCGCGTCGTTCGTTGCCAGATTTCGCAATTAACCTTTCGGCCTTCGAGAAATTCGGTAAGCGCGGCGGCGGCCTCTCTGCCGCAAGGCCATGTCGCACTGTCGCGACGGCGGCAACGCTGGTCGATCTCCACGGCATCAATGCCGTAGAGGCGATGCTTCTCACCGTTGATCTCAATGGTGCTGGCATCGATCACCTTGACCGGTCCGGAATGCTCTTCGTCGAGCGCGGGCCAGAAAGACAGGCAGGCGAAAACCACAATGCCAATGACGGCGGACAGACGAACGAACTGGAACATGGGAGGTCTCCTCACGAGTTGCGGGCGGGACAGCGCTCTCTTGCCGGCTTCAGCCCTTCACCCATCAGAAGCCTCCCTTTCCCTCTTTTTCCCGCCTCAGAAGTCCCAGGTAGCCGCCGCTGACCATCTCCTCCGCCTCGCGGACAAGCCGTTGCATGCGGGAGCGGTAACCGGACTCCCAGAGGTCGTGCGCCGCCGTCTCCCCGAAGATCGCCGCTGCCACCTGCCGCCGGCTCGCGCCCACTATTTCTCCGTCCCAGGCGCGCAGCATCATTGCCCAGCGCCTGGCCCGGCGCTCCGGCGGAAAGAGACCGCGCGGTAGACGACCGAGGCGGCAAAGTCCGCACAGCCGTTGCAACGCCAGGACCTTCGCCTCCATGTGCCGTAAGCCCGACAGCAGGTAGCGGAAGCACACCGGGCCATCGAGAACACTGCCTGCCGCCACCCTCAGTTGGAGGTGGCGCAAACCATCGCTGAAAAGCACGTGCTCGGATCTGCCGCAGCACAACACGGTCGCAATTGACGCAAAGCATCGGAGGTCGAAGGCGTCGGTATGGCCGGATGCAATGGGCCGCGCTTCCACGACGAGCACCGATGGATTGCAATCGGGCAGCCAAAAGACGTCCGTAGCCTGCAGGGCAACGCCAGTGGTGAAAGAAAACCCCCCAATGTTCGAACGGCCCCGGATTTTGGATACGGAGAATTCGGGGCTGAGCGGCCTTCAGCCGGCGCTCGGCGCCGGATGGAGAGAGCGACGACAACACGTTTGGCAGCCTACCGGCAGCCGTGGAGAAGTCGGGATTGCGCTTGAGCCACTCCCAGGCCCAGCCGGCCCGATCCAGATCGACAAGGGATTTATAGCTTTCGGGATCGCGCCAGTCGGCGCGCGGACTTATGCCGGGGACTGTCTTCTCCTGGGACATGGGGCTTGTCTCCTCCCATGAAGCCATCCGGCCATAACGGACGCGGCGCGGCCATTTGACAATCCGTCGTACAGCGCTTGGGATAAGCCGACTCGTGCCAAGTCGATGTCACTGGCGGCTATATGCCGACGACATCGATTACTATCGATAGTTGAAGCATCGGTTGGCTTCCGTGTTTTCGCGGCGACTTTCAGGAAATCGTTGCAATATTCGCAACGTTAGGCGCGCGAATTACAGAATTTCATCAATGAACAAATGAGTCCGGACAGAAAAGACGAAACCCAAGATTGCCACGACCGCGCCGCTATCATCACAAAGTTGCCACAGGATAACCGATTTCGAAACACACATTCTATCGGGAAGGCAACTTATAAAGGCCGGCAACCCGTTATCGGCCGAGATATCAATCCTCAGCCGATGGAGGATGGGGCGTGGCCGAAACCACTCTGATCGACTTTACGTCGGAGATCGCATCACCGGTCCTGTCCGTTACGCGGCGAATCGCCCGTAGCGGCATTGTCGTCAGCCGGTGCAATATCCCGATCAATCCCGGCGCACCGATCATGACGGCACAGTTCGCCCTCTTCATGCACGAAAGCGAACCGCTGGATCTCATCTGTCGTCAACCGGAAAGCCTCCGCGCCAAAAAGTATCGGGTAACCGCAGGTCAATTCCATCTAAGCCCGGCCGATCGGACCGCCCATGTGGGCTGGACAGCCGACAAGCAGTCTTTCGTCATCGCAATGGAAAATGGCTTCATCGAGCGCACAATCGGCGACGCTTTCGATGGGCGCATCCCGGAAATGAGAGGCCAAGCGGCGCTCCGTGACCCCGCAGTCGAGGAGTTGGCAGCCTGTCTCCGGCGCAGCCTGACAGACAACAGCCGCTGCGGCGGCCTCTGCCTAGATTACGTCGGTACGTCACTCGCTCTGCGCTTGTTCGAGACCTATGGCGAAAGCGGCAAGCGGCCGCCGCCGGTCAGGGGCGGTCTTGGCACCTCGCGCCGACGGAGGATCGTCGACTTCATCGAGTCGCATCTGGACGAAGATATCGGGCTCGCGGCGCTCGCCACGGAAGCGGGACTGAGCCCGCACCATTTCGGTAAGGCGTTCAAGACCACGTTCGGCAAGCCGCCTTGCCGCTACATCACCGAGCGACGGATTCAGAAGGCAAAGGAGATGTTGCTATCGGAGCACACGTCGATCACGGACATCGCACTCGACCTTGGCTTCTCCAGCCACAGCCATTTCACGGACGTGTTCCGCAAGATGACGGGGACGACGCCGTCACTGTTCCGAAGGAACTGCGCCTGACAGGAAACATTATTTGAAATATGCCTGCGGGCTTCCGGCGCCACTCCGTATTATGGTGGGTGGAGCAGCGCCTCGCACTCGAAGCCTGGAAGCAGCCCCGAACGGGTACCATCCATGTGCACGGCGCGGAGGGCAAGGCACATGGCCAAACTCGATCCCGAGATCGCCGACGAGGTGCCGTGGGCGAACGAAATCACGTCCTATGACAAGGACCACTTCATCACCTATCTGCGCCTGTTGGATGCGGACGCTGAG
Source organism: Rhodovibrionaceae bacterium (assembly GCA_028279885.1). Classification (GTDB taxonomy): domain Bacteria; phylum Pseudomonadota; class Alphaproteobacteria; order Kiloniellales; family DSM-21159; genus JANQMX01. The sequence goes on along the minus strand of JANQMX010000073.1, from coordinate 11,010 downwards.
GGCGCCGACTGGCGCGAAGTTGCCCGCATCGTCCTGAATCGCGATCCAAACGCGGAGCCCGACCGCACCCGCCGCTGCTGGGAGGAGCACCTCAAACGTGCTCGTTGGATGACCGAGCACGGCTATCGCCATCTGCTCGACACAGCGCGGGGCGGGTAGAGCGACATAGCGCGAACTCAGTGGCTTCCGACCAGCGCTCTGGATCTGAGGCGAGAACTGATCACTTCGTCGAAAAGGTCCATAGTGACCCTGTGCGAACACCCGACCAGTCCGCAAAGCATTGCCGCCGCAATACGTCACTTGGTGATACGATTACCACTTATTACACACGAGAATCATCATTCTTCTTTTCTTCTAATTCCACATCATCCACAACGCCTGTAAGAAATTTCTTGTACTTCTCCTGCAAATGCTTCAGCGCTGCTTCGTCATCCACCTGATGCTCTAGTTTTTCCTGGAAAAACTGAAGGCGCGCTTTGTTCTCTTCGATGATTTGTGCCCAGGTCTTGATGCCGACGGTGATGCTGTCCTTTGAAGAAATCACACCCAAGTCATCCATACGGTAGGCGGCATACTGGTCCACGTCATCCGAAATCGCCCAGAATGTCCATTTGACCCCGTTCACCGTCCGGAACCTCTCGTCATTGGCAACACTGATCGCATACTTCTCGACCTGCGTTATCTCGTCGTCTCCAATTTTGACCTTCGGTCGCTTCAGTTCGACGATCAAGTGTTCCAGTTCATCAACGCGGTGCCGCCGAAGGGCACGGGATAACATCAGATCGACGATTCCGCGCTTCTGACTGATGTGCCTGACCGGTCTGTCGATGACGATATCGTCTCCCAGAATCTTCTTGTGCTTCTGCAACACAGCAGTGAGGCCCTTATCACTTACAGACAGGTTGTATTCCTCACCGAACAGCCACGTGTTGTCTTCGATGATCTTGTGCAGTTGTGACCGTTCCTTGAGCCGCGCCTTCATATCCGGATCGAAAAGGACCTGCTCCAGCCCGGCGATAAACTTGAGGCGGTCCGCTACGATCTTGGCCGCGCTGATGATCGACGACAGCGACGCTTCCCGGAGCAAACCAGCAAGTTCCTCCTGCTTGCGCTTCGGCAGCCCCAGAACCTCGTTCATGATGAGCTGAAGGTCTTCCGGGCTTTTCTCGATCGCCGTGCGCAACATGCGCAGGTCGAATGCCTTTTTCTTCGCTGGTGCGTTCTCGAAATCCGGCATGTAATCGCTCGCTGTAACGGCAAGGATGTCGAACACCTTGCGCTCGGCATCCTCCAGCAGCGAGCTTGCTTCGCCCTGATACGGATAGATGTTCTCGGCCTTCCATTCCTCGACAACGCTACGTGCGCGCTCGGCGGCACGCTCCCGGAAATACGTCTTGATGGTCTGCTGCGCTTCCTCAATGCAATCGTTGAGAAGCGGGTTCATCTCAGCAAGGTCGAGTTGCGCCTCGCCATGCAGCTTGGTGATGAACGGCGATTTCAGATAGGCCGAGAAGTGGAACTCGCCGACATGAAACCGGGTCGTCACCTTGGACAGCGGGAAACCCTGCTCCGTGCATAGGTAAAGCCCACGGGTCGTCACGTTACGCCACTCGATGATTTCCAGCTCCGCCGGATGGGCCGTACCATCATCGTCTACACCGCTTAAATGCGTACTGCGCGTTGTGGCAATTGCCGCTGATGGATCGACCTGCACACCTTCGTAGATAATCGAAACGTCCCGGTAGTCTTTTAGGTACAGGGCAAATATCTCGGCGAGTTCCTGCACCGCGTTGCCGGGGTCGAGCGACCTGTATTCGCGATGCAACTCCGACACCTCGATCTCGACCCCGGCGCCCCCCGTTTCGACTGGCTCCTCGTCCGAGATACGAACCTCGCGAATATTGTCTTCTAGCATCGTGATGTCATAGGCCCGCAACTCGCCCGCATCGGTTCGATAGGTGACACCCCAGTCCGCGACACGGCCGAGCGCAAACACTTTGAACCGGCCACGGCCTTCATATCCGTGCAGCATCCGCTTCTTGGTCTTTGTCTGCTCGCCAGGCTTCTTCCACGATCCACCGAGGCGCGTGAACAATTTCGGGGCGTCGTCAAAAGGAATGCCGTGTCCGTTATCCCGGACAATGATCTTGTTCAGTCCGAGCTCGCCATATTCGAGCTGCACTTCGACTCGGGCCGCGTCAGCATCAAGGCCGTTCCAGATCAACTCAGCGATTGCCTGAACCGGCTTCGCTTTTGACTGCCGCTCAATAAAATCCGGCTGAACCTCAACCGTGTAACTCTGCTCAGTCATGGACGCGGTCCTTCGGTATCCCTGACCTCCCGCAGCGCCCGGTTAAAGAAATGCCGAATGGCTTGTTCACGGGCTTCAGCATCTGACAGGACAATGCTCTTCATGTCGCTATCGCGCTGGAACAAGCGAATCGCGCCCTGAAAGAACGCCTGCGAGAATGCCGCGTAGACAACATCGGGCGGATTATTGCGCAGCATCTCCATCATATCCGCGTCGAGAATTTCCCGGTTCACCTGTTCAAAGCGCAGGAAGTCCTCTGCCGTGAACTGCGTGCCGTGCCGTTCGTTAAAAGCCTTGATGATTTCCGACAGCGCGCGCCGCTCATCATCCGTATACGGTTTTGCCCCAAACTCCTGAATTGGCGCGAGCGGCACTGTGTCGCCGGGAGCAAGCGAGGCGCTGCCTTTTTCTTTCTGCACGACCTTGAAGGCGTGCAGGCGCAGCATATCGTCGGTGATCTCGATATCCGGCGGCACTTCTCGGCTGGGCAGCAACCGAGACAGCCAAGCGCTATACGAATAGAGCTTTTCAAGCTCGGTATCGTCCAGGCGCACCACCTGCGCCACGAAACTGTAGAAGCGCATGAAGCTGCGGAGAAGCTGGCGGAACTCTTCCTGCCGCCCTTCGTCATCCTCGGCCTCGAAACGCTGAACAGCATGCCGAACCAGACCTTCCAACCTGATCCGGTCTGATGCCTCGAGCGGCCCCTTGTAGAAGGTCTGGGCGAAACGCTCGACCTCGTCGCGGTCGATGATGCCGAAGGTGTTGAGGCGCTGTTCCAGCTCGTAGACCTGATTGGGGTCTGACGTTTCTTCGAGGCCAGTCACCTCGTAGAACGGCTTGAATGCCTCTTGGATGTCCTCGATGGTGTTCTGGAAGTCGAGAACATAAGTGCGGTCCTTGCCGAGCAGGGTCCGGTTCAGACGCGACAGCGTCTGCACGGCTTGCAATCCGGCAAGCTTGCGGTCCACATACATGGCGCACAGTTTCGGCTGGTCGAAGCCGGTCTGGTACTTTTCGGCGACGATTAGTACTTGGTAGTCCGGGCCGTCGAACCTACGCGGCAGTTCAGTCTCGGAAAATCCGTTCACCACGGCTTCGGTCCAAGTCTCGCCGTCAACCTCCAACTCACCGGAGAAAGCCACGAGCGCTTTCAGGTCGGAGTAATCCTGCTTTTGAAGATATTCCCGGACCCCGAAATAGTAGCGCAGCGCATGCTCACGGCTCTGCGTGACGATCATTGCCTTTGCCTGTCCACCAATCTCGTTATGAACATGACGACGGAAATGCTCGACGATGACCTCGACCTTCTGCCCGATGGCCGTCGGGTGCAACGAGGCGAAGCGGGCGACACGCCGCTGCGCCTTGCGTCCTTGCAACTCGGGATCGTCCTCAATGGCTTTCTCGAGTTCGTAATATGCCTTGTAGGTCATGTAATTCTGGAGCACGTCGAGGATGAAACCTTCCTCGATGGCTTGGCGCATTGAATAGAGATGGAACGGGTGCGGCAAGCCGTCTGGCCCGATCACGCCGAAGCGTTCCAGCGTCACGTTGCGCGGCGTCGCCGTGAACGCGAAATAGCTGATGTTATCCTGCGGTCCCCGGCTTTTCTGGTAAGCAGCGATGATGTCCTCCACATCATCGCTGGACGTCGCCTCACGGGTCAGTGCATCGGCCAGCGCTTGGGCGCTCTTGCCTGACTGCGAGCTGTGGGCTTCATCGACAAGGATGGCAAATTTATGCTTCTTTTGCCCCGAGACTTCCTTAAGATGATCGGTGCCGAATTTCTGAATCGTTGTGATGATGATCCGTGCGCCGTCCTGTATCGACTTCTTGAGTTGGCGCGACGTACCGTCGATCTTCTTGACGACGCCCTTGGTCTGTTCGAACTGCGCGACTGTGCTCTGAAGCTGGCGATCGAGCACCACGCGGTCGGTCACGATGATGACGGTATTGAAGATCGCATTGTCTTCATCGTCATGCAGGTTGATGATCTGGTGCGCCGTCCAGCCAATCGTGTTCGACTTGCCCGACCCTGCTGAATGCTGGACCAGGTAGTTCTGACCCGGTCCGTTGAGGCGAGCGTGCTGCATCAACTTCGTCACCGCGTCCAGTTGCTGGAAGCGCGGGAAAATCATGACATCCTTGCGGTCGCTCTTCTCCAGGTGCATGAAGCGTCCGATGATACTCAGCCATTTTTCGCGCCCGAACACGGCCTTGCCGTCCGGCAGGTCGGTGTAGAGATATGCCACCCGGAATTCATCGGGAATGTCCGGATTGCCCGCGCCGCCCTCGCGTCCGCGGTTGAACGGCAGGAACCGCGTGCGCCCGTTCAGCAGGCGCGTGGTCATGGACACGTTGTCCTGATCCAAAGCGAAATGCACCGGCGCACCGCGCTTGAAGCTCAGTAGCGGCTCCCCGGCCGGGGAACGGTCCGTCCGGTACTGCTTCTCGGCATGCCGGAAATTCGAACCTGTCAGCAGGTTCTTCAGTTCCAGCGTCGCCACCGGGATGCCGTTGATAAACAGCACCACGTCAATCGCGTTCTCGTTCTTGCGGCTGTAGCGCACCTGCCGCACTGCGCTGAGAATGTTGGCTTCACTCAGCCGGGTCAATTCGGGGTTTAGACCCGACGCTGGCTGGAAGAAGCAAAAGGCGAAATTGATGTTCGGGATCATCTTGAACCCGCGCCGCAGCACGTCGAGCGTACCGCGATCCTTCAGCCCCTTTTCAAGCTGCTTGAAGAACTCCGCCTCGGCGCTGCCCGTATACTGAGCTTCCAGCTTCTTCCATTCATCGGGCTGCGTCTCCTGCACGAACCGCAGGACCAACTCCCGGTCCAGCGCCAGATCCCGGTCGAAATCCTCCGGCGACCGCTCAACGTATCCCTGCTTTCGGACAAGCTGCGCGACGAGATGGTCTTCAAGAACGATCTCGCGATGCAAGGTATCGGCGGAGCGGGTTTCAGTCATACGTCGCCACCCGATATCGGCGCCCAAATCTGCTTGAGCGGGAGCTTTGTGCGCGTCTCGTCCGACAACTCGCCATAGGCCCGGAACAGGGCCTTAAGAAGATCGGGCATCTGCCAGAGGCGAAGCTTGAAGAAATTGTTGTCCAGTTCCTTCTGTGCGGCTGTGTTTACGCCACCTATGCTGACGAGAAGCCCGGTCTGTGCCTGTGTATTGGACACGGAACCAATCAGCCGTAGCACCACGTCATGGTTGGCCGCACCGTCCCCAGATTTCACCTGAACACAGATGCAGTCCTCACCAAGCCCAAGCGTTCCGCCGGCGGCGAGGATATCAACACCGCCATCCGGACCGGGCGGCGAAACCTTGGTCGTATATCCCTCGATGCGCAGTATCTCAGCGACAAGGTCGGCCAGTGCGTGTCCAGCAAACTCGGATTTGATCAGCGAAACGATCTGCTGATTCGCGATGTCCTCTATGTCAGTCGCGTAATCCTCGGCCTCTGCATTTTCCTCGGCGGGCTCGCCGGGTGCGACACCCTGCTTCCCTAGAAGCACGCCCGGATCGTTGCCGGTCTCCAATACTGAACGGACACGATCAAGGGCGGAGTTCCGCTTGATCTCGCAAATAGTCATGAACGCGCCAAAAGAATGACGAAGGTCTTGCTTGAAACTGTCGCGTGGAATAGCTTCTTCTCTCCACGCAACAGTACGCGAATGCCTATACGGATCGTTTGCGTCGAAAACGTAGTCGCCCGTGACTTCGCCGATTGCAGCACCATTGGTGACCTTGCGGGGCATAACTACAAGATCCCCCTTCTGGATCGTGTTGACGAACTGGTTGAGTTGGGCGGCAAAGTTGCGAAGGCGGTTGTGACCTGCGTCGGGCATAACCTCTTGCAAATGTGCAAGGATCGCGTCCCGGTCTTTCAACTCGTTTAGGTCGCCAACCTCCAAGAATCCTGGAAACAGCTTGCTCTGCTCGATGGCTGCAAGTTCGCGCTCCCCGTGTTTCCCAGCACGTACTATCCACAACCTTGTCATGCACCCGCCTCCACCTGCTCGGCGGCATGCGGTGCGGCTAGTTCTTCCTCGATCTTATCCAGCCGCCGGTCGGTCTGACCACGCTTGCCCCAGGTGGCAACATCGATCTGGCCGGTGGTGGCTGCCGTAATGAGCGCAGAGCGAAATTCACGCAGTCTGTCGAGTGACTTGACACTGGCAGTAGCCAGCTTGTTCTCGCGTTCGGTTGCTACATCCAATGCCGCAAGAATTTTCTGTTGTATATCGATAGTCGGCACTGGGAACGGAATATCCAAGAAAGCATCTGGATAAAGGCGCAACCGTGATGACCACACACCCTTGGACCGCCGGTTGACTTCTGCAACAAACGGGCGTGAACGAAGCAACAGGTCGAGGTATCTGAACGTAAAATGGGTCCCGGCCGGCGCATAAACGGCGTAGGACGGGCTTATCAGTCCATCCAGCGAGCTCACGCCAAGAGCGCCCATCCACGCCCACATGGTGTTTACGGCAACATCACCTTCAAAGACGAGCTTGTAACCTTCCATGCTCTCGGCAAGGAACATGTTCACGTCTTTCTCGGCCCGCGACGTAACCCCGGTGATGTGGGAAACGGTGAGTAGTTCTTCTTCGCCGGTTGTGCTTCGCGTGTCGCGCTCACGAAATAGGAATTTTGCCCTGCGCACCGTCCAGTCAGCAGGCAAGGTGCCAAACCAGCCAGGTTCACCACCGGCCAGACCATCAAGAATAGAGCCATTGATGGCCAGTACAGTGAGTGCGGTTTTCTTTTCCTCAACCAAACTGAGGAAACTCTCACGCTTCGCAATCAACCGCTCGATACGGGCAGTCTCGCGGTCCAGAAAATTAGCAATGAGCTTCTGTGCAGAAACGCTCTCGATTGGCACCCTGTAGTTCAAGACCGTTTCTTCTGGAACGCGCCGCAAGCCACCCGCACCAGTCATATTTGAAATGCCGACGGCGCGAAAATGCTCAGACGATAAGAGATACAGAAGATATCGAGGATAAACGGAACGAATGTCGGGCCGGATCACGTGGACTTCGGAAGTCGCATACCCCACACCGTTAAGAAGTCCCTTAGCGAGCGCCTTCTTACCATTTTCGAAGCAAGGTGTGACCTTGGCCAGCAGCAGATCGCCGTCTGCGAAAAAGTTGTAACTTCCGGATTCAGCATGCCGAAGCGATCGAGTTTGTGACGTGTCGAGACCGCCGGTGCCGTCCATGAGAGCCTCCATAGGAGCAAAAGTGACTTCTGCACCGGAAGGCAATTCAGACAACTTGCCTGGCCGTGGCCCGAGTTTGACGAGATGTCTCAGGCGGATCACGCGGCCACCTCCTTCAGCAGGCCAGCAATCTCCGACTCAAGCTGCTTCAGTTCTTCATCGATCTCTTCCAGCGGGCGCGGCGGGATGTACTTGTAGAAATGGCGGCTGAAACTGATCTCATAGCCGACACGCCCGATCTCGCCATCGCGCGTGTCCGTGTAGTTTTCGTCAACCCATGCGTCAGGCACGAAAGGTGCAACTTCTCGCGCGACATACTCGCGCCAGTTCTCTTTTAACGGGACAAGCTCGTGATCACGCAGGTCGATGTCCGGTTCAGGATTGCCCTTGCTGTCTATGCAGATATCGGCGTCCTCGTCGCGTTCAGATAACGCCGACAGGATCGCCTTCTTCACGGGCGCGTGAGGCTTCAGCCCCGCGCCCTTGAGCGCCTTGCTCAGGGCTTTCTCGAATTTGTCCCGGTTCGTGAACAGCGTTGTTGGCAGATGGCCTGATAGCGCGTCGATCAATTCCTGCCGCTTAGTCTCGTCGAGCTTCTGGATTGCCTTTTCATCGGCCAGCCGTGCCAAGCGTTCGGGGCTGGCCTGGAAGTTCAGCCGCAATGGCCGTTCGACACGGATTTCCCGGTAGCCGAAATCCGCCGTGTCGAAGAACTTCGAGTAGTCGCCCCAGTCCTCCGGCCCTTCGCCGTTGAGCATGTCCGCATATATACGGACGATCTCGTGGCGCGCTTCCTCAGGTATCTCCCGGCGCTTGGAGCCGAGACTGCGGCGCATGGACTGCCAGAACCGCTCGGAGCTGGCGTCGATGAGCTGGACCTTACCTCGCCGCTTCGACGGTTTGCGGTTGTTCAGCAGCCAGACATAGGTCTGAATGCCGGTGTTGTAGAACAGGTCGGTCGGCAGGGAAACGATCGCCTCGATCCAATCGTTTTGCAGCATCCAGCGGCGAATCTCGCTTTCACCGGATGCCGCACCGCCCGCAAACAGGGGCGAGCCGTTCATGACGATGCCGATGCGAGAGCCCTGTTCGTCGTCCCGCATCTTGGAAATCATGTGCTGGAGAAATAAAAGTTGCCCGTCAGAGATACGCGGCAGGCCCGCGCCAAAGCGCCCGTCGAAACCTTTTTCAGCCGCTTCTTCCTTGACCGGCTCCTGGTACTTCTTCCAGTCAACGCCATAAGGTGGATTGGACAGCATGTAGTGGAATCGCTTCCCGGCGTGCGCGTCGTTCGTCAGCGTGTTGCCGAAAGCAATCTGCTCAGGGTTGTGCCCGGTCACCAGCATGTCTGATTTGCAGATACCGAAGGACTCGCCATTCAGTTCCTGGCCGTAAAGCTCAACGCGGATTTTCGGGTTGAGCGCAACCATCGCCTCTTCGGTCAGCGCCAGCATACCGCCCGTGCCGCAGGCCGGATCGTAGACCGTACGAATGATACCAGTGCCGGTCAGCGCCTTCGCATCATTGGCGATCAGAAGATCGACGATCAGCCGAATAACCTCACGCGGGGTGAAATGCTCACCCGCTGTCTCGTTGGATATTTCCGAGAAGCGACGGATCAACCCCTCGAACAGGTAGCCCATTTCGATGTTGGTGACATATTCTGGGTGCAGGTCGATCTGACAGAAACGCTCGAACACCTGCCAGAGGATGCCGCCGTCCTTCAGGCGCTTGAGCTGATCGGTGAACAGGAACTTGTCGAGAAAGATGTCACGAACATTCGGCGAAAACTTCGTGATGTAGTCCAGCACGTTCTGGTGGAGTTGCGCTGGATCCTGAGCTTTCAGGGTCTCGAAGGTGAAGCGGCTGGTGTTGTAGACGCGAATGTTGTCCCCCGCCGCTTCGTACAGGATCATCGCCCGGGTTTCGTCATCCACGCCTTCAGGCAGGGTCTTCTCAGCCTTGAGGACGGCGTCTTTGGTGTCCTCCAGGATGCAATCGAGACGGCGCAACACGACGAAGGGGAGTACGACCTTGCCGTATTCCGACTGCTTAAAATCACCGCGGAGGATTTCCGCGATAGACCAGACGAAGCCGTCGAGATTCCTGATATGCTCGCCGACCGCTGTCGGCCCGTTTCCTGCGTTATGGCTGGCGCGTGCCATTCAACCCCTCGTCTTCCGATTTTCTTTCGTGTTTCTAGTGTTCACCTTCGGTTGTGCCGTCTGCACGATATACTCGGCCTCCCCAGCGACGAAGCGACGCATAAACTCGCGCACCACCTGGGCGGCAGGGCGATCCTGCTCGCGGCAGGCCTCGACGAAAGCGCGTCGCAACTCTTCGTCAATCCTGATCTTGAAGGCAACGTCCTTGCGAGCCATGGAAAAAGTGTACCCTTTGGGTGCACAAATGGGTACCCAGAATACACATGACCGTTTGCAGATCAATGTCGGACATATGCTCGACGACCATCCTCACGGCCGTACCGATGACTTCATGCCTTGGAACTTCCGAAAAGCATCAAGCTTCGTCGCATAGGGGAGCAGCAACGCGCAGCAAGAACGCCGCTTTAGCAGCATGTCGATCCCAAAACAGAAAAGGCCGCCTCGCGGCGGCCTAAGTGATTGTTATATATCACATTCTATGGAGTTATAATGAAATTGGTTGCGGGGGCAGGATTTGAACCTGCGACCTTCAGGTTATGAGCCTGACGTGCTACCGGGCTGCTCCACCCCGCGTCACCAAAGAAGACGGACTGAATATATGCAGCCCGGAGCCATTTTTGTTTTGTCTGTCCTCGGATCTTCGATCCTGCGGTCAGACGGGCCGGGCTGCTCCACCCCGCGTCATCAAGCACTTCACACAACTGTCATACGACAGATCAATAAAAAAGGGCGACTTACACACGCAAGATACGCCCTTTTGAAACTGTGACAAGCGTTTCGGAGGGAACCGTCAGGAAACTGACGATTTCAATATTCCTATTTTCATTTCAATCTGCGTTCAGCAGGACTGGCAGCGACCTACTCTCCCACGCCTTAAGACGGAGTACCATCGGCGCTGAGGCGTTTCACGTTCCAGTTCGGGATGGGATGGTGTGCAGGCGCCTCGCCATAGCCACCAGTCCGGCAAAACGCAGACTGAATTCACAAAAGATCTCTTATCTTCCCGACACGGACTTTCATTTCACATCAATGAAAACCCAAGTCTGTGCATTGGTAATGACTAAGAGTGATCAAGCCGATCGAGCAATTAGTACTGGTTAGCTACATGCATTGCTGCACTTCCACACCCAGCCTATCAACGTGGTCGTCTTCCACGGCTCTCAAGGGAGAACTCGTTTCGAGGGGGGCTTCCCGCTTAGATGCTTTCAGCGGTTATCCCGTCCGCACATAGCTACCCTGCTGTGCCGCTGGCGCGACAACAGGTCCACCAGAGGTGCGTCCATCCCGGTCCTCTCGTACTAG
>JANQMX010000036.1 GCA_028279885.1 Rhodovibrionaceae bacterium | reverse complement strand
CTCGATCCTCGATGTCGCGGCGGCAACGCCCTGCATTCGCATCGTGCGGGTGAAGGCCGATCAGAACGGACGTGTCGTTCAGGTCGATCGGGAAGCCTGGGTCGCCTCGGCGATCGAGATTGTGACGGGCGACGTGTTCACGGATTGACGTCAGAGTTTCTCGAACTCGGTCGCAAAACCGTAGCAAAGTTGGTCTATACCAACTTGCATCAGACGAGAGCCTTCCGCGACAGGAGCGAAGTCATGCAGAAAACCCTATGCACATTGGCTGTGGCAACGATCCTTGCCGCCGGCACGACCCAGGTCGTGGCCGAAAGCCGAAAAGATCTCATGATGGCCGTCACTGGGCTGACGAAACACCTCGACCCAATGGGACAGAACGCGAATGTCAACGAGCGTATCTCCCAGAACGTATTGGAGAACTTGATCTTCTGGGACTTCGAGAACGGCGGTTTCAAGCCGGGCCTCGCAGAGTCCTGGCGCATGCTCGACGACACCACCATGGAGTTGACGCTGCGCTCTGGCGTCATGTGCCACAACGGCGAGGACTTCACGGCCGAAGACGTCGAAATCATGTTCGGCCCGGAACGCTTCAACGGCGAGGCAGCGCCGGGCTGGCCCATCGCACGGTCGTTCCTCGGCATCATCGAGAGCGTCAAAGCGATCGACCCGACAACCGTGCATATCAAGACCCGCTCGCCCGATCCTTTGTTGGAACACCGCCTCGCGAGTTGGATGGGGCAAGTGCCCTGCGCAGACGCCTATCGCGAAGCGGCGAACTGGGAAAGCTGGGGCACCGCCGTCGTCGGGACCGGCCCCTACAGGGTAGCCGAGGTCCGCCCGGCCGAACTGCAGCGCTTCGAGGCTTTCGACGGATACTGGGGCGGCACGCCGCCGCTGCAGTCCTTTACACTGAAGATCGTCCCGGAAATGGCCAACCGTGTGTCCGGCTTACTGACCGGCGAGTTCGACATGATCACCGAGATCACGCCCGATCAGTTCGATACGATCGAGTCCTCTCCCGACGCTCGGGTCGAAGGCGGCCCGATACGCAACATCCGGGTTGTCCTCTACGACAAGAGCGATCCGGTCCTGGCGGACCCGCGCATCCGGCGGGCCATGAACATGGCGATCGACCGGGAGCTGATCGTGAAGACGCTGTTCGGCGGCAAGACCACCGTGCCGCACGGCCTGCAAATGAAGAGCTTCGGCGACATGTTCGTTGAGGAACATCAGCCGGCCAGCTTCGACCCGGATGCGGCACGAAAGCTAATCAAAGAAACCGGCTATGACGGCAGGGCCTTCACCTATCGTTACGTCAACGACTACTACACCGCCGAGGTCGCGACGGCCCAGGTCCTGCAGCAGATGTGGAAGGACGTCGGGCTGAACGTCCAGCTCGACATGAAGGAGAGCTGGGACCCGATCACCGGCAAGAACCCCGAGCCCGGGCGGGCAGTCCTCAATCTCTCGAACGCGGCCTACTACCCCGACCCATTGGGGCAGCTCTTCCGACTCTACGGCAAGGGCGGTTACGTACCGACACGCAACATCTGGAGCAACGCGGAGTTCGACGGCCTCCAGGACGAGCTTCTCTCGCTCGACCACCCAACCCGCAAGCAGGCCTTCGCCCGGCTGCTCGAGATTTACGAGCAGGACCCGCCGGGCACCTTCCTCCATGTCCTGCCGATGTTCTACGGCGTGCGTGCTGATGTCGAATGGACGGCGAAGGACACCGCCTTCATGGACTTCCGTCCCGGCAAGATCTCCACGCAGTAGGAAAGACGGGTGACCCTGCTCACCGTCATGGACCTCTGTGTTTCCTTTCCCCCGGGCGGCCAGGCCGTCCGGGGGGTCTCATTCTCGGTCGGCCGCGGCGAGATCGTCGGGCTTGTCGGGGAAAGCGGCTCCGGGAAATCTCTGACATGCCTCTCCGTCGCCGGGCTGGCGGGCCGCCGCGCCCTGGTGCAGGGAAAGGTATTCTGGGACGGAGAGGATGTCCTGCCGCAGTCGGAGACGCAGCTCACACGACTGCGCGGCCGCGAGATCGGCATGATCTTTCAGGACCCGGTGGCAGCCCTCAATCCCCTGCGCACGGTCGAGGCGCATTTCGCCGAAGTGCTGCCGCGAAAGACACGCCGCAGTACGGCCGTCAACCTGCTGTCCGCTGTTGGCATTCGCGAGCCGGAACGCAGGTTGCGACAGCATCCCGGTGAACTCTCCGGCGGAATCGCCCAACGCGTCGGCATTGCCCTGGCGCTCGCGCTGGAACCGCGCCTGCTTCTGGCGGACGAACCGACGACTGCGCTCGACGCAACGATCCAAGCTCAGGTGCTTGGGCTTCTCGCCGCGCTGCGCGAGACCCGTGGACTGTCCATCTTGTTGGTCAGCCACGACCTGACCATGGTCGCCGATGTCTGCGACCGGATCCTGGTGATGTATGCGGGCCGGATCGTCGAAGCCGGCTCGGCAGAGCAGATCGTCACAGCGCCTGCCCACCCCTACACCAGATTGCTGCTCGACGCGCGCCCGGAGCGGGCAGAGCCGGGAACCCTGCTGCCTGTGCTCGAAGGTGCCGGGCGCGCCGAAGCGCCGAATGGCGGATGCGCCTTCGCGCCGCGTTGTCCGCGCCGCGAAGCGCTGTGTGGTGAGACTCAGCCGTTACTCGATCTGCGCGTCGGCGCGGCCTGCCACCGTCCGCTTCGTGAAGGCTACCCGCGATGACAAACACGCCCGAATCAACGGCCGTCGACGTCAGCGGGCTGAGCGTCCGTTATGCCAACGGTTGGCTGCCGGGTCGCCGGCGCAACGAAACACGCGCCGTCGACGACGTGACCCTGCAGGTCCGATGCGGCGAGGTTTTCGGCATCGTCGGCGAGAGCGGATGCGGGAAGTCCACGCTGGCGAAGGCGATCATAGGCATGCTGAAGCCCACGGCGGGGACGGTCGTCGTCGCCGGCCACGAGTGGGCACGACTTGGCGGGCGTCAACGCCGCCGAGCGAAACGCGACATTCAGTACATTTTTCAGGATGTCCGCGGCGCGCTTGACCCGCGCATGACCATCCTCGCGCAGGTTCGCGAACCTCTGACCATCCACGACGTCGGCGATCGATCGGAGCGGACCGACCGGGCGCTTCACCTCTTGCGCAGCGTTGGTATCGGTCCCGACATGGCGCGCCGCTACCCGCACCAGATTTCCGGCGGGCAACGTCAGCGCGTCGTGATTGCCCGCGCCTTGGCGCCAAACCCGAAGGTGCTGGTCTGCGACGAGCCGGTCTCGGCGCTGGACGTGTCAATCCAGGCGCAGATCGTCAACCTCTTGATCGAGATCGGCCGACGCGATGGCTTGACGATGCTGTTCATCAGCCACGATCTCGCCCTCGTTCGCCACCTGACGCAGCGGACGGCCGTGATGCAAGCCGGTCGGATTGTCGAGCAAGGCCCGACGTTGCAGCTCTTTCAGGACCCGAAGCACCCCTTCACCAGGCGTCTGGCGGCTTCCGTTCCAGGGTCCGGTATCGCGATGCACGACCTTCCCGACCTACCCGCCAAAGAGCAGAGCGGCGAACACCGCGCCGACCACAAGTCCGCTTTAGCTCAGACCGCTTCCGTTCACAGTCTGTCCCGTCGTTCGGTGCTTCCATGACCTCCTACGTCAGCGTGAAGCTGTTGCGGGCATTCGTGACCACCTTCATCCTGGTGACCTTCGCCTTCACGGTGTTGCGGATGAGCGGCGACCCCTCGACCGCCGTGCTCGGGCTCGATGTCGATGCGGCGGCGCAAGAACGGTTCCACGAGCGCTGGGGTCTGGATCGTCCGCTGACCGAGCAGTTTGCCGACTATCTTCGCGACCTTGCGGTGGGCGACTTCGGCCGCTCCTTCGTCGGCGACCGCCCGGCCATCTCGGTGGTGCTGGACCGGCTGCCGCAGACGCTCACGCTCATGGGGGCGGCGCTGGCACTTGCGCTGCTGATCGGCGTTCCCTTGGGCGGGCTGGCCGCCTTTCGCTACGGCACGCCCGCCGACCGCGCGATCATCGCCGGGGCCACGGTGGGTTACTGCGTCCCAGACTTCGTGATCGGCATTCTGCTGATCCTTCTGTTCGGCGCGACGCTCCAGATCCTGCCCATTTCAGGCAACGCGAGCCTGGCGCACTACATCATGCCGGTGCTGGCGCTGGCGGCGCCCAATGCGTCCCTTTTCGCCCGGATCACCCGCTCCGCCGTGCTCGACGTGCTTTCGCAACCCCATGTCATAGCGGCAAGGATGCGAGGCCTTCCCTGGAGCACGACGGCCTTGCGGCATATCGTGCCGAACGCCTCGATACCGGTGATCACGATCTTCGGGCTGGTGCTCGGTGGCCTCGTGGTGGGAGCCACCGTCACCGAGAATGTCTTCGCCTGGCCCGGTGTCGGACAGCTCTTGGTCACCTCCGCGCGCAACCGTGACCTCGCGGTCGTTCAGACGATCGTCATTCTCGGCGGCGTTGCAATGGTGCTCGCCAACCTGATGGTCGATCTGTTCTGCGCCTGGATCGATCCGCGTATTCGGGTGACCTCCCGATGAAGGGTACGGGCGTTCTCATCGGCGCCAGTTCGACGCTGGTGCTCTTGGCGGTGCTCGGTCTTGCGGCCCCCGTGATCGCGCCCGACGGTCACGAGTCCATCGATCTGCTCTCGCGTCTTGCTCCGCCGGTCTTCCTCGGCGGCTCCTTCGAGCATCCGCTGGGCACGGACGAGCTCGGACGGGACATCCTGGCGCGCCTCGTCTACTCGATACGCGTGACGATCGTCATCGCTCTTGTGGCGACGATGATTGGCGCTGTTGTCGGCACGACGGTTGGGCTACTGGCGGCCGCCGCAGGCGGTTGGCTCGACGAAACGCTGATGCTCATCGTCGATGCTCAGGCCGCGCTGCCTTACATCCTTCTTGTGCTGCTCGTGCTGTCCGCCTTCGGCAGCGAGTTGCAGTACTTCGTGGTCCTGCTCGGCCTCTACGGATGGGAGCGCTACGCGCGCCTTGCCCGTTCCCAAGCTGTGTCGGCGCGAGAGCAAGGCTACGCCCTGGCGATCTCCGCGGTCGGGGCGAGCCCTGCCCGGCTCTATCTGCGCCATATTCTCCCCAATATCTCCTCGGCGCTGATCGTCACCGCAACGCTGACCTTCCCGCAGATTGTGCTGCTGGAAAGCTCGCTTTCGTTCCTTGGACTGGGGGTACAGCCGCCGCAAACCAGTCTCGGGAACATGGTCGCCTTTGGCCGCGACTATCTGATGACAGCCTGGTGGATTGTTGCAGCGCCCGCAGTCGTGATTCTCATCACCTCCCTCGCCTTCACGCTGCTCGGCGAGACGCTGCGGGACCGCTTGGACCCGACACTGGCCGACCGGTCATGAAACATCTGTTGGACCGCTTCAATCGGGTGCCGCTGATCTCCATAACGCCGACGCCGCTCGAGCCGATGCCCCGTCTGTCGGCGCGGCTCGGCGGAGCGCAGATCCTGATCAAGCGTGACGATCTGACCGGGCTGGCCTTCGGCGGCAATAAAATCCGCAAACTCGAGTTCGAGCTGGGCCATCAGGACCTTGAGGCCTACGACACGCTGGTGACCTCGGGGGCATCCCAGTCCAATCACGCCCGGGCGACGGCAGCGGCGGCGGCCAGGCTGGGCAAGCGCTGCGAACTGGTGCTGGAACGCCGCGTCCATGACAGCAGCCGGGCCTATCGACTGTCCGGCAACATCCTGATCGATCACCTTTACGGCGCGACCGTTCATCATGTGGACGATGGCGATGTCGAGAACAGCATCGACGCTCTCGTCGCCAGTCTGACGAACAAGGGTCGGCGGCCGCTCGTCATTCCACCTGGGGCTTCGACAGCGCATGGGGCCTTGGGCTACGTGCGCTGTGCGCTTGAGATGGCAGAGCAGGCCCGCGCCATGGCAGTCTCCATCGACCACGTCGTTCTCTCGATCGGCAGCGGCGGAAGCCAAGCAGGATTGATTGCCGGCTTCGAGTTGCTGGGGCTGCCGGTGACCGTTTGGGGCATCTGCCATGGCCCGCCTGGAGACAAGCGTCAGCTTGTGTTCGACATCCTGCAAGAGCTTGCCGCAACGCTGGAGCTTCCGACGAAGACCCGCGCCTGCGAGATCATTACGGAGTCTGGGCAAATTGGAGCTGGTTACGGCCACCTAACGCCCGCGGCGGAGGAGGCCATGACGCTCACCGCGTCAATGGATGGCGTCCTCCTCGACCCGGTCTACACGGCGAAGTCGATGGCCGGACTAATTCAGTTGGTGCGCAACGGTCTCATCGCTCCTCACGAGACAGTCGTGTTTCTGCATAGCGGTGGGACACCGGCGATATTCGCCTACGCGGACACGCTGTTGCCTCTTCATCGATGACGATGGGAACGCTTTATCGGGCTGGCTGAGCCGTCACGCCGCACTCCTGCCAGCGGACCAAAGCCGCGAGTCGATGCCTACGGCGGCCGCGTCTTCGGAACCATCGACCACGCCGATGGTCCTCCGAGAAACCCATTATGCTATTGCGGCAATTTGTCAGCCCCACGCCCTCGCTGAGCTGAAAACAAGGCATAACCCATTCATTTCAAGCCTCTTTTCGAACCAACACCAGAAACACGTCTGCATGGGTCGGCACGGTCGCGGCAGAAGAATACGGTTGAGGCGCCGAATGCCATGTCATTCTATTAGCCGGCTATACGTCGGTTCCAATTCTCTCAGCGAGCATGGTCGGGGCTCTTCGAAAGCGAACGGGGCGCGTGCGGGCAGGTTCAGGCTTGGCCTTGCTGGCGATGCTCGTGCAGATCGCTGTCCAGGCTTGGCACGTACCGCCTGTCTCAGGCGCAACGATGAAGCTCGACGGCGATGTGCCGTTGATCGCGATCTGTGCGGGCGGCGTCATGAAGTGGATTCCCGTCACAGAGCTGTTCAGGGACGCAGCCGACGATCTCGACAGCAAGGCAGACTCATCGGGGTCGACCGACCAAGACGAAGCGCCGCTGAAATCGGCGCCGTTCTTCTGTAAGATCTGCGTCGGCCTGTCTTTTGCGATCGTACTCGCGGCTATCATCGGCCTGGCATGGCTGGCACCTGCCCGGCGCATCGATGCGGAGCGAAACGGTGGGCCCCTTCTCTCGCCGCTGTCGATCCACGCCACTGCCCCCCGAGGGCCGCCGATAGCGGCTTAGCGCCCCTACCAACCGCACCCCTTCCGTCCTGGCGCCGCAGCGCCCGATGGCATGCCGTGCGGTTGCCGGGTGATCACAGCCCTCCAAGCAACCAACGCGGCCCGAAGCCGAGCGGCAGCCTGCATTGAGCTCGCCGACATAGGCCCGCGCCCCAGAAAGAGACGTTATGACCCGATCAGCTATGCGGGCCACGCTGGTGGCTTGCCTGCTCTTCTACGCGTTGGAGCCGGTCGGAGCCCAGGAAAGCTCATCCGGCCTGCCCTTCTTCGCGATCCAGGACGGCAACGTTCAGCCGCGCCACACCAGCCCGATCCGGCAATTCCAGGCATTCGAGGGCGCCGGCCTTGACGGGCCTCGTCCGCCGGGCATGGGCGTCGCGCCGGTTGCTCCCTTTCTTACCCGCTTCCGGCAGCATCGCGATTCCCGCCCCCTACTGATCCTCCCGCTTGCCAAATTCGATCGCGCACCCGGCGACATGCCCTACCGCAACGACAACATCCGCTTGCCGGGAGGGCAGCTCGAGGCGCTGCGGCGCAACGCGCTGACCTTCAAGATCAGTCCCGGCTACACGAGCCCCGGAGATACGGTCGACGGCTATGGCCAGGCCACCCTTCGCCGCCCGCAATTCTACGCTCGCGCCTTCGGCCGCGCAGCCTTGGCCGGCGACAGCTATCGCGACGGCAATGGCGACACGGTGCCATTTGAGTACCAACGCAACAGCCAGCAGCTTGTGCTCGGCTGGACGCCGACCTTCGAGACCGAGCTGTTCGGCGTCTTCTTGCGCGATGAGATCGACGACGATCGCACGGCGTCGGCCAACCTCGACAATATCTCGACCAATCGCCTGGTGGGGCGGCTGGGCCTTGAACAGCGCAATGGATTTGGCGTGTTCGATCGCGTGCGCGCGGAGGCCCGCTACCGTGGCGCGGAACGGGTCAACAACAACTTCGATGTCCGCGATTTCACTGTTCGGCCGGGCGCGCGCCGTGTCGAGGTCGACAATGAGCGCGAGTTCTTCGACGGCCGTTTCTTCGGCGACTTCAACACCGGCGCGCTGGAGCATCGCGTTGGCGGCGACTGGGTTCTCGAGTGGCGCGACGGCTCCCGTTTCACGGATTCCAATCCGGCCAGCCCGGACCCGGAGTTGGATCTCCTGGGCGCCCGGCTCTTTCCGAACATCACCACCCTGGAGATCGGGCCGACCTGGGAAAGCGCCTACAGTCCCAGCGAGGATGACCATTTCCGCCTGGGGCTTGGCTATCGCTATGTCCATGCCGACGCCAGCGCCGTGGACACGCCTGGGCAGGGCCCTTTCGCTTTTCTGGCCCCCGGCATTCCCTCGACCGCGCGCAATACCTACGACTTCTACTACGGCGACACCGACATCCGCCAAGTGGACCATCTCTTGAAGGCGCGGATGCTGTACCAGCACCAAATGGTCGACGACCGGGTCACACTGTTTGGGGAACTGGCGCGCATCGACCGGGCCGCCGACTCCAAGGAGCGCTATTGGACCGGCATCACACCCCCACCGGCAGCGTCGAACCGCCTTGTCGGCAACCCGGAGCTCAACCCCGAACGACACTACCAGGCAGCCGTTGGCTTCCAATTCGACGGACCCGACTGGCTGTCCTTCGGACGGGCGCGGCGCACAGGTGAGACCATCCTGACAGGGGCCTGGTCTGCGTCCGGCGCTGTGCGCGGCTCCTACGTGGAAGACTTCATCACCCGCGACCGGGCTCGCCTGCAATCCGGCGTCCTGCAGGATGATCGGGCATTGATCTTCCGAAACGTCGATGCGGCCATGTTTACGGCGGAACTGGATGGGAGCTGGAACATCACGCCCCGGCTGTCGACACGCGCGAATCTCATCTACACCCTGGCCGAAAACACCAGCGACGATCGGCCGCTCTACGGCATCGCGCCTTTTGAGGCCAACCTGCTGGTCGACTACTCCGACCGGCTTGGAGCGATCGGGACATGGTCGGTCGGCAGCAAGCTTCGGCTCGTCGCGGACCAAGGGCGGGTCGACGACGACCTGAACACCGGGGCCGGGTTCGACCAAGGCGAAACCGACGGCTTTGCCGTGCTCGACGTCTATGCCGGGGTTCAGATCTACGATCGCATCGGTCTTAGGGTCGGCATCGAAAACATCTTCGACACCACCTACGAAGAGCACGTTGCGCGGGACACTCTGGACTCGATTCAGCGTCAGCGCATCAACGCCCCCGGCCGATCGGTGTTCGTCCGCGGCATCGTTACGTTTTAGCTGGCTGCGCCGGAAAAAAGGACTCACTCATGGATCATGCAATCCGACGCCGCTCGCTGTTGGCCGGCCTCTCGGGCCTCGCTTTGACAACAAGCCTCGGGTTCCGGCCGCAACACGCGCAGGCCGCGATCGAACGGCTCACGCTCTATGGCGCCCCAATCGGGGTCTCGATTCCCCTCGCGCAAGTGGTTGACCGAAATGCGCTCAGCCCCCTGGTCGAAAATGCGGAACTGCAGATCTGGCGATCGCCCGATGAGATGCGGGCCGGCGTCGCCGCCGGGGACATCGAGCTGACGACCTCTCCGGCGCCGACCGCCGCCAATCTCTACAATCGCGGCACCGGGATGCGGCTGGCCGCCGTGCTGACCACCGGCATGCTGTACCTGATGACCACCGAAGACGGCATCACATCCATTCCCGACCTGGCGGGAAAACGGGTCCTGGTGCCGTTCCGCGGGGACATGCCCGACCGGGTCTTCCAGGTGTTGCTGGCGGCTCACGGGCTATCGCCGGACGATGTTGGAATCGAGTATGTCGCGACACCACTGGAGGCTGCCCAGCTTCTCTTGGCCGGCCGAGCACCGGCGGCCGTCTTGCAAGAACCGGCAGCCACGGCATCGGTCATGCGAGGCATCGCCAACGCGATCAACGTGAGGCGCGCCATCGACTTCCAGCAGGAATTCGCCGCCGCGACCGGGCGGAGCGCCGACATACCGATGGCGGTCCTGATCGTTCGCGACAGCTTGCGGGCCCGTGCCGAGGGCCTCCCACAACGCCTCTTCACCGAGATCCGGGACGCAACGGCCTGGGTCAACAACAACCCGGCTTCGGCCGCACAGCTCGGGGAAGACTACATGGGGCTGCGTAAACCGGTCCTGGAGCGGTCGATCCCCTTCATGAACCTGACTGTGCGCAGCCCGGCCGAAGCGCGCGCGCATCTGGAGTTCTTCTATGAGCTGCTGGCCGTGGACTCCGCAGCGCTGCTCGGCGGCCGTCTGCCGGACGACGGATTCTATCTCGACGTTGGACCGGCCACATGAGAAAGGACATCGCTCGACACCACGCCGAAGTCCTGCCGGCCCCGCGACTGTTCTGGGCTTGCATCGGGTTCGGCGTGTTCGGGTTGCTGTGGGCTTGGGGCAGCACTCAGCTGGGGCCGATTGCCTTGCCGTCACCGCTAGAGACCGCAGAGGCCCTTGTTGCTCTTATTGCCGATGGAAGAGCCATCGCTGCCCTGGGCGACACCGGCGGCCGCGTCCTGGCCGCCTTCACTATCGCGATGACGCTTGGCGGGGGACTCGGCCTAGCTGCGGGGCTGGTGCCGCCGTTGCGGCATGCCGTCGGACCGCTGGTCACCACACTGTTGGCCGTGCCGCCCATCGCCTGGATCGTGCTGGCTCTTCTGTGGTTCGGCACCGGCGGTGTGGCCGTCGTGTTCACGGTTCTCGTCGCTCTGCTGCCGATCCCTTTCGTCGCCGCCGTTCAGGGCGTCCTCACCGTCGATCCGAACCTGTTGGAAATGGGTCGTGCTTATCGCCTGTCGCTTCGGCAGCGCCTGCGGGAAATCATCCTGCCTCATGTTCTCTCATGCTTGCTGCCGGCGGCCGTCACCGCCTTCGGTATCGCCTGGAAGGTCACGGTGATGGCGGAGCTGCTCGGCGCGCGCGACGGCATAGGATCGGGCCTGGCAGACGCGCGGGCCAACCTCGACACGGCGGAGAGCTTTGCCTGGATCATCCTGGTCGTGGGCGCCTTTCTACCGATCGAGGCTGCAATCATTCGACCTTTCTACCGACGGCTGGAGGCGTGGCGTCGCACGGATGAGTCCAGCGATCAGAGGGCAGAGCTGTGACCCCTCGGTCCGGTCCGATGGTTCGGCTGGAACAGGTCATCGTCCGTTTAGGCGGTAAGGCTGTTCTGGACGGGACCTCGCTTTCGATATCCCCAGGCTCGCTGACCATGCTGGTCGGCGCGTCGGGCTGCGGAAAGACGACACTGCTGCGTTTGATTGCCGACTTGATCGGCTGTCAGGCCGGTCGCGTCGAGCGGCACTTCGAGCGCGCAGGCATGGTTTTCCAGGAGCACCGCCTGCTCCCCTGGCGCACGGCCAGAGAGAACGTGGCCGTCGGCGCGCTGCAGAGCGTTCCGTCGACAACCGCCCGCCGCGCCCTGTCGGAAGAGCTGTTGGCGGCCTGTGGTCTCGTCGCAGAAGACTTCGCCAAGTATCCGCAACAACTGAGCGGCGGCATGCGCGCGCGCGTTGCCATCGCCCGGGCCCTGGCCGCCGAGCCAACGCTGCTATTGCTCGACGAGCCGTTCAACGGCTTGGACGTCGCCCGGCGACTGGCGATGCAGAGCCTGATCCGCAGCTTGGTCGACGACCGCGGCATAACAGCCGTCTTCGTTACGCACGATCTGGCTGAAGCGGCGCGTATCGCCGACACGGTTCTGGTGATGGCACCGCGCGGCGGTCGGATTGTCCATAGAACGGACTTGGCGATATCGGTTGAGGAGCGTGACCCAGGCTTCGTGCAAGCCGAGATCGCTCGGCTGCAGGCGCACCCCGCCATCTCCGCAGCCTTGGAAAATATTGGTTTGCCCTTCTAGAGCCTGTCGGTGTTTGCCGTATCCGGAGAACGGACTCCGTTCGGCCTCCCCTATCGAATGCCAAGCTTGCTGAGAAGACGCTCCCGCTTCATCAGCCACCAGCCCGATTCAACCGGCCACATGGCATGCCCTTCGTCGGCGCTCAGCTCTTGTGCCGCATGCAAGGGCCAATTGGGATCGTCGAGAATCTCCCTGGCAAGGGCGATCATGTCGGCGTTTTCTGCGACAAGCAGCTCTTCGCAGTGCTTGGCATCCCACAGGAAGCCGACCGCCATGGTCGCAATGTCGGCCTTCTCGCGAATCTCAGCGGCAAAGGGCACCTGAAAGCCTTGCTCGATCTTCATTCGGTGCGGCCGCTGCTTTCCGCCGATGCCGCCGGTCGAGCAGTCGATCATGTCGACTCCCTCCGCTTTCAGGGCGCGTGCGGTCTCGATTGTCTCCTCCACGTCTATGCCGCCGTCCAGCCAGTCAGTCGCCGAAAGGCGGAAGGCAAGCGGATAGGCCTCCGGCCAGTTGGCGCGTACGGACTTCGCCACCTCCAATGCGAAGCGTCGGCGGTTCTCGGCACTTCCGCCCCATTTGTCGCTGCGCTTGTTGGAGATCGGCGACAGGAACTGGTGAACCAAGAACCCGTGGGCGGCATAGATCTCGATGATCTTGAAGCCGGCCTCCTTCGCGCGTTTCGCGGCCACACCGAAAGCGTCGATCACCCGTGCGATATCATCCTCCGACACTTCCACCGGCTCAGGCCACCCCTCGGCGTAAGGGAGCGGAGATGGTGCGATTGCCTGCCACGGCGCCTCACCGCGTTCGGCGACATCTTCGTCGTCGACGGGGGTTTCTCCGTGCCAGGGCCGGCGTTCGGAGGCCTTTCGGCCGGCATGCCCAAGCTGGATCCCGGGAACGGAGCCCTCTCGATTGATGAAGTCGGCGATCGGCCGCAGGCCTTCGATCTGTGCGTCCGTCCAAAGGCCGAGATCGCCGTGCGTTCGCCGTCCCGCCGCTTCGACGCCGGTCGCCTCGGCATAGACAAGTCCCGCGCCGCCCAGGGCAAACCGCCCGAGATGGACCCGGTGCCAATCGTTCGCATGCCCATCCACGGCGCGATACTGGCTCATGGGAGATACGGCGATGCGGTTCTTGAAGGTAACGTCACGCAAACTGAAAGGAGAAAAGAGAACAGCCATTCTTTGTCCGACCTCAAACTAAAGACCCCTACCACCGATGTAGCCGGCACAGGCCTCTCGTTGAAATCACAGGTTAGTGGGTCTCGCGTGCGCATTTTGCCTATCTTGGTGTCCGGCGTCCTTGCCGCCGGCCTCGACAGCGAGCGCAACGACAGCGAATTCGGCGATCCCGTAGGTGGCGCCGGCTAGGTCCCCACACCTGGACCTTGCAGGTCCAGCAGACTTGACTCATCATCGACCCAGACAGAGCTGCCATGTCGGGAGGCTCAAGCAATGCGAACGCGCCGCGGACGATCGTCGAGGCGGATGGGGGAAGGATGCCGTACGTTGGCGCGTCGTTAGACGCCTATGCCGATCTGCCGAACATTCTCGAACGCGGTCTTTCGGCGAACCCGGACGCCATAGCGCTGTTTTCGAGTGAGACACGATGGACCTGGCGTCAGTATGAGAACGCCAGCACGCGGCTCGCTCACAGTCTGCTCCGACTTGGATTAACCCCGGGCGACCGGATTGCGTCGCTCATGCCCAACGATGCGGCCTTGCTGATCCACTATCTGGCCTGCTTCAAGGCCGGCTTGGTGGCCGTCCCCCTCAACTACCGCTACACCCCACCGGAGATCGACTACGGGCTGACGATGAGTGGCGCTGTGGCCCTGCTCGCTCACACGGAACGATCGGAGGACGTGGCCGCAAGCAAGCAGGCGGGCGAGCTACCGCGCGGCGTGATCGCGTTCGGCGGTCCGATTGGCGATAGCTTGAGCTTCGAACAATTGCTCCAGGATACCTCGTCTTCGGCCGAGCTCCCGGCGCCCGACCGGGACGCGCCGGCCTTCATCTTCTTCACCTCAGGCAGCACGGGCCGGCCAAAAGGGGTGACCCACAGCTTCAGTTCCTTCGGGGCACTCGCAGCCAGCTTTGGCCAAGCCATGGCCTTGACGATGAAGGACGTCGTCTTGCCAGGGGCGTCAATGTCCCATGTCGGCGCGCTCTCAACCACTCTCGCGGCGCTCTTTGCCGCGGCCCCCGTGGTCGTGACGCGCCGCTACGACGGCGATGAAATGCTGTCTCTCTTTCGAGAGACGCGGCCAACGGTCCTCGTCATGCTGCCATCGGCTTTGATCGCCCTGTTCCGCGAGCACGGAGCGACCAAGGCCGACTTCGCTTCGCTGCGCCTCTGCATCTCCGGCGGCGACAAATTCCCGCTCAGCCTGGAAGAGAAGTTCACGGCCCTCTCCGGCCTGTCGATCAACGAGACCTATGGCTTGACCGAGGCGCCGGGCTGCCTCTTCAGTCTGCCGGGTGAGCCCGTCAAGACGGGGTCGGTCGGCGTTGTCTGTCCCGGCTATCAGGTCGCGCTGCGCAACGAAAACGGCGAGGAGGTACCGGCCGGCGTGGATGGCCGTGTTTGGATCGCCGGTGCGCCGGTCATGACCGGATACTGGGGCAACGCCGCCGCCACCAAAGAAACGCTCCAGGATGGCTGGCTCGACACCGGCGATATCATGCAAGTGGATTCCGACGGCTGCTTCTGGTTTCGCGGCCGCAGCAAGCAGATCATCATTCACGACGGCTCGAACATCTCGCCCCAGGAGGTCGAGGAAGCCGTCATGGCGCACCCGGCGGTGGAGAATGCTGGTGTCGTCGGGGTCAACGACACTGTTCATGGCGAGAACGTCTGGGCCTATGTGACCTGGAAAGACGGCGTGACACCCCCAAGCAGCCAGGATGTCATCCGCACCGCGCGGGAGCGGATCGGCTACAAGGCGCCGGAGGTCATCGTCGCGCTCGATCACATGCCCCTGACGCCGGTCGGGAAGGTCGATCGCACGGCCCTGAAAAAGATGGCGGCCGACCGGCTCTCAGGCACCCTGTTGAAGCCGTCGTAGCGGCGGGCTCAGGCGGCCACGGGTTATTGGTCAACGTCCAAACATCTTGCTTGGTGTGACAAGAAAGCAGCAAAGGCGGTTTTGCTTGACGAGCGTATCGGCTGTGATGCCAAGCTTATCCACGCGGCTGAGAAGGTGACTTTGGGTTTTGGTTGCTAGGAGTGCCTTTGCAGAAAGCCTTCTAGATGCCCGAAGAGCGGCCCGACAGAGACGAAAACTGGAATGCCCGGACCTTCCTGGTGCAGGGCGTCATTGTCGGGGTCAGCTTTCAACTGACGAGCCCCCGGCTCGTCCTTCCCTTCCTCTATCTTGCTGTTGGCGCCCCCCTGTATCTCGCCGGTTTGATCCTGCCGATCGTCCAGGTCTCGCGGCTCATCGCGCAACTGGTCTCCGCGCCGCTGTTCAGCGGTGATGCGCTCCGCAAATGGTACATGGCGCTCGCCCTGGTCACCATGGCGCTGGCGCTGGCAATCGTCGGGCTGGCGTCCACCCGACCCGGCGCGGTGTGGTTGGCGGCGCTGTTTCTCTTCGTCGCCGCCGTCGTTGGCATCGCTCAGGGCGTTTCCAGCCTGGCCAATCAAGACCTGGTCGGACGCATTCTTCCAGCGCATCGCCGCAACGCCATCTTCTTCACCCAGGCTGGGCTTGCAGGCCTGTTCACAGCCACCATCGCTTTGATCAGCCAACGCGATCTGGCCGCCGCGACGGCACTCGCCAGGCATCTCGAATTGCTGTGGGTCGGCATCGGACTGGCCGTGATGGCAGCCGTCGCAACACTCCTCATCCGGGAAGCGCGCAGACTGGCACAGGCCGGAAGCCAGCATCAGGATAAGCCGGCGCCGGGCGGCGGGGTCGTTGGCGGGGGTATGCTGGCGCAGCTGAAGGCCGCCTTGAGACGCCCCTGGTTTCGGCGCTTTCTCACGGCGCGCGTTCTGTTTCTCTCGATCCTATTCAGCATGCCGTTCTATGCGCTGCACGGAGCCGCGCTGCATGCGCAAGATCATCGCAGTCTCAGCGTTCTCCTGATCGCCACAAGCGTCGGGTACGTCGTGGGCGGCGTCCTATGGCGGCGTGTCATCGAGGTGTCGCTTTCCACGGTGCTGATCTGCGCACCCTTGGTTGCCTGCGCGGCCGGCGTGCTTGCCGTGGTGATCGATATGGTTCCCGCGGCGCAGAACCTGTGGCTGCACAGCGTGGTCTTCGTCCTGGTTTCAATGGCGACGCAAGGCATTTCAAACGCCCAAAGCCTTTATCTCGTCGGATTCACGACCGATGACGAACGCCCCTATTACCTAGCGATGAGCAATGCAATGGTCGCGGCGATCGGCGCCGTTGTCTCGTTCGGTTTCGGAGTGCTCGCCCATATCCAAGGCGTGATCTGGCCGATCTGGTTCATCATCGGCCTCAACGTCCTTGCAGGCCTCTACGCGACGCGCTTGGCGACGCCCAAGCCCGCACCGGCAACAGCCGGCTAAGCCGATTGCGTGTCGGCACGCCGCGCGAGATCTCCTGATCGACACCAAGGTTCTATCGCCGGAGGCCCCGCTGTGCTGCGGTCTGGCAGGCGAGTTGCCGCCTATCGCAACAAGGAGATTGCTGCTCGAGCCGAACGAGCCGATAACCGGCGCTGACCCAATAGCGACGAGCGCGTCTCAGTGAGTTCTTTCTCAGAGTCCTTTTCATCCAGGCTGACCGAAGTGCGGCAGCGCGCGGCGGTGTTGGCGCCCGGCCTGCTGGTGTCGGCAGTGCTGGCGATCGCCGCCCAGTTCCTGTCGGACCATTACGGCGCCCCGGCCATGCTCTTGGCACTGCTGCTCGGCATGGCGCTCAGCTTCCTGGCCGAGGAAGGTCGCTGTGTCCCCGGCATCGAGTTCTCCGGCCGAAGCGTGCTGCGGCTCGGCGTGGCGCTGCTCGGCGCACGGATCAGCTTCGATCTCTTGGCAGCGCTGGGCTGGGAGATCATCGCGCTGGTGGTTTTCGGCGTGATTGCCACCGTGCTGTTCGGCTTGATCGGCGCGCGGCTGCTCAGGCGCGGATGGAGGTTGGCTCTCCTGACCAGCGGCTCGGTCGCGATCTGTGGCGCCTCGGCGGCGATGGCTATCGCCGCAGTGCTGCCGAAAAACGAGCACTCGGAGCGCAACCTCATCTTCACGGTGCTGAGCGTGACCGTGCTCAGCACGCTCGCGATGATCGCCTATCCGATCATCACCGGCAGCCTGGCACTGGACGACCGTGCAGCCGGCGTCTTCCTCGGCGCGACGATCCACGATGTCGCTCAGGTTGTCGGCGCCGGCTTTTCCGTGTCCGAGGAGGCGGGCGAGAACGCGACGCTGGTCAAGCTTATCCGGGTAAGCCTTTTGGCGCCCTTGGTGCTGGTCTTCGGGCTGATCTTCCTCGCTATGGGCATCCAGCAGCCGGCCGATGGAAAACGCCCGCCGCTCGTCCCCGGCTTCATCCTGGCGTTCCTTGCCTTGGCAACGCTCAACTCCTTCCAAGCCATTCCCGAGGCGCTGTCGGACGAGCTCGCCGCCCTCTCCCGCTGGGCACTGCTGACGGCGATCGCAGCCGTCGGCATGAAGACCTCGCTCCGACGGATACGCGACGTGGGCGGCCAAGCGATCGTTCTGATCGTCGCCGAGACGCTGTTCCTCGCCGCCATCATCCTCGCCGGACTGATGTATCTTGGGTAGCGGCGCGCGACTGCTGTGTTGATTGCACCGGGCCTTCCCTGCGCCGGACAGCGTTTTTAGTTTCGAGTCCTTGTCACGGCATGGCCCACCGACCGCAGATCAATTGTGCGGTCGGTAGAACAGTCACGACTCCTTCGGAGCCAAGAGAGTCTCTTTCACATCCGACAGCCTGGGTTGACCGGAGAGCTTCATCGCAAGGGTCAGCTCATCCAGCAGGATATCGAGCACACGCGACACACCGGCCTGGCCCGCGACAGCACCGAAAAGTGCGGCGCGCCCGACAGCGGTGACAGTTGCCCCAAGCGCGCGGGCTTTAAGGATGTCCCTGCCGCGGCGCACCCCGGAATCGAGAACGATCGGCAGCCGGCCATCGAGGCGGTCGGCAATCGTCTCGAGGGCATCCAGTGACGCCTGGGCCCCATCGAGCTGACGCCCACCGTGGTTTGAAAGCCACAAGGCATCGGCACCCATTTCGGCCACCGCAATCGCATCATCGGCATGCATCATGCCCTTTACGATCAGGTGGCCTTTCCAGAGATCACGAATGCGCTTCAGTCCGTCCCAGTCGAATGCGGCATCGAGATTCTGACCGACGCGCGCTGCGAGCGTGAGTCCCGCACCGGTATCGTTCAGGTATCCGCGCACGTTTTCGAACCGCGGCAGTCCGCCCGACAGCTGCCGATAGGCCCATCTCGGATGCAACGCACCATCGAGCAGTGTGCGCGCTGTTAGTCGCAGCGGAATGGAGATACCGTTTCGCAAGTCCTTCTCGCGCTTGCCGCCTGCTTGCAGATCGACCGTGACGACGAGCGCGGCGTAGCCAAGCGCGGCGGCGCGGGCAATCAAGGACTCGCTGAAATCACGATCCTTGAGGACATACAGCTGGAACCAGAGCGGGCCGTCGCTCCTGCGTGCCATATCCTCCATGCCGGCCGTCGACATCGTCGAGAGTGTGTAGGGTATTCCGCGCGCAGCTGCGGCCGATGCGATCGCGAAGTCGGCACCGGGTCGAACAAGAGCGCACGACCCCATCGGGCAGATCACCAGCGGCGTAGCTAGAGGCGTCCCAAGAAAGCTCGTAGAGACGTCCGGGGCGCTCACGTCAGTCAGAATGCGTGGAATGATATGCCGCCTGTTGAAAGCCTCGAGATTGGCATTGAGTGTGACCTCGTCTTCCGCCCCTCCGTCTACGAATTCAAAGACCGCCTTTGGCAGGCGCCGTTTGGCCAGTTGGCGAAAATCCGCAACTGAGACGAGGCGCCTCAGGCCTCTGTTCATGGCAGGCCCCTTTGTATAGGCCCTTTCGGATATGAGATGGGCTTCACTGCTGTCATCGACATTTGATAAAGACCACGCGCCGGCAGAACACCAGCGGTATTTGCTCACGCGGCGTCCCTGGCGCCAGGGTCCCTCGAAATGGTTGCGGGGGCACGCAACCAGCTGAACAGACTGCAAAGCGCCTTGTCCCAACCAAGTCCCGGGCTCACGGTGCCGACATCGATGCCAAGGTGACGAACCTGAAAGGCTTCCCGCGGGTCCCACTCAACGTGCGGGCTATTCTCTCAGACGCGCTTGCCGCATAGTTTCCGATCGAGGAACCGATTGAGGCGGATTTGAGCTGATGGGGCGACGGGACGACTCCAGCCGACAGTCCAACGTGCGGAAAGAGCCTGGTGCCCGAAGAACGGCTTTCTGGCTGTCAGTCATCCTGCCATTTGCGCTTGGGTATTTCTTCGCAATGGGAT
This sequence comes from Rhodovibrionaceae bacterium, assembly GCA_028279885.1. GTDB lineage: Bacteria > Pseudomonadota > Alphaproteobacteria > Kiloniellales > DSM-21159 > JANQMX01. Next base: position 10,721 of record JANQMX010000036.1, on the reverse strand, counting down.
TTCGGGCGATCAACGCCATTCTCGCGCATCCCATCATTCAGGACCTGAAGCTCGATAACTTCGAGGTCGGCTGGATCACGTCCCTCTACCTCTTGACGTTCGCTTTGGTCCAGCTGCCGCTCGGCGTCCTTCTCGACTATTGGGGGCCGCGCAAGACCCAGAGTCTCTTGTTTGCGGTCGGAGCCGTCGGAATCTTCATCTTCGGGCTCGCCACGAACGTGACCGAGCTCGCGCTCGGACGGGCCATCCTCGGTATCGGCATGGCGGGCGGCCTCATGGCCGCGATCAAGGCCATCGCCGATTGGGTCGAGCCGGAAGAGATTCCCTTTTTCAACAGCGTCATTCTTGTCGCCGGCGGCGTTGGGTCGCTGATGGTGACGATGCCCAGCAAGCTGTTCGAGCTCGAGTTTGGTTGGCGCGCCCTGTGCTTCCTGATGGGCGGATTGACGCTGGCTGTGGCCGCCCTGATCTTCTTCACCGTTCGGGACAAGCCGAAGCCGGAGGCGGAAGCAGCTCGGGCCAGTCTTTGGGACGAGGTCGTCAGCCTCAAAGTTGTCTACAGCGACCGCTTCTTCTGGCAGGTCGCGGCGATGGCGCTTCCCTTCGGCAATTTCCTGGCCATGCGGGGCTTGTGGCTCGGGCCCTGGCAACAGCACGTCGTCGGTTTCACACCGCTCGAAAGCTCGCGCTACCTGCTGGTCGTATCGATTGCGATGATCCTCGGCCTGGCGGGTGGCGGTCTGTATGGCAAGCTCGCCGGTTTCTTGCGGCTGTCACTGCCCAATCTGGTTCTGATCGCGACCGTCGCGTACATCGGCGCGGAAATCCTCATCCTGCTCAACATCGCAACGCAGGGCTATGCCGTCTGGTTCGCGTTCGGGTTCTTCGCCACGGTCACCGTCGTGCTTTATGCAGTGATTGCCCAGCACTTCGGGGCCGAGTTCAGCGGTCGGGCCGTCACCGCCTTCAACATTCTCGTTTTCATGTTTGCCTTTGTCGCGCAGAGCGCCTTCGGCCTCATTCTTCACCTATGGCCCGACAGCAGCGGCAGCGGCCAGCCGGTCGATGCCTACAAGGCGGCGCTCGCCGCCATGATCGTCTTGAACATCCTGAGCGTCGTCTGGTTCTTGTTCATGGCCCGGCGCTCATCGCACCGACCGCCGTCGCAACCTGCATAGCGGCGCACTTGTCGCGTCCCTCCACCGGAAAGCCGCGCCTGCGCTTCGAAGCATGAGCTTAGTTTTTCAATGACGCGACGTTTTCCCGAACGTAGTCGGCGGTCCTCAGCACCAAGGTGGCCAAGGTCCCGGTCGGATTGACGGCGCCGCAGGTTGGAAACAGGCTTGCGCCGGCAACGAACAGGTTGTCGACGTCATGCGTCCGGCCATAGGAATCGGTCACCGAACGTGACGGGTCCTCCCCCATCGGCGTCCCTCCCATCACATGCATGAGCGCCTGCGGGGAAGACCAGACCTCCGATGTATTGGCCGCGCGCAAGATAGATAAGCCCTCTTCCTTGGCATGCTCGGAGCGCTTGGCGTTTTCCTCGGGTAGCTCGTTGATCACCTTTGCGATCGGCAGGCCGAAGGCGTCCTTTTGACTGCCGTCCAGCTCTACTCGGTTTTCGAAGACGGACGTCTCTTCGCAAATGACGGTCATGTTGCCGAAGTGCTTGGCGGCCTGGCGCAAGAACTTGTCCAGTGCCTCCCCGTGGAGCTCAGGCCGGCTCATGGCCATCCCCAGCAGTCCATTGGGTTTGACCGTCTGCCCGGCCAGCCACGTCCGACTGCCGAAGGCACCGGCCACGGGCTCCTTGTCATCGTAGCCGTCCAGGCACATGGCATTTCCGCTCGTTGTGCCGCGATAGGGTTCCGTTTCCTCCTCGAACATGCCGTAGACAACCGTCGCGGCATGGCTCATGAAATGATGGCCGAGCATCCCACTGCCGTTGGCGAGTCCGGAGGGATGGGGCTCGTTGGCGGACAACAAGAGCAAACGGATATTGGCGACGGTGTGACAGGCCACGATAACGATATCGGCCGGTTGAGCATTGAGCTGGCCATCCGCATCGTAATACTCGACCCCGGTCGCCCGCTTTCCGGAGGCATCCGTCGTCACCCTGGTCACATAGGCATGGTTGCGCAGCTTCGCCCCGGCCGCTCGCGCTTTCGGCCACTGAAGCACCAGAGGGTTGGCCAGCGCGCCGATCGGACATCCCGCATCGCACCAGCCATCATAGAGGCATGGCGACCGTCCGTCATAGCTCTCGCTGTTGATGGCCAGTGTGCTGGGGGCCAATCGAAGCCCGACCGCGTCAAACCCTTTCCCGATGGCCTTGCATTGCTGGTTTATCGGCAAGGGCGGCATTGGATAGGCCTCGCCCGGCGGTGACCAAACATCCTGTTCGCTGTCGCCGGACACGCCGAAGTAACGCTGCGCGCGATCGTAATAGGGCCGCAGATCCTCGTACTCGATCGGCCAATCGAGACCGCGCCCATACAGCGAGCGGACCTTGAAGTCGTTCTCGCGATGGCGGAACCAATAGCCGTACCAATGTGCTCCGGCACCGCCTGTGCCCCAGCCCATGCCAAAGGTCAGGCCATTGGCCAAATTGCCCTGACCGATGATCGGCGGGCCACCCCATTTCAGGCGGCGCGCCCACATTTGAGAGCTGACCATGTCCTCGATGGTGCGCGGCGGCCCGCCCTCCAACACCAGCACGTCCAGTCCGGCTTCGGCGAGCTCGGCAGCCATGGTGCTGCCTGCGATCCCCGATCCGACCACCAGAATTTCAGCCTTGTCATGGGTGCGCGCGGTCATTGGCTTTGTCCCATTCCGGCTGTTCGTTACCAGGGCTTCGTTGGCAAGATGTGGGCCTGATAGGGGTAACCCAGACTCTCAAAGCCTTGTTCGGTCCCGTAGACGACGTCCACCGCGTCGCTGCGCGAAGCGAGGTAGAAGAGAAACGGATCCGGTGTAGACCAGGCTTGCGTCTTGGACCGGACCGCCGCGTCAACGATCTCCATCCGCTTGTCGCGTGCAAGCGAGAGGAAGGGTCCGCCGAAGCGCGCCTGGCTTTCCTGATCGATGCCGGCGATCCCCGCAAGGTAGAAGCCGGACAACGGCGGAGTTACCAGGAAGCGCGATAGCAACAGCGACTGCTCGTACGGAGCGGATAGGTACTTGTCCGCAAAGTGCGCAACGCCTGCGGCCGCGGCACCGACGGCGAGGAGGTCACACCAGGCAGCGTAGGTGTTGCCCTGTCCCTCGCTAAAAGTACGAAACGACACGCTCGTTCCCCCACCCGTTGATGCGTAGCCGTCCGAACCAACGCCCATGGCACTCGCAACGACGGCCGCGCCGACGATGAACTGCCTGCGACCGACGTCACTCATGGCACTGTTCCTTCGACGGAAGCGTTGTTGTCCTCAAAGATCCGAGCCGATTGTAACGGTCTAATACCAGATAGCCACACGGATGTGGTGCAATACGAAAAAGACCATCGTTATGGTTGCTTTCGTCAAACACCGTCAAGATTGCACGCTTGGCCCTTGCTCGCGCTCACGCGGCGCCATAGGCGCCACGGTCGCAGCTCACACCTCCGGTCGCTGGTTCAACTGCATGTCACGGGACTAAACGCAAAGAAGCCACCCTTGGGGTGGCTTTCTTGATGTCTGGGATTTACGCGGCGTGCCTTGCGCCGGGGTTCCTCGAGATGGTTGCGGGGGCAGGATTTGAACCTGCGACCTTCAGGTTATGAGCCTGATTTTTTAGTTTCACGCTGGCTCTCAGGTTTTCACAGATGTTCACCAAAATATTGTTCTTGTTTAATAAAATACAAAACACGATACCCTTGAGCACATTTTAACGCACTGCGAATCTCCAAAATCTGCTATAAATATGCTATAAATTTTAGATCTCAGGTTTCGCTAGCCTCAAGGGATTTCGTCAAAAGATGCCCAAACTCACACAACGCGCCGTCGACGCCATTGCCCCCACTGGCAAACAGTTCACCATCTGGGATTCTGAACTGGCAGGCTTTGACGTCCGGGTTAACGCCGGCGGCTCGAAAGCCTTCATCGCCTACTATCGGGTCAGCGGCAGACAGCGGCTCGTCACGCTAGGCAAACACGGCAAAATGAAAGCCGAGCAAGCCCGGCGCCTCGCATTCAGGCACATCTCAAACGCCGTGGAAGGGATAGACACGGCCAGCGAGGAGAAGAAAGCCCGAAAGGGACAGACTGTCGCCCAACTCGGCGACCGATTTCTAAAGGAATACGTCCCGGTTCATCTAAAGCCATCGACGCAGGCCGAGTACGGCCGGGCGGTCAAGCTGTTCATCAAACCGAAAATCGGAAGCCGAAAAGTCGCCGACCTGGACCGGTCGGCCGTTGCCGATTTTCATCACAAGCTGCGGGACATTCCCTATCAGGCCAACAGAGCGCTCGGTGTTCTTTCCAAGATGATGAGCCAGGCCGAAGTTTGGGGTTTGCGCGAGGAAGGAAGCAACCCTTGCCTGCGCGTCAAGAAGTACAAGGAGGAAAAACGAGAGCGCTTTCTCTCGGCTGACGAGTTGACTGCTCTGAGTGACGCGTTGGACGCCGAGGAAGCGGACGCCCCCTCCGCCGTGGCCGCGTATCGGCTATTGATCCTGACCGGCTGCCGGCTCGGAGAAATCCAATCACTGAAGTGGGACTTCGTTGACCTCAAGGACAAGGTGCTCCGCCTGCCTGACTCCAAAACAGGCGAAAAGACTGTCTATCTGGGCGAAGACGCGATTGCTGTCCTGAAAGCGATCGAGCGGATTGAGGGCAATCCGTATGTGATTACGGGCAAGAAGGACGGCGAGTACCTCACCGATCTGCAAAAGCCGTGGCGCCGTATTCGCAAGCGTGCAGGGCTCGAGGATATTCGTATCCATGATCTGCGCCATACCTTCGCATCTTATGGCGTCGGCCTTGGCCAAAGCCTGCCGATCCTCGGAAAACTCCTTGGCCACACGCAGGCTCAAACCACGGCCCGATATGCTCACTTGGCTGACGATCCCGTACGAGCGGCCAATGCGATGGTTTCGACAGCGATCGGCGACGTGCTGTTTGGGAGGAAATCACAAGCCAAAGCTGCCAGCGAAAACAAAGATGCACTGGAGTCAGATCGTCAACAGCCCGCCGCATAGAGCAGTACGGCACGTCCTCGTTCAGATTCGTCGAGGCATATGTGCTGCATCTAGGCGGCGGTGAACAAGCAAGATCATCGATAAGAGGTCTTCAGCATCTTCGCGATCCATTTGCCAGGTGATGCGCGGCGCGTGGGCCGTTGGATTCCGATGATCCTCCCCCATCGAATTGGTCCGGCCTTATGTTTGAGAGATAGGAGGATCAGTGATGTCGAGGAAGCGTTACAAGCCTGAGGAGATCGTGGCGGAGCTACGTCAGGTGGATGTGCTGCAACGAGCGCCTTCGCCGTGCGGTGTCGGACCTGACGCTGGACAAGCAGATCCTGGCGGAAGCTGCGAAGGGAAACTTCTGAGCCCCTCGCGCCGCCGCTGCTGCATCGATCACGTTCGTTCCCTGCTGCACGTGTCCGAGCGCCGCGCCTGTCGGGTTCTGGGTCAGCATCGCTCGACCCAGCGCCGCGCACCTCGGGGTCGCTCAGATGAAGAGGCCCTGGTCGAGGACATGACTGCGTTGGCCCGGCAGTATGGCCGCTGTGGCTATCGCCGGATCGCGGCCCTGCTGCGGGATGCCGGCTGGCATGTGAACGACAAGCGGGTCGAGCGGCTGTGGCGGCAAGAGGGGCTGAAGGTTCCAGCCAGGCAGCCGAAGAAGGGTCGTCTCTGGCTGAACGACGGGTCCTGCGTTCGGCTAAGGCCAGAGCGGCGGAACCATGTCTGGTCGTATGACTTCGTACACCACCGCACGCATGACGGCCGCGCGTTCCGGACGCTGAACGTCCTGGACGAGTTCACCAGTGAGAGCCTGGCGATCAGGGTCCGCCGCAGGCTCTCGTCAGTGGATGTTATCGATGTGCTGACGGACCTGTTCATCCTGCGCGGTCCACCGGCATTCGTGCGCGTCGACAACGGCCCCGAGTTCGTTGCCGAAGCGGTTCGGCGGTGGATCGGCGCCGTCGGCGCCAGAACCGCCTACATCGAGCCGGACTCGCCTTGGGAGAATGGCTACATCGAGAGCTTCAATGCCCGCTTCCGGGATGAACTGCTCAACGGGAAGATCTTCTATAGCCTGAAAGAGGCCCAGGTCGTGATCGAGCAGTGGAGATATCACTACAACGCCGTCAGGCCGCACAACGCACTCGGATACCGCCCACCAGCTCCGGAAGCGATCACTGCACCAAGCTGGCCGTTCGGCTCCGCTAAGCTCCGCCGACCACCCAGCTTGGCCGAGAAACCAACCATGAACTAAACTTCGAACCGGACCAATCAGTGGGGGCGGGTCAACTAGAGCTCCTCTTCCGACTAGGAGGCAGTTTCGACAATACTGTCCTTGCTAGCAGTGGCTCCGAAGCGGTCGTTCAGATTCGCACAAAATGTCGAGATCCGGACATTGACTGTCTCAACCACTTCTGCGACGCGGTTTGTCGAACTGGACATCGGTCGGAACAAACTGAGAACTTTATCAGAGCTCAAATCTGCACGGCGGCTTCTCTGATCACTACTTTGAAGTCTTGCAGATACACTCTGAAGCAGCAAAAATACGAATGGTGATCTTATCTCTAATTGAATCTAAGACTAGGAAGACAGTGTGAGCATCGGATCTGGTGATAAGTTCTCCGCAGGGCCGCAAGGCCTAGGATACATCTACCAGCCAAGGTTGGCACTTTTCAAACTCGTCGAACAACCGGAGCGAACAGGCGTCTTAATCGAAGGCCAAGATGACCTGGAATTTGTTGGCGAAGGTAGAACTCGTTCACTTGCGTCCCTCAAGCATAGAGCGCCCGGCAGCACACTAACCGACTTGAGCTCGGACTTTTGGAAATCCGTTAGGATATGGCTCGATCGTTACAAGTCGGCCGGCAGGTCTACGAGTCAGCTGCAGTTCTTCATGTTCACAACCGCAACAGTTGCAAACACGTCCTTCCTGAGTGCGTTCTTGATGGACACTTCCGCTTCCACAGACGCTCTTCCTGAAGAATTTGGCGCTGCGATGGAACGAAGCGAGGCCCAGCTTATCGGCGAGATCAGGGTCTCCTACTCAGACCTGAGTGAAGAGGAACGTCGTGACTTCCTCGGCAGGGTTTCAATTTTCGACGCCAGCCCTCGCATCACGGATATCGCTGATCTCTTATCGGATCGGCTGTTGCGAACAGTAAGACGGGAATACCGCCAAGCCGTTCTGGAGCGCCTTGAGGGATGGTGGAACGACATCGCAGTACGGCAGATTGCTGGAGACAAAACTGAGCCAATTTACGGGGCAGAGGTCTCAGACAAATTATCATCAATTGCCGAGGAATATCGATCGGACAATTTGCCAATCACTTTTCGGGGCAAGCAGCCGGATGGGATTGATCCGGATGCCGATGAGCGGCTGTTCGTACGGCAGTTGCGGATCCTGGGTACATCTACCGACCGGATCCAATCTGCGATCATTGATTACTATCGAGCATTCGAACAGCGATCAAGTTGGGCACGAGAAGATCTTTTGGTACCTGGCGAGATGGAGGAATATGAAGATCGTCTGGTTGAGGAATGGAGGCGGTACAAGGATTTAGTTGTCGAAACTTTGGGGACGGATGAATCGGAAGAGAAATTGGTGGCCGCCGGCAAGGAGCTTTTCCGGTGGGCTGAGTTTGAAACCGAAAACCTCCGTATTCGGGAGCGTGTGACCGAACCATATGTTGTCCGCGGGGCGTTTCACATTCTGGCAAACGGTCGACCTCTACCCAGAGTGCACTGGCACCCGAAATTCTTGGAGAGAATCGAGGGGATTTTGGAGGGCACGACTTGAAGGCCTGGAACAAGCGTCCTTTCGAGATCAGAAATCTCTTCAATCCAGCATTTTGCGGGCTGTTATTAGCGAGGGCAATTGACGAGCATCAGCTTACATCTGAAAGAGCGATGCCGTACTCGCTTTCGTTGCTCATACTCCCTCTGTGTTTGCACAAGAACACGCGATCGACCTTAGCCAAATCCAACAAAAGCTACTTCCTCAAGGTCGTCGAGGATTACCCTCAACTGCTCGTCGATTTTCCTGATCGTGCCACCAGCATGTTTCCGTTCTGTCAGGAAGGTCTGTCGCTCCTCGCAGACATGGGCTGTTTAGACGTGAGCGATAAAGGTGCCCTTTCTATACGTCCAAAGACCGTAAAAAAGACAATAAGTGGCACGGATGAAAACCGCGAATGCCAGCGAGTTGCAAAATATCTCGGCCGTCAATTTGCACGGATTTCTGACCGGGCCACAGTCTACGCTTCTTTGGGAGTGCGACCTTGAAAATTGCTTCCATCCATATCTTCAGCCTAGCTGGTGAAAGACGGGATCTAACTTTCAATGCTAACGGTCTCAACATTATCACGGGCCGATCCTCAACGGGCAAATCCGCACTTTCCGAGATTATTGAATACTGCATGGGTCGCTCGACCTTCAACGTTCCGGATGGCGTCATTGAAGAGAACGTCTCATGGTATGCGGTGATCTATCAGTTTGTCGGTGAGCAAGTGTTGATCGCAAAACCTGCGCCTAAATCGGGGGCGACCGAGTGCAGTACTGCCATGGTGAAACGTGGCAAGAACATCGAGCCCCCCCAATTCGAAGAGCTACAGATCAATGATAATGATGCTGGCGTTGAAGCTCTCCTGTCACGGTTGCTGGGTATTCCTGAAAACACGACCGACGTTGCAATGGAGCACTCTCGCGAAAGCTTCGACGCGAATGTGAAACATACTTATTATTATCTGTTCCAAAAGCAGGGATTTGTCGCGAGCAAAGACCAACTGCTCTACCGGCAGAACGAGGATCATCAGCCGCAAGCGATCAGAGACACATTCCCAATCCTGTTCGGTGCTGCGTCGGCAGAAAAGTTCAAGCTGACGGCCGAGTTGCGGTCTCTTCAAAGACAGCTCAGGATAAATCAGAAAAGCTTGGATCAGGCCAGATTGGACGTAGAGCAATCAACCGACCGGAGCCTCAGCCTTTTGTCGGAAGCGAGAACCGTCGGTGTGTTGCGCGACGAGGTGGTCGATGAATCAACGGTTATTGACGTTTTACAACGCGCTTCAGAATGGCGACCAACTCCCGTACCGGAGGAGGATGGCAGTCGTATTACCGCCCTAGAGCAGGAGTTGGTTCGACTTCGTGAAGAAAGGCAGAGTGTCCGCAGGCAGATCGATAGCGCGAAGAAATTTTCGTTACGTGCTTCGGATTTCGAGTTTGAAGCCAACGAACAAAGAGACCGGTTGGCTTCTATCAATTCGCTGCCTCGCAACGGTGATGGGGGCTGGCAATGGCCATTCACCAGTGGAGACCTGGGATTGGACACGCCAATTGCGCAGGCCTTAATCGAAGAGTTGGCGTCTCTTGATGAAGAAATGAAGATTATCGAGACCGAAAAACCTCAGCTCGAAGCCTATGTGATTGAAAAAGAGGCTGAGATTGATCAATTAAGTCGGTCTATCCGGACCAGGGAGGAAGAACTCGCGGCCGCGATTTCGGCCAACGAACAAATTGCCGAATTGGGCAACCGTAACACTGCAGCCGCTCGGGTCGTCGGGCGTATTAGCCTATTTCTAGAGAACTTCGTAACCGATGAAGAATTACTTCGCCTTGAGCGCACGCAAACGCGCTTGGAGAACAGGATTTCGGCTTTAGAAAAACAAGTTGGGCGCGACGATGCTCAAGACCGGTTGCTCTCCGTGCTCAATGGAATTTCGTCGATGATTTCCGGGTATGTCAGCGAGCTTGGGGGCGAGTTCGGACAGTTCCCCGCAAGACTTGATCTCCGCAGTCTAACGATCGTGTTCGACCGTCCTGACCGTCCGACGTACATGGAACGGACCGGTGGCGGTGAAAACCATCTTGCCTATCATCTTGGCGCTCTCCTCGCACTGCATCGCTACGCGACCAAGGGTAATCATCCTATTCCGCGCTTCCTGATGATCGATCAACCTTCACAGGTCTATTTTCCGAGCGAAGAGGTCTACAAATCCGTCGGTGGTTCGATTGAAAAGACGGAGAGCGATGCTGATATGGAGACCGTCCGAAAGCTCTTCCGATTGTTATACGAATATACGCAGGAGCATGTTCCGGGCTTTCAGATCATTGTCACCGAACACGCAAACCTCCGAGATGATTGGTTTCAATCCGCGCTAGTGGAAGCACCTTGGACCAAGCCACCAGCCTTGGTTCCCGAGGAGTGGATTGGGTTATGATCGGTAATGGGCGTTCTTATTGCGAAAGTCTCATTGTGTGTGCGCGGCGCATATCCCTCATGTTGGCTGTAATCTTCATCTCCATCGTTGTCAGCGTTCCGTCACGCGCGGCGGACACAAACGTTCTTGATGTAATCGGCATCGAACTCGGCATGTCGATCGAGGAAGTGGCCGCCATCGCTTCAACACGGTCGCTCGCCGAAACGGCACGCAACGCTGCACCGTCTTTCGATCAGGCCGTTGCCATCGCGCGCGGGAAGGTCATTCAGTTCACGGACTTCGAAAGCGTGCAACGCCTCTCTTTTTCCAATGAGCAGGAGACCGTCGAGGTCATTTAC
>JANQMX010000024.1 GCA_028279885.1 Rhodovibrionaceae bacterium | reverse complement strand
CTGATCGTCACGTTGGGAACCGTCACCCAAAAGTTGGTGCCCCAGCCCGACTCCGCCCCCGAGACGACGGTGGCCTGGACGGATCCCGAGTCCGTGATCACCTCGCCCGCCGCGGTCACGCCGACGATGCTGACGGACTTGTCGACGATCAGGCCGATATTGGTGCCGGGGTTGGAGGGGCCGGCATCCCGCATCTCGTTATAGGCGCCGGGATAGACGTGGATGACGTCGCCGTCCTCGGCCGCATCGATGGCGGCCTGCAGCGAGGCGAAGTCGGCGTCCGAGCCCTCGGGCCCGACCGTCCAGGTCACGACGCCGCGCAACTCTTGCGACGTATAGGTCTCATTGTTGTTGAACTGGAAAGTCTCGACACCGCTGACGGTATCCGAGCCAAGCGGCGAACCATTCCGGATATCCGTGATCGTCAGACTGCCGTCGACTTTGTTGAAGGCAATGGTGTAGTCGCTCTTCAAGCCGCTGAAGACGGCGGTGTCGTCCCCGGCACCACCGTCCAGCACATCGTTGCCGACACCGCCGATCAGCGTGTCGTTGCCGGCACCGCCGCCCAGCGAATCGTCTCCGGCTTGGCCAAGCAGCGTATCGGCCCCCTCGCCGCCATCCAGCGTGTCGTCACCGGCGCCGCCGGCCAGCGTGTCGTCACCGGCATAGCCCGAGAAGCTGTCGTCGGCCTCGGTTGCGAAAACTAAAAAGTTGTCGTTCAGGCCGGTGCCGTGGCCCTGCAGGCCTTTGTTCGTGGTGAAGCTGTTGTCCGATACCTCCACCGCACCGGCGAACGCATCGGGCAGGGCACCGAAGTCCGGGCCGATGACGAAGATCGAATCGCTGTTCTGCGCCGAGGCCGTGACGCTATTGCCGGTTACCGTCAGGCTCCGCTCCTTCGAGGTGCCGTCGCCGGTCTGGATGCCGATGATACCGTGCAGCAGGGTGTTGCCGGTGATGCTGACGGCATCGACCCCCACGGCGTTGATGGCCGCGTTGCCGATGCTGCCCGCCTGGGCCGCGCCCGTGCGGTCGATCAGGTTGTCCGCGACCTGGCTCCCCTCGCCGCTGATGCCGACCGCATGAGGCGTCACGCCGGTATCGACCGCCTGCACGAAGACGGAGTTCCGCAGCGTGCCGCCGTCGCCCTGCAGGTCGACGACATTCGCGCCGCCGCCGGCGCCGGATTTGTTGATGTCGAAGGCGAAGCCGTCGATCACCGCGTCGGCCGCCGTGACGACGAAGCGGCCCTCGATCTCGCTCTCCGCCCCGCGGCCCTGATCGCTGCCGGCCAGGCCCGCGTTGGCGCCCAGCAGCGTCACCGCCTTGCCGAGCGTCACCGTCTCGGCGTAGGTGCCGCCGGCGACCTCGACCGTGTCGTCGGCCTCGGCCGCGTCCACCGCCGCCTGGATCGACATGCCCCCGGCCACGAAGAAGAAGCCGTCGTCCGCGCCGGCCGTCTCGATGAACAGCACCTGGCCCGTGACGGTACCGTCCACGACCGCCTGCTTCGCCGCCTCCACGCTGTCGTACGAGCCGACCAGAGTCGCGCCGTCGAAGATCTCGACAACGGGGGGCGGCGCGGACAGCACCCAGTCCTTGATCGTGACACCAAGCCCGCCAGGAGCATTGGGATCTGAGACAGTGTTGTTGGTTAACGAGCTATACCGGACACCACCCACGACGCTCGCAATGCTGTCCGCCGGATTAGACACCACCTCGGTGAAAACCCAGTTCCCGTTGGCGTCATGGACGTTCATGGCGACCTCGAGAACACCTTCGGAATTCTCATATAAGTTGTGCTCTAAGATATACCAGCCCGGACTCCCTATCTCCGCATGGTTACCGTTTTCCAACGCCTGCTCCGGACTGCTGCCGAGGCTATCGTTGGCGCCGACCAGCAGCTTTCCGCTACTGACGTCCTTGGTCACATGGAAAACGAAGTCCCGCAAGGACTCGCCGTTCTTGTCGTTGACGGCGACCAAATAGTTGAAACCCTCACCGTCGGCCCAGCCGGTATCGAGATAAACCTCCACCTCAACTTGGAAGCCATTACCAAAATCAGTAGGGGACACTGTTGCCCCGTACGGTGCCGATGTCCCATAGATCGTTATCGCCTCGGCATAGTCACTTCTTAACGTCACATAGTTCGAGGTGTCCGGGCTGTTGGCGTCGAGCTCGTAGACGATGCCGTCGCCCGCGAATTCTACCCGCTCGACCCCGGTCAAGGTGTCGCTACCCTCATCACCGTCAACGATGGCATAGTCATCGACGACGTTGTAGCTGCCGTCCGCATTGCGGGTGATGGTGTAGTGGGAACGGCTGCCGGCGTAGATCGCGAGATCGTCTCCCGCGCCGCCGTCCAGCGAGTCGTTGCCCGTGGCGCCAGTCAGCGTATCGGCCCCTTCGCCGCCGTCCAAGGTGTCGGCACTGTCGCCGCCGTCCAGCACGTCGTCGCCGGCGCCGCCGTTCAGCGAGTCGTTCCCCCAGGCGCCACTCAGCCTATCGTCGCCCTCACCGCCGTACAGCGTATCGGCGTCGTGGCTGCCGTTCAGCGTATCGTCGCCCTCGCCGCCGTACAGCATATCGTCGCCAATGCCGCCATGCAGCGAATCGTCCCCAGCGCCGCCGTCCAGCACGTCATCACCGTTCCAGCCCACCAGGGTGTCGTCGCCAACGCCACCATCCAAGGTATCAGCACCGGCGTCGCCAGTCAGCGAGTCGTCCCCGCCACCGCCGATCAACGAGTCGGCGTCATCGCCGCCGACCAGAAGATCGTTCTCCTCGCCGCCCTGCAAAGTATCGGGGCCGGCAGTGCCCTTGGTGAGGACCAGGGCCTCGCTCCGGCTGCCGCTGTCGAAGACGATGGCGTCTCCCGTCTCTCCGGCGTCGATCGCCTGCTGCTGCAGGGCATGCTCGGACTTCTTCGCGTCGATCGAGCCGTCGCTGTCCGTATCCGAGAAGAGAGCGAAGCCGGTCAGCGTGCGGCCATTGCCGTCAAGGTTCAGCCCCAGGTCGGCGTCGAAGGCCAGGCCTGCCGCGTTGTCGTTGACCGAGTTGCCGCTGGATCCGGAGAAGATCGGGCGGTCGCCGAACAGCAGCTTGGCGTCGCTGGACCGCGGATCGGGGTTGGAAGGCTCGCTGAACCGGCCGGCGATGGGCGCGTTGTTGAGATTGCCCAGGATGTTGTCGTGCACCGACTGCCAGTTGGCGCCCGTGCCGTCCCGATACTTGCCGGCCTCGTTGATCGCCGCGCCCCCGTCCATCAGGTAGTTGACGTATTCGTTGCCGAGATGGACGAAGGCAGCGTTCACCTCGTCCGTGCCACCGGAGGGGCCGGCGCCATACTGACTGTCCAATTCGGCCCAAACGGCGAGGAAGGCCGTCTGCTGGCTGCCGTTCACCGTCAGATTGTCATAACGATCGAGGGAAACCTGGCTGAGGTCGACGTCCACCGATGCGGCGACGGGCTGGCCTTGGTCGATCGCCGCTGCCTTATAGGCCACCCCGGTCACGTCCAGAGTGCCGGCGCCCGAGACGTCGAGGCTGCGCCCATCGGCCTCGCTGCCCGCCAGCGCGATGTCGATATCCGCGGCACCGGTGGAGATGGTGTCGACAGAGGACAAGCCGAAGCCGCTGAAGGAAACCGTTGAGCCGGCAGCCAGCGCCGACAGGTCGAGCTGGGTGACCGTGCCGAGCGTGCTCACGTCATGCGACTGCCCCGCGATCGATACTTGATTGCTGCCGAACAGAAACTGCACGGCCACCACACCGGGGTCGCCATCGCCCATCACCTGCAAAGACAAAACGCCGTTGTTGACCACTGGCTGATAGACGCTGCCGACCATGTTGGTTTCCCCTGTGTTTTCGTTCTATCGACTCGCTGCCCGGCAACGAACAGGCGGCCCGGCAGCACGGCCATACGGCCGATCCTCCCGGGCGCGCCTGCCCGCTGGTTGTTGGCATCAACAGCCCTAGCAATTGCCTTTCGGCGCCACACGGCAAACAAGGTCCAGATCGGTGGTAATGGCGGCGGGCGGCAGCGCGTGCGCGCGGCGCGCATCCTTGGCAACGCCAGGCCTATTCGCGGAAGGCCTTTTCCTGGACCTTGGCGACGGGCTTGAGGAAGTAATCCAGAATGGTTCTTTGCCCGGTCAGCACGTCCACCTCGGCCATCATGCCCGGGATGACCGGCAGCGGCCTACCGCCGGCATCCTGGAGCGTGCCCTCGGTACGCACCCGCATGACATAGTGGAACTGCCCGCTCTGCGGGTCCTCGACGGCGTCGGCGCCGATGTTCACGAGATGGGCATCGAGGCTGCCGTAACGCGCGAAATCGTAGGCCGTCAACCGCACCCGTGCCGGGTCCCCCGGGCGCAGGAAGGCGATGTCCTTGGTCGACACCATGGCCTCGACGAGCAGCGTGTCGTCCATGGGCACGATCTCGAGCAGAGGCTCGCCCGGCTTGGCGACGCCGCCGATAGTGGTCAACAGCACCCGGTTGACGATGCCGCGCACGGGAGAGCGGATCTCGGTGCGCTCGAGACGCGTGCGCATGGCGGGCAAGGCCGGCTGCAGCTCCGAGAGCGAAGCGGTGGCATCGCTCAACTCCGACAGCGCCTCGCGGCGCAAGGCCCAGAGAAACGCGGTCCTCTGCTCCTCCACCTCGGCGATCGCCGCCTCCAGCCGGGCGATCGCCAAGGTCTCGGTTTCAAGCTGCCCGCTCAATTCGTTCTGCCGGCGCCGCAACTCGAGCAGCGACTTCTTCGGCTCGAGGCGCCGCTCGACCAGCGGCTCGGTAATCTGCAGCTCGTCGTCGATCAGTATCAGGCTGCTTTCCAGCGTCACGGCACGCGAACGCGCCTCCCGCAGCTCCTGCCGGCGCTGAAAGAGCTGCCGCTCCAGCACGCGCAGCTCGGCCTCGCGGCTGGCCGTGCGCCCCGCGAACAAGGCCTCTTCCGCGGCGATCACGTCCGGCGCCTGCCCCCTCAGCTCGCCGTCGAACTGCGGCCGCTCGCCGCGAACCTCGGCGGTCAGCCGCACAACCCTGGCCCGCAGCGCGTAGTACTGCTGGCTGCTGCGGTCGAACTCGCTCAAGGCCATCGTCGGGTCGAGCTCCATCAGCAACTGCCCGGCCTCGACGACGTCGCCCTCCCGCACCGCGATGGCGCGGACGACGCCGCCATCATAGCTCTCGATCACCTGGAGCTGCTGAGAGGGGATGACCTTGCCCTGGCCGCGGGTGACGGTGGCGATTTCAGCGAAGGCCGCCCAGGTGATCAGCAGAACGAGCAGAGCGGCTATGGCATAGAGCAGATGGCCGGCGTGGAAGCGGCGGTTGCGTTCGATGGTCGCGATCAGGGAGTCGTATGACATTTGCGGCGCCCGTCCTGAGCTTCACTGATTGGCGGCGTGCTTGTCGGTGGCGGGAGCGGCCGTGCCGCTCGCCTGCCGTGCCGCCGCAGCCGGCCGGTTGAGAATGTCCTTCGGACCGTCGGCAACGACCTTGCCGCGGTCCATGACGATGACCCTGTCGACGAGCGACAACAGCGCAGGCCGGTGGGTCATAAGGACCAAGGTCTTGTCCTTGACCGTGTCGGCCAACCGCGACAGCAACACCTGCTCGCTCTGCATGTCCATCATGCTGGTCGGCTCGTCCATGACCAGAACGCTCGGGCTGCCGAGCAGCGCCCGCGCGATGGCGATGGCCTGGCGCTGGCCGCCGGAGAGGCCCTCGCCGCGCTCCCCGATCGCCAGGTCGTAGCCGTTGGAGGTCTCCTTGACGAAATCGTGGACGCCGGCGATTTCCGAGGCTTGCAGGATTTCGTCGTCGGTCGGGCGGAACGCGCCGAGCGCGATGTTGCTTCTGACCGTTCCGCTGAACAGCCAGACATCCTGCAGCACCGTGCCGATGTTGGCGCGCAGGTCGACCGGGTCGATCTGGCGCATGTCGGTCCGGTCCACCAGGATGTTGCCGCTGTCCGGCTCATAAAGGCCGAGCAGCAGCTTCGCCACCGTGCTCTTGCCCGAGCCGACACGGCCGAGTATCGCCACCTTTTCACCGGCCTCGATACTGAAGCTCACACCATTCAGAGCCGCACCCTTCTGGTCGGGGTACTGGAACTCGACGTCGACGAACTCGATCTTGCCGGCCAGCTTCGGCCGGCTCAGGTAGCTGCGGGCGCGGTCGCGCTCGGGCGGCTCCTTCATCAGGGTGTTCAGCGCCTTGTAGGCCGTCAGCGCCTGATTGGCTCGCGCCAGCGTTTGCGCCACCTGACCGAGCGGCGCCAAGCAGCGACCGGACAGAATGACCGCCGCCACCAGGGCCCCCATGGACATCTGGGCGTCGCTGAGCAGGAAGACGCCGTAGACGATGATCAGCACTTGCGAGGCCTGCTGCGCGAAGACGGTGAAGTTGAGCGCGAACTGGCTGAAGGCGCGCATGCGGAAGCCGATTTCCGACTGGTGGTCGATGCTCTGCTTCCAGCGCTCGCGCATCATGGGGCCTGCTCCGGTGACCTTGATGGTCTCCAGGCCGTTGACCGTCTCGACCAGGACCCCTTGCTTGGTCAGTCCCTCGCTGTGGTTGGCGCTGGCGAGCCGCGCCATGAAAGGCTGAATCACGACCCCGACGATGATCACCAGCGGCACGATCACGGCCGGGACCAGCGCCACGGGTCCGCAGATGAGGTAGATCACGATGATGAAGAAGATGATGAACGGCATGTCGACGATCGCGACCAGCGTGGCCGAGGTGAAGAAGTCCCGCAGGCTCTCGAACTCCCGCAGCATGCTGGCAAAGGCTCCGGACGAGCCCTTGCGAAGGCGCATCTGCATGTTGAGAAGCTGGTCGAAGATCAGGCGGCCGATCTCCACGTCGGCGCGCTTGCCGGCCTTGTCGATGAAGGTCGCCCGCAAGGTTTTGATCAGGAAATCGAAGCCGAGCGCGATGGCCACGCCCACCGTCAACGCGACCAGGGATTCGATCGCCTGATTGGGAATAACCTTGTCATAGACGATCATGATGAAGATCGAGGTGCTGAGGCTGAGCAGGTTGGTCAGCACCGCCGCGAGAACGACCTGTGCATAGATAGAGCGGTTGCGCCACAGCGGCCGCCAGAACCAGCCCTCGTGACTCTGCGGCGCATCCGATTGCGCATCACCGGCCGCGCGCAGCTCACGGACGACAAGAATGAGATGGCCGTCATAGGCATCTTCCACCTCTTTCCGCCCACGCCGCAGCGGGCGCTCCGACAGGTCCGGGTCGAGAACACCGAAACCGCCGTCGTCGAGCCGCTCGACCAGAACCACTGCCCGGCCATCCTTGGTCGGCATCACGGCCGGCAGGAGCGAACCCGATATCCGCTCGAACGGCAGGGGCTGCAATGCAGCGGTGAGACCGTAGCTCTCCGCCCTGGCGACGAAGGCCGGAATGTCGAGATCGATGTCCACACCGGTGGATTCGGCAAGAATGGACGCCTTCGACACACCGAGATCGTGATAGGCGGAAAGGAAGAGAAGGCACTGTTCGTAATAGCCGAGCGACCGCCCACTGCCCTGCCGGGGCAGAACCGGATGCACCTCGCTCTTCACGGCCGCCGCGAGCGCGGGTACGGGCGCTGGCCCATTCCCGGAGCTGACGCCATGCGGATCCGCGTCCGGCGGCGAAAGACCGGCGGTCTGGCGACCGGAACCGTTTTCGTTTCGAAAGAGCAGACCGCGGTACCCGGATATAGCGGTCCGAAAAGAGTCGAGCACGTCCTGCCTTCGCCTCCCGATAGCACTCTGACCTGTCAGACAGAGTTTCCGGGAGGCTAATAGTGCATTACGGCAATTCGGCTCAGGAATTTTTGCTTTGTTTCGGACCAAAATTTTTTGGTCCGCCTGCTGCCAAATCGCCACAAAATCACAAATACATATCGAGTAGTCGCATGTATAAACTGAGAATCAATAAATAATATCAACAATAACGTTATATATATTTATATTAAGACAATAATTTATGATCATAAAATTTTATATTACTGTATGATTGAGCAATTTTCAGGAAATTTAAACAAATTTACATGCATTCTCCAAAAAGAACACGGGCATTTAGTTCTCTTCATGGTGTTTTTGCCCATACAAAACCCCACGCTTTCTGGCTGAAGAATAGACCATCGAACCATGAAATAGCTATTTTAAATTGTGAAATTCCTCTGGAGCTTGGGGATCGAACCAGATGAGTACATAGCGTAGCCAGCTGCAATCTGCCTCCCTTCCAGGCTGAAGTCAGATCGCCAAATCAGTCCGATTTGGAGCAAAGATGAATACCCCACAAACCTTGGCAGATTGTAGCAACAAAGATGTCAAGGCCGCGAGACAGCTCTAGCTCCGTGACAAAGTCGTGGCCGAATTGGGGCAGAAGCAAGCGCGCAGCGTGGTCTGGTCCAGATATCCTGTTGGTTTGGTAACGCAGGAAAGGCTGAGGTTCTGGCAAACTTGCTCATCATCGATGATGATCATGCAACCCTCGACAGTGTTCAGCAGATTCTGATCGCCGCGGGTTGGTCCGCACGTGCTACGTCGGATCCGCATACTGCGCCAGAAATCTTCAGGGACGATACGGAGATCGCCTTAGCGATCACCGGTGTCCACATGTCAGCTATGGACGGCTTCGCTCTCATCCGCCGCCTACGCCAGGCCGCCCCCAGTCATCGAACCTTCAAACCGCTCATCATGACCGACTCCGTGGATCTGAACATCGCAACGAATGCGATAGAGCACCAAGTGTCGGGCATAGTCGCCAAACCAGTGAGCCCAAGCTCTCTCAAGCAAAAGGTCAGCGAGGCTTGGTCCAGCATGGATGCAGCTGCTCCCTGCCCGAATACTGGATCTTCTCAAGATGTGAAATCCAGCGTCTGTAGGCGAGAAAGAGACGACGACGATGATGAAGCTTTGCAGCAGCCATGGAGCGGGATCGCATCTGCCATTGCACGCAAAGCCTGCAATTTACTGCTGGAACAAGTCGGCAGCGTGCTTTCGGAAGCTGCGGCAGATGAGAACGAGCCCGCGTTGGCATCGCAACAGCAACGGCAACCGGCCGCGGCAAACATAGCGCCATCCATTGACCTGCTGCTAAACATCATGAAGCTTAAGAGAACGCATTTCCCCGAACCTCTTTTCAGTGACCCCTGCTGGGACATGCTGCTGGACTTGGGCATGTCCCACATCCAGCAAAGATCCATCAGCGTTTCCAGTCTTTGTATCGCGGCCGGAATACCACAGACCACCGCTCTGCGGCGGATCGCCGATCTAGAGAACATTGGCCTGGTCACGCGGGCTAAGGACCCCAATGACGGCCGGCGGATCTACATTGCGTTGACCGATCTCGGGTTGGAACGACTTTACGGATTTGTTGAAAGTCTACCCGATGAAATTCATCAAAGGTGGCATTCACCAGCTATCTACTCCTTGCTGCAGAGACGCCAACAAGCATCAGACTATTCCGAGGCCTCCCACTGATCTCACGTCCGACGCCATGATCGCCAGCCGCAAAGGCAGGTCCAAACGGCGTCGAGTTGCTTCATTCTGGACCAAGTTGCCACAGCGTTAACGACCCCGCCCGCCTATCCTCGGCCCAACTTCGCGAATGCCAGTGAGGCAACGCGAAAAGCAGTTCAAGGCCAGGTAGCGAGGCAGGCTATGAAAAACGAAGCGCACCATGACATCGTCATCGTCGATAGCGACGAGCGATATCGCATGTTCATGTGTCGCGGAATAGAAGCGGCAGGCTATCGGGTAGGAGGCGCCAGTGATGCTACCTCCGCCTGTGCCCTCATAGCGCTCGACAGGCCCGGCCTGGCAGTCATCGATATGAATATCTCCGGCAAGGGCGCTATATGGCTGGCCAGTCGCTTCACGTCGCTGAATCCTCGCCTGCAAATTGTATTTACGGCTCGATCACCTGAGAAGTTGGAGCTGATCGAACAGTCATCTCTGCCCTTCCTCAGCCTGCTTCGGAAGCCGCTGGATCATTCAGACATCCTGCCAATTCTGCAGGCCGTGATCCTCAAGCGCCCACCTGACCCGGTGCACGAGACCGTGTTTGACCGCATGTCCGCATAGCTTCGGCGCAGGGGAGTTGTACAGCCATGAACATCACCGCTATCTCCCGCGAAGGGGAGAACAGAAGTCCCGCAATCCCAGCACCGGTAGCAGAGGGCGTTCACACATCCCTCCTCCTCGCCG
Source organism: Rhodovibrionaceae bacterium (assembly GCA_028279885.1). Classification (GTDB taxonomy): domain Bacteria; phylum Pseudomonadota; class Alphaproteobacteria; order Kiloniellales; family DSM-21159; genus JANQMX01. Next base: position 37,944 of record JANQMX010000024.1, on the reverse strand, counting down.
GATGCAATCGGAACCTCCGCGATCTATGCCGGTCTTTGGGAGACTCGTTTCGTGTTAGGAATCAGCATCCGCTGACGGAAGACCGCTGGGGCGGCGCTAGCGATACGGCGCCTTTCGCAATCATGCTGTTAGACCCGAGGGCTGGTTACGTCGACCCGCGGCAACTCGCAGAGGAGCTTTCGGCATGCGGCACACAGGCCCGACTGATGCTTGTCGGCGCGCCCAGCGACCCGCTTGTCGATTTGTACATGGAGCTCTTGGCGTGCCACGATATTCGCGTGGACCATGTGCTGCAGCTACCGGCAACCAGTGAGACGTTGGAAGCGGCGATCGCCAAGGTGCGGAACCTGCCTGATCGTCGTCCTACCCAGCCGGCCACGCTCGACTGGCAGGCTCCGGCGGCCGCAACTTTCCTGTTTCAGCCCCAGTTTTCGGCATGCACGTTGGAGCAGAGCGGAGCGGAAGCACTGGCGCGCATACACCACCCAAAGCTTGGTCTCATCAATCCGCTGCAGATACCAGAACTGAAGAACGACCAGAAATATCTGGATGGTCTGTTCTGGGAGGCAATCGATCAGTCCTTGTTGGCCCTGCGGAAATGGAGCAATAGCGGATATGCGGGCACCGTATCGATCAATGTGTCCGCCGCAACGTTGCGGCAGCCCGATCTGACGGCGAGTTTGAGCAAACGAGTCGACGCTTATGGCTTACAGCCGAAACGCATTGTCTTAGAGCTGGTCGAATCAAGTCAGATCGAAGACGACCCCGTCGTCTTTAATACGCTCGTTCGATTGTGCCGAGAGGACTATCTTCTCTCCATGGACGACTTCGGGCAGGGATACTCGTCGCTTTCGCAGCTTTCCCGAATTCCTTTTGGCGAAGTTAAACTCGACTACAACCTGACAGCACGGTTGCGGTGGAGCGACCGTGCACGAAAACTCATACCAGCCGTTATCGACCTAGCCCACCGCTTGGGGATGAACATCGTTGCCGAAGGTATCGAGGAACAGGCGCAGTTGGATTTTGTCAGGCTTCATCGCTGCAACACTGTTCAGGGCTTTCTATTGGACCCCATGCAAGAGTTTGGAAAACCCACCAAACCTAATGATCCCGTGGCTTCTCCGTGAACAAGCGCTCTTTCCTCACCAAGGGTGGTAGTGCCTATAACAACTGACAGATTTGGAAACAGTCTGGTCTACTCCCACTCCATTGTTTCCCAAGCCTCTATGGCATTGAAAATACTACACTTAAGAATGCGTCAATTCGCGCATACCGTCAGCCGTACCGTCAGAAACATAAGCTCTTGAGAACCATAGCCCTGTTTTCAGCACGTTGCGGCACGCACGGCCACTCAGGCGTTCTCATTTTAGACGACATTTCCTCTCTTTGGATCAGAACACAGCAACGCCATTCCAGGTAGGGAACAACGGAATCTGCTACTTGAGCCACTCAGATTCGCCGCGTCTCTCCATCTGGCAAGTCTTCTGTGAGCCCAATAGCCAACTGCCAGACGCACCCTGAACCCCAGTCGCTATCGCCTTCTTCGACTTCGTCACGGCACATGTCGACGACCAAGTGCTCGCCCGTCTCCCAGACCTCCACCCAATCCACGTCAAGCAGGCAGTCGTTCAGCCGCCCCCGCTCCATGAGCCGCCTCGGCAGCCGCATGATCAGACGCCGTGTACACCAGTTGGCCAGATAGAGATGCAGGTCGAACCAGCGCTCCACGAGCTGCCGCGGATCGCCCTTGAAGTCGCCCCACTCATAGTGGTTGATGAAGCTGGTCGTGGTAATCTGCGCCCTGCTTGACAACGCTCTGAGCGCCTTCCGGTCCGCGTCGCCGAGCGGCCGGTCGATTGACCGAAACTCGTAGTGCTGACACTCGCTCACCGATCCGTCCTCGACCCATCCATCAAACAACCGGATGATAGATGCCTTTTCATCTCAAGCAGGCAAGTCCCTTATCGAAGATCGCGCCGCGATCGATCGGCCACCATCGTTCGGTGTGATGAAAACAGTATCGGCAAAGTCGTGACCGAGCGGCCTCAAGCAAAATCCTGATGAGCGGACGGCCTGGGTGGCCCGTCAGCCTGAACGGTCTGCATCGGCTACTGGATTGCATGTGGCCGGCAGCCGCCGCCGGGCTCTTGCAATCCAGAGCAAGGCGACAAGGCCAACCCAAGAGATCAGCATGAAAGCGCCCAGATAGCCGAACTGGCTTGCCGCCATGCCGATGATGGGGCCGCCGATGACGCCGACAAAGGTCTCCGAGCATTGCAGGACGGTGAAATCCGTCCCCGCTTGCGGCCCTCTGGCCCAGCGCATGAAGAGCGCAAAGAAAGCGACGTAGACCACACCGGAGGCGAGGCCGCCGATAACGATGAGGGCCACAAGGATCTCGAGCGAGACGACTTCAAAGTGGACGGCCGGCAACCAAAGCAGCCCCAAGAGCCAGGAGACGAGCAGAGCAACCAGGGCGCTCGGCCAACTGCCATAGCGTGCCACCAACCAGCCGCCGGCAAGACTCGCCGAGATCGTCAGAACCATCATTCCGATACCGGAGATGAACCCGACCGTCGCGAGCGGCAGGCCGATATCGACGAAATAGGGCTTGAGCACAATCGACTGCATCATGGTGGGTGCATAGAAAAGTGCCGCCACGCTGAGCATGAGGAGCGCATGAGGGCGCCTGAGAAATCCACGCAGGCTGGCATGGGTGCCCCTGCCCTCTTCTGTCGAACCTTCGTCCGTCGCAGCGGGCGTCTTGGCAACACGGCTTTCCGGCCATGCCAGAACCGGCAGCAGAGCTGCGGCGATGACGCCGGCCAGAACGAGCGGAGCCAGCATTTGGCCGCCGAAGTCGTACAGCACCAGGGCGAGCGGGCCGCCGAGCAGCATACCGAGAGAGAAGCCGCCGATCTGAAGGCTATTGGCCCAGCCCAGGAGACGGTCGCCGAGGTGATCCACGGCCAACCCGTCAGTCGCTATATCCTGTGTCGCACTGATCAGATTGACCAGCAGGACGAGCCCAATGAAGATCACGGCCGCTCCGGCCGTCGACGGCAGAAAGGCGATCACGGCGAGCACCACGACCATCAGCGACTGGAAGCATAGGATCCATGACCGTCGCCGGCCAAGATCGAGCCGCCCGAAGCTGAAGAGCGTATAGCGATCGGCCAAGGGCGCCCAGAGGAACTTCAGCAGCCAGGGCAGCATCGTCATAGAGACCATGCCGACCATCTCAAGGGACGCGCCGGCTTGGCGCAGGATGGCCGGTAGTGCCACCATGCTGAAGCCGACGGGGATACCCTGGGTGACGTAGAGGCTGCCGACCGCCGTCAGCAACAGGCCTTGGCGGCTGCCTGTCTTTGCAGGAAGGCCCGCCCCTTCGGCGAGCGGTGCGATGCCTGGCCGCGCGGTCATGCGCGCGAGGCCCTAGAAGCTGACCGAGACTTGGACACCGTAGGTCCGGCCTCGGGCGGGCGAGCCCATGTCCACGCCGAACGACTGAAAGTAACCGGCCAGGTAGGCTTCATCGAGGAGGTTCTTCGCCCAGACGGACGCAGAGAAAGGGCCGCGTTCAAGTGTCAGCCAAGCGTCCAGAAGATGAGTCGGCTCCTGCTCGAAATCGTTGTCCGCAAGAAAGTAGTAGGATGACTTGAAGGCGTAGTCCGCACCAGCAGTCAACGTAATCCCTTCGACCAGTGGGACGCTGTAGCGTGCCGCCACATTGGCACTGTGACGGGGCGCGAAGGGCACGTCGTTGTCGGAGAAATCCTCTCTGGTGACAGGATCGACGAAGCTGTCGAACCTGGCGTCCAGGTAGCCGTAGCCCAGGGAGAGTCCGAACTCGGGCGTCAACTGGGCAGTGGTCGCGACCTCGAAGCCGCGGGAGGTGGATGTGCCCGCATTGGTCACATTGCGCCCGATGCCGGGCCCGACGAACTGAAGCACCTGCTGGTCTTTCCAGTCGATGTAGAAGGCCGCAGCCTCGAAAGAGAGGCGGTCGTCGAGTAAGAACGCCTTGGTGCCGAGTTCGAAGCTCCAGGTCGTCTCCGGATCGTAGGTGTTGGCGGTGCCGCTCCCCAGGAACTGGGTCATGCCGCCGCCTTTGTACCCACGACTCACCCGGAAATAGCCCAGGGCGTTGTCTGTCGGTTGCCAGCTCACGGTGAGCTCCGGCGAGACGTTGTTGAACGTGAGGTCGCTGCTTGCGTTGGCAGGCGGGCCGAAGAGGAAGGTGCCGCTGGGGCTTTCGACTTCCGCCGTGCTGTCTTTCCGCTCGTGGGTGTAGCGCAGACCTGCGGTCACATCCAAAGTCTCGGTGAGGTAGACTGTGGACTCCGCAAAGACGGAGACCGTCTGGTTCTGCTGGTCGAGGCTGTTGCGGCTGAGCTGGCCCTGGGATACCGCAGCGAAGTCGAAGAACTGCGTGCCTTCGAAATCCTCCCACATGTAGAAGCTGCCCAAGGTGAAGTCGACCAGGTCGCCGAAAGCCAGCGAAGCGCGAAGCTCCTGGGTGAACTGACGCTGCTTCTGCGTCTCGCCTTGCGTGAAACTGCTTGCCGGCGTGAAATCACCGTCCAGGAAGATATCGTAGTCGTAGCCGCGAAAAGCCGTGATCGAGGTCAACGCGACATCGTCGAACGCATGCTCCAGCCTGACGCTCGCGCCCGCGATGTCCCGCTTTTCGTCAGGCTCCTGATCGAAGCTGACCTGGAAATCCAAAGCGTCTTCCACCGGGCCGAAGACGAAGCCCTCGCCTCGGTCACGGCTATAATCAAGCGCAAGCGTGAGGCTCGTATCGTCGGTCGGCTCGGCAACGGCCGTGAAACGTCCGCCGAAGCTCTTTTGCTCACCCAGCGAGTTCCCATCGAACTCATTGTCAATGAAACCGTCCTGCCGGCTGAAGGCGGCGAAAGCGCGCGCCGAGAGCTTACCCGGGATCACCGGTATGTCGGCGCTGGCCTGAGCTTCACGAAGCTCCTGCGAGCCCAGGCCACCCAGGCCATAGACGGTAAAATCGTCGCCCGGTTTGCGGGTCGTCAGGTTGATCGCACCGCCGATGGTGTTCTTCCCGTAGAGCACGGCCTGCGAGCCGCGGACGACCTCGGTCTGCTCGACATCGAAGAGAAACGTCGGATAGCCGGTGGGACGGGCGATGAAGACCTCGTCGAGAAACACGCCAACCCCTTCTTGTTTGTCCAACCCCCCGATAGCGCCGAGCCCACCGATCCCACGGATCGAAATCTGCGGGCTCGCCAGGGAGCCTTGCGAGACCTCAACCGCATTCGGCGTGGCCTGGATGATGTCGAACGTGTCATAGCGTTTGCCTGGCCCGAGCGAATCGCCGCGGGAGACGGTAACGCTGAGCGGAACGTCCTGCAGGTTCTCCGGCCGTTTGCGGGCACTGACAACAACTGGTGGCAGGACGATTGCTGGCTCGGCAGCGCTCTCGCCCCGGTTGGTTTCCGATTCCTCTGCGTAAAGCGATATCGGGGCAGTGCTCGCGATGAAAAGGGCCGCGGCCCCATGGGCGAGGACTGCGAGGCGTACCCGCAGGTCGAACAAGCTGGTTCTCCCGTGATCGATGGACTTGGTAGTAGGAACGTCGGCAATGCAAATGCGACTGCGAATAATTCGCATTATCTCGGCGTGTAGCCAATCGGGAGCGCTTTCGATTCCCGGACTTTGATTTTCGCCAGCGGGTCCGGGGAGGTCGGCTGGGCTAGAGTAGGCTGTCAGCCACGCAGCCCCCGAGGTGGGAAGCCGAAGCGTCTCTGAAAGACCGTGGAAAAGTGCGCAGCGCTGTAGCCGACCCGGTAGGCAGCCTCCGAAACGGTGATCTCGCCGCTGGCCAGCATCTGGTAGGCCTGTTCCAGCCGGTGCTCCTGCAAGAAGGCGAAGACGGTCGTGCCGAAGAGCACGCGAAAGCCCCCGGTGAGTTTCTTGACGTTGAGCCCGACACGCTTGGCAAGACCCTCGAGCGAGGGAGGGCTTTGAAGCTCCTGTATCAGAACCTGTCGAGCGGCATGAAGTTTCTCCACCTCAGCGCTGGAAAGGCGCCGTGACTCGGCATGCCGGCGCTCCAGATAAGGACTCGTCGCCACGGCAACCATCTCCAGGGCCTTGCCCGCCAGATAGATGTCGCCGACCGTGCCCTTCAGCGGACAGGTCAAGATCTGGGCGGCCAGCGACTGCAGCGGCCGCGTCGCAGGCTGGTGAAGGAAGAGAGGCGCCCCACGGCCTTTCGGCCACAGCCCCGGGGCCAGGCGGTTGAAGTCGATCCCAAATTCCTGTTGAGCGAAGCCGGCATCGATCTGGACGTTGGCGTACCTGATATCGGTCTTCGCGGGGATCACGTGATTTCCCGAAAACGTATTCCTGCTGGCAAGAATGAACAGGCAAGGACCGGCAAGGGTGACAGGGCCTTGGTTGTTGAGCCGGTACTCCATGTTGCCGCTTAGCATGACGCCGATATTCAGCCCATTAGGGATGACCTCGCTTCGAGTCTGCCGACTGCCGAAACGCATGGAGCCATGCGACACCGACATGTTGCCGGACAGGCACTGGATGCTGACCCGATCCTGTGGCGACAACCGGCGCGGATACTCTTCATGATCGCTGGTTGCCATGTTCGCTCCAAAAAGAACTTGACCGAGTGGCGAGCATCGTATTCTATTTCCCCCGCAATGCAAATGCGACGCACTCGCAGAATATCTGTGCGTGCTCTACAGCCCTGTAGATCCAGGCCCGGACCGGAAGGCCAAAGGAGTCGCTCATGCGTGCTTACCCTTCGATTTTCCCTGCGACATCAGCGAGCCGCCCTCACGCGGCACCCGTGAAGTTTTTCGACCTCGCCGTCGTGGCCGCCGCGCCGCACCGTGCCGACGCTTCTCGGCTCACCTCTACGATGCCTGCGCCCGACGGCGCCGCTCTTGAGGAGTGCGCATCTCGATGACGAACCTTCAGTCTGCCGCTTCAGTCTCTCGCCATGGTTGCCGCACCTTGGTCGATGTACTCGAACGGGCCGCCCGTCTTTACGGAGACCGGGAGATCATCCACGTGTCGCCGGTGGATGCCAGTGAGTCGACGCAGACTTACGCAGACCTGGCCGCCGATGCACAGTCGATCGCGGCTCTCCTCCTGTCGAAGGGCTGGCGGCCCGGCAAGCCGCTGCTCTTCGTCGTAACCTCGTCTCCCCTCTTCTCGACCCTGTTCTGGGGCTGCCAGTTGGCGGGCGTAGTGCCCGTGCCGCTTGCGGCCTTGCCGGGCAAGTCCCTCGACAACATGGAGGCGGAGAAGATCCGCAACGTGGCGCGGGCGACCACAGCACCCCTGCTGTTCGACTCCCGGCAGGATCAATACGCCGACCTGATGATGGCGCTGGCCGCGTCGGCCGGCAGCCACGTGGTCGCGGCCGACGAGATCCTTCGCGAGGCGCGGCTGGGTCATTTCGAGGCGCCGGACCTGCCTCTGCCCGATGAAGAGGACCTTGCGGTTCTGCAGTTTTCCTCAGGCAGTTCGGGCCAGCCGAAAGGCGTGCGGCTGACCCACCGGAACATCATCGCCAACATCGACGCGCAGCTCGACTTCACGGCCGCCACGCCCGACGACGTGCTCTGCACCTGGCTGCCCTATTTCCATGACTTCGGTCTCTTCTGGGGGCATCTGTCGGCGCTCTATCACGGCATGACGCAGGTGCGTATCGATCCCGGCCACTTCGCCCGCCGGCCGTTGCTCTGGCTTGAGAAGATCCAGGAGCACCGCGCAAGCCTCACCAACACGACGCCGACCGCCCTCGAACACCTGATCGGGTTTCTCGAGCTCAAGCAGCGCAAGGGGGCCGTGGGCAGCTATGATCTGAGCTGCCTGCGGTCGATGCTGATCGGCGCGGAGATGATCGATCCGCGCGCCTGCCGAAAGGCCCTCGACCTCCTGCGGCCCTTCGGCGTGCCGGAGACCCTCTTCCTGAGCGGCTATGGCTTGACCGAGACGACCGTGGTCGCCTCCGCCGTTGCGGCCGGCTCGGCCCTGCGGACACGCGTTGTCGACCGGCATCGCCTGGTGACGAGTGGCGAGGTCGTCGACGCCGAAGAAACGGCGCAGACAGCCGCCGAATTCACGTCCTGCGGGCCGGCCGTCGCCATGTGCCAGATCCGCATCGTCGACCGAGACGGCGCGCCGCTCGGGCCCAACCGGGCCGGCGTGGTGGAGATCCGAGGCGAGAACGTCACATCCGGCTACGCCGAGAACGAAGACGCCAACAAGGCCAGTTTCCGGGATGGCTGGTTCAACAGCGGAGACATCGGCTTCCTCGATCCGGATGCGCATCTCTACATCGTCGGGCGCGAAAAAGAGATGATCATCGTCGGCGGCCACAACTACTACCCCTGGGACGTCGAGCAGATCGCGTTCAAGGCCAGGCCGGAGATCGAGGAGGCGATCCGCTTCATTACGATCTGCGGGTTCTGGAACCCCGACCTGTCCCGCGAGGAGATCGCGCTCTTCTATGTGTCGCAACGGGTGCCCGAAGAGCGGATCGCCGAAGCCCTGGATGCCATGGATCGGGCGGTCAACAAGGTGGCCGGCTTCCCGATCGACAGCCATGTCCGCCTGCGCACGCGCGAGGTTCCCAGAACCTCGAGCGGCAAGGTCATGCGCCGGGTGCTGGCCGAACACCTCGTGACCGGCCGGCTTCAACGCGACGAAGGCAGCAGAGCGGCAAAGGAGGCGACCAAGCCCCGGCGGCGGGACTGGCCGGAAGCGGAGCTGCGCGACACCCTGCGAACCCTGTGGAGCCAGGTGCTCGGCGTGCCCGCATCCGAGATCGCCCCGGAGACCAGCCTTTTTCACCTCGGCTGCAACTCGATCAAGGCCAGCCAGATCCAGGGCTTGCTTGAGGAAACGCTGCAGCAGCGCCTGGAGACCAACTTCAACTACGCCTACCCGGTGCTCGAGAGCCAGGTCCAGCACCTCCTGGCGCGCGACCTTTCGGTCGAGCCGCCGGAGAACGAGATCGAGCTGATCCTGCGCACGGTTGTGCATGACGTTCTGGGTCTGGAGGAGGCCAGTATCGGCGTCACCCAGCAGCTCTCCAAGCTTGCCTCAGGCGTCGGGGAAGCCGCGCGCTTGCTGGCGGAGATCAAGCGGGTTTTCACGCTGAGCGACGAACTGACCGAGAGCCTGAGCGGCAACACGATCCGCGATCTGGCCGGCGAGATCGCAGCGGGGTTGGGGCTCGGCAAGGCCGATGCCAGCACCTTCCCGCTGATGAACTTCCAGGAGACGCTCTACTTCCACCGCAAAGGCATGGTGCGCAACGAACCCTCACGGCTCAGTTGCTTCATCTTCATCACGCTCGACCTGACAGGCGATATCGACCCACCGCGCCTCAACAGGGCATTCGATCTGGTGATCGCCAAGCATGAGATGCTGCGAGGCGTCATCGACGAAAGCCGCGACCGCCCCCACCTGCGCATCCTGCCGCAGGTTCCGCCGTTCGAGGTTCGCTATGAAGCGTTGAACGGCCTTACGGCGGAGCAGGAGGCAGCCTTTCTGCTCTCGCGTGGACGGGCGCTCAACGATGTGCGTTTCGATATCGGAACCTGGCCGCTTTTCCTCTGCGAGGTCTGGCGCAAAGCGAACGGCGAGCACGCCCTCCTGTTCAACATCGACCACCTGCTGATCGACGGCTACAGCTTCATGCATCTGCTGCAGGAGGTCTTTCAGGCCTACGACGCCGTCACCGAGGACCGGGCCTTTCCGGACGACCAGTTAGCACTTCAGTTCCGCGACTACGTGCTTATCGAGCAGATCCGGCAGCGCACCAGAAGCTACCAGCAGGCGATGGCCTATCAGCTCTCCCTGTTTCAGAACCTGCCGCCGAAGGCGCTGCTGCCGTTCAAGCGCGACCCGGCGACGATCGAAGACGTCTGGTTCGACACCGTCTTCCACAAGCTGGCGGCCGAAGACATGGCACGCCTGGTGGCGCTGGCCGGGTGCAATCAGGTGACGCTGAACTCCTTGCTCCTGGCCGTGTGGTTCAAGCTGGTCAATCTCTGGTCCAACCAGGGCGACTTGATCGTCAACATGCCGGTCTTCAACCGAGAGCAATACTTCGGCGGCGCCCGCGATGTCATGGGCACCTTCATCGACATCTTCCCCGTGCGGGTGAAGACGGAAAGCACCGAGCCGGTCGTCGAAATCGCCAAGAAGGTCGAGCGCTTCACCCGCGAGCTGCTCAGCACGCCGGTATCGTCGATCGAGTTGTCCCGCCTGATCGCGGAACGCGATCAGAGCGCCGCCGGCTCCATGAGCTCCCTCATCTTCAGCAACTCCATCGGCGTCTACGGCGGGGAGTTCGATCGCCTGGAGAAACTCAGGGTCGCCAACCCCTGGTTCCGCACCGGCGCACCGGGCACCTTCATCGACCTGGTGCTCTACGACTATGAAGGCGAGTTCTACGTCAACTGGAACTATGTCCGCGGTTTGATGGACCGGGACTTCGCCGAAACGCTCGCCGGTCAGTTCCAGTCGATCTGCAGCGAGCTGGCGAACGCGGATACGGAAGACGGGGCACTGGGGGCCTTCGCGCCCACGTCCCTGCTGCCGGCCGACTTCGCCCAGTTGACCGCGAGCCTCAACGATCGCGTCGTCGACTATCCGGTCTCGACAATCCAGGCCGAGATCGTCGCCCAGGCAAGGCGAAGCCCTGAAGCGACAGCCCTCCACTTCCAGAACCGCGAGGTTCGCTACGGCGCGCTGCTGGAGGAGGCGAACCGCGTCGCCGCGCTCCTCAAGTCACAAGGCGTCACCAGGAACAGCTTCGTTGCCCTGATGCTCGATCGCAGCGTCGACATGCTGGTCGCCCAGCTCGGCGTTCTGCAGGCAGGCGCCGCCTACGTTCCCATCGATCCCGACTATCCGCCGGACCGCATCGCCTATGTCCTCGACGACTGCCGTGCGACGGTGCTGATGCTTCAACAGCAGTTTCTCGATCGGATCCCCGAGGCCGCGGATCATCTGCAAGCCCTGGTCGTTCTCGACGGAACGCCGGCACCCGGGCCTTGGCGCCGCTTCGGCCCGGAGGACATTGCCCGCTCGGCTTGCGACGCGCCTGCCGATCCGTCCGGGCCGGGCGACCTCGCCTACATGATCTACACCTCGGGCTCGACCGGCCAGCCCAAGGGCGTGATGATCCGCCATCGGAACATCCTCAATTTCCTGCACTGGGTCGGCCAGTACTACCGCCTGTCGCCGGAAGACAGGGTCGCCTTCGTCACCTCCTATGCCTTTGACATGACCCTGGCGACGAACTGGACGCCACTGATGCGCGGCGCCAGCCTGCACATCCTCGACGAGCCCAACACACGGGACGTGGAAACTCTGCTCGGCTTCCTCAGCGAGCGGAAGATCACGTTCCTCAACGTCACGCCGTCGCACTTCTCCTTGCTGGCGAACGCGAGAGCGCACCTCGACCTGGGGCCGTTGCCGATGGCGCCGAACCTGCGCGTGATGCTGGGCGGCGAGGTGATCAATACGAAGGACCTGAACGCCTGGCTCGACATCTACCCGAGCCATCGGTTCATCAACGAGTACGGCCCGACCGAAGTCAGCGTCGCCTCAACCTTCTATCCCATCCCGACGAACGCCGAGGGCCGGATCGATCTCGACGTCGTTCCGATCGGCTTGCCGCTCAGCAACAACAGGATCTACGTCCTGGACCGCTGGGGCCAGCCCTGCATGCCGGGCGTGGCGGGCGAGCTTTGCCTGGGTGGGGTCGGCGTTGCCGCCGGCTACTTCAACAAGCCGGAGCGCACGGCCAAGGCCTTCGTCCCCGACCCCTTCGTCGGCGGCGAGGCGATGATGTATCGCACCGGCGACATGGCACGTGTCCGGGCGGACGGCAACGTCGAATTTCTCGGGCGCGAAGACCACCAGATCAACCTGCGCGGCTACCGCATCGAGGCGGGCGAGGTCGAGCACGCGATGCGCCAGCACCCAGCGGTCGGGCAAGCCGTCGTGGTGACGCAGGCCGATCCGGCGGGCCAGCAGCAACTGGTCGGGTTCTACACTGCCCCCGACGGCGAGGTGAGCGTCGCCGCGCTGCGCGAGGCGGTTGCGGCGCAATTGCCCGCCCATATGGTGCCGGCGCTGTGGATGCGGCTGGACAAGCTGCCGACCACGGCGAGCGGCAAGCTCGATCACAAGTCGCTGCCACGTGTCCGTCCTTCGGCGGAGGCGGCGGAGTTCGTCGCGCCGAAAAGCGATCTTGAGCGCAGAGTCGCGGCGGCCTGGCAAGAGGTTCTGGGCCTCGCGCAGGTCGGCGCGGACGATAACTTCTGGGAGCTTGGCGGAAACTCCCTGACCGCCATGCGCCTTATCGTGCTCTACCGCGAGATGGGTCTGGAAGGCTTCGGACTGCGCGATGTCTTCAGCTACGAGACAGTCGAGGAAACAGCACGCTTTTTCGAGGAAGGGCATCGACGCGAGAGCGACGACACGGGCGTTCTCTCGGTCCTGAGACGCGATGCCGCCGCCCAGGCCCGCTTTCTGCTTCTCCCCTTCGCCTGCGGTAACGCATCCTCGTTTGTCGAACTGGCGCGCTACCTGGAGGGGCCGAGCGAAATCTTGGCGGCCAACCCCGATGAGCCGGACGGTGAAGGAACGCTCTCCATCGCCGATCTCGGCCAACGCATCGTCGCGGCCTTGCACGAGATGCCGCCCCTTCCGCTCTTCGTCATGGGATACTCCTACGGCGGATATCTTGCATACGAGGTGGTCCGGCGCCTGGAACTGGCTGGCCGGCCGGCCCAAAGCGTCGTGCTGGTTGCCTCGACACCACCGGGGGTGCGCGGAGAGCTCGACCTGATCATCCGTTCGAGCGACGAAGAGCTCTTGGCCTACTCGCGTGAGCTCTACGACTTCGACGCCTCCCAGCTCTCCGAGCAGGATACCGCCCGCTACCTGCATCTGCTCAGGGAGCAGACCCGGACTATGGAGGACTACCGGTTCGAGCCGGATCGTCGGCTTGCGACGCCGGCCCTGATCCTCGTCGGCGAGAATGAGGAAGACCGCGAGCTCGCGCAGGAGTCCCATCGCTGGTTCCCGCTGTTCGAACAAGGTGAAGCCGGCCAGCTTCCGGGGCGGCACATGCTGATCAAGACCCACCCCGCCGACCTTGCCGAACGGCTCAACGGGCTTGTGAGCAGCCTGCTCAAGAGCAGCGCACCTCCTCTGGTGGCCGAATGACCAGGATCGGGCTCATCGGGGCCCGAGGCGGCGTCGGCGGCGCGGCCCTGCGCTACCTGCTGGCGGCGGGCCGGGGCCAGGTGTTCGCGGCCGGCCGCGACCCGGCGCGCATGCCTGCCGTGTTCGCAGGGCAAGAGAATCAGGTCGCGCCCCGAAAGCTGGACCTCTTCGACGATGCCGAGCTCGCCGGCTTCTGCCGCGAAATGGACGTGGTGCTGAACTGCGCCGGCCCGTCCAGCAAGGTGCTCGACCGGGTCGTGCTGGCCGCCGCGGCGGCGAAACGACCGGTGATTGACGCCGGCGGCTACGACCCCGTGTTTCGACGGCTGAAAGAACAGGACGGACCGATCCGCGCGGCCGGCGTTCCCGTGGTCATCAACGCCGGCCTGCTGCCGGGGCTGTCCGGGCTTTATCCGCGCTGGCTCGCCTCTCAGGAAAGCGAAGCGCCGGCGGCGATGGAGGTCTTCTATGCAGGCACCGACAGATGGACTCTTATCTCCGCCGAGGACATCGTCTTCAGCCTCGGCGATTTCGGTGCCGAACGCCCGCCAACCCGGATCGAGGGGGGCCGGCCGGTCCCGGTGCCCTTCCGCAAAGCCTTCCGTCGGCTCGACCTGCGGCCGCCCGTCGGCAAAGTCACGGGTTTCCTGACCTACACCGAAGAACTGGCCACGCTCGGTCAAGAGCTCGGCATTCCGCAGATCGACTGCCACGGCGTCAATCACGGCTTCTGGAGCGGCGCGGCCTTGAGCTTGATCAAGCTGTGCAAGCTCTATCGCACGGACGCGCAGCTTCGGCGCTCGGCCCGCTGGCTGGCCCGAGCCTCCGAGCGGGATCTGCGGTGGGGCACGCTACCCTGCTTCGCCATCCACTGCCGGCTTCGTTGGGCCGATGGCCGATCGCTTATGGCGGAGATCGTCGTGGGGAACACCTATGAGGCGACGGGCATCATCGCCGGGATCGCCACCGTGATGGCCCTGGAGGACAGGATACTGCCCCCCCATGTCGGCATGCTGCACCAAGTCGTCGATCCCGGCGCTTTCCTCGCGGCGTTCCGCGCAAGTGCCCCGATCCTCTCGGAAACAGTGCCCGCGGCAGCAAGGGACGATGCCACTCTCGCGGGGGCGGCCCATGCCTGATCCACGCATTCTCGTGATCGGCGGCAACGGCACGGTCGGCCGCCTCATCGTCGCGGACCTCGTCCGCAGCCTGCCCGACGCCGATGTGAGCATCGCAAGCCGGGCGCCAGCCCCGCGCGAGGATCTGCCCGGGCTCAAGTTGATTGCCTTCGACATCGAAGACGAAGCGTCGTTGCGGTCGGCCTGTCGCGGCCAGGACCTGATCATCATGACCGCCGGTCCCTTCGGCCGTCTCGGCACCAAGGTCCAACGCGCCTGTCTGGCCGAAGGGGTCGATTGCCTCGATATCAACGATAGCGATCAGGCGGCCATGGAAACCTTGGGGCTGGAGGGAGAGGCGCGGCGCGCCGGTGCCCGCCTGGTCACCGGCCTCGGGCTGACACCCGGCCTGTCCACGTGGATGCTGCGCCGTCTGGCGGAGCGCGGTGGCGCGACACCTCGAGACTACATGGTGCGCCTCTTCATGGGTGCACGTCACGGCGGCGGCGCGGCCAGCCCCGAGGTACTGCTGAGCGGTTTCCGACGACGCATTCCGCTGTTCCGCGACGGTCGAACGCAGGAGCTGCCCACGCCGTGGCGCGACGCAGCCGCCACCTATCTCTTCGCCGGTCAAAGGCAGCCCCTCGATCTCTTACCCTTCCCTTCGCCCGAGGCGATCACGCTTCCCTTCAAAGGCTCCGCCGAGCGCCTGGGCATTCGCGCGCTCGACCATCGCTATCACGTACAGTTCCTGCCCCGCGCCTTCGCTCGTTTCCTGGCCTGGTCGGGTCTCCTCCGGGTCGGCGCCCTTCGCACGCGCCTGGCGCACATGATGTACCGCTCCGGCCTGAGGCTCAGCCGGCGCCATGATGCCAGCGAGACCACGACCATGGTCGTCGCGCCCGCCCACGAGCCTGCGGCGGGGCTGATGCTGCATGGGCCGATCCCACCAGCCTACCTTACGGCGTCCTTCCTCGTTTCGGTCGCGCTCTCCTTTCTACGGACCCGGCAGACCATCTTGCCGGGCGTCCACCCCTGCGAGGCCCTCCAGCTCGATGATAGGGAGATCGAGGCCGCGCTCCTGCAAAGAGGCGTGATCCTGCTGCCCTCGACTCCCGAGCCCCAGGACCATCGCTCGTTCTTCGGCCACAGCTCGCCATCGACGGGACAGGCCTCGGGACTGCGGCACTTCGGCAAATGCTGGTACAGCCTCACCTTCGTCCCGCCGGAGATCGAACGCAGGCAGCAGGAGTGCCTCAAGCGCTCGCGCCTCTGGCGCAGTCTGCGCGAACGGCTTTCGGGCCTCCGCATGGGGCTGGTGCTTAGACGGGTCATGGCCGCACAAAGACGCAACCTGAAGCGCTTGAAGCCGGTTGCCGAGGACATCACGACCCTCTCCGTCCGCCGCAAGGTGTGTCGGGATTTCGCCCTCTTCGCCGCCGGCTACGGCGAGGCTCGCAAGGTGCTGGGGTCGTCGGCCCGGGACCTCTATGCCGAGATGTTTCTCGACAGCGGCGCCATGGAAATGGCGTGGTTCTGGCCGTCCGCCCAGGTCTTCGCCGCTGCCGAGGCCCCGGGCGCGATACTGCGGGATTATCTCGTCGCCTACTTCGAAGAGGCGGAACGCCAAGGCGTGCTGCAGCAGGAGGTGACGCAGGGGACCGGCGACGTCCTCACCCTGTCTATCGGACGCTGCACTTACGCGCGCCTGCTCGCGACGCTTGGCTGTCCCGAGCTGGGCGATCTGGTGCGCGAGATGGAGCGGGCCGCGATCTCCGAGCTGGCGCAGGCCTGCAACCTTTCCCTCACCTGGTCGACAGGCGCCTCGCCAGGCACCGGCATCTTCTGCTTACAGCAGCGGTCGACGAGGGCCGCCGAATGACCATCGATGCCCTGACCGATCTCAACCGCACCGCCTGGCTCACCGCATGGAGCCATACGGAGTGCGGCCGGCACTGGGGTCTGGAACGGCCGGTCTCCGACTGGCTGATCTCTCGTCTGGGCCCGCCGCCCTTCGCAGCCGAAATCAACGCGTTCACGCGCCAGGGGATCGCAGCACGAGCCGCTTGGATCGATGCGCGTATCGTGGCCTTCCTGACCGCCAAGCGCCAGACGCATGTCGAAGTATGGAGTCTCGGGGCGGGCTTCGACTCGCGCTGGCAGAAGCTGCTGTCGGGCGACTATCCGCAGATTTCCCACTACCGCGAGTTCGATTTCGACGCAGTCCTCGATGCCAAGACCGCCCTGCTCGCCGACTCGCCTTGGGCCGGTCTCTGGGCAAAGGTAGAACCGCACGTCGGCGACCTGGTCGCGGGCCTGCCGGACTCGCTCCCGGCGACGGACCGGCAGGTTCTCGTCGTGATCGAAGGCTTGATCGATTACCTGGATCAAGGGGAAAAACGCGCCTTGCTCCGGACGCTCCGACAGCGGGTGCCCCGAGGGTCGCTTCTGCTCGACGCCCAGAACGGCCATCTTCTGCGTAAGAGCAACAAGCGGCTTCGCCGCCTCACCGGGTCCGAGGCCGCGCGCTTCGCCTGGGCGCCGGAACGGCCGAGCCGCTTCTATGGCGAGGAGAGCGGCTACAGAGTCGCCGCGTCTCACGCCCTTCTGCCGGAGCTCTTGCGGCGGCGCTGGCCCATCACGGCGTGGCTTCCCCTGCCGCGGCGCCTGCGGGAGGGATACAGCCTCTTTTGCCTCCAGCCCCGCGAGGAGGCGGCATGATACGGCGGTTCACACTCGTGGTTGCCGTCGTCGTCACCCTGTCGGCCGCGGTGCTCTTCAGCGGCGACCGCTGGATTCCCTGGTGGGGCGAAGGTGCCTTCGGGGAGGCCTCAGGCCTTTCGGGTCAAGCGGCGCCGGTGACGATGTTCTCCACCCCATCCGGCCATCGGCTCGCCCTGCGCCGAACGCCGCCGACGGCGGAGGCCTTCGCCGCGGCAGTCATCGTGCATGGCCTCGGCCTCCACGGCGGCTGGTATCACGGCCTTGCCGAGCGGCTGTCCGAGGCGGGCGTCCTGGTGGTGACGGTCGACCTGCCGGGCCATGGCCTTTCCACCGGCCGACGCGGCACCATGCCGGCGCCATCGACCCTGGTGGGCGATCTCGCCGCCGTGGCCGCCGAGGTGTCCGCGGCGCGTCCCAAGCTGCCGCTCCTGCTGATCGGACATTCCTTCGGTGCCGAACTGGTGTCGAGGCCTGCGCTGGTGCAGGCCATCACGGAAGCTGGGGTTCCCCTTGGCGGTGTCGCCGCCCTCGCCCCCTTTTTCTCGGGCGCCGGCGTGGAAGCCGGCTTCGATATAGAGCAACCGCTGTTCTCCGTTTCCCCGCGCGGCCTGGTGTCTTCGGCTTACCCGGCGTTGCGGTACAACTGGCCGAGCAGCTTCGAAGAGCCCCTCTTGCAATCGACCTTCGATCGTTCGCTGCTGCACCTCTGGCACAGCGCCTTGCCGGCAACGGAGCGGTTGAAGAGCCTCTCCCTCCCCGTTCTCCTGCTGGCCGGGCAAGACGATGCGGTCATCTCCGCGGACCGGGTGGCGGCCCTGGCCGCCGCCGTCGATAGCACATCGGTCACGTTCGGGCGCGTTGCCGGGGCCGATCACATGAGCCTGCCCGCCCACTCCAGCGCGGCGCTTCTTGCCTGGGCCCGTCACGCGGTTGGGGCCGAGACCCCGGAGCTGGCCCGTCCATGACAAGCGGCAAAGCACCCGGAACAGCCGAGGGGACGGCCCAGGGGACAGCATTGGACCAGGGCTCGGTGCGAAGCGGCCAGGCATTGGTTCTGACCAGCATGACGTTGTACGGGATGGGGCAGACAGTGCTCTATGCCATCCTGCCGGTGCTGGGCCGGGATCTCGGTCTGGCGCCGACGGAGATCGGATTGATTACGGCCCTCTCGGCCTTCATGGTCTTCCTCTGCTCGGCCCCCTGGGGACGGCTGAGCGACCGCTGGGGGCGTCGGCGGGTCATCGTCTTCGGACTGCTGGCTTACGCCTCGACCACCCTGCTGTTCACCGGGGTCCTGGAGGCAGGGCGGGCCGGTGCCGTCTCGGGACTATCCCTGCTGCTCGGGCTCATCGCCCTTCGCATGCTCTTCGGCATCGGCACCGCCGGGATCCAACCGGCCGCCGCCGCCTACATGGCCGATCTGAGCGGCGAAGAGAAGCGAACCTCGGCCATGGCCCTGATCGGGCTGGGCCTTGGCTTGGGCATGGTTCTTGGTCCCGCAATCGCCGCGGCCTTGGTCTCTGTCGATCTGCTCGCGCCCCTCTACGTGACCGCCGCGCTGACGCTCGTCACGGCGGTCGCCGCCTTGACCTTGCGAAGCCCGGCCAGGCTGAGCACCCAGGCCAGACCCGCGGCTGTCGGACGCGCCAGGCGCGAGATCGTCCCCTTCATGATCTTGTCGTTCGGCAGCTTCCTCGGTCTCGCGGTTCTCCAGCAGACCCTCTCCTTCCTGCTCCAAGATCGCCTGCGGCTTCCGACGGTGGACGCGGCGGAGTCGGTCGGTCTCGTGCTGGCGGGTCTTGCAGTGGCCATGATCGCAGCCCAGGCCTGGGTCAGCCGCACCCGGACGCTTGATCCGCTCGTTCTGCTGCGCATCGGCCTCTCGGGCTTCGTCGCCGGTTTCTCGATCCTGTCCTTCGCAGGGTCGATGGGCACGATGATCGCAGCGGCCCTGACTCTCGGCATCGGCATGGGGCTTGTCGGACCCAGCCTGCTGGCCGCCGCCTCCCTGCGCGCCTCGGCGGAGATGCAAGGCGAGGTGGCCGGGATGATGAGCGCCATGCCGCCCCTGGCCTTCATCGTCGGCCCTTTGCTGGGCACGGCACTCTATACGCTGTCGCCGGCCGTTCCGTTTCAGGCGCTCGCCGCAATCGCGGGCGGCCTCGCCGTCATCAGCTTTCTGTTGCCGAAGGAGCGTGCAAAGCATGGCTAGCCGGGACACGGCCTCGGCTGAGGAGGCTTGCTGGCGGGCCGTCCCGCGCGCGATCGTGCAAGATCCGATTTGCCGGGTGCTCCGTCACGGCTGGATGGGCGTCTGGGTCCTCGACGTGGTCGATCAGCTTGCCGACGCAGCGTCGACGGCGCTTTCAGCGAACGAGGAAGCCGCTGCCGCCAGGTTCCGCTTCGCCGGCGACCGCGCCCTCCATCGCAGTGCCCATCTGCTGAAACGCTGGGTTCACGCGGCGATCCTAGGGCGGAAGCCGACGGGGCTTACCTACCGCTACGACGCTGCCGGCAAGCCTCACCTCCTTGGCGCCGGGCGCCTCTCGTTCAGCCTCAGCCACGGCGGGCGTTTCGTCGCCGTGGCGGTGTCCCTGCACGGCAGTTGCGGGATCGACGTCGAGGCCCTGGACGCCGTCGCTTCGGCCCGGCTGCCCTGGCAGGATCTCCTGCACGACGCGGAGCAGCAGCGCTTCGCCTGCCCGGACGCGCTTTCCGCGGAAGCGGCCTCGGCGCTCTGGACCCTGAAGGAGGCGGCCTCGAAGGTGATCGGCCTGGGTCTGTCGCTGCCGCCCAGGGAGATCAAAACCCCGGATGTCGCCTGCGGGCCCGTCTTCCCGCAAAGCGCCCACGGGCTCGTTGTTCATCGCCACGGGCGCGATCCCATGCCGGCCTCCCTTCTCCCGCTTTCGGACGACCGGGGGAGACCGCATCGGCTCGCCGTGGCATCTGCTGTGCCGGTGCGCGGCTTCCTGTTCCGCCACGTCGCTGCAGGGCCGTGGCGGCGCGGCCATGGGCGGTGTTTCTTCTCGACGTCAGGCCGGGCCACGGAGGCGTCATCGGCATCACAGCCTTTCCATCGGGGGCCGTCGTGAGCGATCCGTTGCACGGCTGGTCGAACTTCAGGCGCCTGCTGCAGCTCGGCCGATCCCGGCGCTGGCTTCTGGTTGCCGCCTGTACTTTCAGCAGCATCAGCGCAGTGCTGTCGCTTCTCCCGGCGCTCATCGTCTACCAAGTCGCAGACACGCTTCTGCAACCGCAGCCCGACGGCGATCGGATCGGGATGCTCCTCCTCATCGCCAGTGGCGGCCTGATCCTGCGCTGGCTGTTCATGGCGGCTGCCTTCGGCTGCTCACATGTGGCGGCTTACGACGTGCTCTACGACCTGCGCCTGGCCGTCCTGCGCAAGCTCACCCGCGTCCCGCTTGGTCTCGTCACCCGGCGGCAGAGCGGCGCGATCAAGAAAACCCTCCAGGAGGATGTCGAGCGCATCGAGCTCTTCATCGCGCACATTCTGGTCGATGCCGCGGCCGCCGTCGTTGCGCCTCTGGCAACCTTCGCCATCCTGCTTTGGATCGACTGGCGTATGGCCTTGGCGTCGGTGGCGGCGCTGCCGTTCGCCATCCTGATTCAGGTCGTTATGTATCGGAACGTGAACGACGTCATGGCCCGCTACGTTCGGGCCAGCGAGACCATGAACGCGGCCTTGGTGGAGTTCGTCAGGGCCATTGCGGTCATCAAGGTGTTCAAGGCTGCGCAGGTCAACGACGAGCGGCTTCGCGCGGCGGTCGAGAGCTACCGTGACCTGGTCACCGAGGTCGCCCGGCGCATGATACCCTACTGGAGCGGGTTCAACGTGGTCATCCGCGCTGGCGTCTTGGTCATTCTGCCCCTGGGCGTCCTGTTGGTTCTCGAAGGCACGCTCAGCCTGCCCGTCTTCCTGCTCTTCCTTCTGGCCGGCACCGGGATTGTCCTGCCGGCGCTTCGCTTGATCTTTGCGAGCAACCTGATGCGCATGATCGAGCACGGTGCCGGGCGGCTCTTCACCTTGCTCGACACGCCCGACCTGCCGCAATTGCCTGCCGAGGGAACGCTGCAGCAGGCCCCCGCCGTCGAATTCGAGGCGGTCAGCTACAACTACGGGCGCCGCTTGGCACTCGACGGAGTTTCCTTTCGCCTCGACGCCGGCACCACGACCGCCCTCGTCGGGCCATCGGGTGCGGGAAAGTCGACCGTCGTTCAGCTCCTCGCGCGCGCCTGGGATCCGGATGCCGGCAGGATCTCGGTCAACGGTGTCGACCTGCGCGCGCTTCCGGGGCAAGGGATCAACGATCGGATCAGCTTCGTCTTCCAAGAGGTCTTCCTTTTCGACGACACGGTGCTGGAGAATATTCGCCTTTGGCAGAAGACCATCAGCGAGGCGTCGGTGAAAGCCGCCGCCGAGGCCGCCGGTATCGGCCCCTGGGTGGAGGCGCTGCCCCAGGGCTATCACAGCAAGATCGGCGACCGCGGCGCCTGGCTCTCGGGTGGTGAGCGCCAGTGCCTTTCGATCGCGCGCGCACTTCTCAGCCCCGCACCGGTCATCGTGCTCGACGAGATGACGGCCTTCGCCGACGCGGAGACCGAGGCGCGGGTCGCCAATGGACTGCGCAGCTTGACCCTCGGCAAGACCGTGCTGGCCGTCACACACAAGCTGTCCACCGTAGCGACGGCCGACCGGGTCCTGCTCCTCGACCGCGGCCGCATCGTCGGCGACGGAACACACCAGGAGCTCCTGGCCGTGAACGATGTCTACCGATCACTCTTCGCCGACAGCTATCGCCCCGCCGCGGCAGCGGCGGCGACAGCCGGCTAAGGAGGGCACCGTGCGCCTGCCGCTTCTCGACGATGTCACGGCTCTTGTCGGTGGCGACGGTCGCAGACGCCTGCGCAGAAGCGTGCTGCTGCGCTTGCTCGAGGCGCTGGCCGGGAGCCTTCCCTTTCTAGCGGCCTACGTCGCCCTGCCTGCCCTGATGGAAAGCTGGATGTCCGTCACCGTGCTTTTGTGGCTAATGGCGGCGGCACTCTGCGGCTTGTTGCTGCAGTACCTCTTCGGCCTCCTGGCCGACCGCCACAGTTTCATCGACGGCTATGGGGCGACCTGCGATCTTCGCTTGGCACTGGCAAGGCACTTGAAGTCCCTACCGCTCGGGCTGCTCACGCGGCGTGCGGTCGGCGATCTCAGCCACGTGGTCACCGAGACGGTCCAGATGTTGGAGGAGCTTCTGACCCACCTCCTGCCTGTCCTGGTGGGCCAGCTTTGCGTGCCCCTGGTCATGGGTATCCTCCTGGTGCTGATCGATTGGCGCCTTGGCCTGGCCGCGCTGGCAACCGTTCCCTTGGCGCTTCTTTTGATGGTCAGCCTGCGGGCGCTTTTCCGGCATCTCTATGGCCGGCGCATCGGGCTCCTGGGCGAGGTCAGCGCCCGCTTGCTGGAGTACGTCCAGGGTATCGGGGTCATCCGCGCCTTCAACCTGGCCGGAAATCGCTGTACGGTCCTGGACCAATCCTTGCGCGATCTCCGGGATGCGTCGATCCGGATCGAAGTCTTCGGCGGCCTGGCGTTCTACAGCTTTGCCATCGCACTCGAGGCCGGCTTTATCGTCCTCCTGGCCGCCGGAAGCTGGCTCGTTCTGTCCGATCAGCTATCGCTCGCCACCTTCGTCGTCGCCATGGTCGTCAGTCAGCGCTTCTACATGCCGTTGATCGAAGCGACCTCGTCACTGGCCATGGTGTCCTACTTCGCCCAAGGACTGCGGCGGATTCGGGCGGTCACCGAGATGGAGCCGCTGCCGCCGGGGTCAATGACGGAGATGCCCGCCGGCAAGGAGATCGTCCTCGATGCCGTATCCTGCGGCTATGGAGATCGGCGGAACGTCCTATCGTCCGTTTCCTGCCGCATTCCCCAGGGATCCCTGACGGCCATCGTCGGCCCATCCGGGGCGGGCAAGTCGACCTTGCTGCACCTTCTGGCACGCTTTCACGATGTGCGGTCCGGCGCCGTTCGGATCGGCGGCGTGGACCTTCGCGATCTCCATCCCGAGACGCTGATGGAGAACCTGTCCATGGTGCTCCAGGACGTCTATCTCTTCAGCGGGACGATTGCCTACAACATCCGCCTGGGCCGCCCCGAAGCCAGCGACGCGGAGGTGCGCGCAGCCGCCGAAATGGCCTGCTGCGCCGAGCTCATCGACAGCTTTCCCGACGGCTACGAGACGATCATCGGCGAAGGAGGCATGACCCTTTCCGGCGGCGAACGTCAACGCCTGTCGGTCGCGCGGGCTCTCTTAAAGCGATCGCCCATATTGCTGCTCGATGAGGCAACCGCCTCCGTCGATCCGCTCTGCGAGCAGGCGATCCGAACGGCTATCGATCAGCTATCGGGGTCGCGGACGGTGGTTGTCGTCGCCCACAAGCTATCGACGATCGAGCGTGCCGACCAAGTCCTGATGCTCGAGGGCGGTCGGCTGGTGGAAAGCGGCCGACATGATGCCCTGCTCGCCTCCGACGGGGCCTATGCGCGGCTGTATCGACAGTTCGTGCGAAACCTCCCCTCGGCCGACAGCCTGCCAGCCTGAACGTGAGCGAGGCCATGTCTGAGACACTGGATACCTTCTCCCAAACAGCCCTTTTCCTCGTCGGCCGGGTCGCCGAGGATGTCTCCTCACCCGCTGTTCTTTCGGTTCTCGCAGTATCCCTTCTGGGTGTGTCGAGCGGATTGCTGGCGTTTCGTCGCAACGACGTTGCGGCGGCTGCCGGCCCGAAGGGGGCCGGGACCGCGCGGACTCTCCTCTACTGGCTGAGCCTGCTGCCCTCCGTCCTGTGGTACGTCCTTCCCTTTCTGCCGCAAACGCGCTTTCCGTCTCTCTACGAGGGCCTGTCTCAAGGCCAGGCGATGGCCTTGATTGTCGGCCTGGCCGGCGGGCTCGTGTTCGTCTGGTATGGTCTTCGCGCTCTTCAGATTTTTCGCGAGAACCAGGACGCCACCGGCGCGGCGATGGTCGATTTCCTGAGACCATCACGGCTGCTGGTCGATGGCGACTACGCTCGGGTCAGGCACCCCATGTTCCTCTACGACTTTCTCGCGCACGGCGGCCTCGCCGTGGCCGCCGGGGCACTTACCACGCTCGCGCTTTTGCCGCTCTACTTCCTGTTCAGCGCCGCGTTCAACGTCGTCGAGGAGCGCTGGGTGCTGGCCCCCCGTTTCGGCGATGCCTTCGATCGCTACCGTGCCCGCGTACCCGGTTACATGACGCGCGAAGGCGGAGTGATCCTGTCCCTCCTTGCTTTGGGCACGGTTTACTTGGCTCAGTGGGCGGGATAGTGAAGCAAGCTTCACCTTGCCGACCCGGTTCCAGCCACCGCCGATCTCCACGCGGTCCTCGGTGTAGACCCGGAAGTCGGGCTGCGCGTCGCTCTCCTTCGCCCGGTTGGGCAGGATGCGGATCCGCTTCTTGAGGCTCATCGTCGCGAGCGTGCCTTCGTATCCGCCGGTCTCGGTCTTCGTCACATATCCAAGTGCCTGTGCCATCTTTCAGTCTCCTGTTTGGCTGTCGCGAGGGCGCCCATCGCCCTGCTGACGCGGGAGCGGCCATGGCGGGCGGCGGCCGCATAAACCGACAGGCCGCAGCGGAGCGGAGGATCGGCGGGACGCGCTTTTTTGGACACGCAGTGTCATGCGCGAGGAAGCCCGCCGAAGCATCGCGAAGGCGGGCCGGCGAAAAAGTGCGTC
The DNA here is from genome assembly GCA_028279885.1 of Rhodovibrionaceae bacterium. Classification (GTDB taxonomy): domain Bacteria; phylum Pseudomonadota; class Alphaproteobacteria; order Kiloniellales; family DSM-21159; genus JANQMX01. The sequence continues at coordinate 13,077 of JANQMX010000024.1, read as the reverse complement.
CCGCCGGTTTCATGCGGCCGCCGTTCGCCATAGGTCCATCGAGCAGAAGCAGGGCGATGGGCGCTGCGCCAGCTGTCTATCAGGAGATGTGATGGGGCAGGCCGTGCAGATCGTTGTGCCGAACGGACCGGCGCGGGATATCAGACTTGCACCATTTGAGACCGTAGAATTAGCTCTGGCCCGGCTCGTTCACACATCGAAGGAAGGTGCCAGACTACTTGGCTCCGGGTTACCTTGATTTCCGGATCGATTGGAGGTCGGCGGTGACTGGAACGGGGTCGGCCTGCTCAGCGCACGATCCTTAATACTGACCATCGCCTCCGATTGCTGCCCTCGCAGGCTCATCTATCCGATGGCCTGATCGATCCGGTTCGGATTGACGCCGGGCCGATGTTCACTCGTCGGATCGGTGTCGAAACTGGACACATTGTAGGCGACGTAGGCCAGGTTGCCGGCGCCGGCGGCCAAGGCGGCGCCAAGGTCCGCGACCGCCGCCTTCTCATAGCCCAAGACCTTGATCGTGCAATCCTCCAAAACCCCCATCCACAGAACGCCCTCTTCGGTCGCGGAGAAAAAGGCGATCTGGCCGTTCGCCATGCCCCAAGTCACATCGAAGTTGAAGGCCTGCGGCCGTGAGGTATCGACGATCAGATTGATGGACTCACGCAATGCAATGCTCCAGTCATCGCTATCGATCCAGTAGTACCAGAGGTTCTTGTCGGCCGGACCGACCGAGCAATTGGCCACCAGCAGGTTCTGGCCTGCCACGGAAATGGCGTTTATGCCTCGTTTGGCCGCCGGATTGAAAAGCGTCCTGGACAGCACCTTACCGCTCGGAACATCGACAATGCAGACCTCGCCGTTCTCCGAACCGGTGGCAACCTTGATCGAAGATGTGTCGGACAGGAACCAACTGACACCACGGATGTTCTGCAGTCCCCAGGGGTTCACCGGGTCGGCCCGCCTGAGATCGACCGTCTGCAGAAGCCTCAGACCTGCTCCGCTGGCTTCGCCTTGCCATATCAGCAAGCTGCCGTTCTCGTGCCCGGTCATGAGATACAGGTCATCGCCAAGGACGGCGGCCGACGCGCTGTTCGCCGCGCCATGTGATGCATCATAGGCCAGCGTCTGCACCTGTTCGATCTGCTCGAAGTGGCTGTCGGGCGCTTGCCAGACCACCATCGACGCCTTGCCGTTAGAGCTCACGAAGGTGTTCGGCGCCATCCACTCAACCATTTGCACACCCATGTCCGATGGCGTGGTCACCGCCGTGGTAACCAGCGCGCCCTCCATGGTCGATGTCGTCTTCTCGAAGATGCTGAGCGTGCCATCCCAACGGCCTACGGCGAAGTTGTCGAAGTCCAGCCAAGTGGCATCCTGCGCCATCGCATAGGTGGTCCCCAACCGCTGGATGGGCAGCGCCGCATCAGGCATCGCGCCCAGGTCTTCAAGAGAACGCAGTGCCATGGGTGTGGGGGAATCGCTACTCATCGTCCATACTCCGCTGTTGACAATGGCCGTACGGTGCCATTGTCGCACACCATCGGTACCGATCGCAGAGCGAAATCGGGCAACGAACACACGCTCTAACTTGCTTGAGTACTCTCAACGGTGAACGAAGGGCCGGCGCTCGCGACCCTTCCGGTTTGTATGAGAGGGCCGCTCCCGCCCCCCACCGGTTCCAGGACATGAGTGATTTGATTCAGACTGTGTTGTTGCACGACCGACTATCGGGAAGCACCTTTTCATGACGAACGTCGTTTTCTCCCGCCGTGCTGTACAGCAAGCAAGCAATCGCTTGGCCGCTGTGCTGGACACGGATCAGCTGAAGGTAATGGTTGGCCGGCTGAATCAGCCCGGTGAGACGCAATTGCCCACGATGTGGGAAATCGTGCTGCTCGATGCCTTTGCTGGTGTTGGTCGCCTCCGCCACGAGGTTGAGTTACCGGGTGGCCGGCGCGAGACCAACACGGCCTTGCGCACAGGCCATTACTTCTTCAGCGACATCCGCAAGGAAGGCGTGGTGCTCTACGAGCTCGACGACGAGCCCCTCGTCGAGCCGCGGCCGCGCAGTCTTCAGGAAACCTACGAGACGGCGAAGGAGCAGTTCGAGGAGCGGCTACCTTTCGCCAAGAACTACATGGTTGGCTTCGACGCTTGCCGTGCCAAGGGACTTCACAGACATGCTGCATTTGAACTCCATCAAGCGATCGAGCATGCCTATGGCGCGCTGCTGCTAACGCTGACGAACTACAGCCCGCCCTCCCACAACATCAAGTTCCTGCGCGCCCTGGCCGAAGGCCGCGATCCGCGCCTGTTCGAGGCCTGGCCTCGCGATGAAGCGCGCCATCGCGCCTGGTTCAACCGCCTGGTCGAAGCCTACGTCAAGGCGCGCTACTCCAAGCACTATGTGACCGACGAAGAAGCCCTCACCTGGCTCGGCGCCCGCACCGAACGCCTCCACGAGCTGATCGAGGCGGCCTGCAAGGAACACCTCGCCAGACTCAAACGCGCCGCCGCTCGTCGCAAAGGGAGATGAACCCCGATCATCAGCAACCATGCTTGCCAGCAACGTCTTCGCCTTTGTCGGCCGACTCAAGTCGATCGAGGCGCCTCAGCGTAGTAGTCGCTTGAGTCAGATCCTGGCACGCCTGCTCCTTCTCCCTCGTGAGGCCATCGACAAGCTCTTTCGCCCGCGCCCGCGCCTTGTCCGCCTCGACCAACTGGCCCTCCGCGGCCGCGAGGTCATCGGAAAGGTCGCCGATGGCAGCCCGCGCTCTATCGCGCGCGGCGCGCACCTCCGCCTCGGCGGTCTGGGCCTTCGCTTGGGCACATCGCTGCGCCTCGGCAGTCTCCAAGTTGTGGTTGTCCAACGCGCTTTGCGAGTCCCTGACGCGCTTCAACGCGGCCTGGAGCGCAGTGTAGGCAGGGCCCTGTTGAGCCTCTGCTTCGCGCTTGCGCATGATTAGACTGCCCACGTCTGAAGATGGCTCCAGCTGCGTGCTAAACGCTCCGCCACAGCCGTCTCCGGCGAGCCGTTGGCCGAGATCTGGATTCAGAAGTGAAGCATGGTCGCTCTGCCGTTCCATCTCGGCAATCTGCAGGCCGAGGCATTTAACGCGAAGGGCCAAGTCCGAGTGCCATTGCCCCGCACGCTCGACGTCGGTCTGCGCTTCCGCCAGTGCTCGCTTCAGCTGCTCACCGCCCGACGGCTCGACCGGATTGCACTCGAGCCGTTCGTCGAGACTGCCCAGTTTGGCCTTCGCCGCACGCAATTTCTCAGCGGTGGCACCACGCACCTGGTCGGCCTCCACTCGTCGCGTCTCGGCGGTTTCAAAATTTTCGTTCGCTTGCTTTGCCTTCTGAGCGATCTGCTCAAGCTGCCTCTCTGCCGTCTTCCGCTTTTCATTGGCGTCATTGGCCCGCTCGTCGCCGGTCACCGCGCATTCGACCCAGCCGAAAGGGGGACGCAGCGCACAGTAGATGTCATGGCCGAACACAACCGCAACCGCGCCGATGATACCGGCGGCCGCGGCTCCGGCGATCCATTTCAAGGCACTGCGCAACCGTTCTTGCATCGGTCATCAGTCTATCACGACTCACGCGTGTTTTCCTCAAGAACTCCCCCGGATTGAGGGATTGCCCCCTACTCAAACAACAAATGCAGACAGCCTCGTGACCGGTTGGCGGCCCGAGCCGGTTGCTTGTTGCACTTGGATTGAGCAAGCAGTGCCAAGAGCAAGAACAGCTGTGGCTATAGCTCAGACCGTGGGACGGGCTCACTCCCACTCCATTGTTTCTGAGCTCTCTAAAACATTGAAAACGCTGCACTTAAAACTGCGTCAATTTGCGCATACCGTTATCCGTACCATCAAGAGCCTAAGATGTAGAAATCATAGCCCTGTCTTCACGCCGCTGTGGGTAGCTTACGCCAGCGCCGGCATCGAACTTAGGTAGCAAGGCAAGGCCTTCGCGATCGGGTTTGTCGCCGGCCCATTCGATCAGCGTCCGCACCGCCGCTTCCGCCTCTGCTTGGCTGGGCCGTCGGCGCCCACCTGGGTTAGTCAGAACGGATTCTGGGGGCCGGCCACTGACCACTGCTGTGTCCATGTCAAACCCTATCTTGCACGCCACGACCAGGGACAATCGGCTCTTGTAACGATTAAATGCAACATTATAACGTTGCATTTAATCGAGACGCCAGAAAAGGATAAGGCCATGGCGCTTCTGTCGATCAAGCCCAGGCCCTGCACCGACCCCAATTGCCGCGGGCAGCATGCGCCGGCTGAACGGGTTGCGCTGGCAATGTCCCTTTGCGATGCGCGTGGAGCGCAGCTTACAAAGCTGCGGCGTAAGATACTGGAGTTGCTCTGGGAGAGCGGTCGCCCGACAGGCGCCTACGAACTGGTCGAAGCCCTGAAGCTCAGGGACTCCCGACCGGTCGGGCCGCCCACCGTCTACCGGGCGCTTGAGTTTCTGATATCCCAGGGTCTCGTCTCGAAGATCGAAAGCCGGAACGCTTACATCCCCTGCGCGCATCCGGAGCGCCGGCACGACTGCCTGTTCTTCATCTGCAGCAACTGCGGGGCGGCGATCGAGTTGGAAGACCAACGGCTTGAGGGCCTGATCTCCGAGGATGCCGCCCTTATCGGGTTCCGCGCTACGCGGCGCGTCGTCGAGGTTGAGGGCACCTGCGCGCGTTGTATCGCGGCCGGCGCGGCCTGAATGGGCAAGAGGAGCCCCATGGAAAGCAAGACTCTCGATGGGTCATCGCAGCGTCTGCCGGTTTCGGTGCTGACCGGGTTCTCTGGCAGCGGCAAGACGGCTGTTCTCAACCATCTGCTCCAACAGCCCGCGCTGAACCGGGTTGTCGTGCTCATCGAGGAGCAGCCTGCAGAAGCTGCAACAGGGTAACTATGGTGCTGTCTTTGAAGACTTACGACGATTGGAAGCACTGCATCACAGTGCTTTGCGGTATCCCACTCACCCCGGCCTATGTCGAACAGCGTCTCGCGGCGCTTCGCGACCCCGCCAACCACGGAACGCAAAAGTTCATCGCGACCTGGGGTGAGGCCCATCTCGCACGTATAATCGGCCGGTTCGAGCAGGCGGAGCGTGAACTGCAATGATCCTCAAAACGCACGGCCGCTACCGCTATAGTCCTATCTCTGGTCGACCGCATTACGAGTGGCCAGGCGGCAAGCGGCTGGCCTTCTACGTCGCCGTCAATGTGGAGCACTTTCATTTCGGCGAGGGTCTAGGTCATACGCCGTCCTATGCGACACCTCAGCCCGATGTGAGGAATTTTGCCTGGCGCGATTATGGCCTGCGTGTCGGCATCTGGAGACTCTTCGATCTTTTCGACGAATTGCAAATTCCGGCCTGCCTTCTCGTCAACTCCTCGGTCTATGACTATGCGCCACAGATTCTCGAACGCGCGCGGGCACGCGGTGACGAGATCGTCGCACACGGTCGGACGAACTCGGAACGCCAGGGCGATCTCGACGAAGCAGCGGAACGCGCGCTGATCGACGAGGCGACCGCAACGATCGCCCGACACGAAGGCCGTACGCCACGGGGTTGGCTGGGTCCGTGGATTTCGGAAACGGGGATCACCCCCGACCTGCTTAAGGAGGCAGGCTATTCCTACGTTCTCGATTGGCCGCTGGATGACCAACCGGTCTGGCTCGCGACGCGCGCCGGTCCGCTCTTGGCGATGCCGTATCCGGTTGAGATCAATGACGCGCCAGCCATGCTCACCCGCCATCACACGGCCGCTGACTTTACCGGCATGATCGTCGACCAGTTCGAAGAAATGCTGCGTCAATCGGCACAACAGCCGCTCGTCTGCGCAATCTCACTCCATACGCCCATCGTCGGACAGCCGTTCCGGCTGGTCCAACTCCGACGGGCGCTTCAGCATATTCGGACGCACGCCGACAGTGGGCATGTGTGGTTCACGCGGCCGGGCGAGATCGCGGACCACGTCGCAAGTCTGCCGCCCGGCGTCATACCCGGCTCGCAGACATAGACGTCGAAGTTGGCCGACAGTTCATTCGTCGTGGTCGTGGTCGTGGTCGTCGACATCCTCATAGCCCAGCGCGATGCCATACACCCGCTGGCCGACCAGCGTGCGCGTCTCGTGCTCGATCAGAACCGGCCGGCGCGCATCGTCGAAGCAGCCGGATAACCGCTCGATCGACCGCACCGCCTAGTCGGTCGCGCCAAGCAGCAGCGCGCCGGCACCGGACGCCGCCAGGCTCGCGTCAAACGCCGCCTCCACTCGACGGCCTTCCACCGCTGGGAAACCAAACAAATGAACGCTACACTCTGTTTGCATCGGGGAACTACTCTGGCCTAGTTAGGCTGTTGTTAGAACAGAGATTCTCTCAGATTCAGACCCCGATCTACACAAGGTCTGAGATATCCGAGCTAGGTATTCAGGCCGGGCATGTGGCGTTCCGGCCCCTTCCCTAATCCTAGTCGAACCAGGAAATCCCGCTCCATCCATCCGGTGTCCACCACTCCGGCGCGGAAGTCAGGGTCGCGCAGCAGGGCGCGATAGATCGGCAGGGTGGTGGAAATGCCATCCACTTCGAAGGCCTCCAGAGCATCGGCGCTGCGCTCGATCGTGTCCGCGCGATCACGACCGTGGACGATCAGCTTGCCGACCATGGAATCGTAGTAGGGCGTGACCCGGTAATCGGGATAGGCACCGCTATCGCAGCGGATGCCCTTGCCAGCCGGTGGGCGCCACGCGGTCAAGCGGCCTGGAGAAGGACGGAAGCCAGCGCGTGGATCTTCCGCGTTCAGCCGGAACTCTATGGCATGGCCTTGCGGGATGGGCGGCTCCTCGAAGCTGAGGCGCTGGCCATCGGCAACACGTAGCTGCTCGGCGATGAGATCGAGGCCGGTAATCGCCTCGCTAACCGGATGCTCCACTTGGATCCGAGTGTTCATCTCGATGAAGAAGAAGGTATCTTCGGCGACATCGTAGAGAAATTCTACGGTGCCTGCATTGCGGTAACCGACATAAGACGCAAGGCGCATGGCGGACTCGCACATCGCCCGCCGCGTCTCTGCGCTGAGCGCAGGCGACGGAGCCTCCTCCACCAGCTTCTGGTGACGCCGCTGAACGGAGCAGTCGCGTTCCCAGACGTGCGAGACTTGGTCGTGGCTGTCGGCAAAGACCTGCACTTCGATGTGCCGGATACGCTGGAAAAAGCGCTCGAGATAGAGCGCGCCATCACCGAAGGCGCTTACGGCTTCCGCCTTGGCCTGTCCGAAGAGGTGGCGAAGGGCCTCGCTATCCTCGACGACCCGCATGCCGCGCCCGCCACCGCCGGAACGCGCCTTGAGCAGCAGGGGAAAACCAATTTCTTCGGCCGCCGCAGTGGCCGCATCGATAGAAAGATAGGCGGCCTCGGAGCCGGGAACGACCGGCACGCCGGCCTGTTCCGCCGTGCGCCGGGCGCGCGCCTTATCGCCCATCAAGTCGATCGCTTCCGCCGGAGGACCGACAAAGCACAGTCCAGCTTCCCCCACCGCGCGGGCGAAGGCCGCATTCTCCGAGAGGAAACCATAGCCGGGGTGCAGCGAGTCGCAGCCGCAGCGACGGGCCGTCTCGAGCAGCAAGCCGGGATCGAGATAGCTCTGGCTCGCCGGGGCCGGACCGATTTCGACCGCCATATCGGCCGCCCAGACATGCGCGCTCGCCGCATCGGCGCTCGAATAGACAGCCACCGTCTCGATGCTGAGCGCGCGGCAAGCACGGGCGATCCTAAGCGCGATCTCACCCCTGTTAGCGATCAACAAACGCTTCATGCTCCCTCGCATTTCTCATGACCTTAGTCTCGCTCCAGAAGCAATTGCGCCACGATATCAACTCGGCCATACTGTTGTTGAGCACTTGTCGGCGCCTTCCGTTATATACAAAAAACCAATTAGGAGCAGGAGGTTGGAACAAAAGGAAAAACAAGCTCTGCGGACCGTTCTGAAGAGAAAGCCCTTCGCCGTTCTCACAGTCTCGGATTCTAAAGGCTTATGTTACCGTTATCAATACGATCCCCTCTCCGCCCATGGCCAAGCGGTGAGAGCGCCTATAGCCGGTTCGCTCTCGTGGCGGGTGGCTCCCGGCCCGATCCGGAGCGGAGAAGACCTGGCCGAGATCGCACAAGGCGAACGACGCACCACCCTCAAAGCGGCGCATTCGGGCCGTCTGGGACGGCGGCTCCTGCCGGAGGGCGCCTTCGCCGGTCATGGTGCAGCTTTGGCCATCCTTTACGATGCCGACGAGACCCATGGAGAAACGACGGCTCAGACGGCGCCACCGGGAGAAGCTGGATGACTCTGACCCATGCCGATGTCGAGGAGATCCTGCGTTTGCTGGACAGCGCAGGTGCGGAGCTTCTTGTTGAAGAGGGCAGCTTCCGCCTCGAAGTGAGGCGCAGTGGCGAGGGGCTACAAGCGTCCCGTCCCGGCTTTTCGCAGGTCGTCGACGACCGCCAAGCCAAGCCAGACGCCTCCTCCCTCGAGTCAATATCGACGGGAGCGCCCGCCCCCTCACATGACAGCACTGGCGACATCGAGATCGAAGCGCCAATGACCGGAACCTTTTTCCGTGCCTCGGCACCTCAGGAGCCGCCATTTATCGAGGAAGGCGACTTTGTCGAGACGGGGACACCGCTTTGCCTGATCGAGGTGATGAAGCTCTTCACCACGGTCGAAGCGCCACGAGCCGGGACAGTGGTTCGGATATTGGCTGAAAATGCAGCGGTCGTTCAGGCCGGCGAACCGCTGTTCGCCATTCGGCCGGAAGATACGCCCCGCACCCGGTGAAGAGGTGCACGCAGGGCGCTTCGGACGGCTGCAGACGAGAGCCAAGTGACGGCGCGCAGCCCTTTCCCCTTTTCCGCCTTCACCGGCGGACATTGACGCCTCAGCTTCGCCCAAGCGCGGTCCTCAGTGCCGCGGCTATCTCGGCCGGTCCGGCAAGAGCAGCGCGCTCCAGAACTTGCGAAACCACCGGAGCGGCATTGGTCCCCGATACACGCAGCACCTCGTGGTCCAGCCAGTCGAACAGCCGTTCTTGCGCCTCTTGAGCGATACGCGCCCCGTGCCCGGTTCCGCGTGCGGTTTGCTCGGCGATCACCAGCCGATTAGTCTTACGCACACTGACTTCGATGGTATCCCAGTCCAGACCCAGCGGGTCGAGCGTGCGCAGGTCGATGACCTCCGCATCGATGCCGGCGTTTTCCGCAGCGGCGATGGCATCGCCAACTGTGGTAAGATAGCTCAGCACCGTTACGTCCGATCCGCTCCGCCGAACGCTGGCCTTGCCGAAGGGAATGAGATAGTCCCAGTCGCCCTTCGGAACCGGTCCTTCGTCCTGGTAAAGATCGTTGTGCTCAACGACCAATACCGGATCCTCGCAGAGCAACGCGCTGTTCAAGAGCCCGATGTAATCGAACGGCGTCGAAGGCGCGACGATGCGCCACCCGGGATAGAGCGCAAACAGGCCGCTGGCATCCATGGAGTGCTGCGAGCCATAGCCGGCGCCGGCCGACACCCGGCTGCGCACGACCAGCGGCACCGGAAAGCCACCGTTGAACATGTGCTTCACTTTGGCGATCTGGTTGAAGAGCTGATCCGCCGCGACCAAGCAGAAGTCCGGGTACATGATCTCGACGACGGGATGCAGGCCGTTCAGCGCAGCGCCGAGCGCCAGTCCGGTGAATGCGTTCTCGCAGATCGGCGTGCCGATCAAGCGGTCGGGATAGAGCTCGGCAATGCCGCGAGTCGCGCCAGCGGTCCCACCACGCAGTCTGTGCACATCCTCTCCCAGGACGACGATCTGCTCGTCCCGCGCCATGCTGTTGGCCATAGCGGCAGAGATCACCTCGACGAACTTGCGGGAGTCCAGCTCGGCGGACTCGAAATCCGTCAGTTCGGCCGTGCGTAAGCCTGCGAGCTCGGCAAGGTCCCCTCGTATGCCGTGTTCGACGCTCTGAGGCGATGGCCATAGCGCGGGCACGATACACCGACGATTACTGTTCGGGCTGGGCTCCAAGAGAGAGGCTGCTGCCTGATCGACGGCTGCCTGCACCCGGCGATCGATCTGCTCGGCCTGCTCGGGCGAGAGGAGTCCGAGCGCGCCGAGCGTCTCAGGATAGCGGAGCACGGGATCACGCGAGCTCCATTCGGCCTCCTCCGCCTTGTCTCGGTAACCGAAGTTCGATCCCTTGAGCGGTCCCTGCTGATGATAGAAGCGATAGGTAATCGCCTCGATCAGAACCGGCCCGCCGTGTTCGGCGATCCAGCGTTTGGCACCGGCCATCGCCTTGTGCGCATCCAATACGCCCATGCCGTCGATTTCGATCGAGGGAATGCCGAGCGAAGCGCCGCGCGCCGTTAGCCTCGGCTCGCGAGTCTGCTCCTCCAGATGGGTCGAGACGGCATAGAGGTTGTTCTCGACGAAGAAGACCACCGGCAACTCGTAGATGGCCGCAAGATTGAGCGACTCGTAGGCGGTGCCCATCATCATCGCACCGTCGCCGAAGAAGGCGACGGAGACGGCATCGCGACTTTGCAGCTTGTCCGCCATCGCATAGCCGACGGCATGGGGGATGTTCCCGCCGACGATAGCATTGGAGCCAAGCACGCCGGCTTCCGGATGACGCAGATGCATGGAGCCGCCACGCCCGCCGCAAAAGCCGGTGTTCAAGCCCATGATCTCGGCAAGCGTGCCAGAGACCATGGCCTGCATGGGCTGCGGCAAGCACTCGGCATCATCCGCCTGCACGGGATCGTAAGCAGGCGGCATCGCGTGGTTCAGCAGCTTGGCCAGGAACTGATGATGCATACGATGCGTGCCATTGATCTTGTCTTGCGAAGTCAGCGCTGCCATGCCGCCAACGGCGGCACCTTCCTGTCCGCAGCTGGTATGTACTGGGCCGTGCACCAGGTCCTCGGCCTTCAGCTCCAGCAGCTTTTCCTCGAAGCGGCGGATCAACATCACCTGCTCGTACAGGCTGCGATGGCGAGCAGCCGGTATCGCCGCCCAGTCCGATTCGCTTACGGTCAGTCGCCCCCAAGGCACCTCTACACTATAGGGCTCAACATCGGCGAGGCTCGTCATCGCCCGTCGCTCCTTTCCATTCATCGCCGTTTTCAGACGGTCGCAGCGGTTCCCAGGATGGCGGTGGCGTTGGCCGTGAACTGGCCGCCGACGCCATGGCACAACGCCACATCCACCCCTTCCAACTGTCGGGCGCCGGCAGTGCCCCGAAGCTGTAGGACCGCTTCGATCACCAGGAAGATCCCGTACATGCCCGGATGGCAGTGACAGAGCCCGCCGCCGTTGGTGTTTGCCGGCAGCGCGCCGCCCGGCGCAGTCAATCCGTCAAGGACGGCAGAGCCCGCCTCGCCGCGCCCGAGAAAACTGAGGTCTTCGAGCGCAAGCAAAGGAACGATCGTGAAGGCGTCATAGAGTTGAACGAGGTCGACATCGTCCGGGCCAAGCCCGGCAGCTTCAAAAGCCTGCGCACCACTTCGCTGCGCCGAGGTGCGCGTGATGTCTTCCAGGGTGGTGACCGATCTGGACTCGATTGCAGTGCCGCCACCCAAGACGAAGACCGGCGGCTGCCCGCTATCCGCCGCCCGTTCGCTCCGCACCATGACAACGGCGCCAGCGCCATCAGTGACCAGGCACATGTCGCGGCGGCTGAAGGGGTCGCAAATCACCGGTTCGGCCAGCAACTCGGACAGAGTCGTCGGCGTCCGCAAGACGGCTTCCTCGCAATCGGCTGCCCAGCGTCGCGCCGAGAGCGCCACCCCGGCGAGGTGGCGCCGGTCCAGACCATACTGATGCAGATAGCGCGATGCCGACAAGGCATAGGCATAGGCCGGGTAGCGCGCGGCGTAGGGCGCCTCGTACCAAGCCGGCCTCGCCCCTGTGCTGAAGCCGCCAGCATCGCTGCGCTGATTGCTGCCGTATGCGATCAAGGCGACGTCGCAGCGCCCCGCACGCAGGGCCTCCGCGGCTTCCGTCAGGTAGTGGACGAAGGAGGCGCCGCCCAGGTTGCTACAGTTCAGATGGCGCGGAGCGACCCCCAGGCTTTCCGCAAGCTCCATCGCCGAATAGAGGTTCCGGATGTCGGTCGTGAACAGCCCGTCGACGTCCTGAACGGCCAGGCCGGCCTCGGCCAAGGCCGCGCGCGACGCAGCGACAGCCAGCTCGATAGCACTGATTCCCTTGGCCTCGCCGATACCTGCGGTCGCCGTTCCGACGATTGCGCTGCGCCCGAACATGTCTTTCATCCGTCCGCGCTCTTCGTCGCTTGCGCCAAGAGGCGTGGACCTTCGGCAGCGGTATCCGAAACCAAGCGCACCGCGTCGCCGATCGCCAAGCTGCCAGGCGCATAGGCCGCCATCACCCGCACGCCCTCGGCAAGATCGACCAGAACGATACCGCAATCGCCACCTTGCTCCGGTCGTCGCCTCACGATGGTCAAGGCATAGACGACACCGTTGCCGTCGACGGAGCGCACCTCATAGTCCGCCGGATCCTGGCTGCAGCCAGGCGCCGGAAGGCCCGGAGGATAGGCATAACGCGAGCAGAGCGTGCAGAAGGGCAGCTCGATCCGTCCGCCCGCAAGCGCTTCTTCGAAGCGGGCGCGGGGCCCGAGTTCGATCATGACGCCGTCCCCAGACCCGAGCTGCCCGGGCCCGAACTACCGGGGCCGGAGCTATACGTCATCTCGAAATCCGCCTTGCGGACGGAGACTCGGATGGGACCCGGGCGTTCCGTCAAGTTACGAACGAGGCGGACAAGCGGCGTTTCCAGAAGCGCGTAGGCGCCGTAATCGGGACGGCTCGTCGTCATCTCGTCGACTTCCGGTCCTTTGAAGGCATGCCGGAGAATCAGCTCGTCGTCTGTGGCGTCCGGATAGAGCTTACGCAGCGACGCAACCACAGGGCGCCGCTCCGGCACCGACTCGCTGACCGATCTCGGCCCGTTCTCCGCGATCCGGTCGAGCACATCGGGCTCGACGGGCGCCAACAGCTTGCCGTAATAGC
>JANQMX010000020.1 GCA_028279885.1 Rhodovibrionaceae bacterium | reverse complement strand
CCGCGCAAACAGGCCGGACATATGGATGCAAGCGACCCGGTCAAAACCAACTTCACGCTCTGGCAAAAAGGGGGCCGTCCACATATGGACCCCGGCTCGGGGGCCGGGGTGACAATCTGTTGTGCGGCACGGTCCGTGGCCTCACTCGAAACAACACCCCCTATCCTGCGGCGCCGCGCCTCATGGCCATGGGAATGCCATGGTCTTATCTAGACTGCGCAGAACCGGACGTAGCGAGGAGTTCCGCCGTGCAGGACCGTGCCTTGAACCGCGCTTTGATCGCGCTCGCCGCAGGCGTTTTCGTCCTGCTGATCGGTTTCGGCTTCTGGATGTACGGGCAGCTCGGCTCGGGCGACGTGATGAGCGGCGCTTTCCAGGAAAGCGAGCAGACCCGGGTCGATATCGGTGGCGCCTTCAATCTGACCGACCACACCGGCCGGCAGGTCACGGAAGCCGATTTCGCCGGCGGCTACACCCTGATGTATTTCGGCTTCACCTACTGCCCCGACTTCTGCCCCGCCGCGCTGCAGGTGGTGACCGCGGCCCTGGATCAGCTGGAGGAGCAGGACCCGGAGGTGGCCAAGGCCGTCACGCCGATCTTCGTGTCGGTCGATCCGGAGCGTGACACCGTCTCTGCCATGGCCGACTACGTCGGGCATTTCCATCCGCGCATGGTCGGCCTGACCGGCACGCCGGAGCAGGTCGCTGAAGCCGCCAAGAACTATCGAATCTACTATCAGAAGGTCGAGTCGGAGGCGGCGACCTACTATCTGGTCGACCACTCGACGTATCTCTATCTGATCGGCCCCGACAGCTACTACGTCACCCACTTCTCGCACGATGCCACCTCGGAAGAGGTCGCCGAGCGGGTCAAGGCCGTGATCGGCGGGTAGTTCGCGCCTCTTTTTTCGGGCGCAAGAAGCGGATAGAGGCCGCCCAGGGCGCGTGCCACATTGCTTGCAGAGGATGTGAAACAGAGCTGCAAGTGAGGGCACGCAAGATGTTACAATCCATGGATATGGAAGACGGGCAGGCACCGAAGCGCGACAGCGATGCGCCGCAGGCCAGCCGGCAGCAGCTCGATCTGGTGACCGAGGCCTGCGAGATCATCGACGCCCAGGAGGGCGAAGGCCTCACCCTGACGGATCTCGCCGACCGGCTGGGCGTTAGCTCCTGGCACCTGCAGAAGCTGTTCAAGCGGGTGACCGGCGTCACGCCCAAGGCCTACGCGGCCGAGCGCCGCGGCCGCCTGTTCCGGGAGGAGCTGAAGAGCCACGGCCGGGTGGCCGAAGCCACCTACGGCGCCGGCTACGGCTCCTCCAGCCGGGTCTACGAGAACGCCGCGCGCCGCTTCGGCATGACGCCGGCGACCTATGCCAAGGGCGGCAAGGGCGCCCGCATCGTCTACGGCATGACCGACTCGCCGCTCGGGCGGCTGCTGGTGGCGGCCACCGGGCGCGGCATCTGCTTCGTCGCCTTGGGCGAAGAGGACAGCGAGATCGAGCAGGAGCTGCGGCAGGAGTTCCCGGCCGCGGATTCCATCGAACGCGACCAGGTGGCCGTCGAAGCGGCGCTGGCGGCCGTCGTCGACTATCTCGACGGGACCATGCCCCACGTCGACCTGCCGCTCGACGTCCAGGCCACTGCCTTTCAGCGCCGGGTCTGGGAAGAGCTGCTGGCCATCCCGGCGGGCGAGACCAAGAGCTATTCGGAGATCGCCGAGGCGCTCGGCCTCGGCCAGGCGCAGCGCGCCGTGGGCAGCGCCTGCGGCCGCAACCCGGTCTCGCTGCTCATCCCCTGCCACCGCGCGGTGCGCTCGGACGGCCACCTCGGCGGCTACCGCTGGGGCCTGCCGCGCAAAGAGAAGCTGCTGCGCCAAGAGGCGAGCCGGGGGTTGTAGGGGGATTTTCTGGGGCGCCGGAGTCTTTGTTGGGCGCGCCGGCGCTAGAGGGGTTCGTTGTCTTCTTTCGGAGGCGCGCCGGGCTGTTCCATCCCACACCCCCGCCCGACCAACCCATGGCATGGTACCCTAGTGGGTTGGTCGGGCGGGGGTGTGGGCGGTTCAGACCGGATAGATAAGTGACACTGTAGACCGGATACATGGGTGACAGCTCTAGAAGTCGGCCAGGAGGTGGCCGATGCCCTGGAGAGAGAGCT
>JANQMX010000019.1 GCA_028279885.1 Rhodovibrionaceae bacterium | reverse complement strand
AGCTCTCTCTCCAGGGCATCGGCCACCTCCTGGCCGACTTCTAGAGCTGTCACCCATGTATCCGGTCTACAGTGTCACTTATCTATCCGGTCTGAACCGGGGATGTCCCAGCCGTTGCGCCAGGCCAGCTTGCCAGTCAGCTTCGCTTCGCCCCGGTTGTCCGGGTTGTGGGCGAAGGTGTCGGCGTTGGTGTGCGGGTCGGGATAGTCCGGGCCCCAGGCGCCGAGATAGATCTCGTGCTTGCGGGCGCGGTACTCGGCCAGGATCTGCTTGCCCGTGCCGGTCACCAGCTCGGCCGTGATGCCGGCTTGCGAGAAGGTGTTCTGCAGGGACTGGGCGATCTCCAGCCGCTCCTGCGCTGTGCGCACGAAGATCTTGACCTCGAAGCCGTCGCCGTGGCCGGCCTCGGCGAGCAGGGCCTTGGCCTTCTCGACGTTCAGGTCGTAGGGCTTGTCTTCGATCTCACCCATGAAGGTGCGCGGCAAAAACGCCTGATGCGGGATGTACTGTCCCTTGAGGAAGGAGCCCGCCATCCCGTTGTAGTCGATCAGGTGCTTCATGGCCTGCACGACCTTGGGGTCGCCGAGCACCGGATGCTCCTGGTTGAGGGCGATGTACATGATGCGCCCCTTGAGGTCGTCGATGACCTTGACGCCCTCGGCCCCCTCGATGCCCTTGATGTCGTCGGGCGAGAGGTTGCGGGCGATGTCCACGTCGCCCTTTTCGAGCAGCAGGCGCTGGGTCGCGGACTCGGGGATGTGCCGCACGAAGACCCGCTTCATGGCCACGTCGCCGCGCCAATAGTCGGGGTTGGCCTGCAGCACGTAGGACTCGTTGGGCTTCCAGCGGCTCAGCATGTAGGCGCCGGAGCCGGCGCTGTTGGTCTGCATCCACTCGTGGCCCAGGTCGCCGTCCTTCTCGTTCTCGAGCGCGAGCTTCATGTCGACGATCGAGGCCACGGGCGCCGTCAGGCAGTTGTAGAAGAAGCTGGGCGCGTAGGGCTTATCGGTCTTGATCACCAGGGTGTAGTCGTCGGTCGCCTTGACGAGCTCTTCGACATTCTCCGGCGTGAAGCCGAACTGGGTCAGGATGAAGGAAGGAGTGAGGTTCAGCTTGATCACCCGCTGCAGCGAGAAGGCCGCATCGTGGGCGGTGATCGGATTGCCGCTGTGGAACGTGAGGCCCTGGCGGATCTTGAAGGTGTAGGTGACGCCGTCGTCGGCCAGTTCCCAGCTCTCGGCGATGCCGGGCACCAGGGGGCCGAAGTCGTTGGGGTCGAACTCGACCAGCGTGTCGTAGATGTTGTTGAGCGCATCGGTGCCGGCGAACTCGAAGGCCTCCGCCGGGTCGAGGGTGACGATATCGTCGATACGCGTGGCGATCACCAGGGTGTCGTCGGGCGTGTCGGCGAAGACCGCCGGAGCTGCGAGGGGAGTGGCCATGGCGAGGGCGACGACCGTCGCAATGGCTGCGCTGACTCTGCGTGAGCGAAGCTGCATGAGAGTACCTCCTGTCGTGGTTGGGCCGCTTCTCGTCTACCCGCGCCGGTCGAAGATGGCCTGCCGTGGGGAGCACGGCGCGCGAGCGGCTCTGCGGCCCTTAGACCAAGAGTTTAGAGCAGGATTTCCCCCGATTGAAACTCTTGAGTGCGCACTGCGGCAAGCTGCCAGCAATCCGCTTTACCGCTCGGGAGCCATCGACTAGGCTCCGCGCAGCCGTTAGAGCGCTTTCTTCGCCCTCTTAACGCCTAGGGACCCGTAGCTCAGCTGGATAGAGCGCTGCCCTCCGAAGGCGGATGTCAAGTCTGGCGATGCTGTATGGTGCTGGAAAAAGGAACCGATTTAACAACGGCTTCAGCGGATATCGGGTTCGCTCTTCAAGAGGCCGAAAGTTTCGCGTAAGCATGGCGTAAGCATCTTGCGAACGGTATGCACCCGTAGCTCAGCTGGATAGAGCGCCGCCCTCCGAAGGCGGAGGCCAGAGGTTCGAATCCTCTCGGGTGCGCCAATTTCCTCCATAAAATCAAACTCTTAGAAATTTCCGCCAATTGGGAAACAGTGCTTACGCGGTGCTTACTTGGCCATTTCGCGTAAGCAGATGGGGCGTCGTGGCGTGCTGAAATGCGTTGTCGACCGATCGGGTCGTTCTGTGCCGCAGGTTGGAATCTCAGGTGTCCCCGAACCGATTGACAAACCGGTTTGCGGTGCGCAGTGTTTGGGCATTCACCTGGGGAGTCCCGACAAGGGGCTGAGAAACTGATGGCGCCGGCTGGCGCAGCGCAGTGACCCGATGAACCTGATCCAGTTCAT
>JANQMX010000015.1 GCA_028279885.1 Rhodovibrionaceae bacterium | reverse complement strand
TCCGTGTAACCTCCACCATGGACGGTCCCCTCTGTTTGAGTTGTCGATAAACTCACTCTGGCACATCCGATGCCGTCGGGGGCCGTCCACAACAACATTCTACCGCCCGCGCGGGCCTCTGACATGGTTCCCGGCTCGCTGACGCGGCCGGGATGACAGTTTGTGCTGCGGCGCCGTCCGCGGGCCCTCTCAGACGTCATCCTTGGGCGTGCCGCACAGGCTCGAAGAGCCGGTGGCACGTCCCGAGGATCCACCCGTCGGCCTGTGCGGAACCCTGCCGTGGACCCTCGGAACTCGCCGCTTCGCGGCTCGCCCAAGGGTGACAACGAGGGGGACAGCGGTCAGTGCAGCGCACCTACTGCTGCAGCTGCGGCAGGTCCCGATACAGATCGAGCGCCTCGGGATTGGCCAGGGCTTCCTTGTTCTTGATCGGCCGGCCGTGGACGGTGTCGCGCACCGCGAGCTCGACGATCTTGCCGGACTTGGTGCGCGGGATATCGCCCACCTGCACCACCCGCGCCGGTACGTGCCGGGGCGTGCAGCCGCTCTTGACCTGCTGCTTGATGCGGCCCTCCAGCTCTTCGTCGAGGCTGACACCAGGCCGCAGGCGCACGAAGAGCACCACCCGCACGTCGCCCTGCCAGTCCTGACCGATGACCAGGGACTCCTCCACCTCGTCGAGCTGCTCGACCTGGCGGTAGATCTCCGCCGTGCCGATGCGCACGCCGCCGGGATTGAGAGTGGCGTCCGAGCGGCCGTAGACGATGACGCCGCCGTGCTCGGTCAGCTCCACATAGTCGCCGTGGTGCCAGATGCCGGGATAGCGCTCGAAGTAGGCGGCGCGGTAGCGCGCGCCGTCCGGGTCGTTCCAGAAGGCGATGGGCATGGAGGGGAAAGGCTTCACACAAACCAGCTCGCCCTTCTCACCCACCACCGGGCGGCCTTCGTCATCCCAGACCTCGACGGCCATGCCGAGGCCGCGCTTCTGAATCTCGCCGCGCCATACCGGCCCAATGGGGTTGCCGAGCATGAAGCAGGAGACGATGTCGGTGCCGCCGGCGATGGAGGAGAGGCAGAGGTCGTCCTTGATGTGCTGGTAGACGTAATCGAAGCCCTCCGGCACCAGGGGCGAGCCGGTCGAGGCCATGGCCCTGAGCTTGGGCAGGTCGTACCCGGCCTTGGCGTCGAAGCCGGCCTTGTTGAGCGCGTCGATGTACTTCGCCGAGGTGCCGAACAGGGTCATGTCCTCGGCCTGGGCGAAATCGAACAGCACCTCCGGCCCCGGCGCGAAGGGCGAACCGTCGTAGAGCAGCAAGGTCGCCTCGCTGGCCAGGCCGCTGACCAGCCAGTTCCACATCATCCAGCCGCAGGTGGTGAAGTAGAAGACGCGGTCGCCCGGCTTCACGTCCGACTGAAGCTGATGCTCCTTGAGGTGCTGCAGCAGGGTGCCGCCGACACCGTGAACGATGCACTTGGGCTTCCCGGTCGTGCCCGAGGAATACATGATGTAGAGCGGGCGGTTGAAGGGCTGCCGGGTGTAGGCGACCTCCTTGGCTTCGAAGGGGGCGATGAAGTCCGCCCAGCCGACGGCGCCAGCCGGATAGGCGGCGGGGTCGGCATCGATCAGCGGCGCCACGACGGTCTTCTTGACGCTCGGCAAATCGGCGAGGAACTCGGCGGTGCGCCCCAGGGTCTGGATGGTCTTGCCGTTGTAGAAATAGCCGTCGGGGCAGAACAGCACCTTGGGCTCGATCTGACCGAAGCGGTCGAGCACGCCCTGGATCCCGAAGTCCGGCGAGCAGGAGGACCAGATGGCGCCGAGCGAAGTCGTCGCCAGCATGGCGATCACCGTCTCCGGCATGTTCGGCATGTAGCCCGCGACCCGGTCGCCCGGCCCGACTCCTTCGGCGGCGAGGGCCTGCTGCAGGCGGGAGACCTGGTCATAAAGCTCGCGCCAGCTCATGCGGCGCTTCACCTTGTCCTCGGCCCAGAAGACCATCGCGTCGCTCTCGTCGCGGCGGCGCAGCAGGTTTTCGGCGAAGTTGATCTGTGCCTCGGGGAAGAACTGGGCGCCCGGCATCTTGTCCCCATCGGCCAGCGCCACCGCGCCGGGGCCGTCGCCGATCACCCCGCAGAAGTCCCAGATCGCACGCCAGAAGGCCTCAGGCTGGCTGATCGACCAGTCGTAGAGCGCGTCGTAGCCGTCGAAGCTCATCCCCTGCTGCGCCCCGACCTCCTGCATGAAGCGGGTCAGGTTCGCCGCAGCGATACGGTCCGGCGACGGGCTCCACAACGGACGTTCCGGCATTCCAACCTCCCTGTCTGCAATTTTTGCGCAGACTAGGTCGGCCGGACGCGGCGAAGCAAGGCGGGACGACGCCTGTGCACGGCCTTAAGCCCCGCGACAGGACTCTTCCCTGCGCTCGGACGCCGCCGCGCCCCCGAAGACCGTGACGAAGCCGAGCACCGCAGCGCCGAGCGAAAAGACGGCGGCGAGGCCGAACATGTGCGGCCAGGAAAATCCGGCCGCGATACCGGCAAGCACCGCGCCGAGCGCGCCGATGCCGTCCAGCAGCGAGAAGGCGAGACCCAGCGTCGTGCCTTCGCTGTGGCCGGTGTGATCGACGGCACTGGCGAGAACGGCGGCGCGGATCGCGTCCAGCGCGGCGACCGCGACCATCATCGCCGCGATCATGATCCAGAGCGAAGGCTGGAAGACCATCAGCGCGATCGCCAGCGCCGCGGTGAGATTGCCGAACACCAAGACCGGCCGGCGTCCGACAATGTCCGAGATCTTGCCGACCCAGGGCTGCGCCAGCGCGCCGACGATCAGCATCGCCGAGAAGGCGATGCCGGCTGCCATCGGCCCGAAGCCATGCCGGTCCGCGAGATAGAGCGGGATCATGCTGAGCAGCGCCATCAGCGCCATGTTGTAGAGGCAGATCATCGCCACCATGCGGGGGCCGTTGCCCCGCCGCCACATGTTCAGCAGGCCGAGCACGGCGCTCTTGCTGACCGACTTCTTCTCGACAGGCGGAACCGCGCGCGCCACCCAGAAGAAGCAGAGGCCCATGAGCGCGGCGGGAAGAACCGAGATCGCCAGGGCCTCGCGCCAATCGACGTAGGCGAGCAGAAAGCCGACAGCGAGCGGCGCCAGCACCTCGGCCAGCGAGCCGCCGATGGCGTGAATGCCCAGGACATGAGCGCGCCGCTCCTTGTTGTCGCGCGTCAGCACGCCCGTGGCGATCGGGTGCCACGCCGCATCGCCCATGCCGGCAAGGGCGAGCAACAGCGCGAGACTCCAGAATCCCGGCGCCATCGCGGCCAGCAGATAGCCGACGGCGACCCACCAGAAGGTGGCGATCAACAGCCGGCCTCGGTTCGAGACGTGATCGGCCAGGATGCCGGCCGGCAGATAGGCCAGCGCGCCGCCGACGTTGCAGATGGTGAACAGCAGGCCGACCTCGGCCGGCGAGAGCCCCATGGCGAGCCCGGCCGTCGGCACGATCAGCCACAGGGAGGCGACCGGCCAGTCGTTGGCGAGATGGCCCAGCGCGAACCACGTCAGGAAGGTGCGGTTTTTCATGGCAGCGGCAAGCTCTGTTCGAGAAATGCGGGCACGAGATCGTCAAGCTCTCGTGGCCAAAGGGCTTGCACAGCCTAGGTCAGGAGCGCATGTCTTTCATTCGACAGCAAGACAACTTGCATCGAAAGATCGTCAAAACCCATGACCAACCTGAACCACCATCCCTCGAGCCATCCCGGCGAAACCCGCGTGCCGCGCTATCTGGGGGAAACCGTCCGACCGACGTCCGGCGAAAGCTACGACTGGCACAGCCATGACTTCGGGCAGCTCATCTCGGCGGCGTCGGGGTCCATGTACGTGGGCACGCCGGGCCAGGTCCTGCTGCTCAGCCCGGCGATGGCGATCTGGATTCCGCCGGACGTCGAGCACTGGATGCGCTACGGCGCGAACAACGAAATGCGCTACGTCGACGTGCGCGGGGATGAAGCCACGACGATCGGTGTGGCCTGCCGGATCATGGCCATGACGCCGTTGCTGAACGCCCTGATATCCGAAACCATGCCGGAGAACGGAACGGGCCGCGCGCGCGACCACCAGGACGCGCTCCATGTCCTCCTGCGTCATGAACTGGTGGCCGCCCCGGACGTGCCGCTCTCGATCGCCATGCCACAGGACCATCGCATTCGCCGTTTCGCCGAAGCGGCGCTGCATGATCCGGGCGTCATCGACTCGGTCGAGACCTGGCTTGCCGACGCCCCCGCCAGCCGCAAGACCATCGAGCGGTTGTTCGCCGCCGAGACGGGCATGCCGCCGTCACGCTGGTTACGGCACGCGCGCGTTCTTCACGCCATTTCCAGGCTTGCCGCGGGCGAGAAGGTCAGTTCGGTCGCCTTCGACATGGGCTATGCGTCTTCAAGCGCGTTCAGCTACATGTTTCGCCAAACGCTCGGCCGCAGCCCAAGCGACTTCTGCGTTTGAGCCGCATTCGGGAAGGCCCCGCGCAAGGCAGCGTTGCAGGCTTCGGACTGGCTTGCAGACCCATTCGCTTCTAGTTTGGCGATCATGCAAGTAGCGGCAATGGTTATCGACCGGTTCGAGCGACTCTCCGGGCCGGTCAAGGGTGCGCTTTTGATGACCGGCGCCTCCTTCGGATTCACCATCATGAACGTGCTGATCCGCGAGGCATCGGCCGAGCTGCACCCGACCCAGATCGCCTTCTTCCGCAATCTCTTCGCGACGCTCTTCATGCTGCCGCTGCTGCATTCCGTCGGCTTCGCGGCCCTGCGCACCGAGCGCCTGGGGACACATGTGCTGCGCGCTCTGATCGGCATCGTGGCCATGACCACCTGGTTCACCTCGGTGACTGTGCTGCCGCTTGCCGAGGCGGTCTCACTCAACTTCACCGTGCCGCTCTTCGCCGTCGCCGGCGCCGCCATCTTTCTCAAGGAAGTCGTGGGCATCCGGCGCTGGTCGGCGACCCTGGTGGGCTTCCTCGGCGTGCTGGTCATCCTGAGGCCAGGCTTCCAGGAACTGCACCTGGACATGGCCTATCCCATTGTGGCCGCGTTCTGCATGGCGATCTCGGTCCTGATCGTGAAGTCGCTGAGCCGCACGGACTCGACCGTGACCATCGTGCTCTACATGAACCTGCTGCTGACGCCCCTGTCCTTCGTCATCGCCCTGCCGAACTGGGCCTGGCCCAGCGCCTACGTCTTGATGCTGGTGGCCGGCGTGGGGGGCGTCGCCGTGCTCGCGCATCTGGCGCTGACCCGGGCCTACGCCTACGCCGACGCCTCGGCCATCCTGCCCTTCGACTATACTCGCCTGCCCTTCATCGCCCTGCTCGGCTACCTGCTCTACGGCGAGGTGCCGGACGGCTGGATCTGGGCCGGCGCCGGCATCATCGCAGGTGCCACCATCTACATCGCCCACCGCGAGGCCGCGATCGCCCGCACGCGGAAGACGATCCAGGCCGCCGCCGACGCGCCGAAGGAACGGCCGTGAAGGGCAAGACGGGCAGGAACGCGAACCATACGGGCGCGCTCTGGATCACCGCTGCTGCCGTCGGCTTCACGGTCAACGGCGTGCTGGCCAAGTCCCTGGCGGCCGGCGGCATCGAGTTCATGCAGATCGGCTTCGCCCGTGCCTTCTTCGCCGTGCTGCCGCTGCTGCCCATCCTGATCAGCCTCGGGCCCTCGGCCTTCCGCACCAACCATCCTTGGATCCACATCGGCCGCGCCGTCGCCGGCGCCGGTGCCATGATCCTGGGCTTCTATGCCCTGCAGCACTTGCCGCTGGCCAACGTCGTCGCGCTCGGCTTCACCACGCCGCTCTTCATCATCGTCTTTGCCGTGCTGTTCCTCGGCGAGAGTGTGCGCTGGCGGCGCTGGACCGCCACCCTGATCGGCTTTCTCGGCGTGCTGGTCATCGTGCGCCCCACCTCGCTGATCGGCAGCGGCACGGAGCTGGCGGTGCTGGCCGCGCTGGGCACGGCGCTGGGCATCGCCATCGCCGCGACCTTGCTCAAGCGCTTCCCCGAAGGCGAGAGCGAGACGGTGATGCTGTTCTATTTCTGCATGACCTCGATCGTGCTGACCGCCGTCCCGGCCGTCACGACCTGGCAGCCGCCGACCTTCGAGCAGTGGCTGCTGCTGGCCGGCGTCGGCCTGGTCGGGGTTGCCTCCCAAGCCATGATCATCAAGGCCTTCCGCAGCGGGGAAGCGACCTTCGTCGCCCCCTTCGACTACAGCAAGCTGCTGTTCGCCGCGGTCTTCGGCTACATCTTCTTCGGCGAGCGGCCCGATGCCTGGACCTGGGTCGGCGCCGCCATCATCATCGCCGCCACCTTCTATATTGCCCGGCGCGAGGCGCAGCTGCAGAAGCCGGTGGAGAGGCGCCTGGCCGCCACCTTGGACGAGACGGGGACGGCAGGCGCCGACACGCCCGCCACCGGTGCGGCGGTCAGCCGCCCAGCTCCTCGCGATAGAGACCGAAGCACTGCGTCGCCTGCAGCCAACCGCTGATCCGCCCGACCCGGACTTGGCACCAGCCTTCCTCGCACCCCGTGAGGTTTGCGACCACGCCGGTCTCCAGCACCGCCACCAGGTCCGAGGACTCGTCGGGCGCCCTGAAGAGCTCCTTGAACTCCGCCACGACCCGCAGGGTGCGCGGCCCGCGCAGCAGGTTCTTGTGCATCCAGCCCTCTTCGCCCTGCCAGTCGCGGACCTGGAGCCAGTCGCGGTAGCGGTCGATCACCAGGAAGGGCAGATGCCGACGCTGATAGACCCAAAGCACCGGATGATCCGTGCCGGGACCGGCGCGCAGGTTGGCCTCGGTCGCGCTCAAGGACAGGAAGCGCGGCAGATCCTCGGCCGTGGCCGGGGCGGCAACCTGCTGCTGGGCCAGCGCGGCGGCAGGCGCCAGCAGGCAAAGCAGCATGCACAGAAGGGCGGCAGCGGTGTTACGCATAGCTGCTTGCTAAGAAGCGGCAAGCGGGCGGTCAAGCCTGCGAACAGGGGGCAATTCTGGACAAAGGTATAACGAGCCTGCTAAAGCCGCGCCCTTGGTGGTCGGTGGTGCGCTTGGCGTGGCCCGGCGCCGTTTCGTTCTCTCCCGCCCAGGGATTTGCCGGCCATGTCACAACCTAAGCCTCGCGTGATCGTCACCCGCCGCCTTCCGGATCCGATCGAGACCCGGATGATGGAGCTTTTCGACACCCGGCTGAACCTGGACGACAAGCCGATGAGCCAGGCCGAGCTGATCGCCGCGGTGAAGGAGGCCGACGTCTTCGTGCCGACGGTGACCGACCGCATCGACTCCGGGATTCTCAGCCAGGCCGGCGAGCAACTGCGCCTCATCGCCTCCTTCGGCACCGGCGTCGACCATATCGACCTCAAGACCGCGCGCATGCGCGGCATCACCGTGACCAACACTCCCGGCGTCCTGACCGAGGACACGGCGGACATGACCATGGCCCTTATCCTCGCCGTCTCTCGGCGGCTGAGCGAGGGCGAGCACCTGGTGCGCGCCGGCAACTGGACCGGCTGGAGCCCGACCGCGATGTTGGGCCACCGCATCTGGGGCAAGCGCCTGGGCATCATCGGCATGGGCCGCATCGGCCAGGCGGTGGCGCGCCGGGCAAAGGGCTTCGGCCTCTCGGTGCATTATCACAACCGGCGCCGGGTGCACCCGGACATCGAGGCCGAGCTGGAGGCGACCTATTGGGAGAGCCTCGACCAGATGCTGGCCCGCATGGACGTCATCTCAGTCAATTGCCCGCACACGCCGGCGACCTATCACCTACTCTCGGCGCGGCGCCTCAAGCTGCTGCAGCCGACGACCATCATCGTCAACACCAGCCGCGGCGAGGTGATCGACGAGAACGCTCTGACCCGCATGCTGGCCTCCGGCGAGGTGGCCGGGGCCGGCCTCGACGTCTTCGAGCATGAGCCGGCGATCAATCCCAAGCTGATCAAGTTGGACAATGCGGTCCTGCTGCCCCATATGGGGTCCGCAACCATCGAGGGTCGGATCGATATGGGAGAGAAGGTCATCATCAACATCAAGACCTTCGTCGACGGGCATACACCGCCCGATCGCGTGATCGAGGGCATGCTCTAAGCGGCTCCTCGCCTCCCGCCTATTCCTAAGGAGATTGATGGCATGGACTTGGCCGGTTTAGGGGCCATTGTGACGGGCGGCGGCTCGGGCCTCGGCGCGGCGACGGCGCGCGCCCTGGCGGCAGCCGGCGCCAAGGTCGGGGTGATGGACCTCAGCGCGGACAACGCCAAGGCCGTCGCCGAGGAGATCGGCGGCCTGGCCCTGCCCTGCGACGTGGCCGATGCGGCCGCCGCCGAAGCGGCGATGGCGGAAGCGCGGGCCGCGCACGGGCCCTGCCGGGTCCTGGTCAACTGCGCCGGGATCGCGCCGGCCAAGCGGGTCGTCGGCCGCAACGGGCCCATGGCGCTCGAGGACTTCGAGACGGTTATCCGCGTCAACCTGATCGGCAGCTTCAATCTGCTGCGCCTTGCCGCGGCTGAGATGGCCGGCAGCGAGCCGCTCAACGAGGACGGCGAGCGGGGCATCGTCATCTCCACCTCCTCCGTCGCCGCGGTCGAGGGACAGCTCGGTCAGGCGGCCTATGCCGCCTCCAAGGCCGGCATCAACGGCATGATCCTGCCGATCGCGCGAGAGCTGGCCCGCTCCGGCATTCGGGTCCTGGCCATCGCGCCCGGCTTGATTGCGACGCCGCTTCTCCTCAACATGCCCCAGGAGGTGCAGGACAACCTGTCTAGTCAGGTGCCCTTCCCTTCACGCTTCGGGCATCCGGAGGAGTTTGCCGATTTGGTGCTTTGTATGTGCCGCAATGCCATGCTGAATGCCGACGTCGTGCGCCTCGACGGCGCGATGCGGATGCAATAGCGAACGGCCCCGCTCCTTGCCGAGGAGCGCGCGGGCCTTAGGAGAATGAAGGAAGGCGAGTCATGAGTGAGGGTAAGGCTTTCGAGCAAAAGCTCTCAGCACCGCCAGGATTGGCGCAGTCCGCCAAGGCATCGGGCTTTAGAGCGAAGGAGGGGCTGACAATGTCGCGCGTGACGCATATGCGGCAGGTCTCGGTCCCGCCCTCCCTGGAGGACATCGAGGGTCTGGCGCGCGAGGCCATGGCCGGCATTCCGCCGGAGCTGCGCCAGTACGCCCGCGACGTGGTCGTCAAGGTCGAGGAGTTTCCCGACGACCAGACCATGGAAGAGATGGATCTGGAGTCGCCCTTCGACCTGCTCGGCCTCTACCGCGGCGTGCCGCTCACCGAGCGCGGCGCCAGCGACCCGATGGCCGAGCCTGACATGATCCATCTCTACCGCCGGCCTATCCTGGACTACTGGTGCGAGACGGAAGAGGACCTGGTGCGCCTGGTCCGCCACGTGCTGATCCACGAGATCGGCCACCACTTCGGCTTCTCCGACGACGACATGGAGCGCCTGGAAGAAAGCGCGTAGCGTCGGGGACCTACGACCCTACTCCATTTGTCATCCCGGCCAAGGGCGAAGCCCGCGTGTCCGGGCTCGCGTTAGCGAGTTGCCGAAGGCATGGTCAGGCTGGGCCCGGACCGCGGAATGGGAAGGCGCACGGCTGCAACGCCCGCGCTCAACAACTGCATCCCGCTGCAGGCCGAGGAATGGACCCCGGCTCAAAGCCGGGGTGACAGTCAGTGGTGCGGTGACGTCTGCAGCCATCCTCAGGCTGTCATCCTTGGGCGGGCCCAGCGGGCCCGTCCCGAGGATCCACTCATCAGCCTGCACGGAACCCTCCCGTGGACCCTCGGGACGGGGACTTCGTCCCCGCCCAAGGGTGACAGCAGGCGGTGCACCACCGCCTCGCCTCCCTTTTCACCCCTCCGCTTCCACGAAGGCGAGCGACTGGGTCGCCATGCGCAGGAGATGCTTGCGCTTGAGCGGCGAGTTGAGGAAGCGGTTCAAACCAGCCAGCAGATCGTCGGTCCAGGGCGCCTCGGGCTCGCTGTCGAGCTGCTCGGCGGCGGCGGTCAGGGTCTTGACCAGGTGGGCCGAGACGATGGGCTCGGCCTGGCCGTGGTCGAAGAGGCTGCGGAAGCTCTCGGCCAGGAAACGCTCCGGCAGGTCCACGCGCCAGGCCTTTGCATCCAAGGACGGGTCGACGAAGTCGTTGTTGCGCCCGACGAAGCAGGCCATCTGCAAGAGACCGTCGGGCCAGAGCTCCGGCCGCCGGGTGCAGATCTCGTGCACAGCGCGGCCGAAGGTGATGCCGTGGGTGACGTCGAGCCAGCCCGCGTTCTGTGACACCGGCCCGTCGGTCCGGTTCTGGTAGCCGAGGTCCAGGTGCAGGAGCTGCCAGGCGCACGCCCCGAACAGCGCGGTGAAGAGCGCGTGCGGCCGGCCGGAGGACTGCAGCACCCGCGCGAAGGCGGCGCGCACCCCAAGACCCGCGAAGTCGGCGGCCGTCACGCTCGCCTCGCCGCTGCCGTCCCAGGCGGCGCGGCTGGCCTCGTAGCCGCGGAACTCCGGCAGCAGGTCCTCGCGCCAGCCCCGGATCAGCATGCGCAGGTAGCTCAGCAGCAGCGGCGTTTCGACCGCGGGGCCCAGGCGGGCCACGAGCTTCTCGCACTGCACGAGATAGATTGCCGCATGGCCGAAGGAGAGATAGTGGGCCAGCGCTGCCTGCGCCAAGACCGGGAAGAGATCGCCGTAGCGCAGGCCGGCGGCCAGCGCGCCGCGCAGCAGCGCCACGGCCTCCGCCTCGTCCTCCCGCTCGATCGCCGCCAGCAGGGCGTCCGGCGCGTAGTCCTTGGCCTCTGCTGGGTAGGGAAAGTCCGGCTCCCGCAGGCTGTCCCAGGCGAAGTGGGAGACGGTCTCGACCAGGGGTGCGAGACGCGAAGGCGCGTCCCAGGCGTGATCCTCGGCCAGCGCCAGCCAGTCGGGTGCCGCGCCGGCGGCGTGGGTCATGCCGTCCTCGAAGCGATCGTGGGTCCAGGCGATGGTGTTGCGCAGGGCATCCAGCGGGTCGCCGCCGGCCGCCGAAAGGCGCGCGATCTCCCGCGCCATGCGGTCGACCTCATACTTGCGGAAAGAGTCATGGAGGTTCTCCAGCGCCTGAGCCTGGCGCTGCTCGGCCGGCGGGTCGGTCACATCGACCAGGAGCCGCTCACCGTCCTGCAGCACCGGATAGCGGCGCAGGCGGTCGCCGCCGGTCAGGGTCTCGCCGCTGTCCAGGTCGAACTTCCAGTTATGCCAGTTGCAGGTGAGCACGCAGCTCCCCTCCGGCTCGGTCAGGCTGCCTTCGACCAGCGGATAGCCCTCATGCGGGCAGCGGTTGTTGCAGGCATAGAAGCGGTCGCCCGCCTCACCGCCGGCCACCTTGAAGAGGGCGATCTGCTTGCGGCCGACCTTGACGATCCGACGGTCGCGCTCGGCGAAGTCGGCCAACGTGGCGACCTCGACCCACTCGCCATGACGCTCCAGCATCGGCGATCTCCTCTTTTGAAACTATTATCTTTATAATCTAACCTGCCTGCCTTGCCTAATTCAATATTTGTCTTTAGAAAATTCCGCATGAAGCAAGGAAAGCCGCGGGAATCGCGCCGCCAGGCCATCATGCGCGAGCTCAAGACCGGGGGGCCGCGCGACGCTGCCGAGGTCGCCGGCACGCTCGGCATCACACCCATGGGCGTGCGCCAGCACCTCTACGAGATGCAGGCGGAAGGCCTGGTCGATTTCGATCTGCAGCCGGGGCCGGTCGGCCGGCCGAAGAAACTCTGGCGCCTGACTGCGGCAGCGGAGGACTTCTTCCCCGACGGCCATGCGGCGCTGAACGCAGAGCTGCTGGGCGCCATGCAGCAGGCCTTCGGCGACGAGGGGTTGAACCAACTCATCGAATCGCGCACCAAGCAGCAGATCACCAGCTACCGCCGCCACCTGAAGCCGGCCGACACGCTCGAGAAGCGCGTGGAGGGCCTGGCCGCGATACGCAGTCGCGAGGGCTACATGGCCGCGGCCGAGAAAGGCCCGGACGGCGAGTTTCTGCTGGTCGAGAACCACTGCCCGATCTGTGCCGCGGCGCGCGCCTGCAGCGGCCTCTGCGCCGGCGAGATCAAGCTCTTTCGCAAGGTGCTCGGCAAGGACGTCGAGGTCGAGCGCACCGACCACATCCTGGCCGGCGCCCGCCGCTGCGCCTACCGCATCCGGCCGAAGGGTTAGATGAGGCGCGCCTGGCGGCACGGGCCCCACAGGCTGTCACCCCGGACCTGATCCGGGGTCCATTCCTCGTCCAGTGCGAGACGGTGAGAGGAAGACGCAAGGTCGCCGGCGCGCCGAGGCTTGCTCCGCTGTCCGCGCCCGGTCGTTCCATGGATCCTCGGGTCGCGGCTGCGGGTCTGCGACCCGGTCAGCCTTGCCCAAGGATGACAGAAGAGGTTGATGGCGCCCGCCGCTGCGCCTACCGCATCCGCCAGAAGGGTTAGGCGGAGTCTTCTTGGGCGCGCCTGCTTCGATGTGGGATGTTGCTAGGACGGTGGCGCGCCATGCGGGTCCAGCCCGCATGGCGCCGAAGGCGCCCAACAAGACTCCCGGGAGGGGGTGCGGGCTGGTGCCGAGATGAACCAAAGGCTGTCACCCCGGACTTGATCCGGGGTCCATTCCTCAGCCAGCGCGGGATGGTGAAACGAAGGCGCGATGTTGCCAGGCCGCCGTAACTTGTTCAGTCGTACGCGCCAAGACCTACCATGGATCCCGGCTCGCGGCCTTCGCTAACGCTTCGGCCTTGGCCGGGATGACAGCTTTAGACTTGTCTCGGCACCGCCCCTACTCCCGACCAGCGACCGTCCCGTCGGCGTTGACTCCCTCGATGGGCGTTCCGGGCCTGATCATGGAGATGCTGTTGGTGCCGTGGAAGGCGATCATCACGGCTTCGATGATGGGCTCGTTCACCGGCGTATCAGCCGCCCAGACCACGATGAAGTTGGCGCCGGAGCCACCCGTGACATCCCTTTTCTCGACCAGGAACTCGGTCGATTCAAGGGGGGCCAGCTTGAGCGGGCCGGCGAGATAGTCTTTCACCAGCTCACCCTTGGTGTCGAAGTAGCGCACGGACGACAGGAAGATCGACTCCTGCGGGTCGGTGTTGCGCACGCTCAAGGTCGTCTCGACCAGGAAGGGCCGGCCGCCGTCCGAATAGACGTGCGAGTAGACCGGGACGTAAACGGCCTGCAGCTCGACTTCCTCGCCCATGATGACGACGTCTTGGCTCTGCTGCTCGTCGCTGGGCCCCGAGAACTGCAGCCGGTTTTCGATCGTGTCCAGCCGCTCACCGATGTAGGCCGATGCCACGATCAGGACGATCACGGCGAGCGCCCCCGTGATCATCAGCGCCATACGGCCCTTGTCCATGCCTCCGGCCTCCCTGCCCGACAGGAAATCACACAACCCAAGCGTAGCAGTCTTCGCGCGGAGGCGCGCGGTTTTCTGGGGCGCCTTGCGGCGCTGCACTGTTCCGTCCCACCTCCGAAGGGGAACACCGAGCTACTCTGGCGCCGGCGCGCCCAAGAAAAACCCAACGGGTGGGGGAGCGGGCCGGTGCCGCACAGCGCCGAAGGCGCCCGAGCAAAACCGACGCGCCAAATCAAAACCCATCCCGCTAGACGCGGCCCGCTTTGCCGCTAGGATTGCTCCTCCAAGCCGCGCCGGAGAGCGCGGCGCAGCAGGGAGTTCCGAGCATGGCGGTCGCGGCAGAGGGTACGATGGCTGCAGAGACGGGCATCGAGAAAGTCCCGAGCTTCTGCGCGCTTTGCGTCTCCCGCTGTGGGGCGGTGGCGACCCTGGAGGATGGCAAGTTCACCGCGCTGGAAGCCGACCCTTCGCACCCCACGGGCCAGGCGCTCTGCATCAAGGGCAAGGTGGCGCCGGAGCTGGTCTACAGCCCCGCGCGCCTGACCCATCCCATGAAGCGGACCAACCCCAAGGGCGCGGCCGACCCGGGCTGGCAGCGCATCGGCTGGGACGAGGCGCTCGATACGGTCGCCGCACGGCTCAAGGAGTTGGCGGACAAGCACGGTCCCGAGTGCGTGGTCTTCAACAACGCCTCGCCCTCCACTTCGGCGCTCTGCGATTCCGTCGACTGGCTGAAGCGCTTGCGCAAGCGCTACGGCAGCCCGAACCAGTCGATCTCCATGGAGCTTTGCGGCTGGGGCCGCTATCTCGCCAACCTCTATCACTACGGCGCGGGGCTGCCGGCAGAGTGCATGCCGGACCTGGAGAACGCCGGCACCATCCTCTTCTGGGGCTACAACCCCACGGTCTCGCGCATCGCCCACGCCACCGCCGCCGTGCAGGCGCAGGGGCGCGGCGCCAAGCTGATCGTGGTCGACCCACGCCACGCCGGCCTCGCCCGCCGCGCGGACGAGTGGCTGCGCGTGCGCCCGGGCAGCGACGGCGCCCTGGCGCTGGGGTTGATCAACGTCATGCTGGCGCGCGGCTGGTACGACAAGGCTTTCATCCGCGACTGGAGCAACGGCCCCCACTTGGTGCGCGCCGATACCGGGCGCCTGCTACGCTGGTCGGACGTGGTCGGAGGCGATGACAGCAAGCATTTGGTCGCCTGGGACGTCGAGGCCGAGCAGCCGGTCGCCTACCACCCCGGCGCAGGTCAGTACGATGTGGCGACCGGGCGCTTGGCGCTCTTCGGCCAAGTCACAGTAGAGACGCAATCGGGCGCAGTGGCTTGCCGCCCGGCCTTCCAGCTCTTGGCCGACACGGTCGCGCCCCACGACCCCGAGGCGGTCGAGCGCTTGACCGGCGTGCCGGCCGAGCAGGTGGTGCGCACCGCGGCGCTGCTGTGGAAGTCGCGCCCTGTCGGCTACATGGCCTGGAGCGGGTTGGAGCAGCAGTCCAACGCCACGCAGATGGCCCGCGCCATCGGCTTGCTCTATGCGCTGACCGGCAACTTCGATGCCAAGGGCGGCAACGTGCAGTTCCCCGCCGTGCCCGCCAACGGCATCGGCGGCGACGAATTCCTCAGCGAAGCGCAGCGCGAGAAAACCCTGGGGCGCGCCGAGCGGCCGCTGGGCGTCGGGCGCTACGATCACGTAACCTCCGCCGAGATCTACCGCGGCATCCTGGAGCAGAAGCCCTATGCGGTGCGCGGGCTGGTCAGCTTCGGCTCCAACCTGCTGCTCGCCCATGCAGACGGCGCGCGCGGGCGCGAGGCGCTGAGCAAGCTGGAGTTCCACCTCCACACCGACCACTTCCTCAACCCCACGGCCGAGCTGGCCGACATCGTGCTGCCGACCACCACGCCCTTCGAGCACGAGGGGCTCAAGATTGGCTTCGAGATCAGCGAAGAGGCCTGCTCCCTCATCCATCTGCGCCGGCAACTGGTCGAGCCCGTCGGCGAGGCGCGGCCCGACATCCGCATCCTCTTCGATCTCGCCTGCCGCATGGGCTATAGCGCCGACTTCTGGGAGGGCGACATCGAGGCCGCCTGGCGGCATCAGCTCGCCCCCAGCGGCGTCACCCTGGAAGAGCTGCGCGCGAAGCCGGAGGGTATCCGCCTGCCGCTGGAAACCCGTTATCGCAAGTATGCCGAAGAGGTCGACGGCAGCCCGCGCGGCTTCGCCACGCCTTCGGGCAAGCTGGAACTCTATTCCGAGACCCTGCACGACCACGGCTACACGGCGCTGCCGGAGTACGAGGAGCCGCTGGTCAGCCCCCGCGCCCAGCCGAAGCTGGCCGCGCGCTTCCCGCTCATCCTGACCTGCACCAAGGACAGCCTCTATTGCGAGAGCCAGCACCGCGGCCTGCCCAGCCTGCGGCGCCGGGCGCCGGACCCGCAGGTCGACATGCACCCTGACACGGCAGCGGCGCGCAACATCGCCGCCGGCGACTGGGTGTCGATCGACACGCCCAACGGCACGGCCAAGGCGCGGGCCCGCTTCGACGACGCCCTCGACCCGCAGGTGGTCTGCGGCCAGCACGGCTGGTGGCAGGACTGCCCCGAGCTCGAGGCGCCGGGCTACCCCGTCGTGGGGCCGGAGACGGCGAACTTCAACCTCGTCATCGGCCACGACGCCGTCGATCCGGTCAGCGGTTCGGTCCCCATGCGGGCTTATCTTTGTGAGCTGAGACGGGCGGAGGGTTAGGGAAGTTGGTGGACTGGGTCTTAGTTGTCGCCGCACCCACCGACTGTCACCCCGGCCTGACCCGTAGGGTCTGAGCCGGGGCCCATGGTTGGGCCTGGTGCGGACGGTCCAACGATTGGCGCGGGCGGATGAATGGATCCCGGCTCGCGGCCTTCGCATTCGCTTCGGCCTTGGCCGGGATGACATATGAAGGGAACCCCACCACCCCATTCACAACAGCTACTCCCAGCCCCACCCTTGTATTGCCGTGCCGGGGTCTCGATTCTCTGAGGAACGCACTTCGGAGGAGGCCCCATGAAAACCTACAAGCACTTCATCAACGGCGCCTATGTCGACCCGGCCAAATGCGAGTGGCTGGAGAGCGAGAACCCCTACACCGGCGAGGTCTGGGCGCAGGTGCCGCGGGGCACCAAGGAAGACGTCGACCGTGCCGTCGCCGCGGCCAAGGCGGCCATGACCACCGGGCCGTTCGCCACGATGACCGCCTCCGAGCGGGGCAAGATGATGCGCAGGCTCGGCGACCTGGTGGTGGAGCACGGCCCGCGTCTTGCCGAGATCGAGGTGCGCGACAACGGCAAGCTCTTGGCCGAGATGGCCGGACAGCTGAAGTATCATCCGGAGAGCTGGTACTACTACGCGGGCCTGGCCGATAAGATCGAAGGGTCCGTGGTGCCGATCGACAAGCCGGGTCACCTGGCCTTCACCACCCACGAGCCCATCGGTGTGGTCGGCGCGCTGACCGCCTGGAACTCGCCACTGATGTTCGTGGCCTGGAAGGCGGCGCCGGCCATTGCGGCGGGCTGCTCGATCGTCATCAAGCCCTCCGAGTTCACCTCCGCTTCGGCCCTGGAGTTCGCCGCCCTGACGGTCGAGGCCGGCTTCCCGCCGGGTGTGTTCAACGTGGTCACCGGCTATGGCCAGGAGGCAGGCGCGGCGCTGGTCGAGCATCCCGACGTGGCCAAGATCACCTTCACCGGGGCCGACACCACGGGTGCCCGCATCTACTCGGCGGCGGCCCTGCAGCTGAAGCGCGTCTCGCTGGAGCTCGGCGGCAAGTCGCCCAACATCGTCTTCGACGACGCCAACCTGGACGCCGCGGCGGCGGGGGCCGTCTCCGGCATCTTCGCCGCGACCGGGCAGACCTGCATCGCCGGCTCGCGCCTTCTGGTGCAGAACTCGATCAAGGAACAGTTCGTCGAAAAGCTGCTCGGCATCGCCAAGTCGGCCAAAATCGGCGACCCCATGGAGGCCGACACCAACATCGGCCCGGTGACCACGCCGCCCCAGTACGAAAAGATCATGGACTACATCGGCGTCGCCCAGGAAGGCGGCGCCACGCTGCTGCACGGCGGCAAGCCGGCCACCGGCCCCGGCGTGAAAGGCACCCGTTTCGTCGAGCCCACCATCTTCACCGACGTCACCAACGACATGCGCATCGCCCAGGAGGAGGTCTTCGGCCCGGTGCTCTCGATCATCGGCTTCGACGACGAGGAGGAGGCCATCCGCATCGGCAACGACGTGATCTACGGCCTCGCCGCCGGCGTCTGGACGCAGAACATCGGCCGCGCCGTGCGCATGTCCAAGGCGCTCAAGGCCGGCACGGTCTGGGTCAACACCTACCGGGCGATCAGCTACATGATGCCCTTCGGCGGCATGAAGAAGTCCGGCATCGGCCGCGAGAACGGCATGGAGGCCGTCCAGGAATTCCTGGAAACCAAGTCCGTCTGGATCAACACCTCCGAGGAGGCGCCCGCGAACCCCTTTGTTATGCGGTGAGGTTTGGGGGCCGGCGGAGTCTTCTTGGGCGCGCCGGCGCCAGCCCACCTCTGAACGGATAGGACAGGCCACGCTGGCACCGGCGCGCCAAAACAACCCGCACTCATCACAAAGAGTTTAACCAAGCGTGATTTCCATCGGTGATGGCATAACGTTAGGAAGAGCGTGGTTTTTTTTGGGGGACGTGAGCCGGGGCCGGATGGCCTCGGCCAAGACGTCAGGCGCTTGGAAAAAAGGGACTTTCCAATGATCAAGAAATTTGCGCTTACGGCTTTCGCCGCGCTTATCGCCTTTGGCACGGCCGGTGCCGCCCAGGCCGTGGTCGTCAACATCGACCCGGGCAATATCGGCGAGAGCTTCACGAACCGGAGCTTCGCCTTCACCGAGCTCGACGGCCAGGCCCTCGATGGCAGTGCCGGCACCTTGGATTTCGTCTTCGCGCCCGAGCAGCTCCAAGTCGCGTCAGCGGGGAACTTCAGCTTTGCTGTCAGCTTTCAAATCCCCAGTCTTCTCACGTCCGTTCCTCCGATACCTGACGGGTTCTTGTCGGATGAGAACGGAAACAGTCTCGCGGGGGGCCCTGGCGGCTCCGTGGGCCAGACCCTTGGGGCGCCACCAAACAGGATCACGTACACCCTAACATTTCTCAATCTACAACCCCTGAGCTTCCAGGGCATCCGGTTCTCGCTTACGCTGCCGACGTTCGGCGCTGCGCAGGTGAGCGATGCCCGCTTGGACATCAGTAGTGGCGCAGGCGCTTCACTGACCGTGGGTGCCCAGCAGCCGCAGCAGCTCCCTGAGCCGGCAAGCATCGCGCTCTTCGGGTTTGGCCTGCTGGGCCTCGGCTTCGCAGCAAAGCGCGTGAGGCGGAAGATTAGCTAGGCGCCCAACGGCACACCTTGCGGCACTGTCTTCTTGGGCGCCTTGCGGCGCTGTGCGGCACCAGCCCACACCCCAAGAGTCTTTCTAGGGCGCGCCTGAACCAACGCAGCGTGTTGTTAGAGCAGTGGCGCGCCATGCGAAGCCGACCCGGCCGCGCGTGAGCCCGACCTCTTCGGCGAAGGCAGCGCCCGCGGCGGGGAAGTGGGTGCTGTCGTCGGTGCCCATGGTGGGCACCTCGACCCAGACGCACCGGCCCTCGCGCAGCTCGGGAAAGCGAGTCGTCTCGACCCTTCGCTGCGGCACGCGCGACTCGGCGAAGTGGAGCGAGGTGCAGCGGTTGAAGCCGACCCCGAGCAGCAGGGTGTGGGCTGCCAGGTCGTAGAGCTTTTCGTAGGGCGTGCTCCCCGGTGATCTCTTGCGCGCGCGGCCCCCTGGCGCAGACCGAGTTCAGCGGATGGGCGCTGCGAAGCGTACCGGGAGTGCTGCGGAAAGCGTCGGAGATGGCGCCCATGCTGCTTGGCGTGGTGGCGGCATCGAAGACCGGTGGGAGCCCGTCCGGGGCGCCGTTGGGATGTGAAAGCTCGGGCGTGGCGGCGGGCATAACCAGGGTGCCCTCAGGGCCGAGCCGCGCAAGCAAGGCGCGGACGACGGTGCCGGCCCCGCCCTCCGTCCAGCCGACCTGACCCAGCGAGGCATGCACCATCACGGTCATCCCGGGGCCAAGGCCGAGATCGGCAAACGCGCGGACGAGGGAGTCCTCGGTGTTGGGCAGCGGCATCGGCGGGCTCGAGACGGCGTTGCGATCGGGCCCGGCAAGCTAGCGCCTCAGCCGGCGCCCTGGCCAGCGACAGGCGCAGCGCGCCTTCGATCTCAGGATTGTCGATCGCCGGGTAGCCCCAATAGCGGTCGGTCTCCAGCCCGCCCCAGACATCGGCGATCGTGACCGCCTGGTAGAATGCCGAGTCCACGGCGACCTTGCCGCGCTCCCCGGCCTCCACCGCCATCTTGTCGGGGCGCGCGGGGTTGGCGCAGCCGGCCAGGGCCACGAGCAAGAGCACGGCCAGCCCGAGTGCGGACAAGCGAACGCCCTTCGCGTGGTAGCTGGTTGCATCCTGCATATCTCTGGCCTTCCTGGCTGGTCCCGGCGCGCTTCGACGAAGTTAGCCTAGCACAGGGACGTCATCCCAAGTCTTGCCGAAGATGAGATTCGCCGTTGCGGATCATGATGTTGCGTTCTCGGACGAGGAGTTTTCTCAGGTGCCTAACCGCGCCAAGGCCTTTCCATCGACCTGTGTGGAATTGGGCCATAGAAGCGCAGCGTTGCAGCCTGCATTTATTCGCTGTGATCATGCGCGGCAGATACGCGGAATTGTCGCATAAATGTTCTTTGACAACCTTGGCGTTTGCTCCCCCAGAATTGGTATTAAAATCATTCCTCTGACTTTTGCGTCTTTAATGCGGACCGTCGCCATCACGACGTCCGCCGTCCTTGGTCTCCGCGCCGAGGCCGCTCGTCTGCTGAAGACAGCGCCCTGCGCAATCGGGAGCAGGAAAATGAAATCGATCAAGAGAATACTCGCCGCATCTACAAAGACGGTGGTCGGAGTCTGCAAAGACCCTAGAGCCATTCTAGCTTTACCTGTGCGGGAGGCTGATGTGATGAGACGAAAAGCCTCGCTATCGGCCCTCGCCTTGATGGCTGCCGTGTCGATGGCGTCTTCGGCGGCTCTGGCTATCCCAATCGACCCGGCTTTTCCCTTCGGGATCCGCGACAACGAATCAACCAACACCATTGGCACAGGCATTGGTGAGACATTCAGCGTCGGCGTTTCTCTGGTTCAACCGGATGGAACCCAAGGCACGACAGCCAGCGCGACGAACACGGTAACCGGTAGAGTCGAGCCTCTCCTCAACCTCGCGAACCAGGGCCGGCCGGGCCTGTTTGCAAGGGAGTGGGACTTGGCGACCGCCCAGTCGCAGAACTTCCTCGCGCCCTGGCAGGTGACCATAGTGAACGGGCCAGACCAACTCACCGTCACAACGCCGGACCGGCGTTCGGCGCAGAAGATGGAGTTCGTCGGGAACATCGCCATCTCCGGCCCGTCTACCGCGCCAACGGTCACCTGGAATCTGCCGACCTCCGGCCCAACCGTCTCGCGCGTCCGCTACGAGCTATGGAATGACGATACCAATCGAATTCTAACCGGACAGTCGCCGGTGACTCTCGGGCCTGGCGCGACAAGCGTTGCTCTGGAAGATCTGACGGCGGGCGTGAACTATGCCATTCGCATCATACCGGAGGAGCTCGATGCCGTGGGGACGGTCACGCGCTCGTCGAATTGGATCAGCTGGCAAGCTGTAGACGGCGCGCCCGTGGGTAATGTGGTTCAACTGACGACAGCCTCACCCGCCAACCTGACGCAGACCGTCGACGTGCCGGCCACAGCGTTCAATCTCGTGTTCGACTATCGCTTTCTCACAACCACCGGCGCTCTCTCGGTCTTTCTCGACGGCATGCTGATAGGCACCGTGCTCGAGGCACCAGTGAACCCGCTGTCGGACTTCTTCCGCGCTTTCTTCGAGATCGACAACATGTCTTTGCTTGGCGCCACCGGCGTTCCGCTGACCTTCATGCTCGATGGTCCGGCTGGCTCGAGCCTTTTGCTCGACAACATTTCCTTTCCCGGTCTCGTGAACGGCGGATTTGAGAGTTTGGCGAATTGGTCGACGAGCGGTAGCGGGACGGTCACCTTGGCGAGCCTTCCAGAGCCACCCCCCCTTGCGCTCTTCGGCTTTGGGCTCGCGGGACTGGGGTGGGCCGTGAGCCGCGCGAGGCGGTGGAAGACTCACTGATTGTCGCCTTGGAGTTCTTCTAGGGCGCGCCGACGCCGGCACAAACCACCGATCGTCACCCCGGAGGAGCCTCATCAGAGGCGACATCCGGGGTCCATTCCTCAGCCTGCACGAAACGGTGAGAGAGGGGCGTGGTGTTGCGATTGCCCCGCTCCTCGTTCGCTGGTCCCGACCTGGCCTATCGATGGATCCCGGCTCGCGGTCTGCACTTACGTGCATCCCTTGGCCGGGATGACAAGCGGAGCGCAAACACTAAGCGGCAGCGCTGCTGGACAAGAGCGCCGCAACCCGCGCCCTGAGCTCCGGCAGCAGATCGCTCTCGAACCAGGGATTGCGCTTCAGCCAGGCGGTGTTGCGCCAGCTCGGGTGGGGCAGCGGGATTGTGCCGGGGCCGAAGTCGCGCCAGGCGGCCACCCGCGCGGTCATGGTCATTTTCCCGGTCTCGGGCAGGTAGCGCGCCTGGGCGTAGCTGCCGACCAGCAGGGTGAGAGCGATGTCGGGCAGAGCCTCCATGAGGCGCGGATGCCATGTCGGCGCGCACTCGGGCCGGGGCGGCTTGTCGCCGCCCTTGGCGTCGCGCCCGGGATAGCAGAAACCCATGGGCACGATGGCGACCCGCGACTCGTCGTAGAAGGTCTCCGGCGCCAGTTGCAACCAGTCGCGCAGCCGTGCGCCCGAGGCATCGTTCCAAGGGATGCCCGTCTCGTGCACCTTGGTGCCCGGCGCCTGGCCGATGATGAGGAGACGCGCGCTCGTTGTGGCCCGCAGCACCGGCCGAGGCCCGAGCGGCAGATGCTCGGCGCAGAGCCGGCAGCCCCGCACCTCCGCGAGGGTCCGGGACAGGCTCACGGTAGCTCGGCCAGCAGGCGGTCGATATAGCGCGGCACCACATCGCTGGCGGGGCCGTGGTGGTGCTCGGTAAAGAGGCTGGCGCCTTCGCTCGGCTCGAGGTTGAGCTCGACGCAGTGGGCGCCGGCGACGCGCGCCTCCTGGACGAAGCCGGCGGCCGGATAGACGTTGCCCGAGGTGCCGATGGAGAGGAAGAGATCGCAGTCGGTGAGTGCCTGGTAGATCTCATCCATGTGATAGGGCATCTCGCCGAACCAGACCACGTCGACGCGCAGGCCACCGCGGCGCCCGCAGGCCGGGCACTGGCTCTCCAAGGTCATCTCCTCCCGCCAGTCGTGGGTTGCGCCGCAGAAGGTGCAGCGCGCCTTGCAGAGCTCGCCGTGCATGTGCAGCAGGCGTTGGCTGCCGGCCCGCTCATGCAGGTCGTCGATGTTCTGGGTCACCAAGAGCACCTCGGTCGGCCAGGCTTGCTCCAGGCGAGCCAGGGCCTCGTGCGCCGCATTGGGCTGTATCGCCGGGTCGAGCAAGCCCTCCCGCCGCGCGTTGTAGAAGCCGTGCACCGTTTCGGGGTCGCGAACGAAGGCCTCCGGCGTCGCCACGTCCTCCAGGCGCACGCTGGCCCAGATGCCGTCGGCATCGCGAAAGGTGTGCAGGCCGGACTCCTTGGAGATACCGGCGCCGGTCAGAATGACGATACGAGGCGCGTCGCGCGGCGGCATGACAAAAGCCCTGTCCGGTTAAATGGAACAATTCTGACCGAGCGCATTTGCGTTCAAGGTCAAGCCCGTTACTCCAAGAGGACGCGAAGACCATATCCCGAGATAGGGTCGAGCGGCCAGCCGCAAGGATGGGCGCGCGATCGCTCAACATGGAGCGCCACCCCGTGCAGGCTTCTGCCTAGCATGGAGAAGAGCTGATTTAATTCTATCTAACCGGATAACGCTCTAGATCACACAGCAGAGTGCTTTCAACTTGGGCAAGGGTCAGGCCATGCGTTTGCTGTTCGTTTGTACCGGGAACATCTGCCGCTCGCCGACGGCAGAGGCGGTGATGCGCCACAAGGCAGCCGCGGCAGGCCTGGCCGACCGCTTGACCATAGACTCCGCCGGCACGCGCGACTGGAACATCGGCCTGCCGCCCGCCCGGTTGAGCATCGCGTGCGCCGAAGCCAAGGGCTACAGGATCAAGAACCTGGTCGCGCGGCAGTTCGTGGTCGAGGACTTCGCCACCTTCGACCGCATCTTCGCCATGGACCGCGGCCACCTGCTTGAGCTCGAACGCCTCAAGCCGGGGGACTCGACCGCGACCCTCCGGATGTTTCTCCAAGACGGGGAGGTCGCCGACCCCTTCGGCCGCGCCCCCGCCGACTACGAGCGCTGCCTCGACCTGATCGAGCAGGGCAGCGATGCCATTCTCGAGGAACTGATGGCGCAGGGTCTCTAGCCGACTAGGCCCATCGCGCGTGGCCTCTCACAGACTGTCATCCCGGCCAAGGGCAAAGCCCGCGAGCCGGGATCCATGGACCGACTGGGCCCGGACGGCGGAACGAAGAGTCCGGGCGGCCATAGCGCCCGGGCTCTACCGATCACGTCCCGCACCAGCTTCGAAATGGACCCCGGATGTCGCCTCTCGCGAGGCTCCTCCGGGGTGACGAAAGGAGGTGCTGCGCTAACCCACCAAACCCGCGGCCAGGGGGCGGCTGGCCATGTTCGCCGGCAGATGGCTCAGCGGGTAGCGGGCCTCCTCGCGGTAGATCGAGCCGCCGGGGCTGAGCTGGCTGGAGTAGAGCACGAAGTCCGCCATCCGGATGGGTCCGATGCGCAGCAAGCCGTAGCTCTGGATGAACTCGCCGAGCTTCGGACCCGGGCTGCTCTTGAAGCGGGCCAGGGTGACGTGCGGCTTGAACTTGCGCCGCTCGGGCGGCTGGCCGGCGCGCTGCACGGCCTTCTCCACCTTGCCCTGAAGCCGCTGCAGGGCGGGGTTCTCGCCGACTCCGACCCAGAGTTGGCGCAGCTTGCGCCCCTCGCCGAAGGTGTCGAGCCCGACCAGGTCGAGATCGAAGGCCTCGCAGTCGACACGCTCCAGCGCGTCGTGGATGTCGTCGGCCTCGGCATGATCGACCTCGCCGATGAAGCGCAGGGTGAGGTGCAGGTTGTCCGCTGCCACCCACTTGGCCGAGGGCACCCCCTGGCAGAGGTCGGAGAGGCGGTCTTGGACGGTTTCCGGCAGGCTCAAGGCGACGAACAGGCGCATGACGAAACCTCCTTATCCAGACCACCTGACTCGACCTGCGGCATTCTCCGCGTCGCGTCAAGAGCCGCGTTGCGGGTCGGGTCAGGGGCAGGGATAGGTGAACTGCTGGTGAATCTGTTCGATTTCCTCGAGAATCTCCTCGGAAAGATGGGTTTCCGCCGCTTGTAGCTGGGTTTCGAGCTGCGCCAGCGAGGTCGCGCCGACGATAGAGGCGGTCAGGAAGGGCTGGCGGTAGACGAAGGCCCCGGCCATGACCGCCGGGTCGAACCCGTGTCGCTTGGCGAGCGCCACATAGGCCTCGGTCGCGGCGACGCCGTTGGGCGTGAAATAGCGCTTGTTGTTGGGGAAGAGGGTCATGCGCGCGCCATCCGGCCTTTCGCCGTTCATGTACTTGCCGGTCAGCGCGCCGGCAGCGATGGGCGCATAGGCCAGAAGACCGCAGTGCTCGCGCATCGCGACCTCTGCCAAACCGGCCTCGAAGCTGCGGTTGAGCAGGCTGTAGGGGTTCTGTACCGAGACCACCCGCGGGCCCTTGCCCTGCTCGGCGAGGCTGAGGAAGCGCATGACGCCCCAAGCCGTTTCGTTCGACAGGCCGACCGTGCGCACCTTGCCGGCGGCGACCAGGTCGTCCAGCACGGCCAGGGTCTCCTCGATCGGCGTGACGTCCTCTTCCTCCTCGTGCTGGTAGCCGAGCTTGCCGAAGAAGTTGGTCGAGCGCTCGGGCCAGTGGAGCTGATAGAGATCGAGGTAGTCGGTCCCGAGCCGCTTGAGCGAAGCCTCCAGGGCCGCCTCGATGTTGGCCCGGTCGAGCCGCGCCTGGCCGCCGCGGATGTAGGACATGCGGGGGGAGGGCCCGGCGACCTTGGAGGCGAGCACGATGCGGTCCCGCCGGCCGCGGCTGGCCAGCCACTCGCCGATGATCTCCTCGGTGCGGCCGTAGGTCTCCTCGCGCGGCGGGGCGGCATACATCTCCGCCGTGTCCCAGAAGGTGATGCCGTGGTCGATGGCGAAGTCCATCTGGGCGAAGCCTTCGTCGCGGCTGTTCTGCTCGCCCCAGGTCATGGTGCCGAGGCAAATCGCGCTCACCTCGATGCCGCTCCGGCCGAGTGGTCGATACTCCATTCCTCAATCCTCGCTGAATTTGGCTTTTTGTTTGAGTTTGGTTCTGAAAAAGAGAGAAGCGTCGTCGCCCTAGCTTTGGGGGCTCACGCGGTCGAGGAGGGACTCGACGCTGGGCAGGATACGGCTGACGATCTCAGCCACGCCGTCTTTGTTCGGGTGAATGCCGTCGCCGAGGTTGAGCTCAGTCTGGGCTGCGACGCCGTCTAGAAAGAAGGGGTAGAAGACCACGTTGCGCTCTTCGGAGAGGCGCTGGAAGACGCCGTCGAATTCTTCGACATAGGCTGCGCCGAGGTTGCGCGGCGCCAGCATCCCGGCCAGCAGCACCGGCAGGCCATCGGCTTCCAGCCGTTCGAGAATGGCGGTCAGGTTGCCGTAGGTCTGGCGTGGCTCGAGCCCGCGCAGGCCGTCGTTGGCGCCGAGCACCACGATCACCGCATCGGGCCGGTCGGCCAGGGCCCAGTCGAGCCGGGCGAGGCCGGCCGCGGTGGTGTCGCCGGAGTTGCCGGCATTCAGCACCTCGACAGCGTGACCCTGCTGCTCCAGCGCCGCCTGAAGCTGGGCGGGAAAGGTATCGTCCTCGGCCAAGCCGTAGCCGTGCACCAGCGAGTCGCCGAAGGCCATCAGGCGCGTGCCCTCAGCCGAGGCGGCTGTGGCGGTGGCAAAGGTCAGCGCAACGATTACGCTAAAGATGCGGAGGATCGAGCAAGGCATGGGGCGGTTCCGATTCACATTCTGCTAGCTAGGGCACAGGGCCTGCAATTGAAACCCTACGGATAGCGGTCCATATGGCGGTTGGCGCCTGCCGCGCCAATCGACGACCGACACCGGTCCAAGACCGACATCCGGCCGTACCGCAGCGTATGGCGACAACAAAGAATAGGCCGCCCATCGTGTCCCGCCCAGTCTCTGTTGAGTCCCGCATCGCGCTGCGCAAGCTTGGCCTGACCTATCCGGGTGCCGTCCCGGTCGAGGTCCTGCGCGACCTGAGCTTCGAAGCGACCGCCGGGGAAACCATCGCCGTGGTCGGGCCCTCCGGCTCTGGCAAGTCCTCGCTGATGATGATCGTCGCCGGCCTGGAGCGGGCGACCACCGGCGAGGTGGTGGTTTGCGGCCGCGACCTGGCGGACCTGGAGGAGGACGATCTGGCGCGCTTCCGCCGCGAGGAGATCGGCATCGTCTTCCAGGACTATCACCTGATTCCCACCATGACGGCGCTGGAAAACGTGGCCATCCCCATGGAGTTCGCCGGCCGCCGCGACGCCTTCGAGCGCGCCGCCGAGGTGCTGGAGCAGGTCGGCCTCGGCGAACGGTTGGCGCACTATCCCGGCATGCTCTCCG
This sequence comes from Rhodovibrionaceae bacterium, assembly GCA_028279885.1. GTDB lineage: Bacteria > Pseudomonadota > Alphaproteobacteria > Kiloniellales > DSM-21159 > JANQMX01. Next base: position 3,945 of record JANQMX010000015.1, on the reverse strand, counting down.
GTGGCGAGCAGCAGCGTGTCGCCGTGGCTCGCGCCTTCGCCGTGGAGCCCAGCCTGCTGCTGGCCGACGAGCCGACCGGCAACCTGGACCAGGCGACCGGCGAGCGCATCATCGAGCTGCTCTTCGGCCTGCAGGAGCAGCACGGCACCACGCTTCTGCTGATCACCCACGACCCGAACCTGGCGGCGCGCTGCGGACGCACCGTGCGCTTGCGCAACGGCGCCCTGGAGGAAGCCACGCCCGGCCCAAGCCTCGCCGCCGCGGGAGCTTAAGTCCATGGCGACAGACAGCCGCTTCTGGCTGCCCTTCCGCATCGCCCGCCGCGAGCTGCGCGGCGGCCTGCGCGGCTTTCGCGTCTTTCTTGCCTGCCTGGCCCTTGGCGTCGCCGCCATCGCCGGTGTCGGCTCGCTTTCCCAGGCGCTGCTTGCCGGCCTACAGGACAACGGCCGCGCACTCTTGGGCGGCGAAGTCGAGCTTCGGCTCATCCACCGGGAAGCCGATGACCAGGAAGTCGCCTGGCTGACCGATGAATCCGCGCGGCTGTCCTACACCGCCGAACTGCGCACCATGGCCAGCAACCCCGATCAGCCCGACATCCGGCGTCTGGTCGAGCTGAAGGCGGTCGATGCAGCCTATCCCCTGTTCGGCGAAGCCACGGCCACGAATGACGCCGGGCAGACGATGGAGGTGCAGCAAGGCCTGGAGCGCCAGGGTGACAGCTGGGGCGCCATCGTCGACGACAGTCTGCTGACCCGGCTCGAGCTCCAACTCGGCGACCGCATCGCCATCGGCAACCTGACCTACGAGATCCGCGGCACCCTGGATCGAGAGCCGGACCGGGCGGCGCGCGCCTTCACCCTGGGCCCGCGGGTGATGATCCCCGCGGCCAGCCTGGACGAGACCGGCCTGATCATTCCCGGCAGCCTGATCTACCACCACTATCGGCTCGACCTGCCCGAAGGCGACGACATCGGCGGCTTCCGCGAGCGGGTCGGCGAGCAGTTCCCGGCGGCCGGCTGGCGCATCCGCGATATTGCCAATCCCGCCCCGGGCATGGCGCGCTTCATCGGCCAGACCACCATGTTCATGACCCTGGTCGGCCTCACCGCGCTCTTGGTCGGCGGCGTCGGCATCGCCAACGCCATCCGCAGCTACCTGGACGAAAAGACCACCACCATCGCCACTCTGAAGTGCCTGGGCAGCCCGGCCGCCACGATCTTCCAGGTCTACCTCATCCAGGTGCTGGCCCTGGCCGGGGCGGGCATCGCCATCGGCCTGGTCTTTGGCGCCGGCATACCGCTCCTCGCCGGACCGGTGCTGGCGGAGCGCTTGAACTTCGATCTGGTGGCGGACCCGCAGGCCATGCCGCTGGTCTTGGCCGCTGCCTTCGGCTTTTTGACCGCGCTGGCTTTCTCGCTCTGGCCGCTCGGCCGCGCCCAGCAGACGCCGGCGGCCCGGCTGTTCCGCGCCTCCCTGCAGGCCAATCGCCGCCTGCCGCCGCTATGGGTGATCCTCGCCCTGATCGCCAGTGCCATGGCGCTCTGCGCCCTGGCCGTGCTCGGCGCCAACGATCCGCGCTTCGCCGCCGGCTTTGTCGTCGGCGCCGTCGGCGCCTTGGTCGCCTTCTGGCTCCTCGCGCGCGCGGTGATCTGGGTCGCCAGGCATCTGCCGCGCATCCGCCGCCCGAGCCTGCGTCTCGCCGTCGCCAACCTGCATCGCCCCGGCTCGGCGACCGCCGAGGTCACCGTGTCGCTGGGGCTGGGCCTCACCGTCCTGGTCGGCATCGCCCTGATCGAAGCCAACCTGCAAAGCCAGGTGCTGGAGGACCTGCCGGAAGAGGCGCCGGGCTTCTACTTCATCGACATCCAGCCGGAGCAGACCGAGGCCTTCGACCGCCTGGTCGGCGAGTTCCCGCAGGTCGACCGGGTCGAGCGGGTGCCGATGCTGCGCGGCCGCATCGTCGAGGTGAACGGCCAGTCGCCGGACGAGCTGGAGATCCCCGAGGGCATCCGCTGGATCTTCCAGGGCGACCGCGGCCTGACCTGGCAGCGCGAACCCAAGCAGGACATGGAGGTCGTCGCCGGCGACTGGTGGGCGCCTGACTACGACGGCCCGCCGCTGGTCTCGCTCGACGCCGAAGTCGGTCAGGGTCTCGGCATCGGGCCGGGCGACCGCCTGACCATCAACCTCTTGGGCCGCAACGTCGAGGTCACCATCGCCAACCTGCGGGTGATCGAGTGGGCCGACCTGACCATCAACTTCGTGATGATCTTCTCGCCCGGTCTCTTGGAGCGGGCGCCGCAGTCGCATATCGCCACGGTGCACCTGGACGAGAGCCAGGAAGCGGCGCTGGAGCAAAGCGTCAGCCGCGCCTTCCCCAACGTCTCCGCCGTGCGGGTGAAGGAGGCGGTGGCCAGCTTCGCGGACATGCTGAGCAACGTGGCCGTGGCCTTGAGCGCGACCGCCAGCCTGGCGCTCGCCGCCGGCGTGCTGGTGCTGGCCGGCGCCATCGCCGCCGGGCATCACCGCCGCATTTACGACGCCGTCGTCCTCAAGGTGCTTGGCGCCACCCGCTGGACCGTGGCCCGCGGCTTCCTCTTGGAGTACGGCCTGCTCGGGCTTTTGACCGCCATGCTGGCCGGCTTGGTCGGGACCGTCGCCGCTTACTTCGTGGTCACCCGAGTGATGGACAACAGTTTCAGGTTCTTCCCCGAGCCGCTGCTGTGGACCACGCTCGCCGCCTGCGGCCTGGTGTTGCTGTTCGGTGGCGCCGGCATCTGGCGCGCCCTCTCGGCCAAGGCGGCGGTCCAGTTGCGCAATCAATGACGGTTTGATGGAATTTCCAAGGCTTTACAGTGATTTCTACTTTGGAATTCCGAGAAAGGCGCGGTATTTCCCCGTGCTGTGATGGTTGAATTTCAACGCGTTTTGCCCAATATTCCCAACTGACGATTTTCCACTTGGAGGACTAGGGGTAGAGATATGGCAATCGGTCCCGATCGCAGCACGGTTTACACGAGAGATACGACCCGCGTCGCGATCGACGAGGGTCTGCGCAGCTACATGCTGCGCGTCTACAACTACATGTCCTTGGGCGTAGCCTTCACCGCGGCGGTCACCATGATCGTGGCGATGAACCCGGCCCTCGTGATGGCGCTGGCCGGTGGCGGCTTCTGGATCCTCTTCATCGGCATCCTCGGCCTCGGCTTCTTCGCCCCGCGCATCATGATGACGCGCTCGGTCGGCGCGGCGCAGGCCTGCTTCTGGGTCTATGCGGCTTTGTGGGGCGCCTTGATGGGCCCCATGATCTTCGCCTTCGCCAACATTCCGAACGGGCCGATGCTGATCGGCCAGGCCTTCTTCATCACCGCCGGCGTCTTCGCGGGCATGAGCCTCTTGGGCTACACCACGAAGAAGAACCTCACGGGCATGGGCACCTTCTTCATGATGGCGACCATCGGCCTGTTGCTCGCCATCGTGGTCAACATCTTCATCGGCAGCACGCTGTTCTCGCTGTTGATCTCGATCGGCGTGGTGCTGGTCTTCGCCGGCCTCACCGCCTACGAGACCCAGCAGATCAAGAACATGTACTACCAGACGGACGGCCACGACGTGGTGACCCGGAAGGCCATCTTCGGCGCCTTCATGCTCTACGGCTCCTTCGTCACCATGTTCATCCACATCCTCAACATCCTGGGCATCATGAACCAGGAGTAGGTGCTGGACAGGCAAGCGTCCAAGCTGACGCAAACGCCCGGGCCTTTTATTTTTGTGGAACGCCTAACGGCGCTGTGCGGTTCCGTCCCGGTTCTTGCTTGGGCGCGCGCGCCTTACGGCACCCTCCGCTCGTCATCCCGGCCAAGGGCGAAGCCCGCGTGTCCGGGCTCGCGATAGCGAGTTGCCGAAGGCATGGTTGGGCTGGGTATGAACTGCAGAAAAACGAGC
>JANQMX010000086.1 GCA_028279885.1 Rhodovibrionaceae bacterium | reverse complement strand
CGCCCTCCAGCACGTAATCCAGCACGTCTGCGCTCTCCCTCTCGCTGGCGCCGCTAATAGGAGCTTTCGCCGTAAACCAAGTTGGGCAGGAACAGCGTCGCTTCCGGAACGAAGATCATGAACAGCAGGCCGATGATGTAGGCAAAGATGAAGGGCACGGCGCCGACCGAGACCTCTTCGATGGATATCCCGGTGATTCGCGCGGCCACGTTGAGGTTGGCGCCGAGCGGCGGCGTCAGGAAACCGATCTCGCAGGTCATCACGGTGAAGACGCCGAAGAGCACCGGGTCGATGCCGAGGCTCGTCACCAGCGGCAGGAAGACGGCGGTGAAGAGGATGATCTGCGCCAGGGATTCCATGAAGGTGCCGATGATGATGTAGAAGACACCGATCAGCAGCATCACGGCGATGGGGTCGGTGGTGATGGCGGTGATCGTCGTCTCGACCTGGGCCGGCACGTCGAAGAAGGCGGAGAGCTGGCCAAAGGCCAAGGTCGGGGTCAGCAGGATGAGCAGACCGCCGATGAGAGCCGTAAAGCGCAGGCTCTCGAGGATCTTCACGAGGGTCAGCTCACGATAAATGAAGAGCCCGACAAAAAGCGCGTAGAAGACCGCCACACCGGCGGCCTCGGTTGGCGTGAAGGCACCGCCGTAGATTCCGCCCAGAATCACCAGAGGCGCGCCGAGTGACCACTTGCCTTCCCAAACCGCGGTGCGGAAGGCACGGGCATTGAAGACCGTGCCGCTGCCGCCGAAACCCTTCCGGCTGGCAATGATGTAGGCCACGGTCAGCAACACCAAGGCGACGAAAATCCCCGGCACGAAGCCAGCCAGGAAGAGCCGCGGAATCGAGGTCTCGGACACCAGACCGTAGATGATCAGCAGATTGCTCGGCGGAATGACGCTGCCCAGCGCCCCGCCCGAGGCAGCAACGGCTGCGGCGAAACGCGCCGAATAGCCTTCGCGCCGCATGGCCGGAATGGTGACGCTGCCGATAGCTGCCGTGGTCGCAGGGCCGGAGCCGGACAGGGCGGCGAAGAGCAGGCAGGCGACAACTGTCACAAGGCCCAGGCTACCGCGATAGGCGCCGACCAGGCTGCGCGCCACATCGATCAGCCGGGTTGCCATGCCGCCAACCTCCATCAGTCGGCCGGCCAGGACGAACAGCGGAATGGTGAGCAGCGGGAAAGGCTGCAGCGAGGTGAAGGCCGTCTGCGACATCAGGGTGTAGGGGATGTCGATCAGGAACAGCGCCACGATAGTGGCAAGCCCGACGGCGGCGAAGAGTGGAACGCCGATGACCGTCAGGACGACGAAGACAATGATGACGATGCCGATATCGCTCATGGCGGTCAGACGTCCCCGACCGCTTCTTGGAACTCTTTCGGCATGCCGGGTAGGCCGCGCGCGCCCTTGCGCCACCAAAGCACGTAGATCTGCGCCAAGCGCAGGGTCATGAGGCTGTAGCCGATGACGATGATGGTCTGCGGCCAGAACTGATCGATATCGAGTGCCGGCGCGATCGCGGTCTGGGTCCAGAGCAAGGTGAGATACTCGCCCCCGAAGCGGATCATCAGAACGTTGAAAGCGAGCCAGAGAAAATCAGCGAGCAGAATGGTTGGCAGACCGAGCGTCTTGGGCAGCGCGACCACGCCGATCAGAATGCGAATGTGAAAGCGCTCCCGAACGCCGAGCGCGGCCCCCATGTAAACCGCCCAGGCCATGGCGAAGCCGGACAACTCCTCAGTCCAGGTCAGCGCCATGCCAAAACCGTAGCGCAGCACGACCTGCAGGAAGACGCAGACCGCGACCAACGTCAGGCAGGCACTGGCGATGGCCTCCTCGAAATGCCGGTCCAGGAAACCTGCGACGTTTCTCAAGGCGTTCGACAAGACTCGACCCTTTCACGGCCTCGCATCGGCGGGCCGTCCTGAGGTGAAACCACGGGGTGGGCGATCACCAAGAGTGCCGTTAGGGCGCGGCCAGCCGACTATGGGCCGACCGCGCCCCGACAGGGACCGCTCTACTGAGCGGCGGCTTGGATCTTGGTCAGGATCTCCTTGAAGCGCGGCTCGGCATCGGCAGCGAACTGCGCCTGCACCTGCTGCGCCGCTTCAATGAAGGCAGCGCGATCCGGCGCGGTCATGGCCATTCCGCCTTCGCTGCTGAGCCACTTCCGCACCTCATCGGTGCGCTTGCCGACGATCTCGGACTGATACTCGCCGGCTTCCTGGGCCGCGCGCATCACCGCGGCTTTTTGGTCATCGCTCAGCTTCTTCATGAAGCGATCGCTGGCGAAGACCGGCGAAACGCTGGTGAAGTGCTCCAGAATGACAAGGTGCCCGGCAAACTCGTAGAACTTCATGTCCTTGATCACCGTGGTGCCGTTGTCACCTCCATCGATGGTCCGTGTCTGCAAGGCGGTCGGCGTCTCGGACCAGGCCAGCGGCACCGGCTCGGCGCCAAAGGCACGGAAGGTCTCGATCATGACTCTGTTGTTGGGCACTCGAAGCTTCAGCCCTTCCAGGTCGCCCATGCCGTTAATCGCGCGCTTCGAATTGAAGAGATCGCGGTAGGCCGGTGCACCGAAGGTGAGCAGGTGCACACCCGTGTCCTCTTGGATCATACTGCGGATCTCATCGCCCACAGGGCCGGCAGCGACTTTGGCGAGGTGCTCCCGGTCCTGGAAGATGTAGGGCAGCACGAAGACGTTCATCAGCGGCCAGTGCGGCGAGACGTTGTTCTGGGTGATGAAGTAACCGTCCACCGTACCGAGCTGCAGCGCCTTGAAGGCATCGTCCTCGTTGCCGATCTGCGCGCAGCAGCGCAGCTTCACCTCAACCGTCCCGTTCGAATACTCTTCGGCCAGCTCTTTGAACTTCTGGGCCAGAACGCCGTAGTCGGACTCGAGCGGCGTCGCCCAACCAAGATTCATGACCACCTTGTCATCAGCCTGGGCCGATGCAGTTACGGCAAGCACAGTGGCTGCCAAAGGCGCCAGCAGCGCCTTCTTCCACGAAAAGCTTTTCATTTATGCCTCCCACTCCGGACACTCAAACATCAGCAAAGCAAAGCCGATCCCTTCTCCCATCCACCCTGCTTTTTGGTCGTTTTGGGATGGCTGTAGGGTGGCTGTTGCTCACCGGACTTGAGGTTAGACCAGTCTTGGCACGAATAATAATATCAAAGGAGTGCATTTTGATGCCTGGTTGTTATCATTTGCCATGCATCGGACCTGCGACCTGCGCTACATG
>JANQMX010000060.1 GCA_028279885.1 Rhodovibrionaceae bacterium | reverse complement strand
CACGCGCGTCAGCATCGTCGATGGTGACCAGCGGCAACGCCCTCAAGTCTTTCCGCCGACCGAGCTCCGCTGCTTGGGCGGCTTCAGCCTCCGTAAGCGCTTGCTCCGGGAAATCGAGGGAAATGCCATAGCCGTGGATAGCGATCAGGCTGAAGGCCTTGGGGTTGTCGACCCGACCAAAGCGCTCCCGAACCCGCACATCCTTCAGGCCGAGTCGCGGATGCCCCGCTTTCACCTCCGCCAGTACCAACTCGCCAACCTGGGCATCGAGGCTGTCGCCAGCGGACAGCTTGTATTCGTTCTTCTCCCGCTTGTCGGTCGCGCGCAGGCGCAGGCCGCCGTCCGTCCTTTCGAGGATGCCCATAACGGTCTTCGGCGGGCGGGTGAGCCGGCGAATGACCCGCGCCTCATAGCGTCCCTCGCCGATGCGCGAGAGCCGCGCGAGCAGACGGTCGCCGACGCCAAGCGCCTGGCGGCTGCGCCGGCCCTCGGGGAGTACGAGAATGCGGGGCGGCTCTTCATCGTCCGGCCAGGCCGCCGGCCTGGCGATCAGGTCCCCGTCGCGATCGACGGCAACCACGTCGACCACGGCGACGGCGGGCAGATGGCCAGGCTGGGCCAGCTTGCGCCGTTCCGGCCGGCCGACGTGGCCTTCAGCGCGCAGGTCGCGTAGCAGGTCGTTCAACTGTCGCCGCTGATCGCCGCGAATGTGGAAGGCGCGCGCAATCTCCCGCTTGCCGACGGGGGTCGGCGAGTCGGCAATGAACTCCAGCACGTCCTCGCGACTTGGAAAGCCCGCCTCAGCCGGTGATTTCCGCTTGGCCAAGACCTTCAGCCAGCCTTGCGCCGGCTGCCACCCTTCTTTGCCTTGCCCTTCTTCTCGGCCTGGACCTGAAGCAGGGCCACCGCTTCGTCGAGCGAGTACTGCTGCGGGTCCGCGTCCTTGGGTATGGAGGCATTGAGGCGGCCGTGTTTCACGTAGGGCCCGTAGCGGCCCTCGTTTAGGGTGATCGGCTTGCCGTCGCTGGGGTGGTCGCCCAAGGTCCTGATCACCGTCGCGCCGCCGCGCTGCTGCTTCTCGGCAAGCAGCGTCACGGCGCGGTTGAGGCCGATGGTCAGCACATCCTCGTCCGCCGGCACCGAGCGATAGGTGGAGCCCCGCTTGACGTAGGGGCCATAGCGGCCGATGCCCGCTGCGACCTCTTCGCCGTCGTGGAGGCCAAGGCTGCGCGGCAGGGCCAAGAGAGCCAGCGCCTTCTCAAGCTCGACGTCGCTCGGCGACAGCCCCTTGGGCAGCGAGGCACGCTTGGGCTTGTCCTTCTTGTCCTCGCCCTGCTCGCCGAGTTGGACATAATGGCCGTAAGGGCCTTTGCGCAGGGTCACCGGCAGCCCCGTCTCCGGGTCGAAGCCCAGCTCCTTGCCGTTCGGGCTGTCCGCCAGCGGCTCGGCGTCGTCACCCTCTTGCGGCACGGCCAGCGTGCGGGTGTAGCGGCACTCCGGATAGTTGGAACAACCGATGAAGCCGCCGGTCTTGCCGAGCCGCAGTCCGAGCCGACCGGTGCCGCAGGCCGGGCAAAGCCGGGGGTCCTTACCGGGCTGCGACTCGTCGGCCGGAAAGAAGTGCGGGCCGAGATCCTCGTCCAAGGCGTCGATCACCTCGGAAATGCGCAGGCCCTTGGTCTCGCTGACCACGGCGTTGAAGGCTTGCCAGAACTCCTCCAGAACCGCCTTCCAGTCCTTGCGGCCGCCGGAGATGTCGTCGAGCTGCTCCTCCAGCGCCGCCGTGAAGCCGTACTCGACATAACGGGTGAAGAAACTGGTGAGAAAGGCCGTGACGATGCGGCCGCGGTCCTCCGGTACGAAGCGCCGCTTATCGAGAACCACGTAGTCCCGGTCCTGCAGGACCTGCAGGATCGAGGCATAGGTGGACGGCCGGCCGATGCCGAGCTCCTCCAACCGCTTGACCAGGCTGGCTTCGCTGTAGCGCGGTGGCGGCTGGGTGAAGTGCTGGTGCGGCACCACCTTGCGGCGGGTGAGCGCTTCGCCTTTCTGAATGGGGGGTAGCTGCTTGTCGGCTTCGTCGTCCCGCGAGGGATCGTCCCGGCCTTCCTGATAAAGCTTCATGAAGCCGTCGAACACCACGACGCTGCCGGTCGCGCGCAACAGGGCCTTGTCATCCGCCTCGATGGTGACGGCCATCTGACGCAGGCGGGCGCTCTCCATCTGGCTCGCCATGGCCCGCTGCCAGATCAGCTCATAGAGCCGCGCTTCGTCCGGACCGAGGCGGGCCCGCATGGCATCCGGAGTCCGCTCGAAGTCCGTCGGGCGAATCGCCTCATGCGCTTCTTGCGCATTCTTCGCCTTGGTTTTGTAAACGCGCGGCTGGTTCGGCAGGTAGCTCGACCCGAACTTGCTCCCGATCACGTCACGCAGGGCCCCGATCGCATCCTGCGACATAGAGACGCCGTCGGTCCGCATGTAGGTGATCAGCCCAACCGTCTCGCCGCCAAGCTCGACGCCTTCGTAGAGGCTCTGGGCGACCCGCATGGTCCGCGTGGCGCCAAAGCCGAGCTTGCGAGAGGCCTCCTGCTGCAAGGTCGAGGTGGTGAAGGGCGGCGAGGGATTGCGGCGCGCCTCCTTCTCCTCGATGTCCAAGACCTGGATGCGGCCGACCGACTCGAGCGTGCGCACGGCGTCTTGCGCCGCCGCCTCATCGGCCAGATCGAATTTGTCGAGCTTGCGCCCGTTGAGATGGGTCAGGCGGGCCTCGAAAGGGCTCCCCGCCGCCGTCTCCAGATCGACCGTGACGCTCCAGTACTCGCGCGGCCGGAAAACCTCGATCTCGGCTTCCCGTTCGCAGATCAGGCGCAGGGCGACAGACTGCACGCGGCCGGCCGAGCGGCTGCCCGGCAGCTTGCGCCAAAGCACCGGCGACAGGGTGAAGCCGACCAGGTAGTCGAGCGCGCGGCGCGCCAGGTAAGCCTCGATCAGGTGCTGGTCGAGATCGCGCGGCTTCTGAAAGGCCTCCAGCACCGCCGACTTGGTGATCTCGTTGAAGACAACCCGCTTAACCGGAACATCCCGCAAGGCCTTGCGATGCTTGAGTTCGTCGACGATGTGCCAGGAGATGGCCTCGCCTTCACGGTCCGGGTCGGTCGCCAGGATGAGTTGATCCGCGCCCTTCAGCGACTGGGCAATTTCCTTGATCCGCTTCTCGCCACGGCCGTCGACCTCCCAGAGCATGGCAAAGCCCTGCTCCGGCTCGACCGACCCGTCCTTGGCCGGCAGATCGCGCACATGACCGTAGCTGGCAAGCACCTCGTAGTCGGAGCCGAGGTACTTGTTGATCGTCTTGGCTTTGGCCGGCGATTCAACGACGACGACATGCATGGGATTCGATGAACACCTTGTTGGAGCGATTACAACCCAGCATCCGCCTTGGCATCCAAGACGAGCGACACGCGTGCGCCGGGATGACGCTCCAGCCTTCCGGCCAGCTCCAATTCCAGCAGCGCCACGCTGACGGCGGCGGCAGACAAGTGGCATCGCCGTACGAGTTCGTCAACTGCTACCGGCGACGGACCGAGCAACTCGAGGAGCCTCGCCTTGCCGCTTTCCGCCTCTTCTTCTGCCGCGGCATCCGCCAGAACAGGCGGCGCTTGCGGTGGCAACGGCCGGGTGCCCAAACGGGCCTCCGGCGTGATGGCCTGAAGCACGTCCTCCAGCGAATCGATGAGCGTAGCGCCTTGTTTTATCAAGCTGTTGCACCCCTTTGCGCGCGGGTCGAGCGGTGAGCCGGGCACCGCCATCACCTCTCGTCCCTGATCTGCGGCGAAGCGCGCGGTGATCAAGGACCCTGATCTCAGCGCCGCCTCGACGACGACAACGCCCTTCGAAAGGCCAGAGATCAGCCTGTTTCGTCGCGGAAAATGGCGGGCTTGAGGCTGCGTGCCAAAGGGCACTTCCGAAAGCAGCAAGCCCTGCTCGCGCATGTCCTCGTAAAGTCCGCGATTCTGCGGCGGATAGACCACATCGACGCCGCCTGCCAGCACCGCCAGCGTGCCGGTCGCAAGGGCGCCGCGGTGGGCGGCCGCATCGATGCCTCTGGCCAAGCCCGAGACCACGAGATGCTCGGCCTCTCCCAAGCCTCTGGCGAGGGTTTCCGCAAAACGGCAGGCATTGGCCGAGGCGTTTCGAGCGCCGACGATAGCGACCGCCGGCGATGACAATGCCTCGTCCCGCCCCAGCAAGCTCAAGACCGGTGGCGCGTCCTCCAACGCCTCCAACGCGGCCGGATAGGCCATCTCACCGAGCATCACCATACGGCCGCCAACCACGGAGAGCGACTCCAGCTCCCGCTCCGCCTCGGGCTGTGGACAAATGCGAATGGGGCGCCGGCGCCCACCCTTCCGGGCCAGCGCAGGCAGCCCTGCCAAGGCCGCCTCGGCGGTGCCGAAACGGCCGAGCAAATGGCGATAGGTGACCGGCCCGACATACTCGCTGCGGATCAGCCGCAGGCAGGCGAGCCTTTCGGCCTCGGACAGCATGATGCTTCCTTCGATAACGAGCCCCTCCCGGTTGTTGTTCTCGGGATAGTATTAATGAAGGTTGAACCGGCGGTCACTTGCCACGACGGCTTGAAACGGCGCGCCGGCCAGGATGGCAGCCCTGCAACAAACGCCACAAGACGATAAAGCAAGCCGGTCTATAGTCCGTGCCATCAACAGCCGTTCATCGCCCATGACCACCGTCGAGCCGACCCGAAATGCCGAGAAGGGTGCCCGCATGGGTATCGTTCTGATGCTGCTGGCTACCGCCCTCTTTTCGACGATGGACGCCATGGTGAAGTGGCTGGGACAGACCTATCCCACCATGCAGATCATGTTCTTCCGTAGCTTCTTTGCGCTCGTGCCCCTGGCCTTTTTGATCGGCCAAATGGGCGGCTTCGCTGCCGCGCTGAAAGTGAACGATAAGAAGGGCCATGTGATTCGCTGCTTCACGGGTCTCGCCGCACTGGCCATCTTCTTCTATTGCTTTGCGCACATGAAGCTGGCCGATGTGGTGGCCATCTCCTTCGCAGCCCCGCTTTTCATCACCGCGCTTTCCGTGCCCATTTTGGGTGAGCGCGTTGGCAAGCGACGCTGGACCGCCTGTTTGGTCGGCTTTGCCGGCGTGCTGGTCATGGTCAATCCCGGTGCCAGCCTGTTCGGCGAGATGGCGCTGCTCGCCCTACTCGGCACCGTCTTCTATTCGCTGGCGATCATCTATGTCCGCAAGCTCAGCAAGACCGAGACCAACGCCTCTATCGTCTTTTACTTCACCGTCACCTGTATCGTCGTCTCCGGCGCGGTTCTGCCGTTTCAGTGGGTCAGCCCAAGCCTGTTCGACTGGGCGCTTCTGATCGCGGTCGGGCTGGTCGGCGGGATGGGTCAGATCGTCATCACCCAGGCTTTCCGCCTGGCCGAGGTCTCCCAGGTCATGCCCCTGGAATACACCCACATGATTTGGGCCGTCGGCTTCGGCTATGTGATCTGGGCTGAGTTTCCGAGCGCCAGCACCTGGCTCGGCGTGGCGATCGTGACCGCAAGCGGTCTCTACATCATCTACCGCGAGGCCTATCTCGGCCGCCCCCGCGGCGTCGCGCGGCGCTGGCACTCCAGACGCTAGTCGCTAGGTGCCGTCTTTGGCGTTGGCCTCAGAGGCCTTCTGCCAGGCGCCACGGGCGTCCTGCTGCCAATAGGTCAGCCAGAGCCCGGCGTCCTTGAGCCGCTTCCACTGCTCTCGTGCCTCCGCGACGACGCTCTCGTCTGCCTCGCCAAACAGGAAGGCGACAAGCTGGTAGCGCTCGATCTTCTCCGAGAGCGCCCCTTCGAGCAGAAAGAGATAGTCGGCCCCGTTCGGGTTCTCGTCTTCCACCGTCAGCCAGACGGGCTGATCTTCGGCATAGCCGTCACGCTTGCTGCCGTGGGGCAGAAAGCCTTTCTCCCGATAGCGCCAGAGATGATCGGCCAGAAACTCGACCCGCTCTTCGCTCGGCGCGACGACGACCGCCCGCGCATCGCGCGCCAGCGTCCGCTCCAACATCGCCGGGAGCGCTGCCTCCAGCGGCGTGCGGGTCAGGTGATAGAAGCGGACCTCGGTCATGGCCTATCCACTCCTCGAAAGAGAGCGATCAGCCCATGGCGCCGCAGCGGCTAGTCTTCGTAGTGCTGGGCCACGAGCTGATTGAGCAGGCGGACGCCGAAGGCCGTCGCGCCCTTGGGCACCGTCGGCTTGTCCTTGCTGGACCAAGTCACACCGGCGATGTCGAGGTGCGCCCAGGGGCGGTCTTCGTCGACGAAGCGCTGTAGGAACTGGGCTGCCGTGATCGAGCCCCCGCCGCGCCCGCCGACGTTCTTCATGTCGGCGGCATCGCAATCGATCAGACGGTCGTAGTCCTCTCCCAGAGGCATGCGCCACACCGGCTCGCCGACCGCCTTGCCGGCCGCGCTCAGCCGCTCGGAAAGCTCGTCGTCGTTGGAGAAGAGGCCCGCGTGTACGTTGCCGAGGGAGATAATGATGGCGCCGGTCAGGGTGGCCAGATCGACGATCGCGCGCGGCTTGTACTCGCGCTGCACGTGGGTCAAGGCATCGGCCAGAACCAGCCTGCCTTCGGCGTCGGTATTGATGACCTCGATGGTCTGCCCAGACATGGAGGTGACGATGTCGCCGGGCCGCTGGGCGTTGCCGCTTGGCATGTTCTCGACCAGACCGCAAACGCCGATAGCGTTGACCTTGGCCTTGCGGGCGGCCAGCAGGTGCATCAGCCCGAAGACGACGCCGGCGCCGCCCATATCCCACTTCATGTCTTCCATGCCGGCGGCCGGCTTGATGGAGATGCCGCCGGTGTCGAAGGTGACACCCTTGCCGACGAAGGCGACGGGAGCGGATTTCTTGTTCTTGGCGCCGAGCCACTCGAGGAGCACGAGCTGCGACTCCCGCTTCGAGCCTTGGCCGACGCCGAGCAGCGCCCCCATGCCGAGCTTGCGCATCTCCTTCTCGCCCAGCACCGTGACCTTGAGGCCCAGGCTGGCCAGCTTCTTGGCCTCGGCGGCAAAGCTCTCGGGATAGATGACGTTGGCCGGCTCCGACACCAGGTCGCGGGTGGCGAAGACGCCGTCGGCGATAAACTTGAGTTCGTTGAACTGCTTGCGCGCGTTTGCTGCCTTGGCCACACCGACGGTGGCGCTCTTCAGGCTCGGCTTCTTCTCAGGCTTTTCTTTGGTCCGGTACTTGTCGAAACGGTAGCTGTGCAACAGCAGGCCGAGACCCAGGTGCGCCGCCGCCGACTGCGTCGTCGTCTTGGCGTCGTTCAGGTCATCGACGAAAACGGTCGCGTCCGTCGCGCCGCTCGATGCCAAGCGACTGTAGAGGCTGCCGCCGGCGCGCTCGAAATCCAGATCGCCAAGCTCGGCCTCTTTGCCGAGGCCAAACAGCACGATACGTGCGGCCTCGACGCCGTTCGGGCTGACGAGGTCCAGGAACTGCCCTTTCTTGCCGCTGAAACGGCTGCTCTTCAGGGCCCGCTTGATCGCGCCGCCGCTCGCCTCGTCCAGCGCCTGGGCCGACGCGGAAAGCTGACCGTTCTCGAAGACAGCGGCGGCCAGCGCCTCTCCCTTGAACTTGCCGGGTGCGGCGAACGCAATCTTCATGGCCCTACTTTCCTCCGCTCGAAGCGCTGTTTCCGATGATGAATGAACTGCGCTGTCATGCTCGGCGGAAAGCCGGATCAACGCCAGTGGGCGGCCTATCATACTGGCACAATGGGTGGCAAGCGAAGCCCATGGCTGGACCGGCGACGGCTTAAGGGGCTAATCGTAGCTGTTGGCAGTGTGATCAGGGAGGGATCGTGCGCCGCGGGAGCTCCTGCAGCCATCGCGCAACTGCGTGTGGCGCCTCGGGTCGAATTGCAGTGCGTCTGGGTCCTGGCGATCTCATCGTCTGGGCAGCGCTGGCTCTTGCGCTCGTTTTCTGCATGGCAATCGGCCAGGCCTGGGGCCAAGACGAGCTGCCCGCTCTCATCACCGCTGATGAGCTGAGATACGACGAGGAACTCGGGGTCGTCACCGCAATCGGCAACGTCGAGATCTCGCGCGACGAGCGCGTGCTGCTTGCGGACACGGTCAGCTACAACGAGCGAACGGACGTGGTCACCGCAACCGGCAACGTTTCGCTGCTCGAGCCAACCGGCGAGGTACTCTTCGCCGACTTCGTCGAACTCACCGGCGATCTGCAAGAAGGGGTCGTGGAAACTCTGCGCGTGCTTTTCGCCGATGGGCGGACCCGCATGGCCGCCATCTCGGGCCAGCGCGTGGAGGGTCGCCGGACCATCCTTAACAATGCCGTCTATAGCCCCTGCGAGCTCTGCCAGGAAGACCCGCAAAAAGCACCTCTGTGGCAAATCCGGGCGGGCGAGATCGAACATGATCAAGAAGAGCGCAGCATCACCTATCGCGATGCGCGCTTCGAGATCCTAGGCATACCCGTCGCCTACTCTCCTTACTTCTCGCACCCCGACCCGACCGTAACGCGCAAGAGCGGCTTTCTCGCGCCGACTTTCGGTAGCAGCGGCGATCTCGGTTTCTTTTACGGCCAGCCCTACTTTTGGGTCATCTCGCCGGACAAGGACCTGACCTTCACGCCGGTCATGACCACGGACCAAGGGCCTTACGGCTCGCTTCGCTACCGGCAGCTTTTCGAGTTTGGAGAGGTCGACCTGCGTGGCAGCGCAACGGTGGCCGACCGCGAACGCAGCGATGGCTCAATCGCCAACGACCAGTTTCGAGGACACCTGGACCTGCGCGGCATCTTCGACCTGACGGACGTCTGGCGCACCAACTTTTCCATCCAGCGTGCGACGGACGATACCTACACGCGCATCTATGGCTTTGGAGCGGCATCCCGCCTGCGCAGCAATGTCACCTTGGAAGGGTTTCGCGGCCGCAACTACACGAACTTGAGCGGTATCGCCTTTCAAACCCAGCGCGAGGACGAGGACGACGAAGAGCAGCCCCTCGTGCTGCCCGACCTGTCCTATAACTTCGTCAGCGAACCTGATGCGATCGGCGGATTCTTCGAGGTTGATTCCGGTGTCCTGGCTTTGACCCGGGATGACGGGCGCGACACGCGCCGGCTGTCGTTCCGCGGTGCCTGGTCAGTGTCCCACATTGGCAGCATCGGCGATATCTACGACTTTACGGCGAGCCTGCAAACCGACGGCTATTGGGTCGACGGCGACCCAACCGTGAGCGGCGGCTTCGATGCCGGCAGCGAGGACAGCGAACTGACAGGTCGCATTTTTCCGCAAGCCGCCCTGACCTGGCGCTATCCCTGGCTGGCCTCCATGGAGAACGGAGACAGCCATATCTTCGAGCCGGTGGTACAAGGTGTGGTCGCACCGACCGACGGCAACAGCAACAGCATTCCCAACGAAGACAGCCAGGATTTCGAGTTCAGCGACAGCAACTTTCTGGAGCCCGATCGCTTCTCCGGCGTCGACCGCGTCGACAGCGGGCAACGGATCGACTACGGCTTGCAGTACAACTGGATCACGCAGGCCACTAACCTCGCCGAGGTCTTTCTGGGGCAGAGCTACCGCTTCTCAGGCGACCAGAACTTCTCCGAGGAGACTGGCGTTCAGACCAACTTCTCCGACTTTGTCGGGCGAGTCGTCCTGCAGCCCCTCCCCGAGTTCCAAATGTCGTATCGCTTTCGCTTCGACTCCACGAGCTTGCAGGCGCGTAGCAGCAGCGTTTTCACTCGTTTCGGGGTACCGGAATTCAACGTTCAGGTGAACTATCTGTTCCGGGAAGACAGCCGCCTGGTGGAAGACGAGGTTGAAGACCGCGAGGAGTTGCAGATCGCCGTGCAAAGCCAGCTCACGGATCAGCTGAGGGTGAGGCTAAGCAACTTGCGAGACCTCGAAGACGATCAGAATCTGCGAACCCGCCTCGATCTCACCTATGAAGACGAATGCATCGTTGTTCGGCTGATCGGTGAACGCACCGAGTTCGAGGACCGAGAGATCGAACCCGACAACTCGGTTCGCGTTCAGTTCAAGCTGAAGTTCGCCGGCCTCTAACCAGGTGATGGCAGCCGGAAAAACCGACCCGACAGCTTATTGTGACGGCGCCAGGGCGGTCCTATAATTGTCGCAAGGGTCGGACACTACTTGCACACAAAGCGAGACTGACCATGGATCGGGAAACGCGCCCAAGTATTTCTACGCCCTGTACGGAGACAATGAAGACGCGCAGATCATTTAGTTCGATCGGTGCGGCCCTGGTTCTGCTGCTGGCCGCGCTGTGGCCATTGAACGCCGGCACCCAGGAGAGCGTGCGGGCTGCAGCCGTGGTCAACGACGAGGTCATCTCCATGATGGACCTCGTGATGCGCCTCCGTCTCGCATTGCTGTCGTCCGGTCTCGAGGATACCAGCGAGAATCGAAATCAACTGCTGCGCCCTGTCTTACGGCAACTGATCGACGAAAGCTTGAGATTGCAGGAGGCAGCACGCCTCGACCTTAGGCCTCAAGAAGAGGACGTGCGCAACGCCTTGGTCGAAGTCGCTCAGCAGAACAACCTGTCGCCTGAACGCTTTGTCGAGCTGTTGCAGGAACGCGGCATCCTACCCTCTGCGATCATGGATCAGGTTCGCGCTGCCTTGACTTGGCAGCTTCTGATCAACCGGCGGCTGCTCCGCCAGGTCGACGTGACCGAAGAGGACGTCGAGTTCGTCTTCGATCAGAGGATGGACCGGTTGGCACAGCGTCAGTACCGGGTGTTCGAGATTTTTATCAGCTTCGACCAGCCCGAAGACGAACCGGAGGCCCTGGCGACCGTCCAGCAATTGCGCCAGCAGCTTGCCGCCGGTGCCCCCTTCCAGGCCATTGCCTCACAGTTCTCTCAGGCAGCAAGCGCCAATCGGGGTGGCGATCTTGGCTGGGTCATCCCTGGCGAGCTGCCGGAGGAGCTCGACTCCGCGCTGTTGCAGATGAACGCCGGTGATCTCTCACCGCCTATCCGTTCTTTCGGTGGCTACTATCTGATCGGCATGATGGACCAGCGGCAGGGCGGCGACGAGCAAGTCGAGCGTCTTCGGCTCGCGCGCATGGCCTTCCCGGTTCAGGCTGGCAGCAACCTGAACCAAGTCGCCGCTCGGGTCGAGCAGGCGACGGCACAGCTTAACGGTTGCGAGTCGACGGCCGGCATCGTCGATGCGATCGCCAACGCGCAGGTCAGCATCGCCGAGCAGGTCAACCCGAACTCCCTGCCGCAGGAGATTCGCGGCTTGCTCGACAGTCTCGAGATTGGCCAAGCGAGCCCCCTAATCCAAACTCCCGAGGGCATTGCTGTCTTGATGATTTGCGATCGCCAGCGAGGGGAAGCTCTGAGCAAGGAGCGCGTGGAACGCGACCTGGAGCAGGAGCAACTGAACATCTTGGTGCGCCGCTACATGCGTGACCTGCGGCGCAGCGCCAATGTCGACATTCGCCTATAGGGCAGTCATCCGCAGAAGGAGAGCCGCTTGGCCAAGCCGTTGGCACTGACCATGGGTGAGCCGGCCGGGATCGGAGGGGAGCTGACGCTTCAGGCATGGCGCGAAGCGAAACGCAGCAAGCTGCCGACCTTCTTCGTTGTGGACGACGCACGCCGCTTGGCCCGCCTTGCGGAGCGCTTGAACTGGCAAGTCGATGTGCGCGAGATCGACGCGCCCGAACAAGCGGAAGAGGTCTTCCCCGACGCTCTGCCTGTTTGGCCGCTTGCCTTGCACGAAGAGGTCACTCCCGGCCAGCCGGACGCGGCAACGGCCAACTCCGTCATCGCTTCGGTCGAGCATGCCGTCTCCGCCGTTAGGACCAAGCGGGCCAGTGCGGTGGTGACCAACCCCATCCAAAAGAGCGCCTTGGCAGCCGGCGGGTTCAGCCATCCGGGGCACACCGAGTTTCTCGCCGCCCTCGATGAAGCGTCGCATCCGCCGGTGATGATGCTGGCGATCGACGAGTTGAAGGTCGTGCCGGTTACCATTCATATGCCGCTTCGCAAGGTGGCCGACCAGCTGACCACGGCCGCGATCGTTCACGCCGGCACCGTAACCGCCGATGCGCTGAAGAGAGACTTCGGGATTGCCTCGCCCCGCATCGCCGTTTCGGGGCTCAACCCCCACGCCGGCGAAGGCGGCTTGCTGGGCCAGGAGGAGCATGCGGTCATCGAACCGGCGATCCAGGCGCTGGCGGAAAAGGGCTACGACGTCGCCGGTCCATTTGCCGCCGACAGCCTGTTCCATGAGTCGGCCCGCCGCTCCTACGACGTTGCGCTCTGCATGTACCACGACCAGGCGCTCATCCCGCTCAAGACGCTGGACTACCACAACGGGGTCAACGTGACCCTCGGCCTCAGCTTCATCCGTACCTCGCCCGATCACGGCACCGCGCTGGATATTGCCGGGCGAGGCACGGCCGACCCCCGCAGCCTGCTGGCCGCATTGCGCACGGCCGCGCGCATGGCCGAGCAGAGGTCTCACTAAATCATCGGCAGCGACATGGCCGAGGCCAGACAGGATCCGCTGTTGGCGCTTCCGCCGTTGCGCGAGGTGATCGCCCGCTTCGGCCTGAGCGCCCGCAAGCAGCTCGGCCAGAACTTCATCCTGGATCTCAACCTGACGCGGCGCATTGCCCGCGCAGCCGGCGATCTCAGCACAGGAACCACGATCGAGGTCGGGCCGGGGCCCGGCGGCCTAACCCGCGCCCTTCTTTTGGAGGGTGCCGCAAAAGTCGTCGCCATCGAGAAGGACGCGCGCTGCCTTGCGGCGCTTGCAGAACTGGCCGACGCCAGCCAAGGGCGCCTGCACCTCGTCGAAGCCGATGCGCTGCAAACCTGCTACGCGGGCCTCGGCGACGCCCCGCGGCGCATTGTCGCCAACCTGCCCTACAACATCGCCACGCCCCTGCTCATCGGATGGCTCGGCAGCATTGCCGAGAATCCCAAGACGCTCGACTCGCTGACCCTGATGTTCCAGCAGGAAGTTGCCGAGCGCCTCTACGCCGCCCCGGCAACCAAGGCCTACGGCAGGCTGAGCGTGCTGAGCCAGTGGCTTTGCGACTGCCGGCCGCTGTTTCTCATTGCCCCCAGCGCCTTCGTTCCACCGCCCAAGGTCACCTCGGCGGTGGTGCAGTTCGTGCCCCTTGCCGAGCCACGCGCGGAGGCCAAGCTGCCGACGCTGGAGCGGGTCACCGCCGCCGCCTTCGGACAGCGGCGCAAGACGCTGCGGCAGGCGCTTAAGTCACTCGGCGTGCCTGCGTCAGACCTCTTGGCCCGTGCCGACATAGACGGCGGCCGCCGCGGCGAAACCCTGACGGTCGAGGAATTCTGTGCTCTGGCGCGCGCACTGGACGAGCTGGAGGAAGGCGGCTAACCGCGCGGCTTCAAACTGTCGACGAAGTCGGTCAAACCGATCTGCCGCTCCCGCCGCAAGCGTTCGGCAGCCACGATAGCGCGCACCTTGGCGACGCTGTCGTCGATATCATGGTTGACCAGGATGTAGTCGTACTCGGGCCAGTGGCTCATCTCGCTGGCCGCCTCGGACATGCGACGGCGCACTTCCTCGTCCGTGTCCTGGGCCCGCCGCTTGAGGCGCGCCTCCAGCTCCTCCAGCGAGGGCGGCAGGATGAAGACGCGCACCAGATCGTTCGGCAGCTTACCTGCAATCTGCTGGGTGCCCTGCCAATCGATGTCGAACAGCACGTCGCGGCCCTGATCCAAGGCGGCTTCCACTTCCGACCGTGGGGTGCCGTAGCGGTTGCCGAAGACCTCGGCATGCTCAAGCAGGGCGTCCTGCTCGATGAGTTCCGCGAAGCGGGCCTTGTCGATGAAGTGGTAGTGCACGCCGTCGGTTTCGGCCGGGCGCTTGGGCCGCGTCGTCACCGAGATCGAGAGCGTGAGATTGTCTTCCTGCTCGAGAAGTGCGCGGGAGATCGTGCTCTTTCCGGCACCTGAAGGAGAGGAGAGCACCAGCAGAAGGCCGCGGCGATGTACGGCCGGCTGTCCGCATTCGGCACCAGCGATTTGTGACTTGGCAGCCGGCCTATTCAAGGTTTTGCACCTGCTCGCGCAACTGCTCGATCTGGCTCTTCAGCTCGAGGCCGAGACGGGTGAGCTCGATATCGGACGACTTGGAGCAGAGGCTGTTGGCTTCCCTGTTGAACTCCTGGCAAAGGAAGTCGAGCTTGCGCCCGACGGCTCCGCCTTGCTGCAGCAGTGCCAGCGCGGCATCGCAGTGGGCCTGCAGCCGATCGAGTTCCTCGCGAACGTCGGCCTTGCTCGCCAGAAGCGCACACTCCTGCGCCAGGCGTTCGGGTGCCAGCGGTGGGCTGGCCTGCAGCAAGTCTTCGAGCTGCGCGGTCAAGCGGGCCTGCAGGGCCGCAGGCTGGGTCGCGGCGACGCTCGCTGCCTCCCCCACCAGGCGTTCGATCTCTTGCAAGAACGATCGGATAAGCGCGGTGAGCTTCTCGCCTTCTGAAGCCCGCGCCTGAACAAGCTCGTCCAAGGCGGTGACGAAGCAGGCAAGCACGGCCTCCCGGCGCCGCTCGCGCAGCTCTTCATCCTCCGGCTCGCCCGGCTCGACCACGCCGCGGATGGCTAGGAGGCTCTCCACATCGACCGCGCCCTCGCTGCCGCGCAGATTGCGCGCCAAAGCAATCAGCTCTTCCAGAAGCGCTTGATTGACCTGAACGCCGGCAGACCCGGGCAACGTCCTCAGGCTCAAGGCGGACTGGAAGCTGCCGCGCCGGCAGCGCTCGGTGATCGCAGACCGCAGCTTCTGCTCCAAGCCTTCCCAGCCCGAAGGCAGCCGACAGCGCAGATCGAAGCCGCGCCCGTTCACGCTCTTGAGCTCCCAGCTCCAGACGTATTGGGCGTCGCCGCCGTCGCCGCGACCGAAGCCGGTCATGGAATGGAGTTTGCTCGACAAGGCTCTACCACCGGAAAACAAGGAAGGGGGCATCTGGCGCCGACCGGCGCCGCGCTGTTATAGACGGGCGGCCCGGCAGCGGGCAACGCGGCAGAATGGATGAGGCAAAGGAAGGCTCTAGCGATGGCGCCGCAGCATGTCTTGATCACCGGTGCATCGAGCGGCATCGGACGAGCTCTGGCACGGCACTACGCCCGCTCGGGCGTGCGGCTGTCCCTCACCGGACGCAACGCCGAACGGCTCGCCTCAGCGGCTGCGGCTTGCCGCGAGGCCGGGTCCGAGGTCGAGGAAGGTTTGCTCGACGTGAGCGATCGAGAGACACTGCGCGACTGGATCGTGGCACAAGACGCCGTTGCGCCCATTGACGTGCTGATCGCCAACGCCGGCATCTCAGGCGGCACCGGCGGCCCCAAAGGTGAAAAGGAGGAGAAGGCGCGCCGCATCTTCGCCGTCAACGTCGAGGGCGTGATCAATACCATCGCACCGGCTATGCCGTTGATGATCGCGCGCGGCAGGGGACAGATCGGCATCATGTCCTCGCTTGCCTCCTTCGTCGGCTTTGCCGGCGCGCCCGCCTATTGCGCGAGCAAGGCTGCGGTCCGTATCTACGGTGAAGGCCTGCGCGGCGAGCTGGGCCGACGCGGCGTCGGGGTCAGCGTCATCTGCCCAGGCTTCGTCAAGAGCCCGATGACCGACAGCAACAAGTACCCCATGCCCTTTCTGATGGACAGCGACCGGGCGGCGGACATCATTGCCAGAGGGCTGGCCCGGAATCGCGGACGCATCGCCTTTCCTTGGCCTACCTATGCAATGGTCCGCGTGCTCGGTGGAATTCCGGTGCCGCTCAGCGACTGGCTGACGCGGCGTCTACCCAAGAAGGTCTAGCAAGGTATTCAGTTGCCGTCCCGGATGCGCCGCCATGCACGGACGTTCCGGTTGTGCTCCCGCAAGGTCTTGGCGAAGGCATGCCCTCCATCGCCTGCCGCGACGAAATAGAGATAGTCGCTCTCGGCCGGCTGCAGCACGGCGGCAATGGCCGCGCGGCCCGGATTTGCGATGGGTCCCGGCGGCAAAGCCGGGATGACATAGGTGTTGTAGGGATGCTCGACCCGCCAATCCCGCCGGGTCAGGGCGCGGCCGAGCGGCGCTTCCCCCTCGGTCAGGGCGAAGATCACCGTGGGATCCGATTGCAGGGGCATGCCGCGGCGTAAGCGATTGATGAAGACGCTGGCCACCAGCGGCCTCTCGTCGGCGATGCCGGTTTCCTTCTCCACGATCGACGCCAAGGCAAGCACTTCCTGCGGCGAGTCCAGCGGCAACCCCTCCTGGCGCTGCGCCCAGAGTTCGTTCAGCGTCCGCTCCATGGCCTGCGACATACGCTGCAAGAGCGCAGCACGGTCATCCCCGAAGGAATAGTGATAGGTCTCCGGCAGCAAGGCACCCTGCGGCGGCACCTCGGTGATGTCGCCGGCCAACGCCGGGGCGTCCCGGATGAGCTGGACGATCTCCAGCGACGTCAGGCCTTCGGGTACGGTCAGGCTGCGCGCGATGGTCTGCCCGCTCTCCAAGATACCGAGCACGGCCTCCATGGAGGCGCCGGGCGGAATGGCATACTCGCCGGCTTTCAGCCGCCGCGCCTTCTCGCTCAAGCGGGCCGCGATGCCAAAGACCATCGGGTCGGAAATGACGCCGCTTTCAGTCAGGACCTCGGCGATTCCTTCCAGACTGCTGCCGCGCGGGATGACGACAATCGTCTCCTCTTCGGTCAGGCCCGGCGCCTTGAAAGTCTCGTAGCCATAGTAGACCAAGCCGGCCAGCACTAGGCCGACGGCCAGAAAGACAACGAGAAAGGTAGAGAGGATCGCGCGGCGCACGGGCGCCGGCCTGCTCAGTTGACCTCTGCGAGCACGAGGCTCGCGTTCGTCCCGCCGAACCCGAAGGAGTTCGACAGGGCGCGCTTGACCTTCCGCTCCCTTGCCTCGTGCGGCACTAAGTCGATGCCGTTGCAGCTCTCGGAGGGATTGTCGAGGTTCAGGGTCGGCGGCACCACGTCATCGCGGATGGCCAGAACGCAGAAGATGGCTTCGACGGCACCGGCGGCACCGAGCAGGTGGCCAATGGCGGACTTGGTCGACGACATGGACACCTGATCGGCCGCATTGCCGAATAGGCGCTTCACGGCGTTGAGCTCGATCTCGTCACCCAAAGGCGTGGAGGTGCCATGGGCATTGACGTAGTCGATTTCGGCGTAATCGACCCCGGCCCGTCGCATGGCCGCTTTCATGGAGCGATAGCCTCCGTTTCCGTCATCGGCCGGCGCTGTGATGTGATGGGCATCGCCGGACAGGCCATAGCCGATCACCTCGGCGTAGATCGTCGCGCCACGCTTTTTCGCCTGCTCGTATTCCTCGAGGACGACGATTCCGGCCCCCTCACCCATGACGAAGCCATCGCGGTCCCGATCCCAGGGGCGTGACGCCCGTTCCGGCGTGTCGTTGAAGCTGGTCGAGAGCGCGCGCGCCGCCGAAAAGCCGGCAACGCCGATGCGATTGATCGCGGCCTCGGCACCGCCGGCGACCATAACGTCGGCATCGCCGAGCTGGATCAGCCGCGCGGCATCGCCAATGCAGTGAGCGCCGGTGGAGCAGGCCGTTACTGCGGCATGGTTGGGGCCGCGGAAGCCGTAACGGATCGACACCTGCCCCGAGGCGAGATTGATCAAGGCCGCCGGAATGAAGAACGGAGACAGCCGACGCGGCCCCCGCTCATGCACCGTAATGGCCCCGTCGTAGATCGTCTCCAGGCCACCGATGCCCGAGCCGATCATGACGCCGGTCCGTTCCTGTTCTTCCTCGTCGGTCGGCGCCCAGCCTGAGTCCTCGATGGCCATCTGCGCGGCCGCCATGGCGTAGACGATGAAGCGGTCGACCTTGCGCCGATCCTTCATCTCCATGAAGTCGTCGGGATTGAAGCCGCCGTCGGCTATGTCACCGAGCGGCGGCTGGCCCGCGATCTTTGCCGGCAGATCGGAGACGTCGAAGCTCTGGATTGGGGATATGCCCGAGTGGCCGTCCAGCAATCGCCGCCAAGAATGCTCAGCGCCGGTGCCAAGCGGCGAAACCAATCCCAATCCCGTAATGACAACCCGTCGCATCAACGGCCATCAAACCTCAAACAGTGAACCGCAACCGACCCTCGCACGTGCCCCCATGGGAACGTCTCGGATCAGGCGTTGTCCTGGATGAAATTGATGGCGTCACCGACAGTGGTGATCTTTTCGGCAGCGTCGTCGGGGATCTCGCACCCGAACTCCTCTTCGAACGCCATGACCAGCTCAACGGTGTCGAGGCTGTCCGCGCCCAGATCATCGATGAAGCTGGCGGAGTCGCTGACCTTGTCTTCCTCGACGCCAAGGTGCTCCACGACAATCTTTTTTACCCGATCGGCTATATCACTCATTCCTTTGACCTTTAGATTTGCCCGAGACGCAATAACGGCTTCATATATGGCTCGGACGCGTTGTTCCAACGAAGAAAAGGCGCCCGACACCAAAGTGTCCGACCAGCCGTCCGCGGGTCGATTAGCAAGCGAGCGCTCTTAGCATGGCGCTTTCGCTTTGCCAACGCCTTCAACCGGCGATCTGTGGCCGCCTAGCAAGGGCGAGATCACGGGGGCTAGATCATGGCCATCCCACCGTTCACATGCAGCGTTTGACCCGTCACGTAGGCGGCTTCCTCAGACGCCAAAAAGGCGCAAGCGCTGGCGATATCCGCAGGCTGCCCGATGCGCCCGCTCGGAATAACAGTCAAGATCTTCTCGCGCTGCTCCGCATTCAAGGCATCGGTCATCGGCGTTTCGATGTAGCCCGGGGCGACGGCGTTGACGGTTATTCCGCGTGACGCCACTTCGGCGGCCAGCGACTTGCTCATGCCGATCATGCCAGCCTTGGAGGCCACGTAGTTCGCCTGGCCAGGATTGCCGACGACGCCAACGACGGAGGTGACATTGATGATGCGGCCCCAACGCTGCTTCATCATTCCGCGCAGGCAAGCACGGCTGAGCCGGAAGGCCGCGGTGAGATTAATCTCCAGAACATCGTCCCAGTCTTCGTCGCGCATGCGCATGGCCAGGGTGTCACGCGTGATGCCGGCATTGTTTACCAGCACGTCGAGGCCGCCAAGCGCCTCGTCCACGGCAGCAGGCAGCGCGGCAACGGCGACGCGGTCGCTCAACACGCAGGCCGCCACGTGCGTTCGGTCGCCGAGCGACTCAGCCAATTCCCGCAAGGCTGGCTCGCGCGTGCCGGAGAGCGCGACGGTGGCCCCTTGGCTGTGCAGCGCCCGTGCGATGGCGGCGCCGATGCCCCCGCTCGCCCCTGTGACCAGCGCCTTCTTTCCGGTCAGATCGAACATGTCTTTCCTCTCGATCTCGGCAGCTCGGATGAGCTGCGGTCCTCAGTGTCTTCCCGCCCCCACCCGGTCAGAGGGTGTTGAGGAAGGCGTCGATGTCTTCCGGGCTGCCGAGCGCCGAGGCTTTCAAGTCCCGGTCGACGCGACGGGTCAAGCCCGACAGGACCTTGCCGGACCCCAACTCGACCAGCATCTCGACGCCATCGTCGCGCATGGCCTCAACGCTCTCGCGCCAGCGCACCCGGCCGGTCACCTGCTCGACCAGAAGCGTACGCAGGCGGGTCGGATCGCTTTCCCGCGCCGCGGTCACATTGGTCACGACCGACAGGGCCGGCGGTGCGAAAGCGACCTTGGCCAGAGCTTCTTCCATGACGTCGGCGGCGGGCGCCATTAGCGGGCAATGAAACGGAGCGGAGACGCTGAGCGGAATGCAGCGCTTGGCGCCCTTCTCCGGCGCCAGAGCCGTCGCGCGCTCAATGGCGGCGGCATCGCCGCTCAACACCACCTGCCCTGGGGCATTATCATTGGCGACGACGCAGACGTCTCCATCGGCCGCCTCTTCCGCCAAAGCCTCGGCATCCTCCACGGACAGCCCGAGCACAGCGGCCATCGCCCCTTCGCCCACCGGCACGGCTTCCTGCATGGCCTGCCCCCGGCGTTTCAGCAGCCGCGCCGCATCGGCCAGGCTGAGCGTGCCGGCCGCAGCCAGCGCCGAGTACTCGCCAAGGGAATGCCCCGCCACGGCCGCCCCCTTCTCTGCCAATACGAAGCTTCCTTCGCTCTCCAGGACTCGGACAACCGCCAGGCTGACCGCCATGAGAGCGGGCTGGGCATTCTCAGTCAGGGTTAGCGTCTCCTCCGGCCCCTCGAACATCAGTCGGCTCAGCGCCTGGGAAAGCGCATCGTCGACCTCCTCGAAGACCTCGCGAGCGACGGGAAAGGCGGCGCTCAGCTCACGCCCCATGCCCACGGCCTGGCTGCCCTGCCCGGGGAAAACGAACGCCCGCTCCATCCTTAACCCTTTATTGCCGCCGTTTCTGTTAACCGTCGGGGGAGTTGCCGATGGCCGTCCCCTCTGTCAAGCGCGTCGCAGATTCCTGTGCAATGGGGGCTTGAGCTTTGGGGCTAGCTGCATAATATCTCGGCCGCCCCTTATAAAAGGGGCTTTTCATAACTCCTTGCCGAACGCCGCAGACGGCCAGATCCGTCAACGTGTTCGGCTATGGCGGCCGGCTCGTGCCTGCCGCCGCAAGCCGGAAGGAGCAACGATGGCTTATTATGAAAGCGTGTGGATCGCACGCCAGGACATCTCCGCCAGCCAAGTCGAGGCCTTAGCCGACGAGTTGGCGGAGCAGATCAAGACCAACGGCGGTGAAGTGGCCAGCCGCGAGTACTGGGGGCTCAAGAGCCTTTCGTACCGCATCAAGAAGAACCGCAAGGGCCACTACATGCTGTTCAACCTCGACGCTCCGGCCGCCGCGGTCCAGGAGTTCGAGCGAACCATGCGCTACAACGAAGACGTTCTCCGCTATCTCACGGTGCGCGTGAACGAGCTGAACGCCGAGCCTTCGGCCATGATGCAGGCGAAAGGCCGCGGCGATGATCGTGGCCGTGGCGGCCGCGGCCGTCATCGCGACTGACCCGCGCCGACCCAGGAGATCGAGACATGTCTATCGAAATCGTCAGCACCGGCGGCGGTCGCCGGCGCCCCTTCTTCCGGCGCCGCAAGAGCTGCCCCTTCTCCGGCCCCAACGCGCCGAAGATCGACTACAAGGACGTGCGCCTCTTGCAGCGCTTCATCTCTGAACGCGGCAAGATCGTCCCCAGCCGGATCACGGCCGTATCGGCCAAGAAGCAGCGCGAGCTGGCCCGCGCCATCAAGCGTGCCCGCTACCTCGCCATCCTGCCCTACGTGATCAGGTAGAGGGGCGGACCATGGAAGTCATTCTTCTCGAACGCATCGAAAAGCTGGGCCAAATGGGTGACGTCGTCACCGTCAAGCCGGGCTTCGCACGCAACTATCTCATCCCGCAGCGCAAAGCGCTCCGGGCCACGAAGGAAAACCTCTCGGTCTTCGAGAGCCAGCGGGCGCAACTGGAAGCCGACAACCTGGCGCGGCGCCAAGAAGCCGAGGCCGTCGCCGGCAAGGTCGAGGGCCTCAGCGTGGTGATCATTCGCCAGGCCGGCGACTCCGGACAGCTTTACGGTTCGGTCTCCTCGCGCGACATCGCCGAGGCGGTGACCGAGGCCGGCGCAACCATCCAACGCGGCCAGGTGGTCCTAGACCGTCCTATCAAGGCCCTGGGCATTCATGCGGTCCGCGTTCGCCTACACCCCGAGGTGAGCATCGGCATCAGCTGCAACATTGCCCGCTCCGAAGCGGAAGCGGAGATGCAGGCCAGCACCGGGCAAGCCGTGACCGGCGCGACGGATGAGGACGAGGCGGCCCCCGCGCCCGAAGCTCTGACCGAAGAGCTGCTCGAGAATCCGACCGGGGACGAAGTGCAGGAGCTCATCGAGGGTGGAGAGAGCGAAACCACCGACTCGACCTCCGACGAGGATGAGAAAAAAGGCGAAGCCTAGCTCGCCCCAACGTCTTTGCTCTGAAACGGCCCCGGTTTGGGGCCGTTTCTTTTTTTCGGAGCCGAAAACCGCTTGCAACCCGGGGCTTGCGTAGCAAAAGCTACTCACCCATGATTTGGAAACAAATCTGTCATGCATCCAGAGGGTTCTGGAAATCTCACTTAAGCTTTGATTAAATAGGGTTAATATAAGCGGTCGGCTTATGCCTGACCGGCTTAGGGATAAAAATGCGGGGAGGATGCGCCATGTTGGCAGATCGCCTCTTCAGTCGGGTTATAAAAAAGGGCAACCTTAAGGTTGTCTTCAGCAATGGTGAGAGGCGCACCTACGGCGATGGCCAAGGTGTCCCCATCGTTGCTCGCATCCATGACAAAGCCACCGAGCGGCGCATGGCCCTCAATCCAAAGCTCGCCTTCGGCGAAGCCTACATGGACGGGCGTTTGACGCTTGAGGAAGGCACCTTGCTACAGCTGCTCTGCCTTTGCCTCGATAACTTGGAGCAGGCGGACGTCGGCCCCTTCCTCAGGGTTCTCGAAGCGGTGCAAAAACCGCTGCGCTACCTCCACGGACACAATCCGATCTGGAAGTCCCGGCGCAACGTGGCGCATCACTACGACCTGTCCGACGATCTCTACGACCTCTTCCTGGAGGACGACCGGCAGTACTCTTGCGCCTACTTCCGCACCGCCGATGACGATCTCGAAACGGCGCAAGCCAACAAGAAACGGCACTTGGCCGCCAAGCTGCTGCTCAACCGGCCGGAGCTTTCGGTGCTCGACATCGGTTCCGGATGGGGCGGCCTCGGTCTTCATATGGCCAAGTCCGCCGGGGTCAAGGTGACCGGCGTCACCCTGTCTAAAGAGCAGCATCAGCGCAGCCGCCAGCGTGCCGAGGACAGCGGTCTCTCCGGCAAGGTGGATTTTCGCCTGCAGGACTACCGAACGATCGAAGAGCGCTTCGACCGCATCGTTTCGGTCGGCATGTTTGAGCACGTCGGCCCCGCCCACTACCGCCAATACTTCGGCAAGGTGCGGGACCTGCTGACCGACGACGGGATCGCCGTGGTGCACTCGATCGGCGGCGCCGGGCCGCCGGCCGGTCAAAATGCCTGGATACGGAAGTACATCTTCCCGGGCGGCTACACTCCTTCCCTCTCCGAGGTGCTGCGTGCCATCGAGCGCGAGGGCCTTTGGGTCACCGACATCGAGGTTTGGCGCCTGCACTACGCCGAGACACTGAAGCACTGGCACGAGCGCTTCATGGCCAATTGGGACAAGGCCAAGGCGCTCTACGACGAGCGCTTCTGCCGCATGTGGGAGTTCTACCTTGCCGGCTGCGAGGCCTCCTTCCGGGCCGGCCACCAGATGGTCTTCCAAGTGCAGCTGGCCAAGCAGCGAGATGCGGTGCCGCTCACGCGCGACTACATTTACGCTCCCGACAAACCGGTCGAAGCGCGGGTGATGCAAGCCGCCGAATAGTCGCGTCCACTTCGGCGCGACTCGGGAACCATCGATAACCTGCCTCTAGGTCAAGCGGGAAATCTCAGGCGATGCAATCGCTTATCCCCGAGAGCCCGACCTTCCACAGTGGCGGTGTTAGGCTGTCCCGATATCTTGGTGGCATGTGCGCTGAAATTGCTAACTTCCCGGACTCGACGGAGTCACGCGAACCTCGTCTGCCGCCGGCCAACATGGAGGCGGAGCAGGCTCTGCTCGCCAACCTTCTGGCCAACAATCTCTCCTACGAGAAGGTCTCGGACTTCCTCCGCCCGGAGCACTTCGCCGACCGGGCCCATGCCCGCATCTACGAGGCTTGCGGCAAGCTGATCGAGCGCGGCCAGCTGGCCAGTGCCGTTACCATCCGCAATGCCTTTCAGAACGACGATGATTTGGCCGACGTGGGCGGCGTGCGTTACCTGGACGAGCTGCAGGAGGCCAGCACCGGCATCGTCGATGCCCGGCACTTCGGTCGCATCATCTACGATCTCTTTCTGCGCCGGCAGTTGATCGACGTCGGCGAGGACATGGTCAACGAGGCCTTCGACTTTGACTTCGAGAACGGTGCGCTGGAGCAGATCGAGGATGCCGAGCAGCGCCTTTTCAAGCTCGCCGAGTCGGGCCAGACCGAAGGCGGCCTGCAGCCCTTCGTGCGGGCACTGACCGAAAGCATCGAAGCAGCCGAGGCCGCCTACAAGCGAGACGGCCGGCTTGTCGGGGTGTCGACGGGCTTGATCGACCTCGACAAGCTGCTGGGCGGTCTGCACAGGTCCGACTTGGTCATTCTGGCCGCACGACCGGCCATGGGTAAGACCTCGCTGGCGACCAACATCGCCTACAGCGTCGCCACGGCGCGCAGGCGGGAACGCGATGCGGCGGGCCAAGAACGCGAGGCACCGGAGCTGGCTGCCTTCTTCTCGCTGGAGATGAGCGCGGAACAGCTCGCCTCTCGTATTCTCTCCACGCGCTCGGGCGTGCGCTCGGATGCCATGCGGCGCGGCGAGCTGAGCCAAGACGACATGCAGCTGGTCATGGTCGCCAGTCGGGAGCTGGAGACGCTGCGGCTCTACATCGACGACACGCCGGCCATCACCGTCCCCGCGCTGCGCACCCGGGCGCGCCGCCTGAAGCGCCAAGAGGGTCTGAGCCTGATTGTCGTCGACTACCTGCAGCTCATGCGGCCGGCCAACATTTCGCGCAGCGACGGCCGCGTGCAGGAGGTTTCCGAAATCACCCGTGGCCTCAAAGCCATCGCCAAGGAGCTCGACGTGCCGATCCTGGCGCTGTCCCAGCTCTCCCGCGCTGTCGAGCAGCGCGAGGACAAGCGCCCGCAGCTCGCTGACCTGCGCGAATCGGGCTCTATCGAGCAGGACGCCGATATCGTTATGTTCATCTATCGGGACGATTACTATCATTCCCGCTCGGAGCCCATCCGCCGGCCGGAGGAATCGCAGGACAAGTTCGATGAACGGGTCGGTCGCTGGAACGAGCATATGGATAGTGTGAAGGGCCTTGCGGAAGTGATCGTGGCCAAGCAGCGCCACGGCCCGACCGGCAAGGTAACGCTGATGTTTAATGCCGATACGACTGAATTCTCCAACTACTCTCCCCCCGACCACTACCCGGATGCCCACTGAGCGCGCGGCCGCCCACGCCCGCGCCGGCGCCTATCTGGAAGTCGACCTCTCGGCCATCCAGGAGAACTATCGCCGCCTCAGCGGGCGGCTCGGCAGGGCCGAATGCGCGGCTGTGGTCAAGGCCGACGCCTATGGCTTGGGCGTCAACAAGGTCGCCCCGGCGCTTTGGGCTGCCGGCGCCCGGCGATTTTTCGTCGCGCTCCCTGATGAAGCCATCGCGGTACGCAAGGTGCTTCCCACCGCGCAGGTCTTTGTCCTGGGCGGGCTCTTCGGGGGCGCGGAACGGGACTATCTGGCGCACGGCATCTGTCCGGTGCTCAACTCCCTGGGGGAAATCGCCGCCTGGCGCGCCTTACCACCCGCAGAGCGGCCGCCTGCGGCCATCCAATTCGACAGCGGCTTGTCGCGGCTTGGCCTCCCCGCCGACGAAGCAGCGCGACTGATCGACGATCCATCGCTGCTCGAGGGTATCGAACTCGGCTTCCTGATGTCGCATCTGGCCTGCGCCGAGGAGCAAGAGCATCCCCTCAACAGCCGGCAACGGCAGGCCTTTTCCGATTTCTGCCGCCGTTTTCCGCGGATGAGGCGCAGCTTCGCCAATTCCTCGGGAATCTTTCTGGGACCGGAGTATCACTTCGACATAGCACGTCCGGGCGTCGCGCTTTATGGGGGAAACCCCACGCCAGGCTGTGAAAATCCCATGGCCTCCTGCATACGCCTACGCAGCCGCATTCTGCAGGTGCGGGACATTGCCCGCGGCGAAAGCGTCGGCTACGGCGCGACCTTCACGGCCGCACAGCCAACCCGAATCGCGACCGTTGCAACGGGTTACGCCGACGGCTATTCGCGATATCTTTCGAACATCGGCCGGCTCTGGCTGGCGGATTACTGCGTCCCGATCGTCGGGCGTATATCGATGGACTTGATCACCCTTGACGTGAGCGGGTTGCCAGCGGACATAAGCATGCCCGGTGCATTGGTCGATCTGATCGGCGATCGGGAGACAGTCGACGACATCGCCGAGAAGGCCGGGACCATTGCCTACGAGGTTCTGACTTCGCTGGGCGGGCGCTTTCACAGGATTTACAAAGAGGCGTGACCTTGCTCTCGCTGCTTCAGGCCCTCGGGCGCACGTTTTTGAACTTCCTGGGGGCGACGGGCCGCATCGCGCTCTTTACGGCGGTGTCCCTCTCCCACTGCGTCCGGCCACCGTTCTATTCCCGACTGATCGGCCGCCAAATGTTGGAGGTCGGCTACTACTCGCTTCCTGTCGTTGGCCTGACCGCCATCTTCACCGGCATGGTCCTGGCGCTGCAGAGCTATACCGGCTTCGCGCGCTTTTCGGCAGAAAGCGCCATTCCGAGCGTCGTCGTCGTGTCCATCACCCGCGAGCTCGGCCCGGTCCTGGGCGGCTTGATGGTGGCCGGGCGCATTGGCGCGGCCATGGCGGCGGAGATCGGCACAATGCGGGTGACCGAGCAGATCGATGCGCTGACCACTCTGGCAACCAATCCTTTCAAGTACCTCATCGCGCCGAGGCTCATCGCCGGACTGACTATGCTGCCGATACTCGCCCTCGTCGCCATGTCGGTTGGGGTCTTCGGCGGCTATCTGGTCAGCATCTACAAGCTTGGCTTCAATCCGACGACCTACATCGCCAACACCGTCGACTTCGTGCAGTTTCAGGACGTCCTGTCAGGTTTGGTCAAGGCCGCGGTCTTCGGCTTCATCATCACCCTGATGGGCTGCTATCACGGCTACCATTCGCGCGGCGGCGCGCAGGGTGTCGGCGCCGCCGCCATCAATGCGGTGGTCTCGGCCTCCATCCTCATCTTCTGCAGCAACTACTTCATTACGGAGA
Source organism: Rhodovibrionaceae bacterium (assembly GCA_028279885.1). Classification (GTDB taxonomy): domain Bacteria; phylum Pseudomonadota; class Alphaproteobacteria; order Kiloniellales; family DSM-21159; genus JANQMX01. The sequence continues at coordinate 167,754 of JANQMX010000060.1, read as the reverse complement.
TCTTCTTCTCCCGATGAACAAGCCCAGCACACCGAAAATCGAGATCAAAGACCTGCACAAGTCCTTCGGCAGAAACCGGGTGCTGCAGGGCATCAACCTGACCATCATGCCCGGTGAGTCGGTGGTCATCATCGGCGGCTCCGGCAGCGGCAAGTCGGTGCTGCTGAAGTGCATCCTGGGACTGATTCATCCGGAGCAGGGCTCGATCAAGATCGATGGTGTGGAGATCACCAATCTTCGCGGCTCGGAGCTGGAAGAGGTGCGGCGCAAGATCGGCATGCTGTTCCAGTCAGCCGCCCTGTTCGATTCGCTGAACGTCTGGGAAAATATCGCTTTCGCCCTGATCCAAGGCCAAGGCATGGCGCGCGACGAGGCCCAGCGGACGGCGATCGCCCGGCTGGGCGATGTCGGGCTGCGGCATGAGGTGGCCATGCTGTATCCGGCCGAGCTCTCGGGCGGCATGCGCAAGCGCGTCGGCCTAGCGCGCGCAATCGCTTCCCAGCCTGAGATCATCTTTTTCGACGAGCCGACGACCGGCCTGGACCCCATCATGGGCAGCGTCATCGACAATCTGATCGTCAAATGCGTCAAGGAACTGGGTGCCACTGCGCTGTCGATCACCCACGACATGGCCAGCGCCAAGCGCATCGCCAGCCGCATCGCCATGGTGTTCGAGGGCAGGATCATCTGGGAGGGCTCGACCGAGGAGATCGACCAAACCGACAACGCCTACGTCCAGCAGTTCATCCACGGCCGCGCCGACGGACCCATCCAAATGCAGATACAAGACCACTTCGAAGGCTTGCCCGGCTAGGGCCCGCTGCCATGGCGAAGAACCAGGCCGCCTACGTCTGCCAATCCTGCGGCGCAAGCTACGGCCGCTGGGTCGGGCGCTGCGAAGCCTGCGGTGAGTGGAACTCGATTGTCGAGGAACTGCGGCCGGCAGCCACGCCAGGCGGCCTGAAGGGACGCAGCGCCAGCCGCCGCATCGCCTTTTCAGGCCTGGCCGAAGCGGGGGACGAGCCGCCGCGGCGGGCCAGCGGCTTGGCCGAGTTCGATCGGGTCACGGGGGGCGGCCTCGTCCCAGGCTCGGCCGTGCTGATCGGCGGCGACCCCGGGGTGGGCAAGTCGACCCTGCTGCTCCAAGTCCTGGCCTCGCTGACCGGACAAGGTGCGCGCGCCGCCTACATCTCGGGCGAGGAAGCTGTGGCGCAGATCCGGCTTCGCGCCCGCCGCCTCGGCCTCTCAGACGCGCCCGTGGCTCTGGCCGTGGCCACCTCGGTCCGCGATATCCTGGCAACTCTGGATACCCCCGAGGCCCCGGACGTCGTCGTGATCGACTCGATACAGACGATGTATCTAGACAATCTGGATTCCGCGCCGGGGACGGTGGCGCAGGTGCGCGGCAGCGCGCAAGAGCTTGTGCGCCTGGCCAAGGCAAGGGGCTTCACGCTGCTGCTGGTAGGTCATGTCACCAAGGAGGGGATGATCGCCGGACCGAAGGTCCTGGAGCACATGGTGGACGCCGTGCTGGCCTTCGAAGGCGAGCGCGGCCATCAGTTCCGCGTGCTGCGCGCCAACAAGAACCGCTTCGGCCCGACCGACGAAATCGGCGTCTTCGAGATGACCGACGGCGGCCTCAGCGAGGTCGCCAACCCCTCGGCGCTCTTCCTTTCCCATCGCCAGGCCGACACCGCGGGCGCCGCCGTGTTCGCCGGCATCGAAGGCACGCGGCCGGTTTTGGTCGAGGTGCAGGCACTGGTCAGCCCCTCGCCCTTCGGAACGCCGCGCCGCTCGGTGGTTGGCTGGGATAGTGCCCGTCTGGCCATGGTGCTCGCCGTGCTCGAGGCGCGCTGCGGGCTCAGCCTCGCCGGGCGTGACGTTTACTTGAACGTGGCCGGCGGCCTCCGGGTCTCGGAACCGGGCGCCGACCTCGCCGTGGCCGCGGCGCTGATCTCCGCCAGCTGCGACCGTCCGGTGCCGGACGACAGCGTCGTCTTCGGCGAGGTTGGCCTGGGTGGCGAGATCCGCGCCGTCAGCCAGACAAACTTGCGGCTGAAAGAGGCAGAAAAGCTCGGCTTCCGCCGCGCCTTCCTGCCACCCATGAAGCGCCGCGGCGCACCGGGGCCGAGCATCGGCCTGACCGAAGTGACTCATCTCCAAGATCTGCTAAGACAGCTCTCGCCGACGCAGGATGAACCGGTCCGCGCCGTTCCCCATTAGCGCGGGGAGCACAGCGGGCGAAACCGAACGACATGGATCAACTGCCACTCAATCCAATCGATCTGGGGGTTATCGCCATCCTGCTGCTTTCGGCCGGTCTCGCCTTCGTGCGCGGCTTCGTGCTCGAGGTGCTGGGTATCGCCTCCTGGGTCGGCGCGACCATCGCCGCGCTTTACGGCTTCGAGGATGGCCGGCGCATTGCCCGGCAGTACATCGGCATCGAGCTGGTCGCCGACATCGTTGCGGCGGCAACCATCTTCATCGTGGTCCTGATCGTTCTCACCATCCTCTCCCGCTTCGTGGCCGGGCGTTTGGGGGATGGAGCGCTTGGGCCACTCAACCGATCCCTCGGCTTTCTCTTCGGCCTGCTGCGCGGCGCGGTGATCGTCAGCTTGGCCTGGATTGCCTTAACCCGATTGATACCGGAAGAAAACTATCCACCTTGGATCCTAGAAGCGCGCGCCAAGCCCCTGATGGATCGCGGCGCAGAGCTGCTATGGGATCTGGCACCGGAAGGGATGCGCCAGGAGACCGAACAAGCCGTGCAGGATTTGTCCGACACGACCGACAGGGCCTTGGACGCCGGCAAACTGCTCAATCAAGGGACGGCTCAACCGCAATCGGAGACGCCGGCGCAAGGCTATGAGGAAAAGGAGAGAGACGCTTTGGAGCGCTTGATCGAACGCCAAGGCGGCAATCAATGACACGCCCTGGCGATAGGCGGGCCCGCCCGCTGACCACACACCCGCTGGACGACGACAAGCTGCATGAGGAGTGCGGCGTCTTCGCCATCTATGGCCACGACGATGCGGCCGCCCATACCGTGCTCGGGCTCCATGCCCTCCAGCACCGGGGCCAAGAGGCTGCCGGGATCGTCGCCTTCGACGGCCAGCACTTCAATGCCCACCGGGACCTCGGCCAGGTCGGCGATATTTTTGCCAGCCCCGCCGTCATGGCGCGGCTCAAGGGCTACGCGGCCATCGGTCACAACCGCTATTCGACGACTGGCGACACTCTGATCCGCAACGTGCAGCCCCTGTTCGCCGACCTCGACTTCGGCGGCTTCGCCTTGGCGCACAACGGCAACCTGACCAACGCCTATCTGCTGCGCCGCGCACTGGTCAAACGTGGCTCGCTGTTCCAGTCGACCATGGATACCGAGGTCATCATCCACCTGATCGCCACATCGACGGCCGGAACGGTCTACGACCGGGTTGTCGATGCCCTGCAGCAGGTTGAGGGCGCCTTCTCACTGGTAGCCTTAACGGCAGAAGGTGTCATTGGGGTGCGCGACGCGCTCGGCGTCAGGCCTTTGGTCCTGGGCCGCCTCGGCGAGTCCTACATCATGACCTCAGAGACCTGCGCCCTGGATATCATCGGCGCCGAGCACGTGCGTGACGTCGAGCCCGGAGAGATGGTGGTCGTCACCTCGGAGGGCCTCAGCTCCTACCGCATCTTCCCGAAGCAGCCGAGCAAGCCCTGCATCTTCGAATACATCTACTTCTCCCGCCCGGACTCCGAGTCAGACGGTGTCAGCATCTATGAGGCGCGCAAGCAGATCGGCCGCGAGCTGGCGCGAGAAAGCGGCGTGCCGGCCGACGTCGTGGTGCCGGTCCCGGATTCGGGCGTTCCTTCGGCCCTGGGCTATTCCGAGGAAGCCGGCATCCCTTTCGAGCTGGGAATCATCCGTAACCACTATGTCGGCCGCACCTTCATCGAGCCGGCGCAAGAGATCCGCCATCTCGGCGTCAAGCTGAAGCACAACGCCAATCGGGCCAAGCTGGCCGGCAAGCGCGTGGTTCTGGTCGATGATTCCATCGTTCGCGGCACCACCTCGGTCAAGATCGTCGAGATGGTGCGCAGTGCCGGCGCCAGCGAGGTGCATATGCGCATCGCCTCGCCGCCGACCACCCATTCCTGCTTCTACGGCGTCGATACGCCGGAGCGCGAGCAACTCCTCGCCCATAAGATGACCGTCGAGGACATGCGCAGCTATATCGGCGTCGACAGCCTGGCCTTCATTTCGATGAACGGGCTCTACCGCGCCATGGGGCAGCACGCCCGCAACCCCAATCAGCCGCAGTTCTGCGACGCCTGCTTCACCGGCGACTACCCGACGGCCCTCAGCGACCTGACCGACGGCGACGTGGGGCAGCTCTCGCTCTTGAGCATGCTGAAAAGCGCGTAGCGGGTCATGGCCCTCGCAGCCCGCTCCGTGCGGCTGCTGGCCGCTCTCCTCGGCGCAGCCTGCTTCAGCCAACTCCCGGCCTTCGCCGATCACTACCGGCAGAACCTGGCCGGGCAGATCACGCAGGCCCAATACAGCTTGCAAGAGGTCTCCCGTCGCGCCGAGGAGCAAGACCTCTCCTTACGCGTCTATCTGGAGACCGCGCTCGCCGACAGCGGCACTTTCAGCCGGGCCTCCGTCACCGACAGCCTGCGCACCCTCGATCGCCTCGACCGCATGGAGCGGGCGCAAAGGTCGCTCAGCGCGGCGACGGCCTTCACCCGTCCTCTGGCCATGTTGGGCGCGCTTGATGTGACCACAGCGAGGGTCACGGCGCGGCACTACCGGCCCAACCTGCCGCTCGGCCTTGGCGGCGCGGTCTACGCCGGCTCCGGCGCCCTCCTGGGGCTGCTCCTCATTCTCCTGCCATCCCGCTTGACCCGTCGGTCGGCAACCGCCAAGACAGCGGGCCGAAACGCCCGCTGACACCCCTCCTCTGCAGGCGCACGGTCTCGCATCAGTCTCTTTACCAGGACGACGACCATGACCAGCCCCGACTCCTCCACCGGCCGCTTGGCGGGACGCATTGCCGTGATCACCGGCGCCTCCCGTGGCATCGGGCGCGCCGTCGCGCTGCGCTTCGCCGAGGAAGGCGCGCAAACGGTCTTGATCGCCCGCACGGTGGGCGGCCTGGAAGAGGCGGACGATCTGATTCGCGAACGCGGCGGCCTGCCGCCCGTCCTGGTGCCGCTCGACCTGCGCGAAGGCGACAAGATCGACGAGCTCGGCGGCGTGCTCTATCAGCGCTACGGCAAACTCGACATCCTGGTCGGCAATGCAGGCCTGCTGGGGAGTCTCTCGCCGGTCGGGCATATCGAGCCCAAGACCTGGGACGATGCCCTGGCGGTCAACCTGACCGCCAACTACCGTCTCATCCGTAGCTTCGATCCGCTGCTACGCCAGTCCGAAGCCGGGCGGGCGATCTTCGTGACCTCGGGTGCGGGCGCCAAGCCGGCGGCCTTCTGGGGCATCTACGGCGCCAGCAAGGCGGGACTCGACATGCTGATCAAGTGCTACGCCGAGGAGGTCGCGCGCTTCGGCGTGAAGGTCAACCTGATCTCGCCAGGCCCGGTACGCACCAAGATGCGGGCACAGGCTTTTCCAGGCGAGGATCCGCTCACTCTTCGCGCCCCAGACGAGGTCACCGACACCTTCGTCGAGCTGGCTGCTGCGGATTGCGAGGCCAACGGCACAATCGTCAGCTTAAGCTGAGGGGGCAGCCCCCTACTCCTCGACGTAGGGATTGCGGCTGCGGCGCATGTGGATGCGGATCGGCGTGCCCGGCAGGTCGAAGTCCTGGCGCAGCGCATTCTCCAGATAGCGCAGGTAGGAATCCGGCAAGGCGTCCGGCCGTGAGCACGCGACCGCGAAGGTCGGCGGCCGATTGCGCGCCTGCGTAATGTACTTCAGGCGGACGCGGCGCCCGCCCGGCGCCGGTGGCGGGTGGGCGGCGACGACCTCTTCCAGCCAGCGGTTGAGCGCAGCGGTCGGCACCCGCTTGTTCCAAACCTCGTAGGCGGCGGTCACCGCCTGCATCAGCTTGTCGACCCCTTTGCCGTCCAGGGCCGAGAGCGTCACCACCGGAATGCCCCGGGTCTGGGGAAAGGAGCGTTCCAGCCGGTCGCGGATCGCACCCATGGCGGCCTGACGGTCGGCGCAGGCGTCCCACTTGTTGACGCCGATCACCAGGGCCCGCCCTTCGTCCACCACGCGGCGGGCGATGGTCAGGTCCTGCTTCTCCAACCCGAGCTCTGCATCCAGCAGCAGTACCACGACCTGGGCAAAATCGACCACACGCAGCGTATCCGCCGCAGAGAGCTTCTCGAGCTTGTCGGTCACCTTGGCGCGACGCCTGAGCCCCGCCGTGTCGACCAAGCGGATGGGTCGCTCCTTGTAAGACCAGGAGATGGCGATGGAGTCCCGGGTAATGCCGGCTTCGGGTCCGGTCAGCATGCGCTCCTCGCCCAAGAGCTGATTGACCAGGGTGGACTTACCCACGTTGGGCCGACCGACAATAGCGAGCTGCAGGCTGTCGTCGGCCGCATCCTCTTCTTCCTGATCTTCCGATGCGAGCAGCGGGGTCAGCCGCTCGTGCAGCTCATCGAGGCCTAAGCCATGCTCACCGGACAGGGCAACGGGCTCGCCGAAGCCCAAGCCATGCGCTTCGAGGAGACCGCCCTCTGCAGCCGCGCCTTCGCATTTGTTGGCGACCAAAACGATTGGCCTGCCCGTCCGCCGCAGCCAGTTGGCAAAGTGCTCGTCGAGCGGTGTGACGCCGGCACGGGCATCGATGAGGAAGAGCACCGCTTCGGCCTCTTCCACGGCGCGTTCGGTCTGCTGGCGCATGCGGCCTTCCAGGCTCTCCGCCGCCATTTCCTCCAGTCCCGCCGTGTCGATGACGCGGAAGCTCAGGTCGAACAGCCGGCCTTCCCCTTCGCGCCGGTCGCGGGTGACGCCGGGCCGCTCGTCGACAATGGCCAAGCGCCGCCCCACCAGGCGGTTGAAGAGCGTCGACTTGCCGACGTTGGGGCGGCCGATCAAGGCCACGGTGGAAGCCATATCAGGTCATCCGATGCCGTCTTACGCCGTCGCGCTGTTAGCGCACGGCAATCAGCTCAGCGTTGTCGGTGAGAAGCAGCAGCGTTTCGTCAGCGATGATCGGGGCGACGGCAATGCCGCCGGAGACCTCGATCTCACCGAGGTAGGTCCCGTCGTAGGGCGAGTAGGCCTCGACCCTACCTTCTGAGTTACCGACGATCAGGCGGTCGCCGGCCAAGAGCGGGCCGACCCAGATCAGCGGATCCTCCTGGTCTTCTTCGTCCTCATAGCGCTGCAGCCGCACCACCCAGCGTATGCGCCCGCTGCGACGGTCCAGCGCGACGAGTTGCGCATCCTCTGTCACCGCAAAGATGAACGGCCCGCCGGCCCAAGGCATCTCGGTACCCCCGATCTCGGTCTCCCACAAGCGAAGCCCCCGCCGCAAATCGATCGCCGCCATGCGCCCGGCCAGACTGACGGCGAACACCAGATCGCGGTCGACAACCGGCTGGGCGCGAATGTGCGCCAGCTCGGCGCTACGGGACGCCACCGCGACAGCAGTGAGAGAATCGCTCCAGATCTGCCGCCCGTTGTTCGTCCTGAGGGCGAAAACTTCGCCGGAGGAATAGGGAACGATAACAACCTTGTCGGCAACCGCCGGGCTGGCACCGCCGAGAAAGCTGGCAATCTCCTGGATGCCATTGTGTGTCCAGAGCACACTGCCGTCCGCAGCGGAGAACGCCGTGGTCGTGTTGTCGAGGGAGATGACGAAGACCCGGCCTTCGTAGACCGTCGGAGCAGCCCGGATCGGCGCATCGATGCGCGCCTCCCAAATCACCTCGCCGTTCTCGGTGGAAAGGGCATAGACGCCGCCGTATCCGCTCGTGGCGAACAGCCGGTTGCCGGCGACCGCAAGGCCGCCGCCGAAGAACCCATCGTCCTCGTCGCCGGGATCGAGCTCGCTTTCCCAGAGGACTGCACCGGTCTGGAGATCGACGGCTGTCACATCGGTTTCCGAGTCCAAAGTGAAAACCACACCAGACGCCACCACGGGTTGGGGCAAAAGTGGCTGGGACGCGGAGGTGCCGCTGCCGATGCCACGGCGCCAGATGATCTGCGGATCCGGTGCCAAGGCCAGGTGATAGCTGGCATGGGTCGGGCTGCCGCCGACCTGAGGCCAGTTGTCGTTAACGTAGGGCCGCGGCAGCACCACCGGCACGTCGCGTAGTTCGGAGGAGACGGCCAAGGCCTGCTCCTGGGTCAGGACGGGGATGCGCTCGCCGGGCAGAGGCGGCTCGTCGTCACCGCCGAAAATGTCGCACGCACTGAGCGGGAGGAACGCAGCAAGCAGCCAAACCGGGCCGCTGCGTCGAAACGACCAAGCTACCATTCGCCGCTTTCCGGATCCTCCAGCACGTTGAGCAAGCGACCGGCGCGCAGACGAATGCTCTCCGGCGCCGAGAGATCGGCGCTGAGCTCACGGAGTTGATCGATGGCCAGTTCCCTATCACCGCTGCGGAGTGCCACCAGGGCGGAGAGCTCCTGCGCCATGGGCGCATAGGCCGCGTTGCTCGCCATCAGCGCCGACAGCCGTGTCTGCAGCGCGTCCGGATCGGCGCTGTCGACTTGGTGGACGATGTCCATCAGCTCGGCGGCACCCTGCAGCGCCGGCCCGGCAGAGGGATTGGCGGCAATGCGCCGCCAGATCTCAGAGGCGCCTTCCAGGTCGTTGCGCTGGGCGCGGACCGCCGCCTCCTCGAAGGCCGCAAGCAGAGCATAGCCGTCGGCGCTCGGATCGGCGAAGGCGAAGAGCTCGTCCAACCCCGCCTCCTCGTTGCTTTGCAAACTCTCCATCATGGCAACATAGCGATCAGACGCTGCCGCCTTTGCGGACTGGCTCTGGCTTTGCCAAATCTGATAGCCAGCGACGGAAAGAATCAGGATGACGACGAAGGCAATGATGTAGACGCCGAATCTTTGCCACAGCTCGCGGTAGCGCTGCTGCCGGACCTCCTCGTCGACCTCGCGGAAAATATCGGCCAAACCAAGCCTCTTCTGTTGCTTCGCACGGACGACTGGCCGTCACCGTGCAAGGGCCTCTTGTTACGGATGTGATACGGTCTCGGCGCAGGCCATGCAAGCCGAGCGGAGCCCGACGTCCACGCGTAAGTAACGGTTAACCGCGGTCGTCAGGCCGTTGTTAATCCAGCACGTTCATCCTCTCCCTGTAGCATTTCGCAAAGGGTTCGAGAGATGTTTGGCAAGTCTATGGCCGGGATTGCCCTCAGCGCCTTATTGTTGAGCGGCTGCACCATGACGGAAGCGATGCTGGCGAGCGCCAGCATTGCCACCTTCGTCCAGACCGACAAGACGATGACGGATCACGTGGTCAGCTACGTGTCTGGCGACGACTGCTCGATTCTCCACACTCAGGATGGTGGAGAGTATTGCCGCGACACGACCGAGGGACCGAAAGACGCCTCGGTTGCCCAGCAGACCTATTGCTACCGCACCCTCGGCGGCATCGACTGCTACATGCAAGAGGACCCGAAAGCCTCGTCAACTCAGGTAATTAACTGACAGATCTCTGAAAATAGATCAGTTTTTCCTCCGCCCTCGCCGGCTCCGTCTCGGCGCTTTCCGATTGGCCCGCATCGGCAAATCGGTTAGGCTTTCATCAAACGATAATAATCTTTCGACTGTTGCGGAGGGCATATGGCCGACCTGCTGTGGTTCGAGACGTATCGTCGGTCGAAACGTCGTAAGGGGAAGCCGACCTTTTTCAGCAGAGCGGAGCTCAATTCGCTCCTTTCCATGTACAGCCAGCGCGTCGCCTCCGGCGACTGGAAGGACTACGCCATCGACCATCATTCCGATGCCGCCGTCTTTTCCGTATTCCGTCATACGCATGAGCGGCCGCCGCTCTATTCCATCGCTAAACAGTCCGGCCCCGGCGGAAACAAGTCCACGGAGTACCTCGTGTTCAGCGGGCTGCAGCGCCTCGCCCGGGCGCAAAATCTGGGTGAGGCGCTCAAGGTGGTGGAGAAGAAGCTCCACCCCGTCTCCTGAACCGACCGCCAAGGCGGTTTTTTTTATTGCCGGCTTGAAAGGCTTAGTCGCTCCAGGGCTTGAGCAGAATGCCCTGCCTGGTCGGCAGTTCCAGAATCTTGAGCTGCGCACGCTCGGCTCTTTCGGCATTGGGTGAACGGAATGATGTCAGGCCGTGATCAGGGTCAAGCGCTCTGCGTTTGCAGGTGGCTTGGCCTCTTGAGAGGATGGCCGGATGAAGAGACAGACATAGCTAGGATAGTACTCAACACAGCCACACAAACCTCTGCCCAATCGACTATGTCCGTTCAGAGATAACGAGAAGGAACACGCCGTGCCGCCCGACAGTCTTCCAAACGAGCCGCAAATCGATGCCGAAGAGCTGGTCAATGGCATCAGTGAATGGGTTGCGATCGAGAGTCCGAGTGACGATCAGGCGGCCGTAAACCGCATGGCCGACAGGGTCGTTTCCGAATGCCAGGACGTCGGTCTTGCCGTCGAACGCATCCCCGGCGAGGATGGCTGGGCGGACCTCGTCATCTCCCGCAGTGGCGACAACGACGTAGATGGGCCCGGCATTCTGGTTCTAGGCCATATCGACACCGTTCATCCCATCGGCACGAAGGAAGGGGACAACCCGCTCCGACGCGAGGGCGACCGGCTCTATGGGCCCGGCATTTACGACATGAAGGCCGGCACCTTCATGGGCTTGTACGCCTACCGCCATCTTCACCGGTTTGAACGAAAGCCCAATCTTCCTGTCACCTTCATGTTCATTCCAGAGGAGGAAGTGGGAAGCCCCTTCACCCGCAAGTACATCGAAGCGGAGGCTGCCAAAGCGAAGTACGTGCTCGTCGGGGAGCCTGCGCGCCACGGCGGCAAAGTCGTTGTGGCCCGGAAAGGCGCGGCGTTCTTTACGCTGCGCGCGACGGGTCGTCCCGCACATGCCGGGGCCAGTCATGCCGATGGACGCAGTGCGATCAAGGAGATTGCCCGTCACGTCTTGGAGATCGAGGCGATGACGGACTACGAACGTGGCGTGACATTAAGCGTGGGGACCATCAAAGGCGGCACCGGGACCAACGTGGTCCCTCGCGAATGCGAAGCCCAAGTCGACCTGCGTGTGATCACGGCGGAGGATGGCGAAGAGTTCTGTCAGAAGATCCTCAATCTGAAACCCTATGACCCCGACGTCACGCTGGAGGTCAGCGGCGGCATGAATCGTCCGCCCTATGAGATGTCTGACAGCGGACGAGCGTTGTTCGAGTTCGCTCGTGCGGCCTGCCTCGAACATGACTTCGACCTGCAGTACACACCCCTCACTGGCGGTGGCTCAGACGGCAATTTCTCAGGCGCGATGGGCATCCCGACCCTGGACGGTATGGGCGCCGACGGTGCCGGCGCCCATACCCTCGATGAGTACATACTTATCTCATCTCTCGTACCGCGAACGAAGATGTGGGTTAAACTGTTGGAGCGGCTGAAGTAACTCAGCGAGAGCGCTTTGCGACAGCCGGGCGCCGGCCGGTAGGTAGAATCACCCTTCGATGGCAAACGAGCCGAACCGAGACGCGATCGTGGCCCGCTCTCACGGAGTGATGGCAACCTTGAGCACACCGTCGCTCTGATGGGAGAAGAGATCGTAGGCTTCGATAATGTCGTCGAGTTTGAAGCGGTGGGTAACCAGCGGCTCGAGATCGACGCGGCCGCTTTCGATCACGTTCATCAGCCGGCGCATCCGTTCCTTACCGCCCGGGCAGAGCGAGGTGATGATCTTGTTGTCGCCCAGACCGGCATTGAACGCCCCGAGCGGCAAGGTCAGGTCGCCAGAGTAGACGCCGAGGCTCGACAGGGTGCCGCCGGGTTTGAGCACCCGCAAACAGCTCTCGAAAGTCTGCTGCAGCCCCAGCGCCTCGATCGCCACGTCGACACCGCGGCCATCGGTAATCCGGAGAATCTCGTCCACCGGGTCGACCTTGTTGAAATCGATCACGTGATCGGCGCCCATACGCTTGGCGATGTCCAATCGCTCGGCCACCGTGTCGACGCCGATGATCGTCGTCGCGCCCTTGAGCTTTGCCCCTGCGGTCGCGCAGAGACCGATCGGCCCTTCAGCGAAGACGGCGACCGTATCGCCGATCTTGATGCCGGCATTCTCCGCGCCGGCGAAGCCTGTCGACATGATATCGGGGCACATCAACACCTGCTCGTCGGTCAGTCCGTCCGGCACACGCGCCAGGTTCGCCATGGCATCGGGGACGAGGACGTACTCGGCTTGGGTGCCGTCGATAGTGTTGCCGAAGCGCCAGCCGCCCATGGGCTTCAAACCATGCGGGCTGCTTTGGCCGTCTTGGGCATGCAGACCGTCGAGGCAGGCGAAGGAGTGCCCGCTGGGGCAGATGGCGCCGGCGATCACCCGCTCGCCTTCTTCGTAGCCGTGCACGTTGGCGCCCAGCTTCTCGATCACGCCGACAGGCTCGTGGCCGATGGTCAGCCCCTTTTCGACCGGATACTCGCCTTTGAGAATATGGACGTCGGTGCCGCAGATCGTCGTGGTGGTGATGCGCACCAAAGCGTCGTTGGCGCCGACCTCGGGGATCGGCTTGTCATCGAGCGCAATGCGTCCCGGCTCGATAAACAACGTCGCTTTCATTGTCTCTGCCACAGCGTGGGCCTCCCGTATGTTCTTTCCCACGCTGGATGTAGGGATATATGGCGGCGCCTGCCATGGCTCCGCCCGGCGAACACCGGCCTACCGGCTGCCACGCAAGGATACGGCTGCCATGCCCGCGACGCTTTGGAAACGACCGATACATGCGGGCTTAGCCGCGCCGCCCCTCGGCCTCTCGCACCCGCATCCCTCTGCCGGATAGCTTCATATGTGGCACCATGCCGCAGACTGCAGTGCGACGCCGCCGCCTGGTTGTGAACTCACGCTCTTGCCAGCGCTCGGCTGCCGGCCGGAGGTCAAGATACGCTTGGCAGGCTACTCCGCAGCCATGATCTGGTCGCCGGCCACCTTTTCGACCCGGCAGGCGGAGAACTTGAACTCCGGAATCTTGCCGTAGGGGTCGAGCTGCGGGTTGGTCAGCACGTTCGCCGCGGCCTCGACGTAGGCGAAGGGCACGAAAACCATGTCCTCGGCCACGGCGCGGTCGGCACGGGCCATGATCTCAATGGCGCCGCGGCGGGTTTCGATGCGGATCATCCCGCCCGGTTCCACGCCCATGGCACGCAGCGTACGCGGGTGGAGCGAAGCGTTCGCCTCCGGCTCGGCCCAGTCCAGCACGCTGGCCCGGCGGGTCATGCTGCCGGTATGCCAATGCTCCAGCTGCCGCCCCGTGGTCAGGATCATCGGGAACTCGCTGTCCGGGCTTTCCGCAGGCGGGAGCACCGAGGCCGGCGTGAACTTCGCCCGGCCCTCGGCGCGTGGGAAGCTGTCACCGAAGACGATGGCTTGTCCCGGATCCTCCGGCGAGAGCGAGGGGTAGGTCACGGCGTTCTGTGCTTCCAGCCGCTCCCAAGTGATGTTGTCGAGCGACTGCATCGACCTCTTCATCTCGGCAAAGACCTCGGAGGGATGCTCGTAGGTCCAATCAAGGCCCAGCTTCCGGGCTAGTTGGGTCACGATCCACCAGTCCTCCTTGGCTTCCCCCGGGGGCGCCACGGCGGGCCGGCCCATCTGAACCTGCCGGTTGGTATTGGTGACGGTTCCGGTCTTCTCCGCCCATGCGCTTGCCGGCAGGATGACGTCGGCATAGTTGGCCGTCTCGGTCAGAAAGATATCCTGGACGACCAGGTGATCGAGCTTCGCCAGCGCGGCGCGCGCATGCTCCACGTCGGGGTCGGACATGGCCGGGTTCTCACCCAGGATGTACATGCCCTGAATGTCACCGTCGTGAATGGCGTGCATGATCTCGACGACCGTCAGTCCCTTCTGGTTCGACCAGTCGCCGGAGTCCCAGATCTCGCTGAAGGCCGAGCGCACGCCGTCATCGGCAACCGATTGGTAGTCGGGCAAGAACATCGGAATGAGGCCGGCATCGGAGGCGCCCTGCACGTTGTTCTGCCCGCGCAGGGGATGCAACCCGGTGCCGGGGCGCCCGACATGACCACACATAAGCGCCAGCGAAATCAGGCAGCGGGAGTTGTCCGTGCCGTGGATGTGCTGAGAGATGCCCATGCCCCAGAAGATCATGCCGGCGTTCGCGCGGGCGAAGGTATGCGCCACATCGCGCAGCACGGCTGCGTCGATGCCACAGATCTCAGACATTTTCTCGGGCGAGAAGCCTTTGAGATGCTCGCGCATCTCGTCGAAGTCCTCGGTCATCGCCTCGATGTACTGGCGGTCGTAGAGCCCGTCTTCGACGATCACATGCATGATGGCATTCAGCATGGCGACGTCGGTGCCGGGACGGAACTGAAGCATGTGCGAGGCATAGCGCTTCAAGCCCTGCCCCCGCGGGTCCATGACGATCAGCTTGCCGCCCCGCTTGGCGAACTGTTTGAAGTAAGTCGCTGCGACAGGATGATTCTCTGTCGGATTGCAGCCGATCATGATGGCGACGTCGGCGTTCTCGATCTCGTTGAACGTGACCGTCACGGCACCCGAGCCGATGTTCTCCATAAGGGCGGCGACCGAAGACGCGTGGCACAGCCGGGTACAGTGATCGACGTTGTTGTGGCCGAAGCCCTGGCGGATGAGCTTCTGGAAGAGATAGGCCTCTTCGTTCGAGCACTTGGCCGAGCCGAAACCGGCGACGCGCGTCCCACGATCGTCACGTAAGCGCGCCAAGCCGCCCGCGGCAACCTCCAGCGCCTCTTCCCAGGTGGCCTCGCGGAAATGAGAGCGCCAGTGCTCCGGGTTGACGTTCAATCCCTTGCTCGGGGCGTCGTCGCGACGGATCAGCGGCTTGGTCAGGCGATGCGGGTGGGCGACATAGTCGAAGCCGAAACGCCCCTTCACGCAAAGGCGATTCTCGTTGGCCGGTCCCTCGATGCCTTCGACCCACGCGATCTTGTCGACGCCGTCCTCGTTGCGGACCTTCAAGCTGAGCTGGCAGCCGACGCCGCAATAAGGACAAACGCTCTCGACCTCACGGTCGTAGGCGCGGGAGTCGCCTTGCTGCGCCTCGTCGAGGGCGCTCGCCGGCATCAACGCACCTGTCGGGCAAGCCTGCACGCACTCGCCACACGCGACGCAGGTGGACTGGCCCATGGGATCGCTCATGTCGAAGACAATCTGCGAGTTATGCCCACGCCCGGCCATACCGATGACATCGTTGACCTGCACTTCACGGCAAGCGCGAACACAGAGATTGCAGTGGATGCAGGCGTCCAGGTTGACGCTCATGGCAACGTGGGAGGCATCAAGAAGCGGGACCTGCTCCTGATCGAGCCTCGGAAAGCGCGACTCGGACACGCCCTGCGCGTCCGCCATATCCCAGAGATGGGACGAGGAATCGTGGGCAACCTCGCGCGGCGGCTGGTCGGTCACCAGCAGTTCCATCACCATCTTACGCGCCTTGGTCGCGCGCTCGTTTTGCGTGTTGACCACCATGCCGTCCTGCGGTTCGCGCAGGCAGGAGGCAGCCAGCACACGCTCGCCCTCGATCTCGACCATGCAAGCGCGGCAATTGCCGTCCGAACGGTAGCCGGTGGAGTCCTTGTGGCAGAGGTGCGGGATCAGGGTGCCTTCGCGCTTGGCGACCTGCCAGATGGTCTCGTCGGGCGCGGCCTGAACCTCGCGACCGTCCAGCATGAACTTGATTGCATCGGCCATGGCTTCAGACCTCGTCGGGAAAGTGCTTCATCGTCAGCAGGATTGGATTTGGCGCTGCCTGGCCGAGTCCGCAGATCGAGGCGTCGACCATGGTTTCGCAGAGGTCCTGCAGAATCTCCTGGTCCCAACGCTCGGCCTGCATCAGCTTGACGGCCTTTTCGCAGCCGACCCGGCAGGGCGTGCACTGTCCGCAGCTCTCGTCCTCGAAAAAGCGCAGCATGTTGAGCGCCGCATCACGCGCCTGGTCCTGGTCGGAGAGCACGACGACCGCGGCAGAGCCGATGAAGGAGCCATGCGGCTGCAGGGTATCGAAGTCGAGTGGGATGTCGTCCATGCTGGCCGGCAAGAGCCCCGATGACGGGCCGCCCGGCTGGTAGGCTTTGAACGTGTGGCCCGGCGCCATGCCTCCGCAGGCCTCGATCACGTCGCGTATGGTCGAACCCGCCGGCAGCAGCTTGACCCCCGGCTCACGGACACGGCCCGAGACGGAATAGGATCGCAAGCCTTTCCGTCCGTTCTTCTCGTGGGCGTTCAGCACCTCGGGCCCATGGCGCGCGATCTTGGACACCCAATAGAGCGTCTCGACGTTGTGAACCAGCGTCGGACGGTCGAAGACGCCGACCTTGGCGACGAAGGGCGGGCGGTGGCGCGGCAGACCCCGCTTGCCCTCGATCGACTCGATCATGGCGCTCTCTTCGCCGCAGATATAGGCGCCAGCGCCGCGACGCAGATCGATGTATCCCGGGGCGACAATGCCGGCCTTTTCCAGTGCCCTGATCTCCTCAGCCAGGATTGCCAGAACGGCGGGATACTCGTCGCGCATATAGATGAAGCAGGTCTCGGCCTCGACCGCCCAGGCTGCAATCAGCATGCCCTCGAGGAAGACGTGCGGCTCGCGCTCCAGGTAGTAGCGGTCCTTGAAGGTGCCGGGCTCGCCCTCGTCGCCGTTGACCGCGAGATAGCGAGGCCCCGGCTCGGCGCGCACGAACGACCATTTGCGCCCCGAGGGGAAGCCGGCGCCGCCAAGGCCGCGCAAGCCGGCCTCCAGCAGCGCGTGCTGAACCTGCTCATGCGAGCGCGCGCCGCCGCGCAACGCTTCGAGCTCTACATAGCCACCGGCGGCGCGGTAGGCGGCGAGCCGCTCGTACTCGGGGACATGCGCATGGAAATCCGCGGCGTCGATGGCTTCGGCGACCTTCTCAGGCGTCGCGTGGTCGATGTGGTTGTGGCCGATCTCCAAGGTCGGCGCCGTATCGCAGCGGCCCATGCAGGGCGCGCGTAGAACGCGCACCTCGCCGCCTCCGCCATAGATCTTTCCCAAGGCCTCTAGCAGGTCCTGCGCGCCGGCCAGCTCGCAGGAGAGAGAATCGCAGACGCGAATGGTGATGGCCGGGGGCGCCTCTTCACCTTCCTTAACCACGTCGAAGTGCGCGTAAAAAGTGGCGACCTCGTAGATTTCGGCTTGAGCCAGCCGCATTTCCTCGGCCAGGGCGCGAAGATGCGCCGCCGAAAGGCATCCATAGCTATCCTGGATCAGGTGAAGAAACTCGATGAGAAGATCGCGTCGCCGGGGCCGAGCACCCAGTAGGCTCCGCACCTCCGCCAGCGCTTCGTCGTCGAGCTGCCGGCCCTTGGGCGTCCGACGCCCCTTGCCGCGTCCGGACTTCCAGACGCCGGAATCGTCATTGGAGGGGCCATCAAACGGGCTCATCGGGCGGAACCTCTTCAATTGAGAGATTCAGTGTCGGATTCCCCCTGATCGGTGACAAATCGTATTCGCTGATGGCGCCTTCGGCTGGGGTTATCGCGCCGCGCCCTTCAGGCAAGATAGCAGCGCCTCTACGGCCGGCAGAACGGGCTCGCGCTCGGATACAACAACGCCGATCGGCTTTTCGATCTTTGGCTCGATCAGCGGGAGACTGCGGATGTCGGCCGCCAGGGGAAAGCTCTCGACCAGCAGCTCGGGTGCGATCGTCGCGGCCGCGCCGTTGATCACCTGGACCAGTGCCACGGTGAAGGCATTGGTTTCCATGATAAAGTTCGGTTCGGCGTCGGCCGCTTTGAAGGCGCTATCGATGATCTGCCTGTTCAGCATGTTGCGTGTGAGGAGGCAAAGCGGCAGCTCGGCGGCGGCGCGCCAGGTGATCTCGTCTTGCACGTCGGGTGCCAGCGCCGGCGGCACCAGCAGATCGTAGCGCTCGTCGTAGACGTGCTTGGCGGAGCTTGCGGCGGGCAGCGCGCTCTCGAGATAGGTAAAGCCCGCATCCAGCGAAAAGTCCTCGAGACCCTGGGAGATCTCTGCCGATGAGTGGGAATAGACCTGAATCGTCAGGCCTGGGTGGTCGTTGCGCAAGCGGGCCGCGACGTTGGCGGCGAAGGTCAAGGCGGTCGGCACGGCGCCGATCGTGAGCTGGCCCGAGAGGATACCTCTCGCCTGTCCCACCTCCTGTCGCAGGCCGCGCGCGTCGGCGATCATCTGATGCGCCCATTTGAGGGCGATCTCGCCTTCTTGCGTAAAGCCCATGAAGCGATTGCCGCGCTTGACGATCGGCGCCCCGAGATCGAGCTCCAGGTTCCGGATACGCGCGGAGAAGGCAGGCTGGGAAATGCCGCACTCTGCCGCCGCCCGCGCAAAATGCCGGTGCCGCGCGAGCGCGGCAAGCAACTCCATGTCCCTTAGCTCAGGCATGCTGGCGCGCAAGCGTCCGGGTTGCGCTCTCCGGTAGGGCGGAGCATTCGGTTCTCCATGCGACGCCGCACTGGTTTTCACGATCGATACTTTCTATCGAGCCGTACCGCGCTCGCGCAATCTTTTGCATCGCTGGGAGACCTTCGACCGACGGTCAGCCTGATCTGGAGCCTAACGGGAGACACATCAGGGGTCGATTGCGTGTCGGCGGCCAGAGCGGATCCGTCGGCAACCTGGCACGGCAAGCCGACTTGATTCGCAAGGAGATCACGATGGTCGGGCTGCTGGTTCGCCGCGGCTACGAGCGACGGCCGCGCCTCTTGGCACTGCAGCGGGCCGGGCGCTTGGACAGGGTGGCTCAGAACAGAAACGGTATCGAGTCGAGAGCTGCAAGGTCTTCCGACTTCAGCTTTTCGCTCACTTGTGATGCTCCCTGTTGGCGTCTCTTACGACGGATGCGACAGCATCACGGCCTAGCAGCATTTGACGCCCATGCGCCCGGTATAGTCGGTATAGTGCAGAAGTGGGCGCCGCTTGGCCTCCATGCCTGCAAAGTACTCGTCGACGGCTTTCCGGGCCCCTTCCCAGTGCCCGTAGTCGTCGATCAGGATGCTGCCGCCGATCGTGAGCCTAGGATAGAGGCGCTCAAGCTCGACCTTGGTGGACTCGTACCAGTCCGTATCGAGCCGAAGGACGGAAATGCACTGCGGCAGGTTCTCTTCGACAGCCAAGGTCTGCAGCACGTCGCCTTGGACAAAGCGTATCCCGCTGCTGTCGACGCCGGACCGTGCGAAATTGTCTTTCACCTCTTCGAGCGAGGCGTAGTTCCAATCTCTATAGCCGTCCCGGCTCGCCTCCTCGAAGCGCTCATCGGCCGATTTCGGATTGTAGGCGGTCTTGTCATGATCGCCTGGCGCCGTCATGCCGGTAAAGGTATCGAACAGATAGACGGTCTTGTCGGAGCCGAGCCGCTCAAACGTCTTCTTTGCCGCGATCGCGTTGCCGCCACGCCAAACGCCGCACTCGACGAAATCGCCCTCGATCTGCGCGCTCACAGCGTGCTTGCAGGCGTTGATCGTCGCCACGATCCGCTCGGTCGAGGTCTTCGACAGCTTGTTCTCGGTGATGTACTCAATGATCTCAACGTCAGCGTTGTCGAATTCCACCGGCACGGCTTCAAGCATGGGCGCCCCTCCATAGGCTATAGAACGTCCGGATCGATCCAGACTTCGGCGAATGCGTCAAAGTCTAGTGGGCCGCGGCGGAGTTTCTCTTCCGGGCGTTGCCGGGCTGTCGATCAGTGGATAGGTTCCCGAAGTGTGACGCGATGCGTTGCCGGAGGGAATGAATCATGCACCTGACAGGTGCCAGGGAGGGGAAATGAACAGCTTCGTACGTGCGCTGGCCATCGGGATTTTCGGCATGGCGGTGGCGTTTGGTTCGGCCTTTGCCGAGACCAAGGTCACCTACAAATCCGCGAAAACCGCGTCCTCCTACTATCAGATGGCCGTCCAGATCGCTGAAGCCATCAAGGCCGGGACGGATGGCGATATCATCGTCACCGTGGAGGAAAGCCAGGGTTCCGTGCAGAACGTGATGGAGGTTCGGGCCCGCGGCGGCGACTATGTCTTCACCACGCCCCCTGCCCTGGTCAGGCTGGCCCAGGGCGAAAAGGCCATGTTTGAGGGCAAAGGCCATCCCAAGTTCGCCGAGATCCGCGCCCTCTTCCCCATCCCGTCCCTGACAATGCACTTCGTGATGCGCGCGGACAGCGGCGTGAGCGATTTTGCCGATCTCGAGGGCAAGACGATCCTGCTCGGCAAGGGCTCCTTCGGGGCGCGCGAGGGCGAAAAATACCTTGGACTCTTCGGGCTAGACGGCAAGGTGGAGCTGGCGGACGTGGAATTGTCCAATGCCGTGCCGGCGCTAAAGAACGGGCAGATCGACGGCTTCGTCACCGCCGGGTCTTTCCCGGCGCCCAACGTCATCGAGGCGGCGGCCTCGACCGGGGTCACCGTCCTGTCGCTGGACGACGATCAGATCGCCAAGACCAAGCGAGCCAAGCTGGTGATCCCGGCCGGCACCTATACGGGCCAGGACGCACCGATCACCACGACCTCGTTGCCCGTAGTCGCCTACACCACTACGGCGATGGACGATGACACCGCCTATCAGCTGACAAAGACCTTTTGGGAGCAGAAGGCCGCCATGGGCGAAGGGGCTGCCTGGTGGAACGGGGTGAATGAAGGCCTGATGGAGAACATCACCGGCCAGATCCACTCGGGCGCCCTGCGCTACTACAAGGAAGCCGGGTTTCCGCTGACCGACGCGCAGATGTGATTGGCGGGAGTCGGGTGCTGCCGCCCAGTTCCTGATCGCTCTCTATGGCGCGTTATCTCTGGGCGGCGCTCGGGCTCGCCTCCATCGTCTTTCACCTTGGCCTGATCTTCTCCGGGCTGGTGCCGAACCTGGTCGCCCGGCCAACCCATCTTGCCCTGGCGCTGCCCTGGGTCCTGATCTACGCCGCCCAGGGTCGCGCGGCGCTGGCGACGGGATGGGCACTCACGTTGGTCGGGGTCGCCGCCTGCGGCTGGGTCGCCTGGAACCACGATGCGCTGAGCGACCAATACGGCTTTCTCGAGGGAGACTTTCAGCTCGGCCTGGCGATCGTTCTGATCGGTGTAGTGCTGGAGGCCGCGCGCCGGGCCATCGGTTGGCCCCTGCCCCTGATCGCGGCGCTGGCGTTGGCCTATGCGCTTTGGGGCCAGCACATCCCCGGAGAGTTCGGGCATTCCGGCACGCCGCTCGCCTCCTTCCTCGGGACGCTGACCATCGCCGAGGGCGGACTTTGGGGCAGCCTCACCGGCGTTTCGGTCAATGTCGTTGCAGTCTTCGTGATCTTCGGCGCGGTCCTGAATGCCGGTGAAGCGGGCCAAGGCTTCATGAACATCGCCATGGCGGCGGCCGGGCGCCTCAAGGGCGGTGCGGCCAAGGTCTCAGTCCTGTCCTCGGCGTTCTTCGGGTCGATCTCCGGCTCGGCGTCGGCCAACGTGGCCTCGACCGGAGCGATCACGCTGCCGGCCATGACCCGGCTTGGCTATCCCAAACGGATGGCCGGCGCCGTGGAAGCAGTCGCCTCCTCCGGCGGACAGATCATGCCGCCGCTGATGGGCGCCGGCGCCTTCGTGATGGTCGAACTGACCGGCGTTCCCTACGTCGAGATCATGGCCGCCGCCCTCTTGCCGGCCATCCTCTACTTTCTCGCGGTCTGGGTCGGGATCAACGCCTTCGCAGACCGTCATGATCTGCCGCCGGTCGACCCCAAGGACCGACCCAGCGGGCGCGCGGTCGCCATCACCTCGGCTTTCTTCCTGGTGCCCTTCTCGGTCTTGATGTGGGGCATGTTCGGCGCCTCTTTGACCCCGCAGTACTCTGCCGCGCTGGCGATCCTGACCGGAGCCGTCATGCTCTTTGTCGACGCAAGACTCAGCTTCGATGCGCGGCGCACCCTGTTGCGCTTCGAGCAAGCCTTCCTGACCTCCGGGCGTCAGATCGCGATGATCGCCTCGATCATCCTCTGCGCCTCGCTGGTGATCGGCGTGCTCTCGATCACCGGGCTTGGGGTCAAGATCACATCGCTGATCCTCTCGGGCTCCGGGGGTCTCCTCTGGCCGTCTCTGCTGTTGACGGCGTTCGCCTGCCTCATTCTCGGCATGGAGGTACCAACGACCGCCGCCTACGTGATCTGCGTCTCGGTCGCCGGGCCGGCGCTGATTTCGCTCGGGCTCGACCCACTGCAAGCGCATCTCTTCGTCTTCTGGTTCGCGCTGCTCAGCACCATCACCCCGCCGGTCTGCGGCGCGGTCTTCATCGCCGCGGGCATGGTGGGCGAGAACTGGCTGCGGGTGGCGCTCTACGCCATGGCGCTCGGCGTCGGGCTTTACGTCATCCCGCTCGGCATGATCGCCAATCCAACGGTCATCGAGCTGTCGAGCGTACCGCTCTCCGCCCTGCTCTCCGCCGCCAAGATCGGCGTCGGTCTCACGGCACTATCCTTCGGCATCATCGGCACGTCCAAACCGGCTTTCAGAGTGGCGCTCGTAGCTGTCGGTGCCGCGTTGATCCTCTGGCCCTTCACCGGCCTCTGACGAGTCTCGCCTTGCACTAAATGGTGCACCGCAAGCAATTCTCCATTCGGTCCGGGCGCCATTAAAGGCCGACCGTTCGAACGCCACCTCCGAAGTGCCGCGCTAAACGGATATGGAGGACTCGGCGATGCAGAATCTCACGTCTCGAAAATCGATAGGCTGGCAGGCCGTTTGCGGACGCAGCCGTCTCGCACCCCTGCCAGCTCTTGCATTGGCCTTGGCTTTGTCGCTCGGGGCCGCCCCAGCAACAGAGGCAGCGCAGGTCGAGGTTCTCGACCCCATCGCCCTGCCCTCCGGGTTCCTCTATCCCAACGGGATCACGCAGGCACCGGATGGCACGCTGTTCGTCGGATCGGTCGTCAGCGGAGAGGTCGTCACGCTCGGCGATCGGGGTGTCGCGCGGTTCGATGCGGAGGACCCCTCCGTCTTCGCCGGCACGAGCCTTCGCATGGATGCCAACGCCCGGCGCCTGTGGGGCTCCTCGCCCGACTTCCTGGGTGTCGAGCAGGCGGATGGCAGCATCCATCGGCGCGCCCACCGGATCTTCGCCCGCGACGTTGACACGGGCGCGGTCGATCTCGTGATGCTGGTGCCCGATGCCGGCTTCGCCAACGACATCGCCATCGGCGCCGACGGCACGCTGTTCATCACCGACACCAGCATACCCCGCATCTTGACGCTTCCGCCCGGTGCCAACCGCCTCTCGGTTCTTCTCTGGGATGGGCGCCTGGCCTCCGACGGCGAGGGAGTCGACAGCATCGGCGCGGCCGGAATCGCCATCGCCGCAGACGGGCAGAGCCTCCTGGTCGGACTCTATGGCGCGGGCACCGTGTTCGCGATTGAGGATAGCGGGTCCGGCAATATGGAAGCCCGCCCGCTCGAGCTCCAAAGGCCGCTCGAGAACCCCGACGGATTCACCGTCGACCGCAACGGCGACCTCCTGCTGGTCGAGGGTGCCGTCACCAGCGGAGACGGCCGGCTGACCCGGATCGTCGATCCCCTGGCCGCCGGTCCACGCCCGGTCGAAACGCTGGTCGATGACCTCGACATCCCCGTCAATCTGCTCATCGACGCGGCCGATCCCTCGCTCGTCTACGTCACCGAGTCCGGGCTGGGCCACCGCTTCACCGACAGCCGCCGCGGGGAGACCCCGCCGGAGGTGTTCTATGTCCGGCGCTACCGGCTGAACTGAACGGGCGGAGCGAAGGCCGCTTCGCGCGAGAAAGCCGAAACCAGGAAGTCGACGAACACCCGGATCTTGCTCGGCACGAAATCCGAGGCTGGATAGACTGCGTAGATCCCGGTCTCCGGGACCTGCCAGTCATCCAGCACCGGGACGAGACGCCCATCGTTCAAGCTGTCGCGCGTGATGAAATCGGCGAGCAGCGCGACCCCCTGGCCAGCGAGTGCCGCTTCGTACAAGGCAAGCGCATCGTTGCAGCGCAAGGCCGGTACGAGCGGCACGCGCACCAGCTCTTCGTTGCGCTGAAGGGTCCAGGCCTCGCCGCCGCGCAGGTAGGAGAAGTGCAAGGTCCGCTGCGCCCGCAGGTCTTGCGGGGCACGCAAAGCCGGCGATGAAGCGAGGTAGTCCGGCGCCGCCACCAGGCGCCGGACGTTCCGGGCCAAACGGCGGGCGACCAGGCCGGAGTCCTCCAGGCGCCCGATGCGGATGGCAACGTCGACGCGGCTGCCGATCAGATCGACGTTCTGGTCGCCATACATCAGGTCGACCTGAAGCGCGGCATTCTCCCGGAGGAAGCTCGGCAGGACGCGCGACAGATAAAGCCGGCCGAAGCTCGCCGGCGCCGAGATCCGCAAGAGGCCGTTAGGCCGATCCCCCAGTGAGCTGGCCATGGCGTCGGCCGCCGCGATGGCGGAGAGAATCTCCTCGCTCTGACGCCAATAGAGCGCGCCCGCATCGGTCAGCGCCACCCGCCGGGTGCTCCGCACGAAGAGCGCGACACCAAGATGCGCCTCCAGGCGCTGGATACGCCGGCCCAGCGCCGAGGGCGTCAAGTTCAGCTCGCGCGCCGCAGCCGCAAAGTTCAGCCGCCGCGCGCTCTCGACGAAGGCCCGCATCAGCGCAATGCGGTCGTTGTCCAATTGGGTCAGCATCTTTATGGACATAGGGGGTAAATAATTGCGCGGCACGCAATAGAGAATGGCCCGCCAGGGCAATTATGCTTGCGCGCCTAGCCCGACAACGTTTCCCGGCCGCCGCCTGCAAGCAGGAACCGACTCAGCCTTTCTGCGTGAACTTCGTGGCGTCATGCACGGGTGGCACGGGCCCCCTGAGCAGCCAGAGGGCCAGCAGCAATCCAACAGCGGATGCGACGGCCGCGACCAGCATGGCGCTGTCGAAGGCATTATCCTGGAGGTCGCGCAAAGCCTGGGCGAGCGCCGCGCCGCTTTGCGGGTCCAGCCCGGCAAGCAATTGTTCCACCTGGCTCGGAGACCCATGGGTCAGGGCGTGCGCAAGATCCGCACGCTGCGTCGAACCCTGCGGGAGCGCGGCAATGACCTCGGAAAGCCCCGACCGCCTCGTCACGGCCTCGACGACACCACCGAGCACGGCCCCCAAGGTCGCGCCGAAGTAGAGGCAGCTATTGATCACGCCTGAACCCTGGCCGGCATGCTCATCGGGCAAGAGTCGGAGTCCAAGCCGCGGCAGAAGTGCGAAGCACATGCCGGTCCCTACTCCGGCGATGATCAACTTCCACCAGATATCGGAGAAGCTATCGACGTTGCTGGTCGTCGAGAGCAGAGAAAACCCAACGGCCATCGCCGCCATGGCAAAGATAAGTGGCCAGCGAAAACTGTGGGGCGCCAGGAGACGGGGGGCCACGACGGAGACGATGAACATGCTGATGCTCGTCGGCAAGATCGCCAAACCGGCATGAACCGCGCTATATCCAAAGGCATCCGGCGATTGGACGAAAACGTTGAAGTAAATGTAAAAGCAAAAGAGCGAAAATCCGGTAATGAACATGCCCGCAGCCGCCATGACGTAGCGCGGGTGCTTGAAGTAACGCAGTTCAAGCAAGGGGTCGTCGCTTCTTCGCGCGGTTAGAACCAAGGCGACCGCCGCAAAGACGGATACGACCAGCGGACCAAGGGTCAGCGTATCCGTCCAACCGTGAGTCTCGCTATGGCTCAAGGCAAAGGCAAGCGGACCCAGAAGCAGCAACAGAGCGATTGCCCCGGCCGTATCGAGCTTGGCCCCAGGCATGCGCGTATCGGGAACGTAGTTTCGCCGACTGACACGCAACCCAATGACGAAGGCGATGGCGAGCAGCACCAAGTCTGTTACGAAGACGGCCCGCCAGCTGAGATAGCTTGCGAAGGCGCCGCCCAAGATGGGCCCGATGCCGATCGCCAAGCCCACAACTGCGCCCCAGATCCCTACGACCCCCGCGCGCTGCTCCTCCGGCGCTGCCGCCGAAAGCAAGGACAGGGACGTCCCGAACAAGGCTGCCGCCCCGGCGCCCTGCGCGGCGCGTCCGACAAGCAACATGGTTGCGTCTTGCGAGAACAACACCGAAGCCGAACCGACAGCGAAGACCAGCATGCCGAAAAAGAAGACGCTCATCTTGCCGGTGATGTCGCCCAGGCGGCTTAGAACGGAAACGAAGGTGGCGCTGGTCACCGTATAGACCGCCATAACCCACTGGAGCTGCGACGGTGTGAGATCGAATTCCGACTTGAGATTGGGCATGATCGTCGTAACGGCCGAGGTGTTGAAACCGACGACCATCATGCAGATCGCGGTCATTGCCAGAACCGTACGGAGGCCGGAAGGCCCCGGCGTTTCTATCGGATCAATCGATGACATGCGCCTATGCTCCCCACCCGACCTCAATAACACGGACACGTCACGCGTCAAAACGGACGAACGGCTGCCCCCGGCGAAGATTATTGAGAGAAGAAGCCATTACGACCCGGAGAATGAACGGCTGAGGGCCTAATGGCAGCGGTCGCCGAGCCGCCGGCGGCGCATAGCGAGGCCGAGACCAGCGAGACCGAAGCCGAAGAGCAAAACGGCCGAGGGTTCCGGTATCGATGTGGCCACAACGCTCAAGGTGATCCTGTAGTCGAAGCTGACGTCGACAGGACCGGGACCGAAGGCACCAAAACCATAGCCAATCCTAGCAAGGAACTGCCCCGGACCAAGCGGAAGAACGCTGCCGGGAATGGAGGCCGTCGTTGGTATTGCCGCCGTCAGGAGATTGATAGCCGGAGCCAGCGCGACCTGAACTCCAAAGGGAGTATCCAAGGCAAAAGAGCTGTCAACGGTGTGAACGCCAGACGCTGAGGAATTCGCTATGTCGGTCACCTCGATGCGCGCGTTCACGAGGCGTTGGCCTGGCGCAAGGTTAAAGAGGAAGTTGTCGGTATCGATGTTAAAACCGACACGACGATCTACGAAGACGGACGCCGTCCCGGTAAAGCTGTTCTCGCCGACGCCGAGCGAAAACTCGACAGGGTTGAAGTCCGGAAGGTCTCCGCTGACGGCTTCGTCGAAGCTGATGGGCACGGCCCAAGCCGAAGCAGAAGTCAACGTCGCGACATAGGCCGCAACGGCGATCGACAAAAAGAGCCGCTGTATCGTCACCCGTCCTACAGCAATGCGCATGATGCACGTCGCTTTCTGGTTGATCGTGAAGTTAGCCGCTGGAGGCGCTACCGCGGCGGCGCATGGCAAAGCCGAGGCTCGCGAGGCCCAGGCCGAAGAGCGCCAGGGTCGCGGGTTCGGGCAGGACCTGGGCTTGCATGCCGATCGTCAGGTTGTCGTGCGCCATGCGCTGGACGCTGTTGTCGGTGTTGGTCCCGCCGTTTGGCAGGCCGAAGGCGATGGAGGAAATCAGGCGCGGGTCGGTGATGCCCCAGAACGGACTACCGGCGAAAGGCGGACCGCCCGGAATGGCGAAGTTCTCGGTCGTTCCGTCGCCGTAAGTGACGAAGGCGGTGGTGCCGAAGACAATCTCCAATCCGACAAGGACATCCAAGCCGACACCGAACACGCCGTTCGCCGTGCCAATGGACGTCGTGGTGAAGTCCAGGAGATAGGAGCCGGGGCAGCCGCCGCAGTAGTGGGGGTTTCCCGAAGCCTGACCGCTGATGGTGTTGGCGTCCGGGGCGCCAGTAGTGCTGTAGCGCGTTTCTCCGAATATGGCGCTCATGTTCGCGTCGCTATGCGTATCGGACGTCACGTTGTCGAAAACGTCGCCCATGGCATAACCTGAGCTCGAGTAGTCGTCGGTGATCGAGGTGCCCAAGGTCGCCTCGAAGGCACCGCGGTCGTTGAAGATCACCGCATTGGCCACCCCGGCGGAAGCCAGAGAGACAAGCGTCAACGCCGAGACGAAAAGGCCCGCCGTGACGGCACCGGACCGACGACTCTTCCAAGAGACCCCCAAAGGCATAAACCGTCTCCGTGCTTCTGCTGCTTAGCCGAAGTTGAATTGCGTGTTGGAGCTGTCGCGGCGGCGGCGCATGGCGAAGCCGAGGACGCCGAGGCCGAGGCCGAAGAGCGCGAGGGTTGCAGGCTCGGGAAGCGCGCTGTGGGTGGTCACCAGGTCGAAGCTGATCAAACCGCCCTGCCGCCAAATGCTGCCGCCGAAGTCGATCGTCAGTGCATTGGCCACGACCGAGACATCGTCGGCCTCCATCCCCGTCACATCAGCGTTGCTGGTGAAGTTGGCGATGCCCGTGATCGTTGCCGTGGGGTCGTTGGACCAGAAGAGATCGCCAAGCGTGACCCTGAATACGGGGAAATTGCCGAAGCTGGAGGCAGCGTTAAGCATACGCATCGAGATGCTGTTTTCGCCGAGATCGATGTCCCAGAAATCGACCCTGACTTCCGTGCCGAGGATTTGCGTGAGTTCGAAAACACGGAACTCCGTCCCCCCGCCGACAACGCCGCCGGTAAGAGGCTCGCAGGTGAAGCGGTCGGGGAAACTGCAGGTCACGGTTTGACCCAACAGCGAAGCGTTCGCCGTGCTGCCGAAGCCGAGCGCCAGCAGGGCCGCGGCGAAACCGAACGCGATCTTCTTGAACACGGTTATCTCCCTCTTGAACATCGTCACTTCCCAAGCCGTCTGCGCCGCGCCGCGAGACCGAGGCCGGCGAGACCGAGGCCGAAGAGCGCGAGGGTGGCGGGCTCGGGAAGCGCGCTGTACGTGGTCACGAGATCGAAGCTGACGAAGCCGCCTTCGTCCCAACGGGTAAAGGCATAGTCGATCGTGATGGCATTCGCGGCGGTGGTGATATCGCTTTGGCTGAGGCCATCGAGAAAAACGATCCCGCCGCGAGGATCGGGCCCCACCCCAGAGACGAGGAAGTTGGCAATGCCCGTGATCGTAGCGTTCGGGTCATTGCTCCAAAAGAGATCGCCGAGCGTTACCGTGTTTGCGCCGGCCGTCCTGAAAGCAAGGGGAGCACGGATGAGCACGCTGTCCCCCGAAATGTCGATCTCAAGCAGGTCGGCTGTGCCGCCAAAGCCTTGAATTACGAATTCCAGCGTGCCGCCCGCCACGACCGTCGCCATTGGAGACGAGCAGGTGTTGCCGTTGAACGGGCTTGCGGTACTGCACGTCACCGTCTGACCCAAGAGCGAGGCCATTGCTCCGCCGGCGAAGAGCGTGGTGAACAGCGCAACCGACAGCCCGAGCGCAATCCTCTTAAACATCGTCATCCTCCAAGTCCCTGCAGGGTGCGTCGCCGCCGGGCCGCGAAGCCGAGGCCGGCGAGGCCAAGGCCGAAGAGCGCGAGGGTGGCAGGCTCGGGAAGCGCGCTATGCGTGGTCACCAGGTCGAAGCTGATGAAGCCGCCCTGCCGCCAAATCGTACCTCCGAAGTCGATCGTCAGCGCATTGGCCGCGACCGAGACATCGTCGGCCTCCATCCCCGTCACATCAGCGTTGCTGGTGAAGTTGGTGATGCCCGTGATCGTTGCCGTGGGATCGTTGGACCAGAAGAGATCGCCAAGCGTAACCCTGAATACGGGAAAACTGCCGAAGCTGGAGGCACCGTCAAGGAAACGCATCGAGATGCTGTTTTCGTCGAGATCGATGTCCCAGTAGTCGACCCTGACATCCGCGCCGAGGAATTGCGTGATTTCGAAAACACGGAACTCCGTCCCCCCGCCGACAACGCCGCCGGTGAGAGACTCGCAGGTAAAGCGGTCTGGCAAACTGCAGGTTACGGTCTGGCCCAACAGCGAAGCCTGTGCCGCGCCGCCGAAGCCGAGCGCCAGCAGGGCGGCGGCAAAACCCAATGCAATCCCCTTGAACATCATTGCCATCCAAGCCCCTACACCGCCCGCCGGCGCCGTGCCGCGAAGCCCAGCCCGGCGAGGCCAAGGCCGAAGAGCGCGAGGGTGGCCGGTTCGGGAAGCGCGCTATGCGTGGTCACGAAGTCGAAGCTGACGAAGCCGTCCGAAGCCCAACTCGTCGTGCTGAGGTCGATCGTCACGGAATTCGCGGCCGTGGTGATATCGCCTTCGACGAGGCCGTCGCCGAAGAAGTTGTCGGTGACACCCGACACAACGAGGTTCGCAATCCCCGTGATGGTGGCGTTGGGGTCGTTGGACCAAAAGAGATCGCCGAGCGTTACCGAACTCGAGGTGCTTGCGTCGAAAATTCCGGCAGCGCTGATGACCACGCCGTCACTCGAAATGTCGATGTTGAGCAGGTCGACCAACCCAGCCAAACGTCGAATTGCGAACTCCGGCGCTCCGCCATCCATGACGGTTGCCGTCGGAGACGAGCAGGCGGTGCCGCGCAGGCTCGTTGCGCTGCAGGTCACCGTCTGACCCAAGAGCGAGGCCTGCGCGGCGCCGCCGAAGGTGAGCGCCAGCAGGGCGGCGGCGAAACCGAACGCGATTTTCTTGACCATCGTCATCACCCAAGCCCCTGCACCGCCCGCCGGCGGCGCGTAGCGAGGCCCAGCCCCACGAGGCCGAGGGCGAAAAGGGCGGCCGTCGCCGGCAAGGGAAGCGGAGTGGATCCCTCCGCGACGATGTTGGTGATCTGGCCGGACGTTAAGCCAGGTTCGGAGCATGGTCGCTGCGCAATTGAGACGTCGCCGAAGAATACGCCGAAGCTGCTACCCGAGCCGATGCTCAGGCACTGATTGCCGATCTGGCCTGCGTAGCTGATGTTGCTGACGGCGCCATCCAGGAAGCTCACTTGCGGGAACTCATCGAAGCTCGAATCGATGGTTTCCGTGTAGGTCAGACCGCCGACCATGGCGGTGAACGAGAGAAGAGTGGTCGTCGTGTTGTTCGGAGCGAATATTTCGAGGCCGCTGCCCGTCAGCCCCGTGCTGTCGATGGTGAAACTCCCCGTGGCGTCGGGCGCGGCATTGAAGTCGATGGTGAAGTTGAATGTCAGCGGTGTCGCGGAGGCAGCAGCGGCGCCGAACGCGACGGCGGCCGCGGCACAGGTAGCCAGTATCGTTCTGAACATGCTGAGATCCCCGTTAGATCATGAGGTGCGACGGCGCTGCCAGCACCTGCGACCTGCCCCAAAACCCTGTCATCGCCCCGCCTTCCTGCTTGCGCGGCCCCGTCCCCAGCACCGGCCCACAGGGGCCGCGACACCGGAGACGGAACAGCCGCACCAAGCAGTCTGTTGGTTCCCCACTGCACGTTCGGGCGTGGCGACTCTGTCAGGAATAGAAGGCCACAGAAGCCCGCACCGTCATTGGGTGATTGTAGCTTGCAGTGGCGGCGAGATCCTCACCGTCGAATCTGAATTCTTTCAATCAAATCTAAGTAAAATCCAACGAAATCTTAGCCAAATCTAACTTCGATTTGCCTCGCCGCGGCTCTGTGACGCGACAACCTCATCGGGTTGAATGGAACTGTTCCGACCAGGACTGGCGCTAAAGATATTTGATCGGGTCGTGGAAGGTCAGGCAATCGGTTCCCACGCTTTCGCGGGTGTTGATGTCGATGTCTTCGTTGTCTTCTCCACGAGGACCTGACTCCCGAATGGCGTCCCGTATCGAGACGTCGTTGGGCACCCGACGCCAAATGACCCGCGTCGCATAGGGGGCCCCTTTCAGGCGCCATGAGCTGCCCAGCATCAGGCCCGTCATGATGTCCGGTCGGAACTGGTGCGGCGCGTCGAGCGCCAAAAGACAGATGGCTTTTGGCGGCCGGGTGTTCTGTTCAAGGACATAAAGCCGGCCATCGATGAGGGTTGCGAAGCCGCGGTAACGCGCCCGCTGTCGGATACCGCCGGCCTCATCCCTGCCGTGTTCGGTCGTGCGCACGGCGACGCGGCCTGCCTCTTCGGACAAGATGGATAGGCCACGTTTGATCGCATTCGGCCATGATGGTGTCCGGTAAAAGGTGAAGTAGGCGCCCAGCATATGGCGCATCTCATCGATGTTTGCCGAACCCGTGAAGCCGAATAGCGCCTTCGGATCGAGCAGAGCCGGCGCGGCCTCATCCAAGAGCTCTTCGGGAAGCTGAGGCTCCGGCGAGGGGGCGGTCTCAGCCGCAACAGCCGGGTCCGACGGCCGCGCAAATCGCAGGCCTCGCCCATACTCCCAGTGAACGCAACGCGCAGGCCCGTCTTCATCGAGGATGGCGCGGCGCAGCGCGCCCACCCGATTGTAAACTGCCGCGTCTGAGACGGCCCTGCCGTCCCATACGGCTGCGACCAACTCGTCTTTGGAAATGACGCGTCCTTCGTTGCGCACGATATGAAGGAGCAATCGGAACACGCCGGGCTGCAATCGAACCGGCTGGCCGTTCCTCAGGAAGACCTCGCGGCCAAGGTCCAATGTCCAGGTGCCGCATACAACGATGTCGCGATCAGCGTTCATGACCACACGGTCCGCCTTCTGTTCACTGGATGCAATTCCACGTCCTGCCACAGCACAACTGCCGCTACGGTGTAAAGTTGAAGAAGAGCATGTCGAGATAAAAAGCGAAACATCATTGGATATCGTTGAAACAAATCAGATCCAACAGGAATGCCGCGCCAGCAACGACGAACCCAGGGCCAGGCGCGTGTAGGAGGAGGTCGAACATCGTGGCCTTACTTTAGGCTGGAAATACGATGCTCCGGAGATAACCTGAAGCCGGTACTCAGCTTCGTTCATGCCGTGTCACTGACGGGGGAAGCTCCAGATGACAGTCACCGGCCCAACCCTTGATCGCTCGGTCGATCTAGCGCGGCTCCTCGAGCGAGGATTGGGGCAAAAGCCAGATGCCGTTGCGATTGCCTCGATGGACGAGGCTCTGTCTTGGCGCGCGCTTGATGCGCAAAGCCAAAACCTCGCCAACAACTACTTGGACCTCGGTCTTAGGCGCGGCGACAGAATCGTGTCGCTCTTGCCGAATCGCCTCCAGGTCCTCGTGCACTACCTGGCCTGCCTCCGCACAGGCTTTGTTACTGTCCCGCTAAACTACCGCTACCTCGCGCGCGATATCGACTACGCCATCGGTTTGAGCAAACCACGGCTGATGGTCGCCCATGCCGAGCGCGCGCACGACATCTCGCAATGCGCCGGCCTTGCCGACTTGGACCTCGGCGGCCTTTCCGTCGATGGTGAATTGCCTGGCTTCGGCGCATTCGAGCCGCTGACAGAACGCGCTGCCGCCGCCGGGGCGCCCGAGCGGCCCGGGCCGGACGATCCCGCCGTGGTCTTCTTTACTTCAGGCAGCACAGGTCGCCCCAAAGGCGTCACCCACACCCAACGCAGTCTCGGCCATATCGTGGCCTCCCTCTCTGCCACATATCGGATAACGGAGAAGGACACGATCCTGCCGGTCGCGTCGCTCTCCCACATGCTGGCGCAGATCATGTCCTATGCAGCGCTTGCCGCGGGGGGCAACGCGGTCGTCGCCAAAGACATCGGCGTCGGTGCCGTGATGCCCTTGATGCGGCACCACCAACCGACCGTGATCGCAATGATGCCCTACGCCCTCACCGAAATGGTCTACGCATCGGAAGACCCCGATCCGGCATTTGCGAACCTCCGGATGTGCGACTGTGGCGGAGACAAGGTCGCGACGGACCTGCAGAAGAAGTTTCAACAGGTGTCAGGCGTAGAGCTTGCGGAGGGCTACGGGCTGACAGAGGCCGGTATCGTGACTCATAACCCGCCCGGTGGTCCCATCGTTCACGGCTCCGTCGGTCCTGCCATGGCCGGGAACGAGTTTTCCATCCGGGATGCAAACGGCAAGGACCTTGGCGTGGGCGAGGAAGGCGTTCTGTGGATCCGTTCGCCCTCTGTCATGTCCGGGTACTTTGGGCAGCCGGCCGAGACCGTCGAGGCGATCAAGGATGGCTGGCTCAACACCGGCGATCTCCTCCGCTTCGATGACCAAGGTTACTTCTGGTTTTGCGGGCGGCAGAAACAGATCATCATTCACGACGGTTCGAACATCGCCCCGCAGGAAGTCGAGAACGTCCTACTTGAAAACGATGCGATCGAAGCCGCCGGCGTGGTCGGGGTTCCGGATACCCTGCATGGACAGAACATCCGCGCTTACGTGGTGCTAAAGCCCGGCGTAAAGGAGTTGCCGGCAGCGGACATATTGAAAATGGCACGGGATCGCATTGGCTATAAGGCGCCGGAGGAGATCGTTGCGATCAAAAAGCTTCCCGAAAACGCCGCGGGCAAAATCGACCGCGTCACCCTTTCCAAAATGGCGGCAGAAGACGTCTCGCCAAGTCGCACGGCCTGACCGCTTCCGCAATCGATACAAAGGGCTCGGAGCAGACCGGCCTAACAAGGGGCAGTTGCATGCATGTTTGGCCCGCAATAGCGTATCTGCGCGTAGCCGTGAACGACGTTCAGGAGTGGCTAATGCGGAAAATCGTCTGCCTTTTCTCTTCGCTCATTTTGGCACTTGCCGTTTGCAGTGCCTCC
Organism: Rhodovibrionaceae bacterium; assembly: GCA_028279885.1. Lineage (GTDB taxonomy): Bacteria > Pseudomonadota > Alphaproteobacteria > Kiloniellales > DSM-21159 > JANQMX01. The sequence goes on along the minus strand of JANQMX010000060.1, from coordinate 133,148 downwards.
GCAGACGAAGCCTGGAAAGTTGAACGTCTCTCGCAGCCGGAAGGGCTGTATCCAGGCGAAGAGTTGCTCGCGACGAACGGCATTGAAACGCTCACTTACTTCAAGGCCGGAGATCCAGAGAAACCCCTTGTCATTTTTGTGCCCGGCGGATTTCACCTTGCCCGCGTGGCCTATGGCTATCCCGGCGGTGACGAGAGAGATTTCCTGGCCTACTGGCTTGGCCAAAAGGGCTTTTCCTTCCTGGGCGCCTCATATCCCACCGGAAACAAAGTCTATTCGAAAGCATACCCTGCCTATTCAATCCGCGATTGGGGCAAGCAGGTCGCGGCTACAGCAAAGTTCTACATCGACGAGAACAAACTATCCCGAGAAGTTATTGTCCTCGGTTGGAGTGCTGGAGGACAAATTGCACAGTCTGTCTACGAGGCATCGCAAAAGGCTGACCTTGAGATGAGCCTTTTCGTGTCACTTGCAGCAACTCCGCCAGCGCCCCTTTTGATAGAAGAGCCTGGCTCAATCTCCAAGGCACCCAACGGATTATCTTCTGCACCACAATTCTATGAGACTTTTCAGGCTTACATAGCAGCTCAAGACGAGCTCAACGGCCACGTAATTATGCCATGGGGCAAATACAAAACCGACATCCTTGGTGACATCCCTATAGCACTGAACGGCATCATCACAGCCTCGCGCTATGAGAACGGTAAATTTGTGAAAGATCTCGATTGGGCCATGGCAGATACTGGAGCGCTGAAGAGAGCGAACTTTCCTTATATCGTGACGATCTCTGGGGATAAGGTCTTGGACAACGATCATGCCCTGACCGATCGCGGCAATTGGGGCATGTTTCAGATCCAACATCTGTATCGCGGGATCATTTTTCCCGCTCTGTCAAAAACCGAAAAGATCGCTCAGCCCGATTGGCAGCACATCATGGATCTGATGACGTACGCTACGTCGGGCGTGCTCAGTGCAAGAGTGCCTGGCAATCACTTCTTTTGGTATGGCCAACTTGGGGCGCGCGAGACCGTCCAAAACATCGACATGCTGCGGTTGCGGGCCGCGAACCTCAAAGCAACGCTTGCAGCCGCTGTGGCAAAGATCGGCACAGAATAGAGAGCATTTGACTTAGGACTTAGCCTTGCTCGGCTCAGAGAAACTCGAAGTCGGAGCCGCTGAGGCTGGAGAGCGTCAGGTGCGATCCCAGGAGGGAAAGACTGGCGCCATCTTCGAACAGCAAGGCGACGCCTTCAGCCGTGTCGAAGGCGTTGCCCGAGGCCGCCATGTCGGCGAGCCACAGTGCCTCATCGAGCAGGCCCCAGCCATCGAACACCACCTTATCCCTGCCGAGCGCGAAGTCGCCGATAACGTCAGCTTCGGCAGACGCGAGGCTTTCGCCTTTGACGAAGCAGAACTCATCGGCGCCCCACCCTCCGTACATCTCATCGTCACCGAGTCCACCGGCAAGCGTATCGCGGCCGACCCCTCCCTGAAGCGTGTCGTCGCCTGCGCCACCGACCAGTAGATCGTGGGAGCGGCAGCCAAGCAGCCCAAAGAAACCGAAGAGCTTGGACTCGGAATCGCCGATCAGAAGATCGCCGTCCTCACCTCCCATCAGCGTATCGTTGCCGCGGCCGCCGATCAGGGTGTCGAGGCCGCTTCCGCCCTCGAGATGATCGCGCCCACTGCCGCCGCGCAGTTCGTCGTCGCCCTCGCCCCCGTCCAGGCTATCGTTGCCGTAATGCCCGTTGAGCAGGTCGTCGCCGTCGCCGCCGTCCAGAGTATCTCGGCCGCATCCGCCCGACAGCGTATCATTGCCGTCACCGCCTTCCAGGTGATCGTTTCCCCGCCTGCCCCGCAGCCTGTCGTCGTCGTCACCGCCGAGCAGGACGTCATTGCCGCTTCCGCCATCGAGGCTGTCTGCGCCAAGCCCGCCGTGGAGGCTGTCGTCACCGCTGTATCCCTTGAGGGTGTCGTTGCCATGCCCGCCCTCGAGGATGTCGTCGCTGCGCCGGCCATAGACCCTGTCATCCCCCATGCTGGCGTAGATCTTGCCGCCGCCGGTCAGGACGTCATCCCAGATCGTCCCGTAAGTGACATCGCTGCCCAGTTGGCCGATCAGGCTGTCCGCCATCACTGCGAGGGTGTTGCTGTTGAACTGGATGATGGTGATCTGGCTGTCGGCTTCGAGCTGCTGTTCGAAGAAGCCGGCAGCGACACCCGAGACGCCGTCGATCTGATTGTCTTGGTCGATATCGACGTCAGCCTCCTCGACGATCTCGATACGGCCGTTCTCATCCGCGACATGATGGTCGACTGTGACGCCCGCGATCTTGTCGGAGGAGATCAAGCTGCCGAAGCTTCCGACATGTCCCAACAGCTCGGGCTGAGACGGGTCCGAGGTTTCGAGAACAATGAAGCCAGTGGCAAGGCTCGCTGCGCTGTACTCCCGATCGGGGTTCTCGATCTCCTTGGCCCTCATATCGCTGAAGAGATCGAAGTCGAACGCGAAGGTCTCGCCCGCTGCGACATTGAAAGAGGCAACCACCTCTGCACGGCTGTCCGCCTGCACCGTGCCGGTGCCGTCGATGACGGCGCCCATGTTATCGGTTGTGGTCAGCAGATCGGCAAAGGAGCCGCCGGTGCCGGATGCGGTTGCCTCGGCCGCGACCAGTGTCACGCCTCGATTAGCGATGGTCGCAGCGTCCGTAGCGGCAACAAGATCGACTGGCGTGTGACTGAAGTTGAAGAGATCGCTAAAGCCAAAGGCGTCCACGAAGGTGGGAGCATCGGTATCGCTCGCAACAGGTGGCAAGAAGTACGTAGCGTCCGCCATGTCATTCCCCCCATTGAAAGGACCGATGCAACTGAATTAAACGATCTTGCTCATCCTCTAAGTCAGCAGTGTCGGACGCTGTCGCTGCGGCGGGATCTCCCGCCCCCATCAAACGACTGCGACGTCCGGCCGCCATGGGTCGCAGCGCCCCATGGCGGCCGGACGTGCTCTAGCGTCAACATTCAGGCGGGTGTGCCGCAGCGTGGGTCGGAATACGGCCACCCGCCCGCCTCGCCCGTCCCTCGGGCTCAGGCGATGAAAACGTCGTTGTTGCCCGGATCGAAGGCCGCGAGCGATTCCGAGAACGCGAAGGCGCCACTATCGTCCACTTGCGCAAAGGTGTCGGTCTCGGCCAGCGTGCCACCGCCCCCTGGTACGACATCCTTGATCTCGACGATATCCAGGAAGGTGTCGGCTTCAGTCTCGTCGGATATCTCCAATCGGAACTCGTCTATAGCCGTGAAGTCGAGGAAATCATCGGCACCGCCGGAAGCAACCGCCTGCCAGCTCGACAAGGGCTCCGAAAAGGTGACGGGAGCCATGGAGGTGTCTTCCGGAATCACGAGCTGGACGGTGGCGATGGTACCGTCGGAGTCGATAAAGGTGATATCGAGGTCCTCGCCAAGGTCGGACCCCGCTTCTGCGATATGCAGGAAGGCGGTTGCCTCGTTAGCCCCATTGAGAACATCGGTGGTGCTGGTCAAATCGTAGACCAAGCTGAATTCAGCCGCATTCCCGGATGGATTGCTGAAGTCAGCGAGACTTCCCGCGCCTGACTCGAACACCGAGGTTCCCGTTCCGGAGACGACATTGACAGTGACCTCGCGCTCCGTGCCAGCAGGAAAGTCCGATTCGGTAGCAAGCAGCGGAATGGAATCGACTGCTGGATTCACCGCACCAGGTGGCGGCGGCGACGGGTCGGCTGCAACCAGCTGTTCGCTGTCGAAATCATCCAGCAGGAAGAACGTGATGGGGTCGCCAGTCCCGTTGCCGTTGCCAATTGCACCCAGCGCATCCGCCGAGGCTTCGGCCGTGGCCAAGCGTCCCTGAATATCGACGTCCGCGTCCACGTCCTTGAAAACGTCGAGCAGGACGGTCTTGTTAATATTGACGTCTTTCTTGATGTCGGTGTTGAAGATGACCTGTCCCATATCCTTCTCCTCTTGGAAAGTCGGGCGTGCTCAAAGCGATGCAACCGCTGAGCAACAAGGCCCCCGTAACCTCTTGTGACGGAAGAGCTTCCAAAACCCTGACACGGCACCGACGCGAGCTTCAATCTGCCTGATAGGCGTATACCCCTTTGATCGGCGGCAGATACGGCCTATTCGTCAGGGGCTTATCCGGTGAGGTGACGGTCGCGCTCCCTATCGTGCAAGCGGCAAGGGCTCGTGGGACAGACTCCACCTTCGTTGGCGCTTGCTGTGCGCCAGACGGCCAAGGCCGCAAGGTCACAACCGGTTTCGATTTGCACCGCACGCATCGCTACGAGTCCGGCTCCTCGAAAGTCGAGCCGGTCAGGCTCCGCTTCAGCCTGCGGTTCGTCAGCATCAGCTCGGCGGCTAGCTGCTTGAGCTGCTCGTTCTCGCTGCGTAGCTCGGCAACCTCTCTGGAGAGGCCCTCGCGGGATGGCCCGCCCTTGAGCCGCAGCTTCCCAGCTTCCAGAAACTCTTTGCTCCAGCGGTAGTACAGATTGCTCGGTATGCCTTCCCGCTGACACAGCCTCGCAACGCTCACCTCGCTGCGCAGGCCCTCGAGCACGATACGGATCTTGTCTTCGGCCGAGTACTTCTTGCGCGTCCTGCGCCCCGTCGCTTCAACGGGGTTGTCGACTGATGCGTCCTTGCTCATGTCGAACTCCTTACCCGGCAAGAATAGCGGAAGCATGGCGCGGACCGACCAACCTCTTTGGTACATCTTGCCGCCTACCGCTTCGGCATCACTCGGGACTACGCCTTTTGGTGGATACCCGCCCTACGCCTTTTGGTGGACTGTTCGCGTTCTCGTCGCATCCCCTAGCATGGCTTCTTCAATGTGCCGCCGTTACCACGGCGCGTTGTCTAGCGATCGATGCCAAGCGAGGCGACGGTGTTCAACGCCCTCCTGTCTGCCAAACAAGTTTCGCTCGCAGCCGCGGTCACGGCGGCAGTCCTTGGCTTAACCGCTACGCCGGGCAGCGCCGGCGAACGGGGCGTCGTCAAATCGCTTCTCGAAGCCCGTCAAGAGCGTGTGGTCGTCCAAAACTGGGACCTGAGCTGTGGTGCCGCCGCATTGGCGACACTGCTGAACTACCAACACGGCGATAAGGTGCGCGAAAAGGAGGTCGCACTCGGCCTGATCGCACAGGCGCGCTACGTGGAGAATCCGCTGCTGGTCCGCCTGCGCCACGGCTTCTCCTTGTACGACCTGAAACGCTATGTCGACGCCCGCGGCTACGAGGGCATCGGCTTCGGCCGAATGGAGCTGAAGGACCTCGTCGAAAAGGCGCCCATCATGGTCCCGATCACGAGCAACGGATACAATCACTTCGTCATATTCCGTGGGCAGATGGGCAATCGGGTACTGCTTGCCGATCCCGCCTACGGCAATCGCACCATGCCGGCCGCAAAGTTCGAACGCGCCTGGATCGACTACGGCGAAGAAATCGGCAAAGTGGGCTTCGTCGTCGCACGCCTGGATGGACTAACTGCGCCCAACGATCTCGCGCCCAGGCCCGAAGAATTCCTGACGCTGCGGTGATGCCTGCCGCGCGACGAACTCTGCAGCCTCCCCACCTCGGCCGACGTCCGCTGCTGTGCAGCGTCTGGCTCACCGTCCTAACGATCGGCATGCCGGTGACCGCCAGCGCGGCGGATCCGACAGTGGAGGAACTGCTTCGCCGACTGGACGAGCGGCGGGCTGTAGTGGAAGACCTCGAGCAGCGGCTGGAAGATCGAGAGGCCTCCGTTCGGCAACTGGAAGATCGGGTGGAGCAATTGGAACGGCTCGTGAGATCGATCGCCGGCTCTGCTGCAGGCGGAGATACCGCGGCGCCGCCTGAGCCGGCGGTGCCGCCAACCCCGGCCAGGCAAGCGGCGGATAGGGAACCGGCAGAAACGGCACAAGCTTCGGACGACGCCCCCGTTCCTCCGGGTCAGGTGACGGTCGATCCGGAAGCGGCGGAGCGCGCGCTCGAGCGCACCTTGGTGCTGACCGGCGATTTGCTGCTGCCGGTCGGCAAGGCGGATATCGAGCCCTTCGTCAGCTACGAATACGACGATTCCTCGTCGAGCGCCCTGCTGAACGCCGGGGGAGATCTCATCGCCACCGACCGACGTGTCGAACGTGACGAGATCACGGCCGGCCTCAACCTGCGTGTCGGGCTGCCGTTCGACTCGCAGGTTGAACTCGGACTGCCGTACAACTTCGTCCGCCAGCAGGACAATCAAGAGCTCGCTGCTGCAACAGGTTCGGACGACACCGCTAGCGGCCTGGGCGACCTTCGCGTCGGTGTCGCGAAAACTCTGTTGCGGGAAGAGGGCTGGATACCCGACCTTGTTGGCCGCGTAACCTGGGACAGCGATACAGGGAAGGACTCCGAAAACGGAGTCTCGCTAAGCTCCGATTTTCACGAGATCATCGGGTCGATCAGTGCCATCAAGCGTCAGGACCCCTTCGCCTTCGTCGGACGCCTCAGCTACGAGCATGCCTTCGAGAACGACAACATCCAGCCCGGCGACCGCTTTGGGGTGGGCGTGGCCGCCTTCCTTGCCGCCAGCCCGGAAACCTCGCTCAGCCTCAGCCTGAACGCCTCCTACCGCGATGACCTGGAGTTCAACGGCAACACCATCAACGGATCGGACGAGAACCAAGCGGTCATCAGCTTCGGGGTTTCCAGCATCCTGGCGCGCGGGACGCTGCTGAACTTCACCGCTGGCGCGGGGCTCACTGACGATTCTCCCGACTACTCCGTTTTCCTGTCTCTACCGGTGCGCCTGACACTTTGGTAGCCGTTCAAATGCGCGACCGTTGCTTGCTCGGTTGGACGCGCGGCGACCGGCATGTGTTGCTCCGCCTGCTCATCCTTCGATGCAACGAAAGAGCGAGTGTCCGTCCTTCTGGCGTCTCCTATCGGTCGACGCAGAAATTTAATTCTGCATTTCCCAGCCGAAAAACCTGTTTTAAGGCATCAATGTTCTGTGAAATTGCTGTGGCAATTCCGGGTTTGGTTGCCGAACGATGACAAAAAGCGCATCCGCGGTGATAGTGTTGGTATATTGCGAAGGACTACTTCTCATACCAATGAGAGTCCTCACGGCCTGGCGAGACCGGCCGCCGTGTAGATAGGGAGACTCTAGGGGAGATACGAAAAATGATCTCCAACGCGATACCAGAAGAGCAAACCGGTGAGCACAAGGTCGCGGCAATTCGGCCAATCGCGGATATTGAAAAGCCCGAACCGAGCCAGCGTCCCATCTTGGCATTGCTCGATCCACGACCCCTCACCAGGGAGTCGTTCTCTCAGCTCTTTCGTTCGGCAACCAGAGACTATGTCGTCGTGCCGCTGTCCGGGCCAGAAGATCTGCTGAGCCTGCGCGGCGACATGGCCGCCGACGTCAAGTTGGTCGTTCTGAACATCGCCGCTCAGTCGATCGGCGATAAGCCGGTGCGGGAGAGTATTCTTTTGCTCAAGCACAATTTCCGCGACTGCCCCATCATCATTTTGGGCGATCGGACCAACGGCAGCCAAGTAACCCAGGCTGCACAACAAGGAGTCAACGGCTACATCCCCACAACCTTGACCGCGACCGTGGTGAAGGAAGCTCTGCGCCTGGTTCGTGCGGGCGGCATCTTTCTGCCGGCCGGCGCGCTGGTCGATGCACTGGAGCAAGTCTCGTCGCTGCCGGGCGAGCTTCATCTCGAAGACCTTGCACCCGCAGGCTACGACGCGGCAGAGGATGACGATGCGCCCAACTTTACCCCAAGACAGCAGCAAGTCTTGGCCCATCTGTGCCGCGGAGACCCAAACAAGGTCATAGCCTATGAGCTGAACATGCAGGAGAGCACCGTGAAGGTGCACATCCGGCAGATTATGAAGAAGCTAAAGGCGACCAACAGAACACAAGCGGCCCTCTATGCCATGAGGTTGGTCGGCTCAACCAAGAGCCAGTGAAGGATCACTCAAGGCACGGGCGCGTCCGCGAGCGACATTGTCGTTAGATTGGCGGCCGATAGAGAGAGAGGTCGCTAAAGACTCGGCTCAAGCTGTAGCCAGCCGGGCAGGCGATGCGCCAAGCTGCCTGAAGGAACGCCCTCTCCGAAAGGCGAGGTACGCGCGCATCGATTCATCTGCAAGAGTGCGCGTTGAACGGTGCTCGATCCATTCAGGAAACGCCATGGCACACAGAAGCCAGCTCATCGCTTGCGCTCTGCTTGGCGCCGCGATCATCGCAACGACCGCGGTGATCGCGCAGGTCTTGGCCGATGAAGCTCCGCCGGGCTTGGGGAAGTCTGAGACTCTATCGACGTCGCGCCAAGCCCACGGCCAGGCTGAGGAGCATGTCACGCTGGGGCAAAGGAAACCCCGCTCCTCGGCACGCGCCCGCGCCACCGGGGAGAGCGCGTCCGTCGCGGTGACGGTCTCGATTGAAAGAGGCGCCAGGTCCAGCGCTTCCTCGCGCACAAGCAGCCGCTCGATATCCCCTCCCCGCTAGAGAGCTGGCGCTGCACGGCAGGCCATCGATGGGCGTACTTCCATTGATGAGCTTCTCAACACCCACTGTGACGTGTCATGCATAGAGCACCCTAAGAGATACGCTAAGAGACAGCTTAAGCCAATTTCAGCGGGCCAGGCTGCGTGGATCACAGCGAACAAAGCGCAGGCGCCGCTGATGGAAAGGCGGAACTGCGATGCGGGGTGCAACGGCACATACAGCAGGACTTGTAGCGGCAGTTGGGCTGCTACTGGCCGGAGGTGCGCTGGCCGACGAGCCCATTCCACTTACCGCCCGTCAACTCGACACCGTGACAGCCGGTGGGATCATCACCTTCTCCGAGAGTGGTGCGCTGGCAATAGCCTCGGGTGATGCGGCCCTAGCTCTAACCTTGACCGAGGCCTCGGTCGACAACGGCGCAGCTCACGCCGATCTCGAAGGCCAAGCCGTGGCCCTTGCGGTCGGCCAGTTGGACGCCGCGAGCATTGCCTTCACAGACCTGATCGCCGCGAACGGCGCCGACATTCAGGCCGTCATGCTTGGGGCTGAGAGCCTTGGAGGCGGCAGCGTCGTTACGCAGGCGGAGACGGCGGCAAGCGTCTCAATGACGCAGGAGCGCGTCGCCGCGGAAGGCACCGCGCTATCCTCGGGGGACGAGTCCTTTACGTCTTCTGGCATGCTGCTCACGACCAGCGCTGCCGGAAACGACCTCGAAGTCGCAGCGGCCGCTGACGGCCTGTCGACCGGCGGCGGCATATCATTGGCACAGACCTTGGGACAGCTCGATGCCGAGGCGCTTGCCGCCGACATCGCCGCGCACACCTCAGCCGACGACGCAGCGCTAGGGTCCGCGGCCGCGCTGCTGTCGCTGAATGACGGAGAGAGCAACCTGTCGATCGTCGGTCTGGCCGAGGCCACCGCCACCGGTGACCCTGCCGTGGCGACCGTCGTCACGGGACGGATCTACGAAAGCCGCTCCGTCGACCGCGGTCATATCTCCGGCACGGCGATCGCCATCGGTTCTGTCTCGCAAGAGAGCGCGGCGATCACGGGAGCGACCGGGACAGGCAACATCGTCATCACGATCTCGAACACCATGAGCCGTCTGATCGACGCGACCGACAGCGCGCCACCGATCGCACGGACGCACTCTTCAACAACGATCGTCACCGTCAATGCGCCCTGAGACAAGCGATGAAGGCATGCTCGGGATAGGCGCGGCGGACTAGTCTGGAAAGGACAGGGATATGCCGAGGTTCACAAGCTCACGGTCATCGGCAAGCAGCTCGGGCCCCTACTCGAGCCGTGGCGACTTTCTGCGGGGAAGCGGTGCCGACGAGGCAATTGGATTTCGCCAAGAGGGCTTCACGCAAGTCGAGATCGATCTAACGGTCGTCGCTAGCGTGGTCGGAATCCCGTTCAAATTTGGACTGGACAATACTCCTGCCAACGCTGCGCTGGTCTTGGATTTCCTCGGCTTCCCCCTGTCCGTCGATCAAGTGGATTTGATTGAGACACTGACAGCCCTGGAGGATGCCCTGGACGATCTCGATCGAGGAGTCGATTTCTGGGACACACCGCTCGAAACACTCAACTCTGTTCTGATCAATGCAGCCTTCTTCGGCATCGACACCGAGTTCGACGGCAACGACCGGATCTTTGGCCGCGGCGGCAACGACACGATCATCGATCTGGAAGGCAACAACCGGGTCAATACCGGCGACGGCGACGACAGGATCTACCTTGGTCTGGGAAACGACCGGGTCACCGACACCGGCGGCAACAATATCATCACCGATCTCGGCGGCAACAACACCATCACCTTGCTGGCGACGACCAGCTTTGCGTCTCCGTTCGTTGGAACCGACATCGTCAACACGGGGGACGGCAACGACAATATCAACGCCTTCGACGGACGCAACATCATCGATGCCGGCAATGGCAACAACATAGTGCGCGGCGGCGACAACTATGATGAGTTCGTTGTCGGCACGGGCGACGACTTCGTCGAGGTGCGCGGCGGCTTCAAGGACGAGGATGCCAACGGCAACGGCGTTCTCGATCTCGGCGAGGACTCCAACTTCAACGGCGTTCTCGACGGCGCCGACTCCGAGACCTTCGCGTTGTTGCCCCTGCTCGGTCTGGAAGGCTTCGGCTTCGAGGCACACAACTACGTCGTTGACCGGGGCGGCAACGACAACATTCGATCGACGGCATCAGCGAGCGATCAGGGGGACGACCTGGTCCTGTCCGACGTTTCGATCACGCTTGACGATGCAGACCTCCTGCCGGGAGCCAGGGTTATCAACTTTGTCCCTGGGGTTCTCGGTGATGACATCATCGATCTCGGCGGCGGCGACAACGAGGTGATCGATGCCGGCGGCAACAATACCGTAAGAACCCTGTCGGGCTCCGATACCATCTACACCTCCTTCTTCTCTGACGGTAACGATGACATCAATACCGGGGCCGGGGCCGACTTCATCGACCCAGGCGGAGGCAGCGACACGATCACCGGCGGGGCCGATCCGGATACCATCAATCTCGAGCACGACGGCGACCCGGACGTGGTGGTCTACACCGACCGCATGGTCGATGTGTCCTTCCTTTTCGAGACGACCGACATCGTTACGGGCTTTGACGGTGGCGGGATCGACAAGCTCGACGTCAGCGCCCTCGGCGTGGACTTCAGCATGGCCAGGATCTTCCCGCTCGGCAGTGGAGCAGGCAACGCCACGCAGCCAGACTTTCTCGTTGCCTGGGATGTCGACGACGATCCGCTTCTCGAGTTCTTCACCACGATCCTGGTGGACGTCGACCCTCCAATCGTGAACGACAGCATCTTCATTTTCGACGGTGGCGCCCCCCTCGTCTGAGACGCGGGCATGCCGCAGCGGCGAACCAGCCCACCCATGGCATCTAAAGGCGTAACCGAGAGGGCCCAAGGAGATACCAAAAGTGGATCACACTTATCTTCAAATTGAGCAAGGGAGCCGGCTTGGCGGACCATAGCTCGGCGGGAGGGCGTTCCGACCAGGCTTGTCCTGCACCAGGAACCGACCTGCGAATTCATATAGGAGGGATTACAATGTCTAAGATGCTCTCACTTCTTGCCGGTGCATCCCTGCTTGCTCTTTCCGGCGTCGCGAGTGCGGATGAACCTGTGGTTCTGGGCGAGGCAGCGCTCGACAGCGTAACCGCGGCCGGTACCGTGGACTTCGACACCGACATCTTCAAGACCGTCAACATCAACAAGGTCGTCTTTCTCGACGTCGACAAGGACGTCGAAGCCTTCGTCGACATCGATGGCCGGCTAGCGACTGCGGAAGCCTCCGCTGATGCGCTTGGTTTCGATGCCCTGGCTGAGACCGACACCTTTGCCCAGGTGGACGAGACCGGTGCTTTTGCGTTCTCCGAGTCCTTGGCGGCCGTGGACAACAACTTCTAATCGGGGCGCCGAGGCTAAGAGCGACAGTCCCTCGGACTATCTGCTTTGCCCCTGCGGCTTTGAAGGAGGATGAGATGAAAAGAACCCTTGCACTCTTGGCCGGTGTCGGCCTGCTCGCCATGGCGGGCGCCGCAAACGCCGACGAACCCATCGTCTTGAGCGAGACGGCGCTCGATAAGGTGACCGCTGCCGGCATGGTGGAGTTCGACACCATCATTTTGAAGAACGTCAACATTGAGAAGTTCGTTTTCCTCGACGTCGACAAGGACGTCGATGCCAACGTCAACATCGATGGTCGCCTGGCGACGGCTGAAGCCTCCGCCGACGCGCTCGGTTTCGATGCTCTGGCCGAGACCGATACCTTCGCCCAGGTGGACGAGTTCGGCGCTTTCGCGTTCTCCGAGTCCTTGGCGGCAACGGATGACTTCGCCGGTAGCACCAATTGATCATCACCACGCCGGCGATGTGCGTCTTGCAATCGGTTCGCTTAGTCGGCCGGAGCACTCCGTCCGTCTAGCAAACTAAAGGGGGCGCTCGGCCATAGGCGCCCCCTCCCTTTCTTCTCCCCGCCGCTTCTGTGCATGCGGGAGTGAGGAAAAGGCAGAGGACATGAAGGACCATCAGCGTCATGCGCAAGGTCGATGAGACGAAAGTGCGTGACGACGCCGGGCTGCCGCTGAGAGCGGCGCTTCGGCAATGCCGTGCCGCCGTGCCGATGCTCTGCCTTTTCAGCTTCTCCATAAATCTACTGATCCTGACATCGCCCATCTATATGATGCAGACCTTCGACCGGGTCCTGGCAAGTGGGCGCGTCGAAACCCTCCTCGTTCTGACTCTGATTGCCGGGGTTGCCGTCTTGATCATGGGCGTGCTCGAAGCGGTACGCGCTCGGGTGCTGGCGCGGGTCGGCGGCTGGTTCGAACGCAGGCTGGCGCCGGAGTTCATCGAGGCCAGCATGCGCGGCGCAGCCTCCGGCCTGCTCGCCGGTGCGCAGCCGCTGCGCGACCTTTCCACCATTCGCGGCGTGCTAAGCGGACCCGGGGTTGGCGCGGTGCTCGATGCCCCCTGGGTGCCGGTCTTCCTCGCCGTGATCTGGCTGCTGCATCCCTTGCTGGGCACCATCGCCACGATCGCGGCGATCATTCTCTTCGCCACCGCGCTGCTGAACGAGCATGTCTCCCGCGTGCTGCTGACAGAGTCCAACAAGCTGGCCATCGCTACGACGCGCCGGGCCGACATCGCCATTCGCAATGCAGATGTCTTCCATGCCATGGGCATGCTGCCAGGATTTCTCGCGTCCTGGTGCGGCCGCCACGGAGAGGCACTCGACCTTCAGGTCCAAGCCAGCGACCGAAACGCGGCCCTGGTCGGCTTCTCGAAGTTCTTCCGGCTGTTCGTTCAGATCGCGATTTTGGGCACCGGCGCCTACCTCGTGCTACAGGCCGAGCTGACGCCGGGCGGCATGATTGCGGCCTCGATTCTGCTCGGCCGCGCGTTGGCGCCGGTCGAGCATCTGATCGGCGGCTGGAAGAGTCTCATCGCCGCGCGCGACGCTTACGGAAGGCTGCGCCTGCTTCTGGACAGCGCGCCACCACGGCCACCGCGCATGCAGCTCCCGGCGCCTCAAGGTCGTCTCACCCTTGAGAACGTCTTCTTCGTGCCGAAAAACCGCGACCAGATGGTTCTGCAAGGGATCTCCTTCGTCATCGAGCCGGGTGAAGCGCTGGCGGTGATCGGTCCCTCGGCCGCCGGCAAGTCGAGCTTATGCAAGATCGCCGTTGGCATCTGGCAACCCACAAGAGGCCACGCCCGCCTCGACGGCGCAGATGTTTTTCACTGGCCTTCAGAGGAACTGGGGCGGCACGTCGGCTATCTGCCGCAGAACGTCGAGCTCTTTGCCGGAAGTGTGCGCGACAACATCGCGCGCTTGAGCCCCCGCTACGATGCCGGCGCGGTCGTCGAAGCCGCCAAGACGGCCGGTGTGCACGAGCTCGTTCTGCGACTGCCGGAGGGTTACGAAACGGAAATCGGCGAGTACGGCGCCTTTCTCTCCGGCGGACAGCGCCAGAGGATTGCCTTGGCGCGAGCCTTTTACGGCAAGCCGCGCCTGATTATCCTCGACGAGCCCAACGCCGGCCTGGACAGCGAAGGCGAGCAGGCCCTGATCACAGCCATGCAAGAAGCCAAGGATTGGGGCGCGACGGTCGTCGTCGTCACCCATCAGCCGCGCCTTCTTGCGCCCGTCGACAAGGTGCTGCTTCTACGCGAGGGCCGGATGGAAGCCTTCGGCCTGCGGGAAGAGGTCTTCGCCAACCTCAGGCCCTTGCGGGTTGCCCAGGGAGGCAAGGGCGCCCCGGCTTCGCTCAAGCCCGATGCGTCTCGCGGAGGAGCTCTACCATCGTCTGGGCAGTCAGGAGCCGGCTCCAGTGGAGGCCAGTCATGAGCAGCAAGGATATCGTCGAAGCGGTACTGGGTCCCCCTTCGCCCCGCCCGGTGCGGCCGCTCAGAAAAGAGCTCAAAGCGAGCTTCTGGGTCGGCGTCTCGGTCATCGTTCTGTTCTTTGTCGTTGGCGGCGGTTGGTCCGCAACGGCCCCGCTGTCCGGCGCCGCCATCGCCACGGGCGTGGTGAGCCCTGAAGGAAGCCGCCAAACCGTGCAGCATCTCGAAGGCGGGATTATTCGCCAGATCGTGGTTCGCGAAGGCGATACGGTCCTCGCCGGCGACAGGCTGGTCATTCTGGAAGGGGTCGCCGCCAAGGTCGAAGCGGATGCTCTAACCAACCGCCTCAGAACGCTGGCCGCGCAGGAACAGCGGCTGGATGCAGAGCGCAGCGGCACCGCGGCCATCGCCTTTTCCCACCCTGCGCTGAAGAACACCGCGGACTCGGAGGTCCGGGCGATCCTTGCGCAGCAGCGGGACGAATTCGCGACCCGCGCGGCCAACGACGAGAGCCGTCGGGCGATCCTCAAGAAGCGCAGTGCCCAGCTCGACAAGCAGATCGCCGGGGCGCAGCGACAGCTCGCCGGAACACGGCGGCAGGCGGCCTTGATCCGTGAGGAGATCACGATGGTCGAACGGCTCGTTCGCCGCGGCTACGAGCGCAAGCCGCGCCTCCTAGCGCTCCAGCGCGCCGAAGCGGAACTGGTCGGCACCGAAGGCGAACTCGTCGCCAACATCGCCCGTTCTCAGGAGGCGATCGCAGAGACCGAACTCGCCATCCTCAACATCACAACCGAGCGGCTTGAAGAGGTCGCCTCGGAACTCTCGGCCGTTCGGGCCGAGCGCCTCGAGGTCGAGGAGAGGCTCAAGGAGAGTCTCGACCGCGTCGATCGTACGGAGATCGTCGCCCCAGTGGACGGCACGGTCATCAATTTGAGACACAAGACGACCGGCGGCGTCATCGCCCCCGGCGAAGCGGTGCTCGACATCGTGCCGGCGGAAGACAAGCTGATCATCGACGCCCATGTCTCGCCCCATGACATCGACGACGTCCGTATCGGCTTGTCGGCCTATGTCGTCTTTCCCTCCTACCCACAGCGCCACCTGATGCGCATCAATGGGCGAGTCACGCATGTCTCGGCGGACGCGCTGGAGGATGAACGCTCCGGTACGCTCTACTACCTGGCCAAGGTCGAGGTCGATCGCGAGCGCCTCAACAGCGTGGCTCCAGAAGTCGAGTTGACGCCGGGCCTGCCGGCGGAGGTCTTCATCACCACCGGAGATCGGACGCTGCTGGACTATCTGCTCCAGCCCTTGCGCGAGACCCTCGAGCGCAGCCTGCGCGAACAATAAAGCCTTCTGATTTGTTTCATGTATTTGGCGATAGTATCGGCGGGTGTGGCACCTATAGATCTCAGAGGAATGAGAAGGGTGTCGGGCTTCGCCCTCCTCAGTCGCTATGCGTCTAGACCGCAGGCCATTTTGCGCTGATGTTGTGCATGACCCAGAAAGCCCATTGGTCGTTTTGAGGAGGGATGGCTCGGGATGGCCTGTGGATGACTGTTTCTGCCGAGCAGCTGTCGGATTTCAGCACGCTCCACAAGGCGCGCGCGCTTTGGGCCAAGCACGAACTCGACTCGGCGCTCGATGCCTTCGACATGGCGCTCCGTGAACGGCCGGGGAACCTTCGCGCCATTCTTGAGGCCGCGCGCGCATTCGGCGGTCGGCACGAGATTGCGCGTGCCGAGACATTGCTAGAAAAGGCCAGTCGCCTGGGGGGCGATGACCGTCGCGTGTCCCCGGTGATCGCCCAAAGCTACGCTCGGATCTTCCGCCAGCAGCGCGCGATCGAACTGCTGGAGAAGCAAGAACAAGTCCCGCCAGCCATCCGGGCCGAATTGGCTGTGCTCTATGAGCAATCCGGGCGGCTCGAAGATGCTCTCGCCGCCATCGAAGCCTGTATTCGCGATGCCCCCAGTGCGCCGGAGCCCAAGCTTGTGTGTGGGCGCATTTTGCGACGAAAGGGTCAACTGCAAGATGCCGAAACGATCTTCTCTTCACTGGCAAAAGACGATCTTGATGTCCGCATCCAAGCCGAAGCCTGGGCAGAGCTTTGCTACATTCGAGATGCCGAGGGCGACTACGAAGCTGCGGCGCAAGCCATCGGACAGGCGCATACCCTCGTCCTTGGCCTTCCCCTTACCAGACAGCTCATCGCAAGAGCCCGGGCGAACAACGCCGCACTCGGTCGGCTGTCGGAGCGACTAACTCGCCGAAGCATCGAGTCTTGGCGCAGCGCGGCATTCGAGCCCGGCCCTCGCTGCTCCGGCATCGCGCACCTCATCGGCTTTCCACGCTCCGGGACCACCTTGCTGGAACGATCCCTCGACGCCCACCCCGGTCTGGTCGCTTCTCCCGAACGGGTTGTCTTCAGCCGAGATATCTTTCCCCGCTTGTGCAAGGCCGGCGGTGGCGCGCTCACGGTCGAAACGCTGAACGCCATCCCCCGCGACACGATTGCACGGGAAAGAACGCGGTACATCGACTACATGGAAGCCGCGCTTGGAGAACCTTTGTCCGGCCGCGTCCACCTAGACAAGAACCCGAACCACACCTCCTTGCTGCCCGGCTTGCTGCGCCTCTTCGGAGAGTCCCGCTTCATCGTTGCCCAGCGTGATCCACGGGACGTGATCGTCAGCTGCGTTCTCCGCATGTTTCGTCTCACGGAAACGAGTGCCATGCTGCTCAGTTGGGAGACGGCCTGTGAGATGTATCGCTTCGAAATGGAGACGTGGCTGCGGTATCGCGATCTACTCGACGCCGATACCTGGGTTGAGGTGCGCTACGAAGACGTGGTCGCCGACTTCGAGCAGCAAGCCCGTCGTTCCCTCGAAGCCGTCGGTTTGTCCTGGGACGAGCGCATTCGGGATTATCGGACCCAGATCATAGACAAGCATGTCAATTCACCGACGCACTCCGAAGTGCGCCGGCCCATACACACAGACTCGATCGGGCGCTGGCGGCACTATCGCCAGCACCTCGAGCCTCACATGCACCGGCTCGAGCCGATGATAAAGGCGTTCGGCTACGACTGAGAGGCCTCGTCCCCACGCTCGATGGCGGTCTGGCCAGCCAAGGCTCTAAGACAGACGCGTGCGCCGGACGAGCGCAAGGCCCGCGATACCGGCCATCAACAATGGAAGCGTGGGAGGGACCGACAGCGGTGCCGCGCGGGTCAACTCGTCCAGCGTGATCAGGGCATCGCTGTCGACGAAGGATGTTGCGTCCGTGAAATCGACGCCCTGGCCGGTCACATCGACAATGAGCAAATAGCCAACGTCGCCGTCCTCAAACAAGAACTCGACGATCTCCTCCATGATCGACACAGCGGTGGCCGGCGAGAGGATGCTCGGCAGGTCAACGAAATCGAGAGACGCATTCGTGGGGTCCGACACCAGGAAGGAATCGACGCTGACAGTCGACCCGACATCGGACGCAAAGAATATGTCAGCAAAGCCGTCGAAGACGACAGAGCCCGTTGTCTCCACAAGCCGCGTTTGGCTGTCGAAGTCGGAGGTATCAATGGGAACGGCCGCTGCTTGTGACGAGCCGATTGCCAGGAACAGGCCAAGGATGGCCGCTTGGAGTCTGTTCATCTTTTTCTCCTCTCGTCACTTCACGCGTGCTGCCGGATTGCGTCTGAACCGCCCTATCTAGAAGAACCCATCGCTGTAGAGGCCGCTGATACCTTCCAGGACGATGAGGTCTTGGTCGCCGTCGAGGTACAGGAGCGTCCCCACGCCCGTCTCCCGCACGCGGTCGACCTCCACGTCCGGGCCGAGGAGGATGCTGTCTTCCTCTTCGTTGTAGTCGGTAATGCGCCGGACCTCGCGAACGCCGTTGCTGGTCGTGTCCGAAAAGTCGAAAATGTCTGAGCCGTCGAGGCCAGTCAGGACATCGGAGCGGCCGCCAAGGGAGTTGAGAATGTCGTCACCGTCGGTGCCGACAAGGCGGTCATTGCCGTCGGTGCCGACGATCTCGGTGACACCTGACGCTTCACCAAGCTCGGTCACCAACACATCGTCAAAGGCGAGATCTTCCGAGGCCCAGGCGTAAAGACCCACTGTACCGCTGTCCAAGGTCCGGTCCTCGATCTCGGTACCGAAGACTTTCTTGCCGTCGATGTACGGGGTGATGACACCGCCCTCGACCTCAACCCGCCAATGCTGCTCTTCGCCCGGGGTATAGTTGTCGTAGCCGCGGGCCAGGATGGTCTCTCGGCCGTCGAGGTGTCGGGTGAGCATCACCAGTCCGGTCTGCGTATCCGCCTCGAGCTTGTAGTAGTTGTCTGGGTCCGAGTATCGGAACAGCACTCCGATCCCGCCGTCGTCGTTCGGCGTCAGCGTTGCCTCGAAGGCGTAGTCGGTCCATTCGAGAGCGGCCGTGTCGTCCCACAGAGCGTATGTGCCATCTCGCAGGATAAAGGGCCCGTCGCCGCCTTCGGAGAACGCCGTGCTACCGGTGCCCTGCTGGTCAGACTGGATGTCGGAGGCCTGCACCAGCTCGCCCCCCACGACCTGCCAGTCAGAGGGACCTTCCTGTGTACCTTCGTCCACGATGGTCCAACCGGCAAAATTGCCGTCCTCGAAGTCGTCCGACGCCAGGATGGCGCGGTTGTCGGCGACCGCGACGGTGATCTGGTCCTCGGATGTCGCGCCATTGGCATCGGTGACCCGCAGCGTGACCGTGGTCTCGCCCGGCGCCAGGGTGAGCGCTGCCGCCTCGCCGGTCGCCTTGACTTCGTCGTCGACCAGCCACTCATAAGACGCCACGCCGGCGGCCGAGAGACTGGCCGCCGCGGTCAGGTTCACCGTGGCGGTCCCATCGCCGTCAAGGTCCGCGACCCAGCGGCCGGAGGGCTCGGACGTCAGCGCGCGCGCCGCCAGGTCGATCGGATTGACCGAGATGTTGTCGAAGATCACGCGGTCCATCAGTTGCGACAGCACCCCGACGGTGCCGCCGGCAAGCGGGCTTGCGTCGCTCACCGGTCCATCGAACAAGAGCTCGTCGTCCAGCGTGACGACGATTTCGCTGCCCAGCACCGCGATGCGCAGGTCCTGCGCCGCGAAGTGACGATAGGACCCCGCCTCCGTGGCGAGAACCGTTTCGACACCGTCCTCGAACTTCGAGAGCGTCCGGGTATCGTTTTCCTGGTCCAGGGTCAGACGATAGTGGTTCTCGTCATCCTGGTAGTAGAACACCGCACCGATCGTGTCGTTGTCGGCGGGCTCCACCACCATGTCGAAGACGTAGTCGCTCCAGCTCTCTGCGCCTTCGCCGAGCCACACGAGGATCTCGTTCGCGCCGTTGGACTGCTGATAGAGCGCCGCCTCGCCTTCGCCGTTGGGATTGCCGAAGATGGAGCCCTTGACCAGGTAGGAGGTCGCGTCCGGTCCGGCCAGGCTGACCGGCGCTAAACCTGCAGTGCCGTAGTCGAGGCTGTCGAGCGCGCCATCGAAGTTGAACTGGAAAGCCTCCGGGTTGGCGGCAGCATCCACCGGCCCGTCGACATCGACACCGCCAAGCGCGGCGATGGTCGCTGCATCCAGCGCCTCCGGCGTGAAGTGCAGCGCGTTCGTGAAGATCTCCGAGGTGAAACCGTTCGGCTCTGAGAACAGCAGGAAGCCCTGATCTGCGTCGATCGTCCAGCGCGAGCCGTCGGAGACGTCGCTGTCCACGATCTGGCTGTCGAGGAAGACGCCATCGAGGTACTTGGAGAGAGACTGCTGGCCGTTCTCGTCGGTCTCGAAGACCAGCGCGAGCCGGCCCCATTCGCCGTAGGTCAGTGCGCCGTCATAGTCGCCCGAGATGCCGATGCTGGCCGTGGCGCCGTCGTTGCGCAGGTAGATCTCGGCATCGCCCCCGTTGGTCACGTCGGTCTGGAAGAGCGAGGTAAAGCTCTGGGTCGTTTCCGTGAGAAGGATGTCGAAGATCAAGGTGTATGTGTCGATCTCGCCGGTGGAGCTCGTCGGCGTCACCAACAGGCCCTCGACACCGGAGAGCGGCGCCACCCTGACGATGCCAGCCTCGCTCCCGGCCGGCTGACCGCCGCCGATGCCGGTGATGTCGATTGCGGGAGTCTTGAGGGTGCTGTCGAACTCGTCTGTGTCGCCAGCCGCGCCGTCGTTGTTGTCGTCCCACTCGTCGGGGTCGGCGATGGCGACCGTGTTCTCGCCCAGCGCGAAGGTGTCGCGGGCCTGGTTGCCCGCGACCGAGATCCAGAAATCCTTGTCGGCAAAGGTCCAACCTTGCCACTCGGTGGTTCCCTGCGAGGTCGTGGGCGCGACATCTTGGGTCCAGTCGGCCGGCGGTGTCGGAGTCCAGACCGGGCGGTTGGGATCCGGTGCGGGCTCGTCGACGACATCCTGTAGCGGCAGGCCGTCGAAGTTCTCGACGAGAAGCGTCTGTCCGACGTCCGGCAGGCCCGTGGTGACCTCCACGTTGTCGATCGCCCACCACCAATCATTGTCGGCCTGGCTGAGACGCCAGGCGAACTGGATGTCGCTGGCGCTGCTCGGGGCCAAGACCTCGAGGGTGACCTCCTCGTTCGCGCGGTCGAGAGAGCTGGTGCCGCCTGGGACCGTGTTCGTGTCGAGCGTCAAGAGCGTCGAAAAGCTTTGGCCGCCGTCAAAGCTGACCATCACCTCGCCGGTCATGGCGTCATAGGGCCGGAAGCTCGAGTCGAACTGCAGCGTGATCGGGATCTGCGCCACGCCGCCGATCGACGGCAGCGAGAAGCCGAGATCGGTGCCGAGGTCGAAGAGATCGCCGGGGTCGCCCGCGGGCGAGCCCCATCCCGCCAAATCGCCGTCGTCGAAGGTCTCGGTCAAGAGCGCGTCCGGTGCCTCGACGATCACCACCTTTTCGTCGGTCGACACATTGCCGTTCTGGTCGGTGACCTCCAACAACAGGCGGTTTGTTCCGGTCTTGAGGTCGACCGACAGCACGCCGCCATCGGTCTCGCCCAGCTTCTCGCCATCGGCTGCAAACCACTCGAAAGTGGCACCGGCCGTATCGCCGATGGTCGCGGAGGGGTCGAGCTCGACCGTTGCCGAGATGCCGTCGCCGGTGACCGTCATGGTCTCGCCGGCCTTTGCAATGGCGATCTGCTCGGGCGTACCGAGGTCGACTCCTTCGAAGACTTCCTGGTGGTCCGGGAATTCGTCGTAGTAGCTGTCGAGCTCGACAAGCTTGGTGTGGGTCGTCACCCGGTCGTTGTCCGGATCGATCACCATCAAGCGCATCGCGCCGTTGCCACCGTTGGTGCCGACACCCTCGACACCGGCCCAAGCGCCGTTCTGGTAGTTCACGAAGACCTGGTGGACCGGATTGCCGCCGGCGCCATAGCTCACCACGGTCTCGGCGCCGCCCATGAAGTTGTGACCGTTGAAGGTGAAGGTGATGTTCGGATACTTCGAGGCGAACTCCCGCCAGGCATCCTCGCCGTCGTTCACGCCCCGCGGGTTGTCGCGGATCGCATAACCCCAGCCGCCGTTGTCAGTGTTGAGCGGCTCGGTCGTGGGCGTGACGCGGCCGTCACCGCCATTCCAGGAATGCGTGTCGATGATAACGCGGTGGTCCAGGTGATCTTCGATCACCTCCGAGGCCCAGCGCAGGACGTCATCCGGCATGCCGAACTCGAGACTGAAGATCAGCCAATCGGTGCCGTCCGGCGTGGTCAGCGTGGTGTAGTGGTTTCGGATCGAGTCCGCGTAGGTATTGCCGTTCTGGAAGGTATCCTCGCCCACGTCGAAGCCGTCATAGGTTCCGCCGCCTTGGGCTGCCGTCGCGCCCACCTGCTCCGGCGTAAAGTAGGTGTCGACGTCGGTCTCGAAGCTGAAGGCCGAGGAGAATCCCGGGCGCTGCTGATCATGGTTGCCGATGGCGAGGGTGTAGGAGAGCTCGCCGTCCAGCCGCTCCATGGCATCCTCGGCGATCTCCCACTGGCCCTCCGCGCCGAACTGCACGATGTCACCGACATGGATCGCATGCTGGATCGCCAGGCTGTCCTTCTGCTCAACCAGCCAGTCGGTCATATTGCCGAAGGTCTCGGCTATCCCTGGGTTGGAGGTGTAATCCTGCGTGTCAGGAATGATCGCAAAGACGTAGGCGTTTTCGCCGGCGACGATGGCGCGGAAGTTCTCGACGAGCTCCGCACCGTTCTCCGCCTGGGCGGTGACCGTGATATCCGAGTGGCCGAGGTCCAGCCCGCTCAGCCTCAACGTCGTGCCGTCGATTTCCGCGTCGACAAGGCTGCCGTCGGAGGTGGTGACCGAGAAGTTCGTGGCGCCGGCGCCGAAGGCCGCCGCGAGGTCAATCTCGGTCGGTGCCCCACCCTCGGTGATCAGCAGGTCGTTGATGTTGTCCTGGAAGGGTGCCTCGGCGTCCTCATCGATCACCGCGACCTCGCCGAAGCCGAACTCGACCGTCGGCTCATAGTTGTCGAAGCCGATCTGATAGGTCGGCACCCCCTCGTCCCCCACCGCGGGTGAGTCGCCGCCGCTCGCGGGAAGGGCGATTTCCGGCGTGGCCAAGAGGACGTTGATGGAGTCGCTGCCGATGGCGCCGAGATCGCTGTATTCGTCGCCGTCGGCCACGGCCACGATTCCCTCACCGAGGGTGAACTGCGCGCGCGCCTGATCGCCAGCGGTCGCGACCCAGCTGTTCTTGTCGAGGAACGTCCAACCCTCGAACTCAACGACGCCGCCGGTTGGGGTGGTCGTGTTGTCGCGGTTCCAACCGTCAGGCGCGACATTGGTCCAGTCGGTGCCATCGCCGCCGCTCTCGCCCGGCGACACGAAGGGCCCGAGGGGCAGACCTTCGAAATCCTCCGAGAACAGGGCTGAGCCGTTCTCCGTGAGCGACACATTGTCGACCGCCCACCACCAGTCATTGTCCGCGCTCTCGTAAGCGAACTGGAAGCTGACCGTCTCGGTGGCTTCCGGCACTTCGAAGTTGAGCGAAACGGCCTCGTCGACGCGGGTCAGCGCGCTGGAGCCGCCCGGCACCGTCAAGGTATCGAGGGTCAAGAGCGAGGTGAACGCACCGCCGTCGAGGGACACCAGCACCGAGCCAGTCTGGCTGTCGTAGGGCCGGAAGCTCGAGTCGAAGTTGAGCGTCAGGCTGCGCGTCCCGCCGGGGTCAACCGCCTCGAACGGCCCGTCGCCGTCCGGCCCGCCAAGCGCGGCGATCTCCAAGGCGTCGAGCACCTCTTCCGAAAGCCCGAAGTGCCCCAGAAAGCCCGTCGAGGTCTCGCGGTCGTTGTCGCTCAGCAGCAGAAAGCCGGTTTCGGCCGATAGAGTGAAGCGGTCGGCGCTCACGGTCTGGCTATCGAGGAAGGCACCGTCGAGGTACTTCGACAGGATGGCCGTACCGTCGTTCTGGTCCTCTACCGTGATGGCGATGCGGTGCCAGGTGTCGACCGAGACGGCCCCGTCATAGTCTCCGTTGATGCCGATGCCGCCATCGCTGCGGATGAAAAGCTCGCCATCGCCGCCCTGGCTCACGTCGGTCTGGAGGAGCGACTGGAAGCCGGCAAGCTCGTCAAAGCGGATGTCCCAGACGGCGGTGTAGGTGGAGAGATCCGATGAGAGCAGCGGCAGTTCGACGAGAACGCCTTCGCTCGGGGTGTAGCCCGCATAGTCGAGAACCGCGATGTCCGCGCCGCCGGGTCCGTCGATGCCGAACTGGGTCGAGAAGGCGATGGCGCTGTCGCCGATCACGGCTGGTGTCTGGAAGCCCAAGCCATCGAGGACTACGTCCGCCGTGCCATAGCGGGGCTGGACGTCCTGGTTGTCGAAATTGATCTCCACAGCCGACTGCGTCGGTTGCACGGGGAAGAATCCTGCCGCGTCAGCCGTCGGAACCGTCGCCAACAGCCCGGCGACTTCCGCCGGGCTCGGCACGTCGGTGGAAAAGAACACAGAGGACACGGCGCCGGCCGCCGTCTCGCCGCTGTCGTCGTTGAACAGTTTCAGGCCCAGTGTCGGATCGATATCCCAACGGTCGGTTACGCCGAGGTCCTGGGTCCCGACAGGACCGCCGTTGACGTAGGTGCGCAAGACCGCGTTGCCGCCTTCCTCAGTCACGGTCACGACGATGCGGTTCCAGGCATCGAACGCCACAGCACCATCGTACACACCGCTCACTCCGATCCCGGCGGTGCCATCGCCGTTGTCGCGCAGGAAGAGATCGCCGTCGCCCTCACCGGTCTGAAAGAGGCTGACAAAGGTTTCGCTGGGCCGCTCGATGTAGACGTCCAGGCCGAGGGCCCAGGTCGAGATCGGCTCGGGCGCTTCAGTCCCCGGCACCAGGCGCAGCGCCTCATCGGGCGCGAAAGCCGAAAACCGAAACAGGGAGGTATCGTTTCCGTCGATGCGCGGAATGCCCGTCTCGTCTGCCGTACCCAGAGTCGCACCGTTGAGGTTACGCGCCATCTCAAAGCTCCCCAATTGAGAATGGTTTCAGGAAGATCGGCCGAGAAAGCTGCTCGTTCTCGGCAACAGCCGGGCGAACCTACCCCCCTCGGGCCGCTTCGCATTGTTAAGACTCTGGGAAACTTCTGACTGGTTTCAGTTACAGCTATCGGTCAGAAGGAGGTGCGCAATCCGCGCGCTCAGGAGCTTGCAGCGTCTACGCTGCAAAGCGTGCTCCGTCCTTGCTCGCGCCTAAGCGGCACCAGTTCGGCGCAGCATGAACAGCGGTGCATGTACGATCAGCTTGGATGGATGTCCCGCCGTTTTGCCGGGCCTTGGCAAAGGCCCAACAGCTGGAGAGCAAGCATCTAGCGGGTTCTGCCCCCGGACGGAACGTCATCGGGTTGACCCAGCGCGCTGTTTACCCGCGCCAGCCCACCGTCGATATGCTCACGGATCGCAGCCTTGAGGGCCGCTTCGTCGCGACGCTTCAACGCATCCAGGATATGCCTATGCTCGGTCACCGTCTTGAGGGAGTCCTCCCGCTCGAAGCGCCGCCGGATGCGCGAGACGTGCAGAAGCGTGTTGATGTTCGAATAGTGCTCGATGAGAAGACGGTGGTGGGTTGCCCCAATAATCTTCTCATGAAACAGGCCATCGAGCGCAATGAAGCGAGGCAAGATAACCTGGTAGCTCTTTCTGGTGAGGAGTTGCTCGGTTTCCTGCAGAATAGCGTCCAGCTCTTTAAGGTCGCTGTCCGTTATCGTCTCGACGACAATCTCCGCGGCGCCCAATTCCAGAAACTTTCGGACCTCAAAACCTTCCTTGACCTCCTCTTCGTCGATCGTCGCGACGAATGTTCCTCGCCGAGGCTGCACGACCAGCAATCCTTCGGCTTGCAGCCGCTGGATCGCCTCCTTGAGCGGCGTGGCGCTCACACCAAGGTCTACCGCAAGCTCCTTGAGATCAATTCGGGTCCCTTCCGGAAGGCTCGAGGTCAGGATCCGCTCGCGCAGCAGCTCGTAGACCTCGTCGCGCACGGTCGGCACATGAATCTTGCCGGCGCTATCCTGTGCTTTACCACGGCGCCTGGCCTCAAGCTCTGAACGCTCAAGCTTCACCTGGCATCACCCATATCGATTTCGGCGGAAGCATGAGGTCGACCGATTTCCCCTCTTCGACCTGGGGCATCACATCTGGGGGGAACAGGCCCTCCAAGGACTCTCCGTCAACCTCAAACCGCACCCTTACCTGCGTTCCAAGATAGATTCGCGCTGTCACCCGGGCTGAAATCCCGTTGGCGCCGCTATTGCCGATGACCATCGCTTCCGGTCGAATGGTCAGCGTGCCGCGACCACTTTGGACGATACCGCGCTGCACCGCAAATCTGCCGATCCGGGTTTCAGCGACGCCATCCGAAATGTGCGCCGAAAGCAGGTTTCGCGCACCGAAAAACCGCGCGATCTGGATGGAACTCGGCCGATCATAGAAGACCGCAGGCTCGTCGTACTGGCATATCCGTCCGTCGAACATAACGGCAATCCGATCAGCCAGAACAACGGCTTCCTCCTGATCGTGGGTCACCAGGACCGTTGTGATCCCCAATCTGCGTTGGATGGAGAGGATCAAGTCGCGCATCTCATCGCGCAGGTGTGCGTCGAGCGCGCTCAGCGGCTCGTCGAGCAGGAGAACATCCGGCTGGATGACCAAGGCGCGAGCCAGCGCTACCCTTTGCTGCTGACCACCCGAAAGCTGGTTCGGCTTGCGGTCCTCCATGCCAGGCAACTTTACCATATCAAGCATCTCGGTAGCCATCCGGGCGCGCAGGCGACTGTCGATGCCCCGCATCTTGAGACCGAAGGCGACGTTCTCACCGACGGTCATGTATGGGAACAGCAAGTGCTTCTGGAACACCATCGCCGTCTTGCGCTTCTCCGCCGAGATCGGGAGCACCGAGCGGCCGTCGAACCAGATATCCCCTGCCGTCGGCTTAAGCAGGCCGGCGATCAGCTTCATGGTCGTCGTCTTGCCGCAGCCGGAAGGCCCAAGCAACGCGGTCAGCTTGCCGTCTTCGATGTCCAGATCGGCTGCCTCCAGCGCCGGCGTGTGCTGGCCCTCGTAGCAAAGTGTGAGGCCCTTGAGCAAAACATGTGTCATCAGCGCCCAATGCCTCCAATGACTTGGTTCCTGCCGGTGAGGAAACGGGATGTGAGCAACAGCATAAGCAGCCCCGGCAAGATGAAGATCACCGACAGGGCGCCGGTCAGGGCGTTATCGCCGCTGCGTGCGAAAGAGTAGAGAAGCAGCGGAAGCGTTTGCACTTGGCCGCCGCCGATGAGGAGCGTGATCACGTATTGGCTCCAGGAAATCAGAAAGGCGAACAGCCCCGCGACCATGAGTCCCGGAAAGATGGCCGGCAGCATGACGTACCAGATGGTCCTCACCCAACCGGCCCCCAGCGATCGGGCCTGATCCTCGAACTCCGGATCGTAGTTCGCGAACACCCCGGTCATCACAAGGGTCACGTAGGGCAGGACCGGTATCAGATGAACCAGAATGACGCCGATCACGGTATCGGCTAAGCCAAGCCGGATGAACACCACATGGATGCCGAGCACCACGGCGAGCGGCGGCACGATCGTCGGCGCAATGACGAGGAACTCGACAATCCGCTTGCCGCGAAAAACATGAAGCCCCAAGGCTCGCCCGGCAGGAACCCCGATCAGCAGCGATAGGAACACCGTCCCGCCGGCAATCACGATCGTGTCCCATAGCGCCGGAAGCACGCTCGCCGTCGGCGAGAAGGCATACTCCCACGCCCTCATCCCCCAGCGCGAGGGAAGCGTGCTTGGGAAAAACCAACTGAAGCTGAACGACCAGATCACAAGCGGGACAAGCGGCAGGATGAGCCAGGTCAGAAGGAGCCCGATCGCAAGCCACCGCCACAGGCTTCTTCGCCTCCAAAGCGCCCTGCTCCCGCCCTCAGCGGCCACCTCACGCAGACCCGCCAGAACCATGTCAGTCAAACCTCACGAAACGACGCGAAACGCGCAGGTAGGCAACGATGAGGATCGTGCTGATAAGGGCGATGACCAGGGCCATCGCCATAGCTTCGGGCCGAAGGGTCAGATCGACATCGGTGTAGCTCTGATAGGCCAGCACCGGCAGCACCGTCGGATAGGTCTTGCCGATCAGATAGGGCACCTCGAATGCCCCGAAGGTGAAAGCGAAGGCAACGATGCATGCGCGCATGACGCCCGGCGTGATCAGCGGGATGATGACATAGAACAACCGTTGCCAGCGGTTGGCCCCCAACGAGCGCGCCACCGACTCGTAGTCGTCGCCCATGGATTGGAGGATGGCGAGCGCGATCAGGCCAATGAACGGCGTTTCCTTCCAGACGTACTGGAGGATGATACCGATGGCATAGTCATCGTATATCATCTCGGGGAATTCGCTTGGCTGATCGATGATACCGAACAGATAGCCGATGCGGGCGAGGAAGCCGCTCTGAGACAGCAGAAACAGCATCGCTACCGCACCGACGACGTGCGGTATCGTCAGGTTCAGCTGGAACAGGAAAGTGACGGTTCGTTTCCCGGCAAAGCTCTCGCGCAGAAGCAAAGCGCAGGCAACGGCGAGCACAGTGGAGATGACCGTCGATGTGATAGAGATGTAAAGAGAGAGCCCGAGCGACTGGTAGAATTCAGGATTGGTAAAGACCGCGATATAGGCGTGGAAACTGGGCTCCGTCAGTCCGATGACCGGCATGTAGTTGAAGCTTCGCGCCAAGCCCAAACCCAGACCGCCGAGAAACAGCACGCAGATCACGAACAAGGCCGGTGTCAGCAAGAGCAATATCTTGAAACGGCTGGACATGCAGCACTCCGAACCGACAGGAGGGCGATACGTTACCTATGGAGACTGTCGGCAGCTTAGGTCTCGAGGTCTCCAAATGGCCGCGGCCGCGGAGCTTTGCGAAGCCCGGGCACAGACCATCCATGCCCGGGCGTCCGCAAGATGACTAGTTCTTGGCTGCTACGTTCTTGCGCCAGCCATCCTCGAACGGCTTGACCCACTCGCTATTGGGCTGAGGAAGCGCGGCACGCGCCAGGTCGGCATCGCTGACCACCGCGGGATGGCGCGGCAGGTCGATGAATCGCTGCTGCCATTCATCCGGCAGGCGCGTCAAATCGAGCGCCGTGCGCACGCCCCAAACCGAGGGCTTTGCCTTTTCCAATTGAGCTTCGGGCGAGATCAGGTAGTTGGCGACGACCATTGCTGCCGCCTTGTGCGCGGCATTGTAGGGGATCGCCACGTAGTGGACGTCGCCTACCGTGCCGTCGTCGAGCACATAGCTTGACGTCGTCGGCGGGAAGGTACCCTTGTCGATGTCCTTGCCCACGGAATCAGGATGCGTCGCGACGGTGAAATCAATCTCCCCATTGGCGAACAGCTGATGCAGCGCCGCGCGGTCGGCCGGATAGGTTTCTCCTCGGCGCCAGAGTGCCGGCGCCATGTCGTTTAGCGTTGACCAGAGCTGCGGCGCCACGTCGTCGTAGACCGTCTGATCGAACGGCCCGATGAAGGGTTCGTACGTCCCTGCGGTGCTATAGAGAACATGCTTGACGAAGAACATGCCGGTGAAGTCGGGGGGCGCTGGATAGGTGAAGCGGCCAGGGTTGTCCTTCACCCATTGAATCAGCTCGGGGATCGTCTTCGGCGGATTCTCTAGGCGGGTGGGGTCATACACCATCACCATCTGAGCCCGGCCCCAGGGCACTTCACAGAAATCGACAGGTATGCCGAAATCGAAAGCAACCGTCGGATCGTCCCAGTTGATGTACTGGTCGTTGGGCATCTTCTGCATGTAGTCGCAGAACAACATGCCCCCCTGTTTCATGGTCTGGAAGTTACGGCCGTTGATCCAAATCAGGTCGACGCTACCGCCACGAGAGACACCCGCTTCCTTTTCACCGAGAACCTTGTTGACGGCATCGACCGTGCTGTCGATGCCGATGCGCTTGAGCGTAATGCCGTAGCGTTCCTTGACCTGCGCGGCGACCCAGTTTCCGACGTAGGAATTGATGATGTCCGAGCCGCCCCACATGTACCAGTTCACGGTCTGACCTTCTGCCTCGGCGAGGATTTCCTCCCAGGTCATGTTCGGCCAGTCGCTGTCAACTTCTTTACCGGCGAATGCACTACTGGGCCCCGCAAGCGATAGTGCGGCTGCGAGACATAAGCTTGCGCCAGTTGTCCTGATCGATTTCGCAAACATAGCGTTCCTCCCACTGACGATTTTGGTATTTTGTTTTGCTAACGCCTGTGCTGTGCCGGACTCGTCAACTGGATGATCGGCGCTGCTACTCCGAGATCCTGCCCAGCGTTTTGTACAGTTTCCGCTCCTCTTGAATCATTGGGTGAGTCAGGTTGCGCTCGCGAACCCTGCTCATGGTCTTGGCGCCGTTTTGCTGTTCCTCGTGCCACTGCTTGGCGAAGGCACCGTTCTTTATGTTGTCCACAAGCCCGCGCAGGTGGCGTTTGTCTGCCTCTTCCTGCTCAGGCGAGAGCGCCGCCACGACCTCCTGACCGTACTGGCTGGTCCGCGAGTGAAGAGTGATCTGGTGCCAGAGCCCGATGTCGCGATAGGCCCGCGCAGTCTCGACACCTTCGCCCGAGGCATAGAGCTCAAGCAGGATGGCCTCCGGACTGCATCCCGCTTCGCGCAACACCTCGTAGGCGCGTCGGACGGCGTAGAGAAAGCCCCAATGCTCCGCAAAGAGATCGACGACCGTCTCTTCTTCGAAGCTCGACATGATGACACCCATCCTTGTCGAGCCGACCGCCTTGGACAGTGCGATCGTGCGCGCCAGCGCTTCACCGGATGCATCTTGGTGCACCCCGATGAGGCTCGGGTAGCCGGTACCGCTCAGAAAAGTATCGCGGACGCCTTTGCCGATCATGCGCGGCGCGATCATCACGACGTCGACCGTGGCCGGCGGCTTGATGTAGCCAAAATGAATGTTGTAGCCGCTGGCAAAAACCAGCGTGTCGCCTTCCTTCAGGTTTGCCTCGATCGCCTCCTCGTAGATATCCGGCATCACCTCGTCAGGGACCAGGAGGAAGAGCACGTCGGCTCGCTGCGCCGCCTCGGCAATGGGATAGACCGCCAATCCATCCGCCCTCGCCTGCTCAGCGGACAAGTCGCTGCGGCTGCCCACGATGACCTCGACATTGTTGTCGAACATGTTGAGCGCCTGTGAGCGGCCTTGGTTACCATAACCGAATACGCACACGACTTTGCCGTCCAACAGGCTCAGATCACCGTCATCATCGAAAAACCAATCCGTCATGCCGCTTCTTCCTCATTCCCTCGCCGTTGAGAGCGATACCGAGAAGGTTCTGTTTTGTACTGATATAAAATCTAAAATTTCAGATTTTAGATGTCAAGTTGACTCGCCATGACCAGCGACCGCGGACAAGCATCGAAGGGCCTTTTGAGGCCGACGCAGAGGTTGTTCTCTGGGTCGTGCCGCGCGCTATGGCCGCGCCGGCGCTTGCTCTTGACCAGTCCTCGGCAGCATCGCCGTCACCAGCACAGCGACAACGGATGCGGCGGCGGCCACCAACAAGGCCTCGCGGTAGCTCCCCGTCGCTTCGAACATCCAGCCCGCGATCCATGGACCGGCAATGCCGGCCACACCCCAGGCAGTGAAGAGCTTGCCGTAGATCGCTCCGACCTTACTCGGGCCGAAGTACCTGCCGACCGCAATAGGATAGGCACTCGCGAGAACACCGTAACCGGCGCCCACAACAGCCAAGGCCGCAATCACTGTGGCTGGTGAACCGACAGTGAGCACCATCGACAAGGCGCCGGTGATAAGCAGCAGTGCCACCAACAAAACCTGACGGACTGGGATGTAGTCGCTCGCCCACCCCGCACAGAAGCGTCCCATCCAGTTCCCGCTGGCGACGAAAGCCGCACCGAGAACGATGAGTTCCTCGCTGCCTCTCACCGACTCGACCAGTGCGGCCGCGTGACCAATCATCAAGAGCCCAACGCTGCCCCCCAACGCGTAGCCGATCCAGAGCAGTACAAACGTACGGCCAAGCCACTCCGGTGCGGCAGCATGCTGCCTTGTCTCCGGTCCGCTCGATGTGGCACCAGAGGCCCAGAGCAACAGCGGACACAACACCGCGAGAAACAGGAAGCAGACAGCGAGCATCGTAAGCGTGCTGTCGATCCCCCAGGCCGCTGCCGCCCAAGCTAGCAACGCCGCCGCGACAATTGCGCCGCCGGCATAGGCGGCCACGACTGATCCGACGGCCAAGCCTCTCCTTTTAGGCGTCACCTGCGTGGCGACCTGCAGCGAGAGGCCATAGCCGACGCCGTTGGCCAGACCGAACAAAACGCCATAGCCAAAAAGGAGCGCGGGCAAGCCCTTAACCGTCGCGGCAAGTGCCAAACCACCGGCCGCCATCCCGCAAGCGATGAAGGCAAGACCGCGGGCGCTGAGCCGGCCGTAGGCCTTGGGCGCGAAGAGCATCGCCAGGACGAAGCAGAACGTCGCCAGGGAAAAGACGCTGCTCGCTTCCACGCGACCTATCCCAAACTCCCCTTCAAGCGCCCTCGCGATCACGCTCCAGGCATAGAGAGTGCCGAGGAAGAGGTTGAGCAAAAGAACGGCAGCAAGTTCTTTAAGCTTGCCCATCTAGCCAAGCTCCGCCTGAAACAGCGCTTGCTGGATCGGATGAGTCAGAGGCCCGCTCGGTGCCAGAAGCTGCACCCGAGTTCCGGCGCGGTACGGTTCATCCGTCGCTGCCAGGCGGGCGAACAGAAGATTGCTGCAACCGTCTATCGCGATGAACCCGAAGACAGCGTCCTGATCGACACCCAGCGACCTGGTCCCAACCGCAGTTGTCGTGACTTGGCGCACCGCACCGGCACCGTTGGTCTCGAACCACTCGTACGCAGATGCGCCACAGAGACAGAGAAGACGCGGTGGGCAGAACGCCTTTCCACACACCCGGCAGCGCGTGGCGAGCAACCGCCCTTCCTCGAGACCGCGAAAGAAGGGCGCCAGTTCGCCAAAGCTGTGGGCATAGGAGAACTCCGTCGCGAGCAGCAAGCGGAAGGCGTCCCCATCCTTGCCACCATCGCTCATGCAGTGCGCTCCAGCACGTGAAC
Source organism: Rhodovibrionaceae bacterium (assembly GCA_028279885.1). Taxonomy (GTDB): domain Bacteria; phylum Pseudomonadota; class Alphaproteobacteria; order Kiloniellales; family DSM-21159; genus JANQMX01. The sequence continues at coordinate 100,069 of JANQMX010000060.1, read as the reverse complement.
GATCGAGACCGTTCCAATGCCACCATGGGCCTCGGTCAGGGCAAACCGGCGAGAAGCGGCCGCTTCGACAGCGCGCCAATAGCGGCCCGTCAGGATTCTCTCTGCCGTGACCACTTGTGCGACGCCAGTTGCTCCGGGCGCAGCGCCCTGGCCAATGAGACCACCCGACACATTGATCGGCAGTTCCCCGTCCGCATCGAAGCAGCCCTCTTTCAGACGCGTCGCCGCCTTCCCGGGCGCCGCGAGTCCGAGGTCCTCGACAGCTTGCAGTTCGGCGCCCGAAAAGGCGTCGTAGAGCTCCGCGCAGGCTAGAGCCTGGAAAGGATCGGCAATCCCGGCCTGACGGTAACAGGCGTCCGCCGCCATGGCCTTCGCCGCGAAGCGGTGGATGGCCGCACGGTCACCGAGGCGGACGTGATCGGTGGCACAAGCGCTGGCAGCCAGCCGCACCCGGGGACGCGCGACGTCAGGTGCCCAGTCCGCCGCCGCCAGGACTACGGCCGCCGTACCGTCGCTCAAGGGGCTGCAGTCCAGGCGCTTATAGGGTGCGCTCACGAAAGGCGACCCCAGCACCTCGTCGACGGTCACCGGCCGTCGCCGATGGGCCCAAGGGTTATCTGCGGCGTTTGCGAAGTTCTTTACCGAAACCAGCGCCATGTCTTCTTCACTGGTTCCGAACAGCGCCATGTGCTCGGCGATGGAGAGTGCATAAAGAACCGGTGCCGTCGCACCTGCATAGCCCTCGAAGTCCGCATCGAAGGATAAGCCATAGAGAAATCCGACGTCTTCGGAGGCGAGGTGACTTGCGGCCTGCTCGATGCCGAGCGCCAGAACCGAGCGTGCAGCGCCTGCCTTGATCTGCAGGTATCCTGCACGAACCGCTGCCGCGCCGCTGGCACCACCGGATTCGACGCGCTGTAGCCCGCGGGGAACCGCGCCTATCTCGTCGCAGAGCAGAGCGCCGAGGCTGAGCTGCAGCGCCAGGTGGTCGCTTTCGTAACCGACCACCACCGCGTCGATGTCCGCCATTGACAGTCGGGCGTCACTCAACGCCTCCCGAGCGGCCTGACGAGCCCAATCCCGAAGGCCGCTGCCGTCCTTGCGGCGGCAGAAAGGCAGCACGCTGCCGCCTTGAACAAGGACATCAGTGGTCATTCATGGACGCTCGGCACCGCCGAGCTTGCGTTGCCTTTCTTCCAGCGCCAGGGCTTTCCGATTGATTTTCCCCGAGCTCGTCAGAGGGAAGCTCTCGACGAACTCGATCTCCCGCGGATACTTGTAGGCAGCAAGGTTCTGCTTGACCATGTCCTGCAGGCTGAGCTTCAGGTCGTCGCTCGCCGCCGCCCCCGTCTTGAGGCGTACCAGCGCCTTGATAATGCTGCCGCGGCCCGCGTCCGGGCTGGGAATGACGGCCGCTTCGGCAACATCGTCGTGCTTCAGCAGAGCATTCTCCACTTCGCCCGGCCCGACGCGATAGCCAGCGGTCTTGATCAGATCATCCGCCCGCCCCTGGTACCAGAAGTAACCCGCGGCGTCCCGCTTGGCGAGGTCGCCCGTCTTGAGCCATTGCCCAAGCTGCATCGCCTCGGTCAGCTCGGGGTTTTTCCAGTAGCCCAAGAACCGGGCCGGATCGTCGTCGCGGGCCACGATCTGTCCGACCTCGCCGTCAGGCACCTCTCGCCCATCCTCGTCGACGACCGCAACGGTGTGGCCAGGAAAGGCCTTACCCATGGACCCCGGCAACGAAGGATAGAGCGCCTGACAACAGCCGATCAGATGGTTGAACTCGGTGAGGCCATAGAACTCGTTGCAGCACACGCCAAGCTCACCCTGAAGCCACTTCCAGGTTTCGGCCGGAAGAGCCTCGCCGCCGGTGCAAACCGTCCGCAGCGTGATATCCCATCGGGCCTTCGGATTGCGGATTTCAGCCAAACGCTTCAGCGCGGTCGGTGTCATGAAGCTGTGTGTGACGCCGTGGCGTTCCATGAACGCGAAGGCCCACTCGGCATTGAAGCGACTTTCGCTCGTAACGACCGTCTGGCCGTGCTCCCAGGCCGGCAGCAGAAGGTCGAGCAGTCCGCCGACCCAAGCCCAGTCCGCCGGGGTCCAGCAGACCAGGTCCGGCTCATCGAGCTCCAGGTTATAGAACATCGAAACGGTCGGACTGTAGGCGTGCAGGATGCGATGGCCGTGCAGCAGGCCTTTCGGCATTCCGGTCGATCCCGAGGTGTACATCAGTAGGGCAGGATCGTCGGCCTGAGTTTCGGCAGGCTCGAAATCCCCTGCCGGCTCCTCCACCAGGGCTTCGAAGGGTATCTCTCCGGCGGCGGCCTGCCCGACGACGATACAATGCGCCAACGCCGGAAAGTGCTGCTCACGGAAGCGCTGCCAGGCGCTATCTTGGGTGATGATCGCGGCCGCATCCGAGTGGTTCAACACATGGCCGACAGCATCGGAGCCGTAGAGTTGGGAAAGCGTCACCACGATGCCGCCCAACTTGTGGATCGCCATGTGCGCAATCGCCGTTTCCGGTCTCAGGCCAGTGTGGACGGCAATCCGTGTGCCGCGGCCCAAGCCGCGACGCCTCAACGCAGCCGCCAGACGATTGGCCTGCTCGTCGACCTCGGCAAAAGTCCACTGAGAAACCTGACCCTCGAGATTCTCAAAGATCAGCGCCGTCGAATTGCGCTTGGCACCCTGCGCATGCCGCCCCACGGTATCGGCCGCGATGTTGGCTTTCTGCGGTATCCGAATACGAAAGGAAGAGCTCTGTTCGTCCCACGCCAAACCAGCCTTTTGCTGCAGTGTCTTCTGTGCAGCGTCCTGTACCATCGTGTCTCCTCTTCGTCGCTCGTCTCAATTGGGGGATAGACCGCGGCTAGCGCACCATCTGTTCCGGAAGCCAAGTCGCGAGCGCGGGCACGGCAATGAGCATCGCCAGCACCATCAGTTCCATGATCAGAAAGGGCAGCACCCCCTTCACGAGGTGCAGGAAGGTGGTGTCCCGATCGACCGCGCTCATGACCGCGAAGAGATTGAGGCCCACCGGCGGCGTGATCACCGATATCTCGATGAGTTTCACCAGGACGATGCCAAACCAGATGGGGTCGATGTCGAAGTGCACGACCGCGGGGAAGATGAACGGCAGCGTGATGACCATCATCGATGTGGTGTCGAGGAAACAGCCCATGATCAGGTACATGACCGCGACGAGAATCAGGAAGGTTGTCTGACTGTCGGCTACGCTGGTGATGCCGCCGACAAAACTGTCAACCACACCCGTCGCAACGATCAGGCGCGAGAAGAGCAAACCGCCGATCAGGATCGTGAAGATGACGCAACTGATTGCCGTGGCATCGGCCAGGGCCGGCAAGAACCAACCCCTTAGGCGGGTTCGGAAGCGCAGCAGGCAAATGGCGAAGGCACCAAAGGCCCCGACCGCACCGGCAGCGGAGGGTGGAAACCAGCCGGCGTAGATGCCGCCCAATACGAGGCCGACCAGCAACAGGACGCTCCAGACGCTGTTGAGCGAACGAAGCTTCTCGGCCAGAGGAACCACCTTGCCAACCTCGGGAGCAAGAGTGGGCCGGATGCGGACCAGCATCATGGTGCCCACCGCATAGACCACCGCGGTGAGCACGCCCGGCACCACGCCTGCAATGAAGAGACGGCCGATCGACTGTTCCGTAATGATCGCGTAGATGACCATCGTCAGCGAGGGCGGGATCATCGCGGCGAACGACCCGGAGGCGGCGATCGATCCGATGGAGAGGCTGCGCGAGTAGCCGAAGCGAAGCATCTCGGGGAAGGCGATCCGAGTGAAGACGACGGCGTTGACGACGGTCGAACCCGAAACCGCAGCGAAGGCGGCTGAGCCGGCGATCACAGCCAGATAAAGCCCGCCACGAACGCGCCGTAACCAAAGGTCCGCCGCATGAAACACCTCCGCGGTGATACCGGCGGACTTTGCGAAGACACCCATCAACACGAAAAGCGGCAGGACCGCATAGCCGTAGTTGCTGGTTACGGCATAGGGCAGAGTCTTCAACTGACCGAAGGCGAAGGCTTGCCCAAAGGCCACATACATGCCGCCCACGCCGACAATGCCCATGGCCACTGCGACCGGCAGCCCGATGGCCAGGAAGAAAAACAGGCAGCCGACGGCGACAAACCCGATCGTAAGCGGATCCATCGATCGCCCCTATGCCCGAGCGGGTCGGCGTCCGAACAGGACACCCAGATCGTGAGCCAGGTCGGCGAGGCTTTGGATCACCATGAAGCTGGCGCCAATCGCGAGCGCCAGCCGGGCCGGCCATAGAGGAAGCGGCAAGGAGCCCGGCGAGAATTCACCGACGTTGAAACTGTGCACCGCGGACACCCAGCCAAACCAGGCGATACCGACGAAGAGCACCGCGGTCAGGACACTGCCGACCACATCGAAAAACGTGCGAAGGCGAGGCGCAAGCAGGCCGACGAAGAGGGTCACCCGGATGTGGCCACGATTCGCCTGAGCCAAGGCCAACGCCAGAAAGGCGCTCATCACCATCAGTGTCTCGGTGAGCTCGTAGACACCCGGAAGCGGCAGCGACAGTGCCTTGGTGAAAAAGGCATCGGCGGCGCCAATCACCATCATCATGAACAGCGCGAGGCCGGCGACCATCGCCGCACCGCGATTCAATCGATAAAGCCGATTCCTGCTGGGCATGCTGCGATACCAATTGTCAGACCGTGGAAGGAACGAGGGCTGGCACTGCGGCCAGCCCTTCGACCTGCATCAGTTCACCGTGCTGACGACTTCGGTCCAGATGGTCGTGGCTTGACGGGCCGCCTCGCCCTTGCCGCGCGCCTCCATCTCGACAATCCACTCGGCAAAGAAATCGGGCAGTGCCCCCTTCCAGGCTTGCGCATCAGCGGCCGAGAACTCATGAAACGCCACGCCCTTCTCGACGAGCAGCTCTTTCGAGCTTGATGCGGCCGCCCTGACGGCCTCGAGATCGCGTACCCGAGCTTCCTCCGCGACCGTCTTGAAGATTTCCTGTTGTTCGGGCGTGAGCTTCGACCAGCCGGCTTCACTGATCCACACCCCCCAGGTCGGACCATCCCAAAGCGTGATCTGACTGACGTTCTTTGCCACTTCGAAGATGTTGTAGGTCACAACCAGGTCGACCGCGAAGGGGGCTGCGTCGACAACGCCGCGCGAAAGCGCTTCGTAGATGTCGGGCAGGCTGAGTGTCACGGCTGTCCCCCCTGCGGCTTGCACCATGCGCGGCATGTGCGACCCCCAGGTGCGCATCTTGACGCCCTGCATCTGGTCAAGGGTGGTAATGGGCTCTACGGAGACCAGGAGGTACGGATTCAGCACGTGAAAGAACAGCGGACGCAGACCGTTCTCCCGCGCTTCTTCCATGTAGCCGGGAACCTCCCGGACCAGCCGGTCCATGAGGGTGCTGGCCTGATCGATATTGTCGATCGCCATAGGAAAGGAGTTGGGCGCCGTGAACAGCGGCAGCTGAGCCGGAAAGTAACCGGGTGAAAGGCCAGCCATGTCGATCGCCCCTGACTGAAGCAGCGACAGAGTTTCATTGGCCTTGCCCAGGCCCTCGGACCAGAAGATCTTAATCTTCACCTCACCGCCGGTCCGCTTCTCGATCTCGTCGGCGAACCACTGATCGACCTTCGATCCGACGGCCGTCGCGGGCATCTGATGATTCATCTGAAGCGTCACTGCGCTCGCGCCGCTCACGCCGAATGCCGACGTCAGCGCGAAGGCCCCCATGAGGGCAAGCCTGCTCAATACTGTCTTCATTGCACTTCTCCCTATAGCTGTCGCAGCGCCGTAACTCGAAAGGTGTCGACCATCGGCGCCGGCTCAGCACGGCCGGGTTGGTTCCCGACCTGTGCGAGCCAATAGCAGCACACTTTTCTTATCATGACTAATTATGTTTTATTATTATTATTCATAAGCTAGACTGATAATATGGAACTGAGGCAACTGGAAGCCTTCTATTGGATCGTCCGCCTTGGCAGCTACAGCGCTGCGGCAAAGACGCTGAACACGACCCAGCCGGCGATCTCCATGCGAATTCGGGAGCTGCAGCGAGACCTGGGCGTGACGCTGTTCGATACGGCGAGCCGACGCGCCCACCTGACATCCAAAGGGCGCGATCTCTTCGATTATGCGGAGAGCATGTTGAATCTCGCTTCGACGATTCACATCAGGATGGGAGATCGCAGCACGCTGTCCGGGCGCATCCGCGTGGGCGCCACCGAGACGATCGCGTTGACCTGGTTGCCGACACTGGTCGCTCACATGAACGAGGCCTATCCGCAGGTCGTCCTGGAACTGGAGATCGGCCTCACCTTGGATCTCTGGGCTAAGCTGGCTGCCGGCGAGCACGATATCGTAATGCTCCCGGGGCCGATACTCGACATCGGCCTGGACTGGCATCATTTGGGGAGCATCGACTATTGCTGGATGGCCAGCCCGAAGCTCGAGCATCAGCGTAGCGTGCTGTCACCGCACGACCTGGAGCAGTTTCCGATCATATCTCTGCCCAAGGCATCGAGCTTGCACGAAGACATCGAGCGTTGGTTCACCATGAACAACGCGAACCCAAATCGCATGTACTACTGCAACAGCCTCAACGTGGTCTTTGCATTGACCGCGTCGGGCCTTGGGGTCAGCCTGCTCCCTCCCAGCATCTTCTCGGACGCCATTGCGACGGGCGAGCTCTGCGTTCTGGACGTCCAACCGTCGATGCCGCCGCTGGACTTCTTCGTTGCCTGCGCTCAGAAGCCCGTATCGCCACTCCCCGTGATCGTCGCCGAGGCGGCGATGAAGGTCACCAGCTTTCGCAATCCCAACAGGCTGTCCCGTTAGCGCCGCCTCAAAGCGTGCAGCCACCCCTCTCCCACTTTCGTAACGCGACAAGCGACGTCCAGCGCCGACTTGGCTCCTCGTCCTCTACAGATAGTCCACGAGCGACATGCGGTTCAGGATATTGAGAACGCTGTAGGAGGCTTCGAGCTGGGCTTCGTAGGAGCTCAGCTTGGCCGAGGCCTCCGCGATATCGACATTCTTCAGGTCTTCGATCAGAGCCTGGCTGTAGAGCTGATAGTCCAGGTTGGTGTCGATCGCCCGCTCCACCTTGTCGGCAGCCAGAGAAAGGTTGGTCTGCTCGACCAAGAGGTCGTCGAGCGCCTCTGTCGTCAAATCGTAGGCTTCCTCCAGCGCGGCCGTATCGACCGGATCGCTGCTCGCGTTGGCGGCCAGGTTCATGGCCCGCATGAGCTTCTCGAAGCCTGCGCTGTCCGCTGTGACGCCGTAGTCGATCCTCAGGTCCGGAGAGGCCTGATAGGACGCGATCTCGCCGTCGCCTTGGTAGTAGGAGACGTCCGCCGTCGAGGGCGTGGTCGCCGGCGGATAGGTGCTTAGGTCGATCGGCGGCTGATCTGTCTGGTCGCCGCCGAAGAGATAGCGACCGTCCTGCTGAGTGTTGAGCAGACTGGCGATCTCTTCGAGAGCGGACTGCCCCTGCTGGTTGAAGGTCGCGACATTGCCCGTCCCCGAGAGGCCTTCGCTCAGCCAGACCCGGGCATCGGTCGCGATGTTGACGATCTGGGAGACGGCATCGTAGCTCGTCTCGATACGAGCGGAGACGACGTTGCCGTTGTCGATATAGCGCTCGGCGCGCTCGAGCTCGCCCTCCAGCGTCACCAGCAGGCGCGTGTTCGAGGCAACGCCCTTATAGTCGGTGGCTTTCTGGCCGCTGGCCACCTCGACCTGTGCCGTGGCCACCTTCGTCTGAACGCTCATGGCTTGCGCGATCAGCTGTCGCTGATGGCTGAAACTGGCGACTCGTTCCATGTCCTCTTACCCCTTTATCCTCACACCATCGCCATCAGCGAGTCGTACATCTCCTGAATGACTTGGATGACGTTCGCCATGGCGGAGTAGTTGTTCTCCAGGATGCTCAGTTCGGCGGTTTCCTCGTCCAGGTTGACCCCGGACTGTTCTGCGATGGCCGCCATCAGGTTGTCGTAGATCAGGTTGGCGCTTTGCGCACTGGCGTCCGCATTGTCGGCCTCCCGCGCGATCGAAGCCGTCAGCTCGGCCGCGTAGCCGCCGATAGACTCGCTCTGCGCCCCCAGTTGACCGGCGGCATCGAAAGACTGATCGCCCGCGAGTGCGGCCACCAGCGCCTCGGTGGTGCTGGCATCGCCGCTCGCGGCCCCGGCGTCGCCGACGGCGAGACCGGCCGCGTTGCTCAGCGTCGCCGTGGCAAGCCGATCCGGATTGTCGGAGATGTCCTGACGCACCGAAATTCGCCCGCCGCCATCGACGACGAAAAGGTCATTGAGGCCGAGATGATCGGACAGCCCCTTGGCGTCGGCGCCGACGGCACTGTCCATCTCGTTGATGCTCAGGCCCATCTGCGGATCGTCGGCGGCCAGGGTCACCTGGCCTTGGCCGTCGATCGAGGCCGAGAGTCCGGGAATAGCATCAACCGCCGCCACAAAGTCGTCGTAGGTGGCATAAAGCGAGAGATCGAGGTCCGCCGTCTGCTGAACAGTTCCTTGCGCGTCCACCACGGCGATGCGGACGGTCCCACTGCCGGCGAAGGCATCCGTCCCGACGACCTGCGTCGTTCCCGTCAGGCTGGCCGAGGCAGGCACGCTGGTGCCTTGGTTGTGCGCTGCGTTGACAGAGTCCGCCAGGGTCTCTGCCAGCTCGTCGACTTCGGCCTGGCGATCCACCAGCGTGTCGTCACGCAAGGTCAACAAACCGCCGATCTCACCGGAGCCGATCTCCGACGTGATGTCCTGACCGTTCACCGTTATGCCCGACAGGCCGCTGCCGCCGCCCGGGTCATAGGTGACGGCCCGCTCGACGCTGGATGCCGCATTGAACTCCAGCTCATGAACCTGGCTGTCCAGCAGCGGTGTGCCGCCGGCGGAGTAGATCTGCACCTGGTTCTTCGAGTTGGTGAAGTAGGTGATGTCCATCTCGCGCGACAGGCTTTCGAGTGCCATGGCGCGCTGGTCTTCCAAGTCGGCCGTAGAACGCTCTCGCGCTTCGTTGTCGGCGATCTGCTCATTGAGCTCATCGATACGGTGCAAGGTCGCGTTCACGTCCTCCACGGAATCGGCGATCTCCTTGTCTGCCCGCCCCCGCAGCGTCTGGATCTCATCGGAAAGCTGATTGATCTCGTTCGCCAGCCGCTCCGCCTCGTCGACGACGATGGCTTTGTCGCTGCTGCTGTCCGGCGCAATCGCCAAGGCATCCAAGGACGTCACCAGCCCGTCGACCGAGTCAGACAGGGAGCTGTCGCCGCTGAGCGAACCCAACGAGGACTGCAGCGAGTCCGTGTAACTGGCGACGACCGCTGCCTCGCCAGCCTCGCTTGCGGCCTGGTTGCGCTGAAGCAGCAGGGTCTTGTCGACGGCGCTGGTCACTTCGGCGGCATTGACGCCAGCCCCCTGCCCCGCAATGACCCGACTCTCGGTGGCCGCCGTCTTCTTGGTATAACCGGCGGCGTCCGCATTGGTGATGTTGTTGGAGACCGTCTTGATCTGACTCTGCGTTGCCGACAGGCCACTCGAGGCAATGGAGAGGGAGGCGCTGAGCGACATGGTGCTGCCTTCGTCGGTCTCTTGGTCGCGCCGCTCAGATCTTGCGGCTCATGACGGCGCTGCGGAGCGCAGTGCCGTGACCTGCATCGCAAGCACCGGAGCTCTCGTAGCGCTGGCCTGCGCCCGCCAATTGCCGGCGCGCCTCGACCGCCGCCTCGATCCGCCGATAGGTCGCAACTTTCGACGCATTGAGCAGCAGTCGGTTTTCGCTCAGCAGCTTCTGGACCTGCTTGATACGCTCAACCAGAGCATTGCGATTGGCGTTGTCCTCGCCCTGCAGGAACTCCGGCCTTTCCAGCATCTTGGCGAAGAGCGCGCGCAGCGGGCCGGCCAATTCCTGCTTGCGGTCGGACTGCGCATCCAGCTCCTGCGCCTGACCGGCGCGGAGCAGCGCGTTTTCTCGCTTCAGAAGCTCTTCCAGACCCCGGACCGAAGCCAGGAACTCGACGTAGGAGCCGGCGAAACGCTCCGACTCGTCCAGACCGTCCACCTGGGGGGTTGCCGCTTCGTAATCCTTCAGCATCGCTGTCATCGAACCATCCTCTCTGTCTTGGGTGATTGGTAGACTGTTCATCGGGTCGCACCGCCATGCTCGCAGCCGCGATAGGCCTGCGAAGCCGCCATGGCGCGTGAGGTCAGAGCCAGGGTATCGGCGACCTCGCGGCTTGCTTCGGCCAACTGTTCGGAGAGCCGCTGCAGCGCGTCCGCTTCGGCCAGGGCAAGGCGCCGCGCTTCACGTCTGGCAACGTGATCGCCGATCTCGGCGGCCTCGTGGGCCGCTGCCAGGATGGACTCCGCTCGACGAATGGCGCCGGCCACCCGGTGGGCCAGGCGAACCGCGTCCTTGCCGGCGGCGGCGCGGATCGCCCGGTCAGGCAGAGGCGCCAAAGCCCGCAATTTGTCGGATGACATAGCCGCTGCTCCTCTCGGCCTAGCGGACGATGTTGAGCAGTTCGCTCATCATCTCGTCGCTGGTGGTGATGACGCGCGATGCGGCCGAGTAGGCTTCCTGCGCAACGATCATGCGGGTGAACTCGTCGGCGATATCGACGGTGGAGGCTTCCAAGGCGCCGGAGACGATGGTGCCGGCACCGGCATCGCCGGCCGAGCTCAGCAAGTAGGCGCCCGACTGCTGGGTCGCGGAGTAAGCGTTGCCGCTGTGCCGCTGCAGCCCGTTCTCGTTGGGAAAGGTCGCGATTGGGATCTCGTAGATGTCGCGCGCGTCGTCATTGTCGAAGTGGGCAACCACCGTGCCGTCCTCGTCGATCTCGACCGAGCTCAGCTGACCGTAGTGCGCGCCGTCCTGCTCGATGGCGTAGAGCTGAAAGTCGGCATCGCCGTCATCCGAGGCGAACTGCGTGATGCCATCGGCGCTGCCCGGCGTTCCGAGATCCAGCGAAATGGTGCTGTCGGCAGCGCCTGACGTCCAACCCGTGACGGTGAAGTCGAGCGCGGGCACGGCAGTCGCCAAGGTGCCGTCCTGGTTGAAGGTCAGGGTGTAAGGGCCGCCGGTCATCGTGCCGGTGGTGACAGCGCTGTCGCTCGGCGAGTTGGGATCGTCGATGGAGAGACTCCACTCATTGGCGTTGGTCTTCTCCCAGGTCAGCCCGAGATTCTGAGCCACGCCGAGGCTGTCGTGGATCTGCACCGTGGTGTCGAAGGTGTCGCCGATTGCCGCATCGGCCGGCAAGTTGGCTTCCAGCTCGATCGACTGGGTGGCCGTTGCGGTGCCGGTGACGTCACTGACGTTGACCCGGCTCAAGCTCGCCAAGTCATTCGAGTTGCCGCCGACGGGGTTGCCGTTGTCGTCCAGCTCGTAGGCCATGAGGTAGTAGCCGTCATTGGTTCTCAGGTAGCCTTCGTCGTCGATCTCGAACTCGCCGTCGCGGGTGTAGAAGTAGTCACCATTGGCGTCGGTAACGACGAAGAGCCCGTTGCCGTCGATCGCCATGTGGGTGCTGGAGGAGGTCGCCTCGATCAGGCCCTGCTCGGTGACGTTCTGCATCCCCGTGACCGAGACGCCGCCGGCGGAGTACTGGCTCGACGCCGACTGCTGGGTCACCAGGCTGCTGAAGCTGGCCTGGGTGGTCTTGTAGCCGGTGGTGCTGGAGTTGGCGATGTTGTCAGAAATGATGGCGAGCGTCTGGCTCTGTGCATTGAGGCCGGAGACCGCCGCTTGCATGGCGCCATAGAGACTCATCGTAGTTCACCTTTCTATGCGGGTTGCGATGGGCGCCGGTTCCGGCTTACCCGTGACGTGACTCAGTCGTTCCCGATGCCGAGGAGCGCCGCTTCGCTGACGCGAAGCTCGCCGACGACGTAGACGACGTCGCCGTCGGTCGTATCCACGCCGGTGATCTCTCCGAAGGAAGTCACCTCGGTGGCGACCGCCTCACCGTTTCGATCGCTGGCAACGACTTCGAGGCTGTAGATACCGTTGGCTGCCGTGCTGCCGCGGTTCGTCTGACCGTCCCAGACGAAGATCTGTTTGCCTATGCCGGTCTCGCCGCTCTCCTCGTAGACCTGGCGTCCGTCCTGGTCCCGCACGATCAGCGAGACCTCGGCCGTCGTCTCGCTGGGGCTGTAGCTCCAGGTCGCGCTGCCGTCGGACAGCATGGCGTAGTTGCTGTCGATCTCGGCGGTTTGCCCGATGTACTGCAGCGCGGCCGTATTGGTGCTCGTCGTGGTGAGGCCGATGAGCTGCTCGAGGTTGTCGTTGGTGGCGACATTCTGTTCGAGGATCGCGTACTGCGTCAGCTGATCGGTGTATTCGGCCGTATCCATGGGATCGAGCGGATCCTGGTGCTGAAGCTGCGTGGTGAGCAGCTGCAGGAAGGCCTCATAGTCCTCGAACAGCTGGTCGTTCGCCTGAGACGCATTGCTCGTGGTCGACTGGCTGTTGGTCGCGACGATTTCCATGACACCTGTGCTCCCGTTTTTCGGTTCTCACCGCGGTTACACGAGCCAAACGCGAAATCCTGGCGCAGCTTTTTTTGGAGCGGGAGCAAAAGAGCCGTCGCATGGCAGGCGACGGAACGGCTTCGCGCGGTGCCTTGTCAACGATCGCGCGGCGGCAGGTCACTACCAAACATGGTTAATAAAAATGCATTAATTGCAATACTTTATGAGATTCCGCCGCCGCTTTCCGGGTGAAATTTCTCGCATTTTATGCGATAAGGTTGATAGCGGGCAGGAACGGCCCGCGAGGGCGTTCGCACGGCTGCAGCCTCGTTCATAAGCCATCCCCGCCCCTGGTCGCCGCCCAGGGCAGGCATTGCAACACGCCTTCAGGTAGAAGGGTTGGCCGAAGCCCACTGATGTGGAAGCGCAGCATCGGCGACGCGAGCGACCCAAATCAAAGACCAGAGACCAGTCTGAGAACGGGAGAAATCCGAGCTTTTCAGCTTCGCCTTGGCGTCCTGTCCTATCGCGTCCGGACAGAAATCTCGACGATGTCCGAAAAATTTGCGCCAGGAAAGCGACCTATCCCGCGTTGAAGCCTTCGGAAGGCGCATCGCCTTCATGCGAAACCCTGCCTGCCGACCGCTCATGTAGGCCAGCTGGCACCGACGTAGGAGAACACGCATGCCTGTCATCACGACGAATACCGCCGCCAACTCGGCGCTGCGCTATCTGAACGTCAACTCCGACATGGAGGCGAGCTCGATCTCGAAGCTCGCGAGCGGATCGCGCATCACCCAAGCTTCCGACGATGCCGCCGGCCTCGCCGTCGGCACCCGGGTGCAGTCGGACGTAACCGTCCTGCAGCAAGCCTCGACCAACGCCTCGCACGGCTCTTCGATCCTGCAGGCCGCGGACGGTGGCGCCGCCCGCATCTCCGACATCCTGCAGCGCCTCAAGTCGCTGTCGGCGCAATCGCTGTCCGGCGCGGTGACCGACACCGAGCGAACCTACATCGACGCCGAATACCAGCAGTTGATCGAAGAAATCGACGACATCGCCACTGGCACGCGCTTCAACGGGCAATCATTGCTCGATGGCTCTTCCGCCTACGCAGCGGGCGTCGACTTCCTGGTCGGCACCGATGTGACGAACGATATGCTGACGGTCACCATCGGCAGCCTCGATACCACGACCCTCACGGTCGCCGGCACGGACGTAACGACCGCGGCCAACGCGGAAACCGCAGCGGCCGCCATCGACGTCGCCATCGACGCCGTCTCGACGGCACGCGCCGAGCTCGGTGCCCAGATGTCTCGCTTCGACTACCGCGGTCAGGTGATCGACACTTCGATCGAGAACCTCGATGCGGCGCAATCGGCCATCATGGATGTCGATGTCGCCGAAGAGCAGAGCCGGCTTTCCTCGGCCGAAGTGCTGACCAGTGCCAGTATCTCGGCCTTGGCGCACGCCAACAACATGTCTTCGCGGCTCTTGGACCTCATGCGTTAGGCCGCGCGCGGCGGGAGGACAGGGATGCCGAAGACCAATAAGCCCGAAGACCGGCATCTCTCGCCCCCGCACGCGGGGGCACCTCCTGGCCTCGTGTATCTGATCTGCCTGCGTCAACCCTTCTAAGGCGTCTCATCGATGAGTGACATCAGCGGTACGAACGGCAGCACATCGCCCGGATCGACGACTTACATCTCAACCTCCAACCTCGAGAGCGAAGCGCTGATCGAGAGCGCGGTGCAGCAGCGTTTGGCGCCAGCCGACCGGCTGGAAGTCGAGATCGCCGAGGAAGAGAGCCGGGTCGCCGCTTACGAAGAGATGCAGGATCTCAGCAACGCGGTGGCAAGCTCTGTGGCCTCGCTGCGCAATCCGGATGACGGCGGCGACGACGCCTTCGGCGAAAAGATTGCCTTCCTGTCTTCGAACAGCGGCAGCGATCCGAACAATCTGCTGGGCGTGACCGTCGAGGACGATGCGCAACTGGCCAGCTACGATCTCGAGATCGTGCAAATCGCCGAGGCGCACAAGATCGCCAGCGGCGACATGACCAGCAGAGATCAGGCGCTCGGTCTGACCGGAAGCTTCACCCTTTCGGCCCAAGGCGCGACCGACGCCACCATCTCCGTATCGGCCGACATGTCGCTCGACGATATTGCGGCCGCGATCAATGTGGAAAGCGAGGATACCGGGGTCTTGGCGTCAGTCATCAAGGTCAGCGAGGGCGTCTTTCAGCTCGTTCTCACGGCAGACGACACCGCAAAGGCCATCTCGGTCACCGACAACAGCGGCGGCGTGATGCAAGGCCTCGGCGTCATCCAGCCTGATGGCACTGCGGCGAACGAGCTTCAGCCCCCGCAATCGGCTATCGTCCGGCTCGACGGCGTCGAGATCACCCGCGACAGCAACGAGATCGACGACATTCTGGACAGCGTCACCTTCTATCTCTACGGCGCCGAGCCGGGCACCACGCTGCAGATGGATGTGGAGAGCGATCTTTCCACCGCCATCGATGACATCAACAGCTTCGTGGAAAGCTACAACGCCTACCGCGAGTTTGTGCTGCGCAATCAGGAAGTCGGCGCGGAAGGCGAGGTGTCGGAGGACGCGATCCTGTTCGGCGACACGCTGCTGCGTAATTTGAGCGCCCAGGTCTCCTCCATCCTGGCGACCGGCAACGACTCCACAGGCATCGCATCGCTGGCCGACATAGGCATCACCTTCGACGAGAACAACTACCTCGTCATCGACAACGCGGCCTTGGAAGAGGCAATGGTGGCCGACCTGGAGGGCGTCCAAGCCCTGTTCCAGTTCCAGATGACCGCCAGCTCGAACGAGATCGACGTGCTGCGCAACGGCGACGGCCCGGCAGAGCAGAGCTTCACGCTGGACATCGCGGTGGATGCGGACGGCAACGCCGTCTCCGCATCGGTGAACGGCGACAGCAGCCTGTTCACCGTCGACGGCACCCGCCTGATCGGCGCCGACGGCACCGAGTACGAAGGTCTTGTGCTGGTTTTCACCGGCGAGCAGGCGACCTCCATCGACATCGAGATCTCTCGTGGGCTCGCCGAGCGGCTCTACAACAGTTTCTCGGCCTATGGGAACGGCGACGACGGCCAGATCCCGGCTGCCATCGAAGCCGCCGAAGACGGCATCGAGGCGATGGAGCAACAGGTCTCCGACATCGAGCGGCGGGCCGAGGACCACCGTCAGAGGCTGATCGAATACTACGCCTATCTGGAAAACCAGATCGCCGAAGCCAACCGCCTGAAAGACCACCTCAACGTCCTGTTTGAAACCGACGACTAGCGGCATTGCCCAGAGATTGCCCGGAGAAGGATGCGAGATGAACCCAGGTCATCAATCCGCTTTGCGCGCCTATCAGAGCTCTCGCGCGCCGCTGACCGGTGTTGCGGCGGCAATCGAGCTTTACGATCAGGCAATCGGCCGCTTGACGGAGGCGCGCAGGCAGTGGTCGGAAGCGGACTTCGATGACGCGTTCGAGTCTCTTCGGCGCACAGCCATGATCTTCGAGATGCTGGCCGCAAATCTCGACCACCAGAGAGGCAAGCAGGTCAGCGCGACCCTGCTGCGCTACTACAACGGCCTATCCTTCCAAACCCTCGCGGTGCCCAGGCAGACGGATCCCCTGGCCCGGATCGACTCGGTCATTCGGCAGGTCGCGGTGGTTCGCGATGCCTGGGCCGAAGTCTTGGCCCAAACATCGGGCGCACAATCGGGAACCATCGGAACGGCTCATGGCGCAAACGGCATTGACGTTGCTTGATCTTGGGTCTCGTCGCGACAGCGAGACGCGACGAGAGATCGAGAGCCGCGCGGTCACGACAGTGTCGTCCGAGTTGGCATCGCTGTCGGACGAGACGCTGATGGAGCGCGTCCGAGGCGACGACGAGACGGCCTATCGGCTGCTGGTGGAACGTCACGTGCAGCGCATGCACCGGCTTGCGCTGCGCATCCTGGGAGACCACGCACGGGCGGAGGACTCCGTACAGGAGGCCTTTCTCCGGGTCTGGATAAAGCGGGCGGATTGGCGCAACGAAGGCGCGCGCTTTTCGACCTGGCTGCACCGCGTGGTCTTCAACTGCTGCCTTGACGTCAAGCGCCGCCGGCGCGAGGAGGAGCTCAAGGACGACGCGGAGCCGGCGGACGAGAGCGACGATGCCGTCGCAACAATTCATCACGAACAGATCGTCGCGCGCTTGCGGTCCGCGATGTCGAAACTACCTGAACAACAGTATTTGGCCCTAATTATGTACTACCATGAGGGTTATACCGCCCGCGAATTGGCGGAATTGCTGGACACGACGACCAACGCCGTGGAATCCCTATTGAAACGTGGCCGCAAGAACTTGCGGGGGATTCTGAACAGAATGAAGGTCGATGCCCGACAGGTCTTTGATGACTCTTGAGCGCTTCCAGGACGCGCTCGACACATATGGTGGGGATTTAAGCCGCTGGCCGGATGCGCTGGCACGCTCAGCGGAGATGCTGCTATCGCATGAGCCGGCGGCACGCGCGCTGTTGCAGCAAGCCCAATCGCTGGATGCCGCCCTCGCGCCGGACGCGATGCCTGCGGTCGAGTCCGCATTGACCGACCGCATCATGCGCCGGGTCGCCGAGCACCAGGCCGGCTTGGCTGAGGACAGGGAGATCGAGACAGAGCATGAGGACGGTCGCCCTTGGCTTCTGCGGCTGATCTGGCCGGTACCTAGGGAACTCGTTGCCATGTGCAGCGGGACGGTCGCCGGCGTTCTTGTTGGATTGATCTTGATGAAGTATCTGCCGTACGGGGCCAACGAGTTTGATCTCTTCAATTTGGCATCGGCGTCCAACCTGCTCGGTTAAATCATGATCTGGAAGAATATGCTGGCGCAGCGCTGGCTCCGTCTCGCCTTCCTTTGCTCTCTCGCGTCGAACTTCTTTCTCATCGCCTTGGGCGTGTCGCTTTACCTCGAACGCCCGACCGCCTTCCCTCCTGAGCCGGAGGCCTTTATGGAGCGTATGGCCAGCAAGCTGTCCTCCGAGGGAGAGGCTGTCTTTCGCAGGACCTTCGAGAAGCACCGGGCCGAGATTGCCGCGCGACGCGACGCCTTGGCCAATGCCCATACCGAGGTTCGTCGGCTGGCCAGCGCCGAGCCACTGGACCTCGAAGCCATGCAGCGTCTGCGCGAAATGAGGCCACCGCTCATGGCAGACTTCATGAACAGCATCGACGACTTCATGATCGAAGTACTGCCCCAGCTCTCGGCCGAAGACCGCCGCCGCCTGGCGAATGCCACACCGGGCTAGCAGCCTCGGCTCTGTCGGAAGCAGCAGCTCTTCGAGAGCCGCCCGCTCAATTCGGAAGCGACGCCCCTAGTTTATCGGGACAGAGATAATCCTGCCCGCATAGGGAGGCTCGGTCGTTTCATCGACCACGGCAACATAGGCCGTCGTGCCATCCGCTGAGAAGGTGAGGTTCGGGGCTGTCGGTGCATCCACGACCACTGTCCTCACATGTCCTCCTGCGGGATCGACGATCACGAGGGTTCCCGTTGCGAAGCTTGCGATCCACAGATTGCCGTCCGGTCCGGCCTTCAGCCCGTCGGGGTATGCCCCGGCTTCGGGGTCAAGGTCTGTTATGCGCGCGAAGAGCCTGCGGTCCGATAGCGTCGTCCCCTCTACAGCGAAGGAAATCACGCGTCCCGCCTCGCTTTCGTTCACATACAGGCGCTCGCGCAAACGCGCGATCCCGTTGGCATAGTGCAAGTCGTCGGCCGCTTGCGTCAGCGCCCCATCAAGCGCGAGATGGTAGACGGCACCCACGATGGGGGCCGACTCCCACGGACCCGAGGTGGTCATCCAAAGCCCCCCGTCCGCAGCCGGCGTGAAATCGTTCGGGCCAATCAAAGCCTTGCCGTCAACATCGGTATCGTAGCGCGCCACCTCCGCGCCATCTCGCCCGATCCGAGCAACGGTGCCGTCATCGTAGCACGTCACCGCCAAGTCGTCCCCGAGGGGTGCCACGGCCGATGGCCCGCAGCCGGGCAAGTCGGCCAAGGTCGCCACGGTCTCACCATCCCAGGTACGGATGCGATTTGATCCGTACTCCGCCCAGTGAAGCACGTTGTCGACTATGACTGGGCCTTCGGGAAAACCCGCGTCGGTCGCAATGACAGTTTGTGCGCCAGCTGGTGCGGCAAGCAAAAAGAACGTTGCGAGATATGCGGTTCTCATGTCGGCCCCCTCCCAGACAGGCACCCAAGCAGTCTCATTGAGTGACCATCAAGTCAAATTGATCACCGTGCAGAGCGTGATGACCATGGATGGGGGCTCTCCGAACACTGCTCTGCGATGGCGGGCAGATCGACCATCCAGATCAACGCGTTTCTATTCACGATCACGACCGTTCTAGTCGGAGTGTATGTCCTTCTCGACAACGATCGGGATCCGAATGGAGCTCGCCCCGCTACTCTTCTCTCTTGGCCCCCTCGCTGAACACCGTCTCATCGAGACTGGACAATTTGCGCCGCAGCTCGTTGGTCGCCGCGCGCGCCTCGCTCTGATCGCGGACCACGAAGGGCCGGATAAGGATCATCAGTTCGTTGCGGTCGCCGCTGCGCTCGGTGACGCCGAACAGCGGACCGATCAGCGGCAGCCGAGAGAGAACGGGGAGGCCGTCACGGCGGAGTCCCGACTCGCCTTCGATCAAGCCGGCCAGAGCGATCGTCTCGCCGCTGTTGACCAGAATGGTGCTTTCGACGACCCGCTGGTTGAAGGTCGGATTGACCGTGCCGGTTGTCGGCGCAACGCTGGAGACCTCCTGGCGGATTTGCAGTGAGAGGTTTCCGGCCGCGTTCACCCGCGGCCGGATATTCAGAATGACCCCCGTCTCACGGAACTCTTCTTCCGTCACGATCGGCGCATTCGGGTCATCTGTCGACTGGGAGGACCGCACGACGATCGGCACGTCGTCGCCGACTTGTAGACGCGCTTCTTCGTTATCCATGACCATCAAGGTCGGCGAAGAGAGGATCTTGACGTCCGTGACCGCATCCAGCGCCGAGATGGTGACCTGCGCGTCGGACGTGCGGAAAGCGGCATTGAATCCCGGCAGCACGCTTGCTGCCCCCGTTCCGGCCGCATCGCCGAAGTCGAAGCTGAAGTCCCCGCTTTCGAAGAACCAGCGGACGCCGAAGTCGAGCTCCTCGTTCAGCGTGACCTCGACAAGCGTGGCCTCGATCATGACTTGGAGCGGCTGCGTGTCGAGGCGGCGAAGCGTTCGGCGCATGGCGCGCGCGCCTTCTCCGGTCACAAGAGCCAGCAGCGAATTGCTCGCCTCGTCGGCCACGATACGAAGAACGCCGCTTTCGCCACCTCCGCCGCCTCCGCCAAGTCCGCCGGCAAGCGGCCCGGCGCCTGGGGAGGGCGTCGGGGCCGTGTCCGCCAGGTCCGGTGCGGTTACAACGTCGGTTCCCGGGTCGGCATCCGTTCGGCCGAATTCCGGCGTCAGGCTCGGGCTGAGCGGGTCGGAGCCACCCTGAGGGCCGAGCGACGTTTCGGCTCCGAAGACATCGCCGAGGAGGATGGCCAAGTCGGCGGCCCGACGATTGGAGACCGGAAAGACCCGTAGCCTGGCGGATTCTCCGCTGTCCTGGTCGAGATTTCGGGTCAGCACCATGGCGTCGTCGAGCAGGACGCTATCCTCGGCGATCATCAGAACGGCGTTCATGCGTTCGACGGGGAGAAATCGGATGGCCGTGCTGGCGATGCCCGATGGGCTGGCGAAGGCGGCCGTCAGTTCGTCCACCACCGGCTGGGCTTCCGCCTCACGCAAGGGGCGGAGGGCGAAGGAGCGAGACGCGAAGTAGTCGACGTCAAGCACCGAGAGCGCATCCAGTATGGTCGCCTGCTCGGCTGCCGTACCGATGGTGAAGACAAGATTTCGGCTCCGGTCATAGCGAATGGCACCGGCGACCGGCGCCAGGCTCTCCAGAATGTCGGCGATCTCCTCAACCGAAACGAACCGCAGCGGCGTCACACGGACCGTCAAGCCCCTGACCTGGGCTTCCTGTGCTGACAGCAACGGAGCGGAAAGGCCGGCTTCCTCCCGCGGAATGATGCGAAATACACCGTTGCGCTCGACGATCGCGGCATTGTTGAGCCGCAGGATTTCTTCCAGCGTCGGCAGGATGTCGGCTCTGGACAGCGGACCGTTGGTGCGCAGGGTCACCGTGCCCGAGACACGTGGGTCGAGGACGTAGCTGGCGCCGAGGCCATCCTCCATGATTACCTTGATGACGCTTGCCAGGTCGGCCCCTTCGAAGTCGAGGGCGATATCCGAGCCCTCACCGCTGGCCGGGTTGCCGAGACCGCTGCCGACCAGCGTTTCGCCG
Organism: Rhodovibrionaceae bacterium; assembly: GCA_028279885.1. GTDB lineage: Bacteria > Pseudomonadota > Alphaproteobacteria > Kiloniellales > DSM-21159 > JANQMX01. Next base: position 79,127 of record JANQMX010000060.1, on the reverse strand, counting down.
GGCCAGCCCAGCTGGATGAAGCCGCTGACCGCAGGCTCCTGCTCCTCTTCGTCCAGACCCGACAGGTCGTCGATCTCGGCCAGATAGGCATCTTCACTCGCCGCTCGATCGGCCTCGCTTTCTTGGCTCGGTACCCCGTTCTGCAGATCGTTGGGATCCTGTACGCGACTATAGCTGACGTAGTTGTCCGGGTTCTCGGGCCAGAGCGGTCCAATCGTTTCACAGCCGGCCAATGCGATCGACGCGGCGATCAACATGACCCTTGCACCTATTCTTGTCATCTTGCCTTCCCACCTGAAAGAGCGTGGCGCTGCCTCACCGGCGCCTGAACACACCTAGTCCTCGTCAAGCCTGTCTTGGAAATCCATGCTGCGCACGAAGCTGCCCCCTGCGCCCGAACCAGCAGCGGAGGCCGGCAAAAGGCGTGCAGCCCCGTGCTCCGCCGCATCTCTCCGCTCTAAGCGGGAAGAGCCGTCGGTATCCGGCACCTTCACTTCGGCGATCTCACCGAGCAGAGCCGTCACTCTTTCTTCATCCCGGGCGAAGACGACAGCCTCTTGTTCGATGCTGGCGAGGGTCCAGCCTTCCAGGCTTTCGCCTAAGCGCAGCAGCTCCGAAACGGCGCCGTCGACTTGGATAATCGCGCTTTGCACGTCGCTGGTTGAGGCCACGCCAAGCACAACGATCTGGAGCGGTCGTTCGGCGGGGACCGCGGCCCGGACCACAAGTTTCTCGGCTTTCTCCAGAACCGCGACCTTGGGCTCGGGCGGCCGCCGATCCGGCGAGAAGAGTGGCCGCTCGGCGATCTCCGCGAAGACCGCCAAGTCCGGTGCCTCGAAGCGGAGCTGCTCGGTGCGAGGCGGCTCTTGGACGGCCGCCGCTTGTGCCGGCAGGGCGGTAAAGCCAGTTGGAGCCGACCAGAGCTCCGCCGCCTGGATGCCGACCAGGAGGCAGGCTGCGCCGGCCGCGAGATTGAACAGGCCGAGTTTCATCGGTTTCACCCGTTTCCTTTCCGGTGACCGTTGCCGGTCATGAAGCGTTCAAGAGCATCACCGTCACGGCTCCCTCGAGGGTTGGTATACCCCAGAGATTTGAAGACTAAGCGACACTTCGACGGCAGCGTCCGAATCGCTGCCGCGGCGCAGCGCTCGTGCCGCAAGCCGGTCGACAAAGAGGTAGGGCGTGCCACTTTCGACCCGGTGCAGAAGCCGCTGGAGAGCCGGCATGTCAGCCGTCAACTCGACCGTGATCGGCACTTGCACGGTATCGGTTCCGTCCTGAAAGGGCCGCGTCTGCTCGACGCGGATGCTCTCCACTTCGCCGCCGGCTGCAGCGATGGCGCGGTCGGCAAGGTCCTGCAACTGCGCAGCGGCTGAGGCCTCGGACGCGCCAGCCAGCAGTGCAGTGTCCAGGATTTCGATCTGGGTCCGCGGCTCCGCACGGGTCAGCTGTTCCTGAAACCGCGCAATCTGCTCCTCCAGACCAACGATCTCCTCGTCGAGTGTCTGCAAGCGTTCCTGCAGCGGCAGCACGGCGCCGAACAACAGCAGGGCGGGAAGGCCAAGAGCGAGGGCCAGAGCAGCCGCGCGGGAGACGAGAGGGCTCATTCCGTCGCCTCCTGCAAAGGCGCGATACGAATCGCTAGCGCAAAGCGCTCCCGGCCATTTTCCCGGGTGATCGGCGAGCGGAAAATCGGCTCCAGGAAGGCCGGGTGCGTCTCGAAGCGATCAATCAAGGCGGCGGCGTTCCCGGAGTATCCGCTCATTTCGACGATTTCGTTGTCGATGCTCAAGCGGTCGAGCCAAGTGCCGTCCGGTAGGAGCTCCGTGACCAGCGCAACCACCTCGCTCACCATTATACGGTCTTGCTTCAAGCTGTAGGCCGCGAAGGCCACCGCATCGTCGGGCGCCACGCTTTGACCCCCATCCTGCATGGCGATGGCCGCGCGCCTGACCTGGAAGAGAGCGTCGCTCAGCTCCTCGAAGCGTTGCTCCTTCTGAACCAGGTTCAGCCCGGCCCAAGCCAGGGTGAGGCAAACGAGGCTGCAGATCAGCACGATAGCCAGGCCACGGCCGAAGCCGCCGCTGCGCTTGACTGTCCTTGGCAGCAGATTCAAGCGCCGCAGGGTGCCCTGCGGCGCCTCGACATCCAGCCCGTCGACAGCGAGGCCGCTCTGTTGAATTGCCGTCACGGCGTCGGCGAAGTCGGCGCGGCGAACGAAGACGAGCTCGGCCGTAAGGCGGCCGGCTTCCCGGTCGCGCTCGACAACTTTGACATCGTAGTAGAGTTCCGAGGCCGAGAAGGGAGTCAGGCGCTCGATCTCGTAGTCCAGGATGCCGGATAGGTCGCGCTCCGCAGTGAGAGGGAAGCTGACCGACCGTGTGACGTAGCGGCCCGGCGGGGCGACAAGCACCACGTCGAGGCGCTTCTTTCGCTGCTGCCGCTGGAAGCGTTGCAGCGCGCGCGCGGGGAGATCCTGCAGGCTCCCTAGCTCATCGCGCTGGTCCCGTTTATCCTGCTCGAGACATATGGTTTGGCCTTCGGCGCGGGCCAGCAGCGCCGGCCTGCTTGGATGCAGGATGCGCTTGAGTCCCCCTGGGACAAGTGCCGCCAGTTCGCTGCCCCACCATTGGAAGAAGCGCCCGACGAGCGACCCGCCAGAAAGGCTAAGCGCATTGGCCCGCAGTCCTCCAATCGCCGCCGCACTGGGATTGTCGGGCGAGCCTCGGTTCATGGCTGCCAAACCGCTTCGGCCAAGGTGATTGGCACAGAGAGGTCGGGCCTCGCCAAACCGCTGTCGGCGCGTGCACGGCTCGTCTTGTGGAGCGTCGAGACGCTGGTCACGGTGTCGGCCTCATCCGTCCTGCCTGATGACGCCGGTCAGCCAACGCACGTTGATCGTGCTGGTCTCCTGCCCCCTTTCGACCCGGATGCTGCCGCCACTGGCGCTGCCGTCGGGAAAAAAGACGATGCTCCGCTCTCCAGTGGCCAAACGCGTTTCTCGGGCTGTGCGCAGTGTCAGGTTGATTGAGGCCGCAAGCTCTCTTTCCCGGCCCGGCATGCCGAAGCGCCGTTGCTGGAGATCGAAGACGACTGCTGTCGTCTCAGCGTTGCGAATTGCTTCGGCGCGGGCCTGGCGGAGGGTCGAGAGAATCTCTCGGACAGCCTCCTCGTGACTTTGGTCAGTGCCGAACCGCAGACCCGGCAAGGCAGCCGCCAGCATCACGACGATGGTTATCACGACCAGCATCTCCAGCAGCGTGAAGCCGTCCGCGCTATTCCCAGCTCTTGACGTCCGCGGCTTCATCTTCTCCCCCCTCGGTGCCATCGGCGCCGTAGGAAAACAGATCGTAAGTCCCGTTGCGGCCGGGGAAGACATACTGAAACTCTGTCCCCCACGGGTCCGTCAGGGCCGCCTGCTTGCGGACGTAGGGGCCGCGCCAGCTGTCGAGCCCTCCCGGTGCGGCGACAAGTGCGGTGATACCCTCCTGCTGCGTCGGATAACGGCCGACGTCCAGGCGGAACAGATCGAGCCCAGCCTCGATCTGATCGATCTGCAATCGCGCGGCATCGGTCTTTGCGCGTCCCAGATAGTTGATCACAACGGTGCCGGTGGCGACGGCCAGCAAGACCAGGATGGTCGTCACAACAAGAAGCTCGAGCAGGGTAAAACCGCCTTCCTTGCGCGCTTTCCGACCAGCCTGGTCTGTTGGCTGCTGTGCTGTTGTCGGGTTCGTCATTCTGCCTCTTCAGATTGCCAGTTCGTTGATGCTGAAGAGCGCGAACAAGATCGACGAGATGATCAACGCGATGAGCACACCCATGACCAGGGTCAGGGCCGGTGTGAGGATTGCCAAGACCTGGTCGAAGCCACGCTTGGCCTCGTCATCGAAGATGTCCGCTGTCTTCAGCAGCATGTCATGGAGCTGCCCGCTTTCCTGACCGATGTAGATCAGCTGCAGGGCGAGATCGGGGAGGATGGCGCCCTCGCGCAGCGGGTCGGCAACGCCGCGGCCCGCCTCGACTTCCGGTATCACGCGGGAGACTTCATCCGCGAAAGCAGCATTGCCGAGCGCATCGCGCGTCAGTCGCAAGGCGGCCGGCAGGGCAACGCCGTTTTCCAGCAACGTGCCGAGCAGCCGCGTCAGTCGAGCCGTCTCGAACTCGCGCCACAGCCGCCCAACGACGAGAATGGAGAGCGCCAGGCGATGCCATCTCAGCCGCACGGACGGCACCCGCAGCAGCAGCATGATTGTCAGGACGAGCCCGGCGAGTCCGGCGAGCAGGAAGAGCCAATAATGCTCGACCAGCCGTCCGGTTGCGATGACAATCTGCGTCAGGGCCGGCGGCTCGACGCCGGCATCGCGCAACAGTGGCTCGAAAGTCGGCACCACGTAGGCCAGCAAGATGGCGACCGATCCCATGGCCGTGACGACCAGAAAGGCCGGATAGATCATAGCCGAGCGCAGCTCGCTCTGGCGCTTGGCGTTGGACTCCAGGGTGTCGGCCAGCCGGGCCAAGGTATTCTCCAACGCTGCGCCCGCCTCCCCGGCCCGCACCAGGCTGCGGTAGAGCGGCGGGAAGGCAGAGGCTTCGCGATCTAACGCGCTGGCTAGCCCGGAGCCGCCGCGTACGGCTTCAAGCAATCGACCCGAGACGGTCCGCACGGCGCGTCGCCCGCCCCGCTCGCCGGCCATCTCCAACGCCCGGTCGAGCGGCAGGCCGGCACCGGTCAAGGTCGCGAGCGAGCGCGTGAAAACGATGCGGTCCTTGGTGCTGAGGGCGTCGCGCGGTGTAATCTCAGTATTGAGCAGCGCCATCAGGCCGCCGCTGCGCTCGGCATCCAGATGAATGGGAAGATGGCCGCCGGCCCGGAGGCGGGCGACGGCTGACTCCTTGTCGGGCATGTCTATGGTGCCGACGACGATCTCGCCGGACTTCGAAAGGGCGCGATAGCGGAACACGGTCACCCTAAGCCTCCGCCGAAACCCGAAGCACTTCGGCCAGGGAGGTCTCCCCAGCCGCAGCCTTGGCGATACCGTTGTTGCGCATGGTCTGCATGCCGTTGGCGACGGCGATGTCCTCCAACTCGTGCTGGCCCACCCGTGCCAGCACGGCGCGGCGGATGCTGTCGACCACGGGCAACACTTCGACGATGGTGGTGCGCCCGCGGTAGCCGCTGCCGCGACATTCCGGGCAGCCCTGCGGCGCCAGGAAGCGTTCCGGCGGCACATCCGGCGCGAGCCGCTCGGCAAGCGCGCGGTCGTCCGGGGTGGCGCAAGCTGGACAAAGGCGGCGCACGAGCCGCTGGGCCAAGACACCGACCAAGGTGGCCATGATCAAATAGTCCTCCACCCCCATGTCGCGCAGGCGGTTGATGGCAGCGGCGGCCGAGTTCGTGTGCAGGGTGGCCAGCACGAGATGCCCGGTCAGCGCGGCCTGCACGGCGATCTGTGCCGTTTCCAGGTCGCGAATCTCGCCGACCATGATGACATCCGGGTCCTGGCGCAGGATGGAGCGCAGGCCGTGTGCGAAGGTCAGGCCGATTTGGCTCTTCACCTGAATTTGCGCGACGTTTGGGAGTTGGTATTCGACCGGATCCTCGATGGTGACGATCTTGCGTTCTTCGTCGTTCAGGTGCGACAGCGCCGCATAGAGCGTCGTGGTCTTGCCGCTGCCTGTCGGACCGGTCACCAGGAGGATGCCGTTGGCCCGTTCGATGAGCGGAATGATCTGCGACTGCAAGCCCGCGTCATAGCCGAGACCTTCGAAGTCGAGCACCAGACCCGAGCGGTCGAGCAGCCGCATGACGACGCTTTCGCCGTGCAAGGTTGGGGAGGTCGCCACGCGCATGTCGATCTCGCGGCCGGCGGCCACGATCTTGATGCGCCCGTCCTGCGGCAGGCGCTGCTCGGCGATGTTGAGCTTGGCCATGATCTTGATGCGCGAGATCACGGCGGCGCGCAGATGGCTTGGCGGCGCATCGATCTTGCGCAGCACGCCGTCGATGCGCAGCCGCACGTTCAGGCTCTGCTCGAAGGGCTCGATATGGATGTCCGAGGCACGCGCCTCGACGGCTTTGCGGATGATCAGGTTGACGATGCGAACGACGGGGGCTTCCGAGGCCAGGTCGCGCAGGCGCGCAACGTCCGCGGCCATGTCCTCCTCGCCACCCACGACATCGGCGCCGAGCTCATCCAGGCTGGTTTCGCGCTCGCTCAAGCGCTCCAGCGCCGCCTCGATCTCGGAAGGGGCTCCGACGCAGGGTTCCACCGTACGGCCAAGCTTGAGCGCCACGGCATCTGCTGCCGAGCGGTCCAGCGGGTCGCCCATGGCTATGCGGATGCCCGCAGGCCCTTCCTCGATGGGCAGGATGCAGGCACTGGCCAGAAAGCGCGGTCCGAGAGCCTCGATCAGCTCTCCGTCGTTCGGGAAGCTCTCTGGCCCGACCCGATCCATGGCCAGCGTTTTGGCAAGCGCGTCGGCCATATCGCGCTCCTCCACCAGCCCCAGGCGGCAGAGCACGTTGTCGAGACGCTCGCCCGTCTCGATGGCGACACGTGTTGCGCGGTTCAGCTGCTGCGCGTCCAGCCGCCCCTCCTCACAGAGCAGCGCGCCCAAGCGTTCCATCGGGTCCAGCAGTGACGCGTCCGGCGACAACATGGTGATTGCTTGCTTTCTTGCCTTTCTTGCGCGTTTCGCTCTTGGCGTTCAGCCAAGCAGCAGCGGCCCATAGAGCCAGGTGATCCAGAAGCCCAAGGCCAGCGCAGGGCCGAAGGGAATGGCGGAGCGCCAGCCCAACTCGCCGCGCAGCCGCGCCAGAACAGCGGCCATCGCGAGTGCGGAGAGGCAAGCGATGAGCATGACCGAGGGCAGCGCTTGCAGCCCGAGCCAGGCGCCCGCCGCCGCCAGCAGCTTTGCGTCGCCGAGGCCCAGGCCCGGCTCACCGCGCAGGCGCTCATAGAGCGCGCCAATCCCCGCAAGGGCGGCATAGCCGGCCGCCGCGCCGAGCAGGTGAAGCCAGAGCGGTCCGGTTTCGCCGATGGCGGACAGTGCCAAGCCGGCCAGGATAAGCGGCAAGGTGCCGCCGTCCGGCAGGCGGTAGCTTCTGAAGTCGATGAGCGAGAGGGCTAGCAGGGTCCAGCCGAGCGCCAGGCTGACAATGGCAATGGGGCCTGTCGTCACCGCAACAGCCCAAAGCGCCACGGCGAAGGCGGCCAGCTCGACCAGCGGATAAAGCGCCGTGATCGGCTGTCGGCAGCAGCGGCTTTTGCCACCGCTCAAGGCCCAGGAGAACAGGGGCACAAGGTCGCGTGGCTGCAGTCGCCGGTCACAGTGGTCACAGCGCGAGCCGCCGAAGACGATGCCACGGCCGCTTCCGGCACGGCTAACGACCAGGCCGATGAAACTCCCCACCAACGGGGCAATCAGAAGCGAGGAAAGAGAGAGCACTGATATGGCCGTCTCACTCTAGACGTAGTCGTTACGTGCAAAAACCGACACTGCGATCGGCCAACATCCGCATGGCACACAGATTTCGTCACAGATCGAAGCTATGACCCAGCGTGTGTACCTAGCATTCTTTCGTGACAGCCAAATGTCGCGCGAATGCCGAACAGGGGATGAGAACGGACCCCAATTAAAAGGAACGGGAGCCCGTCGGAATGCTTCAATATGATCGCAAAGCGCCCTAGCATTGGCGTTGATTCGGGATTGGGGCCAGCCAGTCGTGGCGACGGTGGTTGGGTTGATCGTGGCAGTCACTATCTCCTTTGTCGGCCTCGCCCTTCCAAGCATAATCGAGCTCGCGATCTAGCAGTGAGTATGACCATGTCCGATGACTGCGGTACCGCGGCTGCCGACCGGATGCGGCGAAGCCTGAGGCCTCGCTCACCGCGCTCGAGCTCCTGATGGCGGTGGCAATCCACGTACTGCGCAGCGCCGCTGCCGGAGAGGCCACGCAAGTCACGGGCGAGCGTCGCGACAGTCTGCTGTTGCACTGGTTCGCCGGCGCCGTGCGCCGCGTGGAGGGGGCGGAAGAGCCCCGTAGCGCCTCGTGAACAGCCGCGGCTTCACTTTGCTGGAAGTCTTGGTGGCCCTCGTCATCATCGCGCTCGTTCTCGGCGCGGCCTATCCGGGCCTCGGCAGCGCTGCGCGCACCCAGGACCGCGTGGCCGAGGTACTGGCCGCCGCGGCGCATGCTGAGAGCACACTTGCGCGCATCGGGACGGACCTACCGATGCGCCGCGGGACCGAGGAGATCGCCCTCGTCGACGGCTGGCGTGCCCGCGTGACCATGCAGCCTGTCAGACAGGGGGAGACAGAACTCTGGGCGTTGCTCGCCCGCGCGCCATGGCATCTGCGCGTCGAGGCGCTGCCGCCGGGATCCGGCGAAGCGGCGATTGCGCTTGAGAGCCTGCGTATCGGCCCGGTACCGGAGGGCTGGCTGTGAGCCCACGCGCCGGCTTCACGTTGCTTGAGCTCTTGGTGGCGATGACCCTGCTTGGCCTTATCGGTGTGATGGCAGCGGGGGGCCTCCGCTTCGGCCTCGCCGCCTGGGAGCGCGGGGACGCGACCGGAATGGCGGCGACGGAGACGAGCCAGGCCTTGAAGGCGGTGCGCCGCTTGCTCGACGGGGCGCGGCCGATCCCACTGCGCGCCCAGGTGGATCAGGAACCCGCGATCCTCTTCACCGGCTCACCGGACCGCGTGATCTTCGCCGCGCCGCTGCCGGCTGCGGTGGCGCCGCCTGGCGACTTCCTGGTCGAACTGCACCTGGCTGGCGACCGGCTGATGCTTCGGGCTGCCCCGCTTGGACATGCAAGCCCCACGCTCAACGCCGACTCGCTGAGCACCGTTCTGGTCGAGGGGCTCTCGGGCGCGCGCTTTCGGTACTTCGGCCCGGTTGTGGCTGAGGGTAGCGAAAACGAGTTCCCGCTGATGGGCTGGCAGTCGGTCTGGTCAGGGCGCACGGCGCTGCCGATGCTCGTGGCGCTCGACCTCGACTGGGCCGATGACACGCCGCTTGCGCAGCGCCCAGCACGCCAGCCTGGCTTCGTCGCGCGCCTCGGCGCCGCGCCGCTTGTGCGACGCTAACCCGACCTCTTCGCTATAGACCCCGCTGCAAGCCTATTGGGATGGTACCCACGCCGTCGGATAGGCGTATGCGTCTCTCTCCAGGTACGTTAGAGACCCGGTTGCCGACGACGAAATGCGTGTAAGTGCGCGCGCCTCAGCGCGGGTCCCGTCCGGTAGCACCGCCTCGGCGCGGAGCGTCAGGATCAGCCCCTCGCGCCAATCGCGCGGGCGTGGTGGCGCGCCGCGAACGCTCTCTATCTCGTCCCTGACGCTGCGGCTAAGCGCCATCGCGGCCAGCACCGGGCGCGGGGCGGTGAGCGGATCGGGCAGCGGGTTTTGGCCGGTGACGGTCAGGTAGGGCGCGAGCCGTGCATAGAGTGGTGCGGACACGATACCGAGGCGGGCGAGATCGGAGACCTGGTTGAAATGCTCGGCGCGCAGCCGCCAAGGACTCACCCGTGAGCCGGCGGGCCGCGCCCGTCGCGCCAGGACCCGCTCGGCCGCCGCCGGACCCTCATCCGGATCGAACTGCTGAAACAGAGTGCGCAGCACCGTCTCGTCGCCGCGGTTTAGATCGACCTTCCCGGTTTCCGCCTGTGCGCTGAGGACGAGGAACGCCTCGCCGAAGGAGAGGCGATAGCGCCGGCCATCGAGCGCGACGGCCTGCCCACCACCGAGCACCGGGAGTGTGGCACCCTCCCGCGCGATGCCGCTCGAGCGGTTGCCGGTATGGCGCCGGGGAAGCGTTTTCTCTGCTGCCGAAGGCGTGAGGCGCCCGCCCGCTGCCTCGGCGAGCAAGGTCAGGGCGAGACGTTCGATTCCCGCCTCGGCTGCTGCCCGCGCCTCGACCGCGAGGCGTTCGTTGCCGGCGATCATCGCGGAGGTACGAGCGTCGCGCGTGACGACGAGGGCAATGGTCGCGACCAGCGCCAGGACCCAGATCGCGATGAGAAGCGCGACGCCGCTGTCCCGCTTGCTTGGTTCGTTCACCACCGGGCCAATGTCCATGGCGTTGAGGTGCGCTCAGAGTCTATGAAAATCTCAACCACAATTCTATGAAATTTTAAATTATATCAACACTGGCGTATCGTTAATACTTTAGCTCAAGCGCTATTTGATGCTTTTCTTGTGTACTATGCAATATAGCTCTCGTATCACCTTAATAAATATTTCGCAAATTTGTTCGGTTTTGCTTACACGGCTATCACATTCCAGCGTTACCGGTTCGAAGCGCGCATGAACGCGTGCTCTCAAAGCGCACGAGCGCGCTCCCCTAAAACTTGATGATCAGGAGGTCCGCATTCATGTATCGCCGCCTTGCGATCGCTATGGCAGTGGCAATGTCGACGACTGCCATCGTATCCAGCGTCAAAGCTGAAGAGCTAGAGATCGGTAACGTCGTGTTCTTCCACCCGGACGGCTCCGCGCTGCAGCAGTGGAATGCCGCGCGCATGTACTGGGAAGGTGCCGACCGATTCCTGCAGTGGGATCGGCTGCCTTGGATGGCCATTTATCGCGGCCACATGGCCGATCGCCTGACCGGAACCTCGAACGGCGGCGCCACGACCCACGCCTTCGGCTACAAAGTCACAGGCCCGAACTCCTACGGCCGCGACAACGGCCGCGAGATCTTGTCGCTGTCGGGCTACCCGGGCTCGATTTCGCGGGAGGCCGCAAACCGGGGGCACCCGACCGGCCTGGTCAACGACGGTGACATCGCCGGCGAGCCGGGCACCGGTGCTTTCTTTGCCGAGACCAACACCCGCGGCGAGCCCGAGGCCCAGTCGCTTCAGCTGCTCGGCGGGCGTCCCGGCTTCAACGGCCCGCGCACCTGCCCCTTCGAGCAGACGATGGATGGCACCACCTATGCGCAGGACGACCCGAACGCCGACTGCGACATCACGGATGGCGAAGATGCTGACCCGATCGTGATCCTCGGAGGCGGTGAGCGCTTCTTCCTGCCCGAGGGCACGCCCTACTGCGGCGAGCGTCGCCTGACGCTCAACAGGCCCCGCCTGGACTGCTTCGTCCACTTTGATGCCATCGGTGCTGCCGAGGACGTGCGTGACGGCATGACCCCGGACGAGGCGATCGTCGAGAACGGCCCGACCCGGGACGACAGCCGTAACTTGCTGCAGGAAGCCGCTGATGATGGATACGTCGTCATCCGCACCCGCCGCCAGTATCAGCAGCTCTTCCGCCAGCTGCGCAACGACCCGACCTATGCACCGAAAGTCCTGGGTGTCTTCGCCGCCGATGACATCTTCAACGACCAGCCCGAGGAGCGTGTGCGCGCTGCCGGCCTGGTGCGCAGCGCCACGACGCCGATCCCGGACGAAGTCCGTCGCATGCCGCAGGACTTGGCGCTCGATAAGATCGGCGACCTCGTGCTTTGGGGCACGCCGGATGGCGACTGGGGCCCGGAACAGGACCAGAGTGCCTTCAACACCCCGAACTCGGTCAACCCGCCGAGCCCGCGCGAGCTGGTTCGGATGGCTGCGATCATTCTCGATCGGCGCGCCAACCAGGCCAACCTGCCGTTCCACATGGTCATGGAGGTCGAGTCGACCGACAACATGCCCAACAACACCAACGGCATCGGCACCCTGCGCGCCCTTAAGCGCTCGGATGATGTGATCCGCGAACTGCGCGCCCTCGAGCAGCGTCGCGGCTTGTTCAGAAACAGCGACGACAGCTTCCCGACGATGATCCTGACGGCGGCCGACAGCGATGGCGGTGCGATGCAGGTCCTATCGGTCAACCGCTCATCGGACGAGGACCGGCCGGTCGGCGCCGTCGCGGCCAACCGCACCGAGCTGCCGGGCGAGGAGCTCCTGCCCAACCCGCTCGACGGTCTGGGCGGCCGCGATGTCTTCCCGCCGTTCAAGGCCGAGCCGGATGCTCTGTTCCGGTTCCGTCCGCTCGAGGACGGCACGGGCAGCACCGAGGGCTCGATCCAGGTGGACCGTCTGCGCTTCGCGCTGAGCTACCCCTCGAGCGCGGACGTTGCCGGCGGCATCATCTCGCGCGCGCAGGGCGCCAATGCGAGCCTGCTGCAGAGCCGCTTCTCGGCGCGCTTCGACAACACCGACGCCTACCGCATGCAGTATGCCACGCTCTTCGGCCGTCTGCTGCGCAACGCGATCGGTGATCTTGCGCCGACCCGCGACTAGGGACTTCTGAGTTGTTGTTTGAGGCCGGCGCTGGCAGCAGCGTCGGCCTCTGTCTTTGAGCGGCGCCTGTCATGCCCGCTTGCCGCGGCCATAAGAGCGCTGGGGCCTCGCCTGTTCGCCTGCCCTCTCCCGCCAGGGTCAGGCGATCGCGCTCCCCATGCTTCGGTTTGGCGCCTTACGCAACAGGCTGTCCCCTACCCCAACTCCATTGTTCCGGAGCGCTATCTGCCATACGACGTTGCCCAGTTCGACGAGGAGCCGGTTGCCTTCCTGTACTTCTTCGCGGACGACGACCGGACCCTGAAATACATCCGGCTGGATCGCCCAGACGAGTCACCCGATGTCCTCTTGGACCGCGTCAAGCGCATGCTGGTCGGCGGCTAAAGGTCTTTCCGGCGACAACTATCGATCTCCGTTCATGATCTTCGCGATGGCCTGGCCCGGGCACGATGGTTATTTGATATCGCCGATCATGGCCGCGGCACGGTCGATGACCTCCCGCTGCCAAGGTTGAAGGCTGTGGCCAGCCAGCGTTGCCAGATAGTCCGGGAGATAGGGATCCTCGGCCGGCGTGCGATGACCTGACAGTGTTTCGACGGTCGCAAGGCCGCACCACGGCACATAGACCTGCGAATAGCCACCCTCGTGGCACATGAGGAGCCGCCCCTCGCAGAGTCGGTCTGCAGCTTCCATCAGCAGACTGGTCATCTCCCGGTAGGTATCGGAGATGCACATTTGCCGGCCGAGCGGGTCCATCGCGCTTGCATCGAAGCCGGAGGGGACGACGATGACATCGGGGCGGAAGCGTTCGAGCGCCGGCACGACAACCCGGCGGACCGTTTCGACGTAGGCTTCGTGGCCCGAACCGGCAGGGAGCGGCACGTTGATATTGTACCCTAGACCGGCTCCATCGCCGCGCTCATCCATGGCGCCGCTGTCCTGCGGATAGTAGTTGTCCTGGTGCACGCTGATCGTCAGGACATCGTCGCGATCGTAGAAGGCCTTCTGCGTGCCGTTGCCATGATGCACGTCCCAATCGAAGGTCGCCACGCGCTGGAGGCCCCTTTCGGCAATCCCATGGAGAACGGCAATCACCACATTGGCCAAAATGCAGAACCCGCGACCTTGGTCGGCTTCGGCGTGATGTCCGGGCGGGCGGTTGAGGATGTAAGCGTTGCGAACGTGCCCCTCCAGCACGGCGTCGAGTCCTACGATGCAACCGCCAGCGGACAAGCGCGCTATGTCATAGCTGTCGGGACCGATCGGAGCCAACTCGCCGGCGTCGCCGTATCCCGCATCGCTCATCGATTTCACCGCTGCGAGGTAGTCGCGCGTATGAAAGCGCAGCAGCTCCTCCTCGTCTGCGTAACGCGGCGCCAGGGGAGCGAGCTGCTCGATCAGACCGGACACCTCGACCAGAGACCGGAAGCGCCGCTTCGAAGGGACGCTCTCGATGTGATTGTCAGGCTCGACATAGCCACCGGCCGGGATCTGCCCGGCCGCAATCCCGGTGGAATGCCACATGTAACGCTCATGCCAAAGAAAACCGGTCGCCATAGGTCGCTCCCTGCTGGATGTTGGGCTCAAAACGCCTCGAAGTAGCGCTCGAGCTCGACCTCGCTGACGCGTCCTCTGACCTTCTGATCCTCCCAGAGACGCGTACTGACGAAGTGCTCGATAAAGGCCTTGCCGAAGATCTCTTGCGCCACCTGGCTGTCAGCGAGCCGCTCGGCGGCTTCGAGCAACGTGCGCGGAAAACGCTGTTCTTGCGGAAACACTCGGTCATAGGTGGTTTCCTCGATCGCCGGCGGCGGGCTGATCTTGTTCTCCAAGCCCCAGAGGCCGGCACCAAGCAGAAGCGCGAGCGTCAAATGCGGGTTGGCATCGGCCGCAGGCACGCGGAACTCGATGCGCGTGGCCGCTGCGCCGCCGGGAATCACCCGGACCGCCGCCGTCCGGTTCTGGATGCCCCACGTGCTGGCGACTGGCGCCCAGGCGCCCGGCACGAGACGCCGGTAGGCATTCACCGTATGGCTGCAAAGCGCCAATGCTTCCGGCAACAGATGCGTCACGCCACCGACGAAATGACGCAAAGTCTCGGAGATGCCTTGCGGGTCGTCCGGATCGTGAAAGATTGCCCTGCCAGCGTCATCACGCAGCGACAGATGAAGGTGGCCGGACTGGCCCGGCCAATCGTCGGACCATTTGGCCATGAACACCGGCATGAGCCCGCGCCGCTGAAGACAGATGCGAACGAACAGTCGGAATAGGGCCGCATTGTCGGCCGAGCGCAGACCTTCCGTCGCAGCCAGAGGAAACTCGAAGCATCCCGGCCCGAGCTCGCTGTGCATGCTGTCGAGCCAAATGTCGGCTTCGTTCAGATACCCCTCTATGAGGTCGAAGAGACCGTCGTTGACCGCTGGCGCGAGTGCGGAATAGGTGCGGTTCTCAGGCTGAAACGACGTGAGATCGCGATATCTTTTCGTCCGGATGCTCTGAGGCGTTTCCTCGAATGTGAAAAACTCGTACTCGAAGGCGCTGATCACACGAAGACCCTGCGTCGCCGCTTTCTCCATCTGTTGCGCGAGCAGGTTCCTTCCACTCAGCTCACCCAACGGGCCCAGGAAGTCGGCGATGAAGAGCGCTTCCTTCGCCGTGTCTGGAGAAAGCCGTCCACTGGTGGGATCGATCTTCGCCGGCGCATCGCCATAGGCTTCCGAGCCGTAAGGCTGCTCCAGGATGTCCCACTTGTAGAGAACGTCGCAAAAGCTGTAGCCCCCGGTCAGCAGCTTCTCGAACTTCTCGCGACTCACTCGTTTCCATCGCAAGATGGCGTCGACGTCGAAGATTCCGATCTGGACGCGCTCGATGTCACTCTGAGCAATCTTTGATAAGACGTCTTCCGATGTCAGGCAGTCAGCAAAGGGGTTCATGCTGGACTTGGTCATGTAGGAAACGCCTTTCCTCGATCATCAGCCACATAGAAAGCAGGCAATTTTAACATTTCCAGTCAAACGAGCTTGTGCTTTATTCGTCGCCGCTTCAGTTGGACGACTTCAACCAAGAAAGCAGCGGAAGCACTCTTTAAGATGCTGAAAATATGAATACTTCTGAACATTCTTCAATCCAGATGACTGCAGGAGAGATGGCGGCCGCGATTCGCAACGGGACGGCCACCAGCGTTGATCTTGTATCATCATGCCTGGAAACCATCAAAAACCACAACAAAACAGTCAACGCCTTTTGCCAGCTGTGGGAAGATGAAGCGCTCGCCGCGGCCGAGGCGGTGGACCGCGCCAGAGCACAGGGGAAAAAGCTGCGCCCACTCGAAGGCGTGCCGACTGCCGTCAAGGACCTGATGGGCATGGCGGGCACCCGTACGGAACGCGGTAGCCGGCTCTACGAGAGGGCCGTTTCCGGCCAAGACGCTCCGGTGGTTCGTCGGCTGAGGGCAACCGGCGCTATCCCGCTCGGCAAAACGACCACCTCGGAGCTGGGTTGGACCGGCAGTGGCTGGTCGCCGCTCACCGGCGCCACGCGGACACCGTGGAATCCGGACCTCACGAGCGGTGGGTCATCCTCAGGCTCCGGAGCGGCTGTCGCCGCCCGAATGGTGCCGCTGGCTCTCGGCTCCGATGCCGGCGGGTCGGTCCGTATCCCCGCCGCCTTCTGCGGGATCTTTGCTCTCAAGGGACATCTGGGCCGCATCCCCCATGCGCCCTGGTCCGCCACGGAATCCCTCAGTTGCGTGGGGCCGATGAGCCTCTCGGTCTCGGACAGCGCCTTGGCGTTCGACCTCCTGAAAGGTCCCGATCCCGCGGATCACCTGAGCTTGCCCGCCGAAGCGACAAGCTATCTCGAGGCTTGCTCGCAGCCGGTGGACAGGCTGCGAGTAGGCTTCGCGGAGACGCTCTTCGGCGTTTCGGTCGACCCGGTAGTGGCGCAGACCGTAGCCGCTGCAGTGGACGGGATCGCACAAGCCTTGCCTGTTGAGGTGACGCGAGTCGAGCCTGATTGGCCTGACATGACGGATGTCTTTGAGATCATCTGGACAGTCGGCCGTGGGCATACCAATAGCGATCTTGCGGCGGCGCGGCCGGATGCGCTCGATCCCGGGCTTGCGCGGATGATATCCGAGTGTGAGCGTTTCTCCGCGCGCGACTATCTCTTCGCGCTGAAATCCCGGGCCGACTTCTCGGCCAAAGTCGAAGCCCTCTTCGAAGAAATCGATCTCTTGCTGCTTCCGACCATGCCAATACTGCCCTTTGCGGCCGATGAACCAGGGCCGCCCGAGCGAATGACGGGCCGTCTTGTCGACTGGGCGAATTGGACACCCTTTACCCACCCTTTCAATCTGACGATGCAGCCGGCAGCCTCTCTGCCCTGCGGCTTTACGCCGGAGGGTCTGCCCGTCGGATTGCAGATCGTGGGTCCGCGGTTCGGCGAGGCGGACATCTTCCGACTCGCCGCCGCGATAGAGCACCTGATGCCCTGGCGCGATCGCCTTCCGCCTGCGCTCTTCGACAACACAAGCGGGTAGTGCCCTGATGTCCATCACCAGTGAAGGCCGCCGCGCGCAGATCATGACCGTGATGAAGGATCAGGGGCGGATCTCGGTGCCGGCCTTGGCCGATCAGATGAAGGTCTCGCAGGAAACGATCCGACGCGACCTCAAGCTTCTTGAAGAGGCGGGCAGCGTACGCCGCGTTCATGGCGGCGCCGTGCTGCCAAGCCTGTTGATCGAGCAACCCGTCACGGAACGGCTGGGCCTCCACAGAGGCGCCAAGGATCGCATTGCCGCTCGGGCGGTCGAGCTGATCCAGGAGGACATGTCCCTCTTCCTCGACCCGAGCTCAAGCGCCATCGCACTCGCTCATGCCCTGGTCGGCTTTCACAAGCTGACCATCGTGACCAACTCGCTGGAGGTCGCGCGCATCGTCGGGGAGCGTTCGAGCAACCGCCTCATTGTCATCGGCGGTCTCTACAAGCGCGAAGACGCGGCCATGTTCGGGTTCGATCCCCCCGTCCTCTCGGCGCGCTATCGCTATGACATCGTCTTTTGCGGAATAGCGGCGATCACCGCGGGCCACGGCCTGATGGACTATGAAGAAGAAGAGGCCCAGCTGCGCCGGGCGCTGGTTCCAGCGGCACGGCGCTACGTCATTTTGGCCGACAAGAGCAAATTCAACTGCATGGCCTTCGTCCAAGCCCTCACCTTCGATCAAATCACGGACTTGATCACAGATCAGCAGCCGCCCGACGACATCGCTGAAGCTCTAGGAACGGCCGGCGTCGCCCTCCACCTGGCAGGGCGTTCCAGCCAGAGCCCCGAAACGCGCTAGAGAAAGCGATGACGACCAAGAGCGCCCCCTCCGAAATCCTCACCCAAGCCCTGAGCCGCCAGGGCCTGTGGCCGGACGCGGAGATCGCCCTCGCGGTACCGGCCGTTGCCTCCCCGGTCCATCGCGGGGTGGCGCATCACTGCTACCGGGTCACCGAGGCGGGCAAAGCGTCGCTCTTCTGCAAAGTCCCGGCTGACGATCAGGAAGACCTGATGACCGCCTCGGCAGCAGCGGCCATGGCGACCCTCGCCGGAGAAAACAACGTTGCGCCGCTGGTCGCCTGGTTCGATCCGGAGAGTGCGATCCTGGCGACCGACTGGCTGGAAGGTGCGTGGCGCTACGCACGGGTTGAGGATCTCCGGCAACCCGCCTGTCTGCAGACCATTATCGCACGGCTGCAGGCGCTGCACGAGGCCACACCCACCGACGGCATCGTACGTCATGACCCGGCGGCACGCCTCAAACGGCAGGATGGGATGCTGCGCGCGCTCCCGGTCGACCGCCCACCGAACTACGACTGGCTCGCCGACCAGGTCGTGCGCGCAATCGAGGCCTTGGCGCCGGGCCAAGGCGCGGCCGTGCCCTGTCACCTCGGCAGCATCGCCTCAAACATCATGCTCGGCCCGAACGGCGCGTTGCTGCTGGTCGACTTCGACCAGGCTGCACTCAGCGAGCCGCTCCACGACTTCGGAATCCTCCTGACAGAGGCCTTCGACTTCGAGGACGAGTGGACCGATGCGCTATCCCCCCTGTTCGGCGCAAAGACCGCCGAGGCCGTGCATCGTGCCCGACTCTGGGGCTTGATCGACGATTTCACTTGGGGGCAGTGGGGCTTGATTTGCCACGGACGGGCGCAGCGCACCGAGATCGAGTACTTCAAGTACGCCAGTTGGCGTTTCATGCGCGCCACCTTGACGGCCGGGGACTGGAGCTTCGAGCGCCGCCTGAGGCAGGTCTGATGCGCCAATATCTCGTACCAGCCCGGAGACGATCCGATGCCTGAGAAACAACCCGGGAACCCCGGCACGCCGGCGGAAGCGAAAATCGAAAGCGTGATCGCCCGGATCGACGATTGGCAGGGAAAGGACCTGCGCTACGCTTTTGTCCCCGGCGGCCTTGCCAACATGAACTGGCGCGTCCGGGTGGACGGCGCCGAACAAGATTTCATCGTCAAGATTCCCGGCGAAGGGACCGAGCTGTTCATCGATCGGGTGGTCGCCCATGACGCGGCCGTCAAAGCGCATGCGGTCGGCATCAGCCCCAAAATCCACTACTACCTGGAAGACGAACGCGTCGAGGTCGCCACCTTCCTGGCCGACGTAAGGACCGGCAACAATGGCGACTTCCTGATTCCCGCGGTGCGCATGAACGCGCTACGGGTGCTGCGCGACTTCCACACGGTCGCACCGCTGAGCACCACCAAGACGCTGTTCGACATGATCGACGAGCACTTTCAGCAGGTCGACGAGGTCTCCGCGCCGGAGCCACCCGATATCGCCTGGCTGAAAGCGGAGTACCGGCGCGCGCGAGCCGCTTTGGAAGCCAGCGGCCTCGACCTCGTCCCCTGCATGAACGATACGGTCGCCGCGAACTTCCTGATCGACGACAGCGATCGGGTTTGGCTGATCGACTACGACTACGCCAGCATGAACGATCGGGCCTACGAGCTGGCGCTCTGGTTCGGCGAGATGTTTTTCACGCCGGACCAAGAGGCGGAGTTGATCGAGGAGTACTTCGGCAGCCTTGACCAGCAGGCGGTCGCACGCATCGCCGTGTACAAGGGATTGGCCGATATAAAATGGTCGACCTGGGCGATGATCCAGCACCGGATATCTGAAATCGACTTCGACTTCTTCAAGTACGGTCACTGGAAGCACATGCGAGCCCGGATCGCGCTGCACGATCCGCGATGGCCGGCTTACCTACGCCAAGTCTGACAAGATCGCTCACCACCGCGCACTGAGCATCATCGCGGCGAGACTTCAGTTGCGGCACACGAAGGTAGTGGCTTCGACCGCAGCCGTCCGGCCAGTTTTTCGACCAGACCAACGATACCGTTCGGCATGAACACCACGACCGCCGCCAGGATGAGTCCTTGGCCGATGACCCGGAAATCGCCGAAGTCACGCATGATCTCGTTCAATCCGGTGACCAGAACGGCGCCGAGAATCGGCCCCCAGAACTTGCCGATGCCGCCGATCACCACCATCCCGATCACGAACAGGAGCTGCTCCAGGCTCATCATCCCCTGGGGGCTGATCGAGCCGATCCGTCCCGCGTGAAGGGCTCCCGCCACGCCGGTGAAGAAGGCGCTGATCCCAAACAGCATCATCTGGAACTTGAAACGGTTCACGCCGCGGCTGACCGCATAGCCGGGATTGGAGCCAAGCGCCCGCAGCCCCAGACCGATCGGACCACGCATCAGGAAATAGGTCAGCGCCAAGATCACAACCATCGCCAACAGCATGATGTAGTAGTCGACCATGGCGTGGTCTCCACGGAACACCGCTCGGGTGCCGAAGTTCCCATATCCCGTAAGACCGGTGGCGCCGCCTGCAAACTGGACACAGCGCGTACCTTCCATCACGTAGCAGGCTGTATCGGTGATGATGAGCTGACGGACGACTTCCGCGATACCGAGCGTAAGAAGGGCGACATACGCGCCTCTCAAACGAAGACAGGCAACGCCGATGAGGAGAGCGAAGCCGATCGTGGTGACCGCGCCGATCGGCATCGCGGCCCAATAGCTCCAACCAAAGTGAGCCCCGAGAATTGCCGTGACGTAGCCGCCCCAGGCGAAGATCAGCATATGGGCGAGGTTGAAGACGCCGGCGACGCCGAAGAGCAGGTTCCACTGGCTGGCGACAATGATCCACGTGAACATCAACGACAGCTGGCCCAGGTAGTAACGGCCGGTGATGAAGAATGGCAGAGCGACCGCCACGCTCAAAAGAACGAGGACGATGACCGCGTCGATCCGGGAGCGCTGCTTTAGAAATGAAGCCATGGCGCTAGCGTCACTAGAGCCGGGTGATCGAGACACGGCCGAACAGGCCGGCCGGGCGGACGATCAGCACCAGGATGACGAGGGTAAGCAGGACAGGGAATCCCCACCGCGCTCCCAGCCAAAACTGAGAGGCGGCTTCGACCATCGCAAGCGCGAAAGCCATCGCGACCGCGCCGCCAATGTGGCCGAGCCCGGCAACGACGCACATGATGAAGGCTTTGATCATGGGATCTTGACCCAGCGCCGGAGCAAGCTGGGTCGAACTCGTGAGCATCACGCCACTGATGGCCGAGAGCATACCCGAAAACACGAGAACGATGAGAAAGATCCGCTGCACAGGGACACCCATCAGACCCGCAGCGTCCCTTTGCTGACTGACGGCTCGAATGGCTCGGCCCAACCGCGTCTGCTGCATCACGTAAGACGCAACCAGCATCAGGCCCGCGGAACCAACGACGATGATGATGTTCTGATAGGGAATGGAGACGAGGCCAACGTCGACCGCGCCGCGCATCACCAAGGGCTGGCCGAAGGGCTGACCGCCAAAGATCTGCAGGATGCTGTTCTCGAGGGCGATCGCGACTCCGAAGCTCGCGATGATGATGTTCGTCTCGAAGTTCGCCGTTCCCACCATCCAGCGGACGACGCCGAGATAGAGAAGCAGCCCGATGAGGGCCCCGAACAACAAGGCGGCTACGATGCCCATTGGCCACGGCAGTCCGGCGACGCTGACGGCCGCATAGGCGCTGTAGCCACCGATGGTCAACAAGACGCCGTGCGCCATGTTGAGCATGCCGAGCGATCCCCAAATGAGGGAAAGGCCTATGGTGGCAAGCGCGTACATGGCACCCACGGTGAGACCGGTGAGCACGATCTGAGCAAGTGTTTCGGGACTCACAGCGTCATCCTCGCTAGACACCTAAGTACGTCGATAGAAGCTCGTCATTGGCGTTCAACTCGTCAGCGGTTCCGCTCCAATTGATTTCGCCGTTGTCGAGCAGATAGATCCGATCAGCGAAATCCACGACGCGCTCAGGACTCTCTTCCACCAGCAGAATGGAGCGCCCATCGGCCTTCAACGTCTCGACGAGCTCATAGATCGTATCGATCACGATGGGAGCGAGGCCGAGGGAGGGTTCATCGAGCATGAGCACCTGCCCACCGGTCATCAGCCCGCGCCCGATGCCGACCATGCGTCGTTCGCCGCCGGAGAGACTGTCGGTGACTTGATTCCGGCGTTCTGCGAGTTTTGGCAGGAGGGCGAACACCTGGTCCAATCGGCTCTGCAGCAAAACCCGGTCTCTCACCAAATACGCGCCCATCAAGAGGTTCTCGTAGACGGTCATTCCCGTAAACAGGAGATCGCCCTGCGGCACGTGCGCGATTCCCGCGGCTGTGATCGCATCCACAGAGCGCCCCGAAACATCTGTTCCGTTGAGGAGAACATGGCCGCTTCGAAGGGGCACCTGGCCGGAGATGGTGCGAAGCAAAGTTGTCTTGCCGTGCCCGTTGGGCCCGATGACCGAAACGAGCGTTCCCGGGTCGATGTCGAGGCTCAAGCCATGCAGGACCGGTTGATTGCCGTATCCGCTGACGATGTCCGAAACCTTCAGGCCACCGGCGTTCCCGTTCGGCGGCGCGCTAGTCATGCCGGGCCTGCCCGACAAACCACTGCTGGAGCCGCTCCGTTGCCTTCCGTCCAAGATACACGTGAATGACTTCGGGATCTTTCGCGACGTCTTCCGGCAGGCCTTCGAACAGCTTGCTTCCGTGGTGCATGATCAGCACCCGGTCCGACAAGGCCATCAGGAAGTGCATCACGTGCTCGATCAACAGGATCGTCAAGCCATCGCCCTTCAGGCCTTCGACGACGCCCTGGACTAGCTCGATCTCGCTTGGCGTCAAACCGCCTACAGGTTCGTCCATCATCAAGAGACGCGGTTCGGTGACGATAGCGCCAGCGATCATCAGGAGCTTCCGCTCCAAGACCGGCATATCGTCAACGGCCACGTCCGCCCGGTGCGCGAGCCCGACGCGGTCCAATGCGTCGAGCGATTTCCTGCGGGTCGCCGCGTCGATGAACAGCCTCGGGAGCAGGCGGTTCTCGCGTCCGCCGAAGAGCGCCGCGACTTGCACGTTTTCCAAGGCCGTCAAGCCGTCGAAAGCGGCATTCAGCTGAAAGGTGCGCGCGATCCCGAGGCGACAGCGCTCGTCAGGGGTCAAGTCCGTGACGTCGCTCCCGTCGAGACGGATCTGCCCGGCTGTTGTCTTCGTCAGCCCGCTGACGATGTCGAACAACGTCGTCTTGCCCGCCCCGTTGGGCCCACCTATTCCGAGCACTTCCCCGCGGTGCAAATCGAACGACAGGTCATCGACGGCGCGCAACGCGCCATACAAGCGGGTGAGATTTTGACACTGAAGAAGAACCGCTTCCCCCGGGCGCGCGACGGCGGAAGCGGTGCTGTTCTGCGTAGCTCTTGCCATGCCTCCGAGTATTACTTCATCCAAGGCGGCGCGACAAAATCGTGTGTCTTGTATAGATCGGGCGCGATCAGTCTCGCCTGCACTCTATAGTCCTGATGTTGCAGAAACTGATGCGGCATGCCGAGCGAAGGGTCACCGATCTGCGTGGGATAGCAGAATGCCGACTGTCCTTCCGGATCGAAACGCGTCGCCCCATTGACACCGCGATAAATCAAGCCGTTCATCGCAGCAGCGACTTTCTTGTTCTGCTCCTTGTCGAAAGGCTCACCCGTGCCGCCGGCAATCGCCGCGGCGAGGCTGTAGTGCCAGAGCCCCTCGTAGGTCTGCGAAGCGGTGTTGTGAGCCGAATTCTCTCCGAACCGCTCCTTGTAGCGCCTCTCGTACGGCTTGCCGAAGTCGTCGGGCAAGGCGCCGATGACCGTCGAGTACAAGACACCGTTCACATTCTCGCCTCCGATATCCCTGAAGGCGGGAAGAGACGGGCCGTACTGCATGTAGATCAAGCTTTGCGTCGGTTGCGATGTGAACTGAACCATGAACTGCGCGAGATCCTGCGGCAGGAAGTGGGTGATCGCCACCGCGGCCGGCGGATCCTCTCGCAGCTTAGCCAGCACAGGGCCCCACTGGCTGTTCGGGAAGGGCACGGTTTCAAAGAGAGAGATCTCGAAACCGAACTCCGAAGCCTGGTCGCGCATCGCATTGGCGATAACGATCGAATACTCGTTCGCCGATGGGATGATGGCGAGCTTGTTGTTCGGTCGCTGCCATGCTCCGGACTTCTCCAGGTTCTGCAGGAACAGCAGGAAGCCGGGGCCGTACCAGTACTCCGGCGGATCGCCCTGGAAGCAGCCGTAGTAGCGCTCGGGATCTTCCAGGAATTTGGTGTTGTGGCTGATGAAGGTGTTGAAGTGCGTCAGGATGACGTC
This sequence comes from Rhodovibrionaceae bacterium, assembly GCA_028279885.1. Classification (GTDB taxonomy): domain Bacteria; phylum Pseudomonadota; class Alphaproteobacteria; order Kiloniellales; family DSM-21159; genus JANQMX01. Next base: position 55,117 of record JANQMX010000060.1, on the reverse strand, counting down.
GTTGTCCGCCGCCACGTCCATTTCGATCATGCTGGTGCCGACGTTATAGCCGTTGATGATCGCGTGCACATTCTCCAGGTCGACGAGCCGTTGCATGGCCTGCGAGACGTTGTCTGCGCCCATGTCGCCCGTGTCTTCGTAGTGCAGCTCCAGCGGGCGGCCGAGAATTCCGCCCAGCGCGTTGATCTCATCGGCTGCCAGCTCAAGGCCTTGACGAAACTCCACGCCATCAGCGGCGGCAAAGCCGGACAGAGGCAGGGCCGCACCGATGGGGATCGGGTCGCCCGAGGCGGCGCGGGCTGGTCCATTGACTTGTGAGAGGATAGCGGCCCCGCCGACCGCGGCCATGCCGCCAGTCAGGAGCGACCTACGATTCAGGCCGGATGCGCCGGGCGTCCCCTCAGCATTGCCCGATTGAGTTGGGAATTGCTCGTTTTGATCAGAATTTTTCGGCATGATTGTCTCCCTGTGGCCAAATTCGCGATTAAACCCGCGCTATCGTAATTGGGCCACCCCTTCGCGAGCCTCCGTCAGACTCGCAGAATATCAGGGCAAACCTCGCTCTGTGACGAGTATTGGCTCCCATCTGAGCGCCGTCAAGCTTTCCGCTCCGTTTTGCCTGAAAATGTGGTTTTTGTTGACAGCGCCATGCCCTTTGCTTCAAGGACGGGCAGTTTCTCCCCCCCGTCGAAACTGGCAAATCGGGCGATGACCCTTTCTACCATCGGCTTTAAAGATGCCTGGCAGGCCTACCGCGATTGCGAAATGCGCCTGCCGTCCAAACCGACCCCGGTTGAGCCGATTGTCGTCGACGGCGTTGTCGACGCCGTGGCCCGATTGGGTGCGCGCGCGGTCGTGCTGGACGGGTTCGGCGTGCTTAACAACGGTACGGCCGCACTGCCTGGCGCTGCAGAGGCAGTGGCACAGTTGCGCAGGCTCGGGATCCCGATCCGCGTTCTGACCAATGACGCCAGTGCCCTACCGGCAGAAATCGCCGCCCGTCATCGCGGACGCGGCGTTGAGATTGACGACGATGAGGTCGTGAGCGGCCTTAGCCTCCTCACGAGCCGGTTGGATAAGCGCCCAGGAGGCTGGTTGGTCGTGGCAACGCAGGTGGTAATTCCGGAGTTAGCCGCATTGGGGCTTTCCCTGTGGGACGGCAGCCCTGCGCAACTGGATGCAGCCGGCGGCTTCGTGATGCTGGAAAGCGACGACTGGGACGATGAGCGCCAAGATCGACTTGAGAGCAGCTTGCGCTGCAATCCTCGGGCATTGATCGTAACCAACCCGGATATCGCAGCACCCTGGTCCGATTTGCCACCGGGGCGCCTCGCCGCCGACCCGGGCTGGTACAGCCACCGCCTGGCCGACGCTGTTGGAATTGACCCCGTATTCCTCGGCAAGCCCTTTCTGCCGGTCTATCAGAGGGTTCTGGAAACTCTGCCGGGCATAGCACCCGCCGACGTGCTGGCGGTCGGAGACAGCCCGCATACCGATATCCTCGGTGGACGCAATGCGGGCTTGCGCACGCTTCTTCTGGGAACCGGCCTGCTGTCGGGTCGAGACCTCGACGCCTATGCTAGAGCCTGCGGCATCCTACCAGACCTGATCGCACCGACGATTGGGAAACCATGAACGGTAAGGTCCCGGTGTGTCGGGTGCGTTTAGGACCTGCCTACCGGCCTTCCGCCGCCTGGAGATCCGCGGTGGATTGGATCAACTCGTAGAGCGCAGACGCAGCGGGCGATGCCGCCGTCGGCGTACGATAGGCATAGTAGTTGACGTCAGGAAGCGGCGGCAGCCCTTCCTCTGCGCCCAGAATACGCGTTTCCGCGAAGAACGAACTCTCGGTGCGCACGGTGACGCCAAGGCCCGCAGCCACGCAAAGACGGACACCTGCCAGGCTGGGGGAGGTGAACCGTTCGACATAGGAGAGTCCGCTCAGATCTAGGGCCGCAAGGGCAATGCGGCGAAACATGCTTGGTTCGTCCGCCAGGATCAGCGGCAGCGGCATTTTCGGATCGTGCCGGTAGTTGACGCCCGCAATCCAGAGAGAAGGACGTGTTGCGATCAAGACGCCGTCATAGTTTTCGTTGCGGCGCGTCGAAAGGGTCACGTCGAGCCGCCCCTCCCCCAGCATAGACATCAGGGCCGGACTGCGGTCGACATAGACCATCACTCGAATGTGGGGCCAGTCTCCGGCAAAACCCGTCAGGATCCGTGGCAGCAGTTCCTCGGCCACCTCCTGCGGCGCGCCAATGGTCACAACGCCGCTTTCCGTTGCCCGGTCAGTTGCCGCCAAAGCATGGCCAACCAGGGAGAGGATTTCGCGACCGTAAGTCACCAGGGTGCGGCCGGCAGACGTGAGCTCCCGCCGCCGGCCAACGGTCTCAAACAGTGGTTTGCCAACCCGCTCCTCCAGCTTCTGCATCTGTTGGGTGATGGCGGATTGCGTGCGCCCCACACGCGCAGCAGCGGCCTCGAAGCTGTGTTCCTCGGCGATAGCGATCAACGCCCTCAAATGGCTCACCTGAACATCCTGGGGCATGCGGAGATCCTCGTGATGAATGTTGGACCAGCAAAATCATTTGAACATCTAATATTTTTCTCACTATTTCTAACTAATTCTAATGATTGGAGGATGCTAAGCTCTTCCCGATCCCCTCGCTGAGCCGAGTTTGAATGGCTTGGATGGCCAAGAAAGAACGTAGAAATGGGAGGAAGAATAATGAAAAAGGCAATCGCGCTCCTTGCATCATGTCTGATGGCCGGCGCGGTCGGCGCAGCAGCGGCGGCGGACTTCCCCGCGAAAGACATTGATCTCATCGTACCGTTCGCGCCAGGCGGCGGCGTCGACACAACGTCGCGCATCATCGTGGAGACCGCGAATACCCTGATCGAAGGGGCTGAGCTCAATGTCGTGAACCGGGCCGGCGGCGGTGGCGTCGTGGGCCAGACCTTTGCCTCGAAGGCGGCGCCGGACGGCTACACCGTTCTGGCCATGACAAGCTCGGTCGTGACCAACCCGAAGCTCAAGGGAGCCTCCTACTCCATCGACGATTTCCTGCCGGTCGGCCTGTACAACCTTGATCCCAGCGTCATCGTCGTGCCCGCCAGTTCACCCTTCGAGACCGCTGACCAGTTCATAGCCGCAGCAAAGCAGGCGCCGCTCAATATCGTGATTGCCGGCATCGGTACGTCCCATCACATGGGCGGTCTCGCCATCCAGCAAGTGACCGATGCACAGTTCAACTACATTCCGACCAAAGGCTTCGGACAGCAGTTGCAGGCCGTGCTCGGGGGGCATGCCGACGGCGCCCTTTGGCCGCTCGGCGAAGCTGCAAATCACGCCAAGACCGACAGCGTCCGCATCCTTGCCATCGCGTCCGACGCGCGCGATGAAGCCTTCCCGGACGTACCGACCTATCAGGAAGCCGGTATCGATATTGAAATCTGGGCGACCTTCCGCGGCTGGTCCGTACCGAAAGGCACGCCCGACGACGTGGTCACCATGCTTTCCGGTTTGTTGCAGAAGACTTACGAGAGCCCAGCCTACAAAAAGAAAATGTCGGAAGCTGGCTACAAACCCGTTTTCCGCGACGCCAAGAGCTTCAAGCAGATCATCGACGGCTATGCGGTCCTGACCTCAAACATCATCGAAGAGAGCGGTCTGGCGAAGTAAGCCTGCCATCCACAAAGATGCTTTGACCCGCCGGACTTGGCGAACACCAGGAGCGGCGGGTCGATCATCAAAGACTTCTGTCTGCGCAGGGCGTCATGAAGCTTCCCAGCGATCTCTGGATCGGTGCGGTGCTTACCGGCATCGGGGTGTGGGCCTTGTGGGAGGCGACCGGCTTCGATGACCGGTCACGCACCTACCCCATGATCGTCGCTGGGCTTCTTGCGGTGTCGAGCGCGAGCATGGCCTGCCTGAGCTTCGTCAGGAATCAGGAGCAACTGGCGCTGGCCGGCCCGCTGCGGGCCGCTCTTCCCGCCGGTGGCGTCATTGCAGCCTGGGCTGCGGCGCTGAGCTTCGGCCTCGGCTTCCTTCTCCCCACCCTGCTGATGCAGATCGCCCTGCTTTGGCTCGGCGGAATACGAGGGGCCATCCGTATCCTTGCCTATGCCGTCCTGATCACGGCTGCGGCCTACGGCCTTTTCGTGGTGGGGCTGGAAGTTCCGTTGCCGCGATCGCGCGTGCCGGGCTTGATGTAGGGTGCCGACGATGGATGTGATCGCTCTCGGTTTCTCCACGCTTTTCGCACCAGGTGTCATCCTGGTCCTGGCCGTCGGCGTTTTCGCGGGCCTCATCGTCGGCTCGATTCCGGGAATCAACGACAACATCGCCTTTGCGATGTTCATTCCCTTTTCCTTTGCCATCCCACCGGAACAGGCTCTGGCCCTGATGGTGGGCGTCTACTGCGCCGCGGCTGCCGGGGGCGCCATTCCCGCCATCATGATCAAGGTTCCGGGAACCGCATCGGCGCTGCTCACGGCGGTCGATGGCAACGCCATGGCTCGCCAGGGAAAGGCCGGCAAAGCGCTTTCCATTGCGATCACCTCATCGGTGATCGGCGGCATCGCCAGCTCCTTGGTATTGCTTGTCTTTGCGCCGACGCTGGCGCTCTTTGCCCTGCGCTTCGGCTATGTCGAGAACTTCGCCCTGGCCATTCTCGGCCTGTCCAGCGTCGTCGGGTTGCTCTCGGCCAACGTGCTCAAGGGCGTAATCTCGGCCCTGATCGGTCTCCTCACCGCGACCGTGGGCTTCAGTCTCGTGACCGGCTACCCGCGCTACACCTTCGACAGCGTCAATCTCATCGAAGGCATTCCCTTTGTCCCACTTCTCGTCGGCCTGTTCGGCATTGCGGCAATGTTCGAGTTGCTGGTCGACATCTGGAACGAAAGGCGCAGCGGAAAGGCGGTCAGCGGTCTGCCGCTCATCGGCTCCCTGAAATTCGGCTGGGCGCTCGCCCGACGCCTCGTGCCGGTCTGGTCTCTCAGCGCCACCATCGGCAACCTGATTGGGGTCCTGCCCGGCGCCGGCATGCTGATGGCCATCTTCTTGTCCTACGACCAGGCGGCCCGCCGTTTCCGACGCCGGTTTGCGGGCAAGCCAGGCGAAAAGTCCTGGGGAGAAGGCGCGCCCGAAGGGATCGCCGCACCGGAAGCAGCAAACAGCGCCGTCACAGCCAGTTCCATGGTTCCGCTCCTCTCCCTCGGTATCCCGGGAAACTCGACATCGGCCTTGTTCATCGGTGCCTTGGCTATCCACGGCATGGTGCCGGGGCCCCTGCTCTTCACCCAGCACGGCCATATCGCCTGGATGATCATCGTCGCCTTTCTGATCGCCAACCTCATCCTCTGGCCCGCGGCCTTCATCGTTCTCAAATCCGTCTCGCGATCGGTCTTCGCAATTCCGAAAGAGGCCCTGGTCGGCGTGATCGCGCTGCTCTGCCTGCTCGGCGCCTATGCGGACGGTGCCAACAGCTTCAATATCTGGGTCGCGCTGATCGCCGGCATCGTCGCCTACGGTATGCGCCTGGCACAGATCCCACTCGGCCCAGCCATCCTGGGACTGGTTCTCGGCCCGCAACTGGAAAGCTCCCTGTCCAACGCGCTATCGATATCCGGCGGCAGCTGGCTCATTTTCATCGACCCGGTGAATCACCCGATCAGCGCGGCGATGCTCGCCCTTGCCTCGCTGTTCTGGCTTCTGGCGATCTACGGCTGGTGGCGACAAAGCCGGAACCGCTCCCTCGCAACACGCCCTCAAAGCGACTCTTCACCATCATGATCAACGCGGAGGACCGCCTCATGACAACGCACGCCGATACCCGCGCGATGCTGACAGCGCAACTTCTCGCCGATACCCGCTCCTTGCTGAGCGAAGGTGCCCTGACCCGCGAAAAGCTGGCCACCATCAAGGACAATCTCAACAGCCTGTCGCAACGCAGGGAACTCTGGGGCGAAACCGACTATCCGCCGCCGGACGAAGGCGAGCGGCAGAACCGCTTTCTGATCGCGCAGGAGGCCGAGGACGGCCTTTCGCTCTATTTGAACGTGATGAGGCCCGGCAAGAAGATCCCGCCGCACAATCACACCACCTGGGCCTGCGTCGCGGCAGTCGAGGGCTCCGAGCACAACACGCTCTACGACAGGCTGGACGATGGCTCCGCGCCAGGCCGAGCCGAACTGCGCGCCCGCGAAGTCGTCGAGCTGAGGCCAGGCAACGCCATCGCCTTGATGCCCGACGACATCCACAGCGTGGAGATCAAGGGCAGTCAGGTCATCCGTCACCTGCACTACTACGGGCGCCCGCTCGAAACACTGACGGAGCGGATCACCTTCGATCTCGAGCAGGGCACCTGCAAGATCATGGACATCGGCGTGAAGACGAAGACCTGAAGCGAGCGGCAATGACGTACATCCTGTCGGAGACCCTGAAACCCCTACTGACCGATGGCAGTGAGATCGCGTTCATCGATGTGCGCGAACACGGGCAGTATGGTGAGGGGCATCCTTTTTTCTCGGTCAACATTCCCTACAGCGTTTTCGAAGCGATGATCGGGGCCATGCTGCCCAGCCGGAGCGTGCGCTGCGTGCTTCTCGATGACGGCGACGGGACAGCGGAAAAGGCCGCCAGTGTGCTCAGCAAGATGGGCTATTCCGACGTCCAGATCCTGCAAGGCGGTGCCGCCGCTTGGGCAGCAGCCGGCTTCACCCTGTTCAAGGGCGTGAACGTGCCTTCAAAGGCCTTTGGCGAACTGGTCGAACACGATCTAGGGACGCCGTCGATTTCGGCGGAAGAGCTCAAGCACCTCCAGGAACAAGAGAAGCCCGTGGTGGTGCTGGATGGCCGCGCCCCCAATGAGTTCCGCAGGATGTCGTTGCCTGGCGCACGCTCCTGCCCCAACGCGGAACTCGGATACCGGCTGAAGCAGATCGTCGCCGACCCCATCACCCCCATCGTCGTCAACTGTGCCGGGCGCACGCGCTCCATCATCGGGGCGCAAACCCTGCGGGAGCTGGGGACCGCTAATCCGGTTTTTGCCTTACGCAACGGAACCCAGGGATGGCGTCTGGCAGGCTTCCAACTCGACCGCGGCATGACGCCCGATGCTCTGCCCTTGCTGACCACAGCAGAGCTTTCCGCGACCCGGCATCAGGCGGACAAGCTGATCGAAGACTTCGGCCTCGCGACGATCGATCATGACACTCTGCAGGCTTGGCAGGCGGACGACGAACTGACCACCTACCTGTTCGATGTGCGCACGCAGGAAGAATACGAGCGCGCCCACCTGCCCGGCGCGCGCCATGCGCCGGGCGGTCAACTCGTCCAGGCAACCGACGAGAAGGTCGCTGTCCGCGGCGCGCGCATCGTTCTGAGCGACGATACAGGCCTACGGGCCGCGACGACTGCGCTGTGGCTGACCGGCATGGGCCATCGCGTCTGGGTCCTCGACGAAGACGCGTCGAAAGGCAGCGCCACGCGACCGGAACGTACCGAACACGGCACTGACGACACTATCCGGCTTTCCGATTTGCCCGCGGCGATGCGGTCTGGAGCGGTGCTGCTCGATGCCTCGCGCGGAATGGACTACCGCAATGCGCATGTCGAGGGGGCACTCTGGGTGACGCGGGCACGGCTCGACCAGGCCGCTCCACCGAAAGAGGCTTCCATCATCGTGACCGGCCGGTCGCGGGGCCTGCTCACCGGTGTGGTGAAGGACCTCAAGGCCATTGGCTATCAGAAGGTGGACTGCGTGCAAGGCACGCCAGAGGCTTGGCGGGCCGCGGGACTGACGTTGGCTCAGACACCGGACCTCCCGAGCCAGGACGACTGCATCGATCACCTTTTCTTCGTCCACGACCGGCACGATGACAACCTCGAGGCCTCCCGCCGCTATCTCGCCTGGGAACTCGACCTCCTGGACCAGCTCGACCCGCAGGAACGGTCCGTCCTCAATCCGCGGCGCGTGTGCCGGGCGGAATCGGCCTGAACCGTGCGACGCGAAACGAAACTCCTGCACTACGGGCGCCCGCCTCTGCCAGGTCCTGCGAACCCGCCGGTGGTGCGTGCCTCTACGATCCTGCACGAAACGGTCGAGAGCTTCGATGACACCCGCTCAAGGCGGGAGACCGACGACAGCGTCTTGTCGTACGGGCGGCGTGGCACAACCACGGCCCACGCGCTGATGGCGGCCATCGCGGATATGGAAGGCGGCGATGCCTGCTACCTCTTTCCGACCGGTGTGGCGGCCATGGCCTCCACCCTTTCCGCTTTCCTCCGCGCGGGCGATCACTTGCTGGTCGTCGACACGGCGTTTCATGCAACCAGAACACTGTGCGGCAGCGTGCTCAGCCGCAACGGAATCACGGTCGACTACTTTCCCGCACAGGCCACGGACTTGAGCGCCTGGGCCAAGCCCGAGACGAAAGCAGTCCTCGTCGAATCGCCGGGCTCCGGGAGCTTTGACGTGATGGACCTGCCGCGCCTAACGAGCTGGGCGAAAACGCGAGACCTGGTCGTCATTGCCGACAACACCTACGGATCAGCCTGGCTCTACCAGCCCTTGCAGCTCGGCTGCGACGTCTCGGTTGTCGCTGGAACGAAGTATCTGAGCGGTCATGCCGATGTCATGATGGGCGCTTCCACGGCAAACCACAGGGCAGCTGCACGACTGCGTGAAGCGGTGATCGTAACCGGCCAGACTCTCGCGCCCGACGAGGCCTACGCCACACTACGCGGCATGCGCACCCTCAACCTGCGTCTGGAACGTCATGAGCAAAACGCGCTGGCGCTGGCCGACTGGTTCGCACAGCGCCCGGAGGTGGAGTCGGTCCTCCATCCAGGCCGGCGGGACCATCCCGGCGCCGCGCTTTGGAAGCGCGATGCGAGAGGCTGCAACGGACTGTTTTCGGTCATTTTCAAAGAAAGATTCCCGCTCCGGCCCTTTCTGGATCGCATTGAGCTCTTCGCCATCGGCACGTCATGGGGTGGGTTCGAGAGTCTCGCCTTGCCGATCGAGCCACGCAAGAATCGGCTTGACGGCCACCGGCTTCCAGCAGGACCGGCCGCACGGTTTCACGCCGGTCTGGAGCACGTGGATGACCTAGTAAACGACCTGGCGAAGGGGATGGCCGGGGCCCTATCGAACTAGCCACTCGCATGGCCTGCACGCCAGTCCTCTTCCCATGCCTCGGCTTGGCGTCGCTCTCGGCCCGCCCTTCACTCCCACTCCTAACCCCTCTCCTATTTCTCAGTTTTTTGTCGGGGTTGCAAACGCTCACCTCCCAACACTGAGTTCCCGCCTGATGACAATTGATGCATTGAACCTCACCGACTTTGCTTCTCGTGGCGTCTGCAGGCTTCGGAAAAGGCCTTAGAGACCCCAGCGCAGCGCAGCAGTCTTGACCGGCGCGTCCCAGAGCCGCTGCATCTCGGCATCCAACTTGGTCACGGTGATCGAACAGCCGGCCATATCGAGGGAGGTGCAGTAGTTGCCGACCAGGCTGCGAACGATCTTGAGGTCGCGCGCTTCGCAGAGCTGGGTGGCGGCGTGATAGACGAGATAGAGCTCCATCGCCGGCGTGCCGCCCATGCCGTTGACGAAGAGTAGCACCTCGTCCCCCGAGGCCGGCTGCAGCGACTCGCAGATCGCCTCCACCATCTCGGCGGCGATCTCGCTTGCCGGCATCGACGCGACCCGGCGACGGCCCGGCTCGCCATGGATGCCCACGCCCATTTCCATCTCGTCCTCGCCGAGATCGAAGGTCGGCTTGCCGGCGGCGGGCACCGTGCAGCTGGTCAGCGCCACACCCATGGAGCCGCTCGCCGCGTTGACCCGCTCGCCCAGCGCCTTGCACGCGGCGAGATCAGCGCCGGCCTCGGCGGCCGCACCGACGATCTTCTCGACCACCACGGTGCCGGCGACGCCACGCCGGCCTTGCGTGAAGAGCGAGTCCTCGACGGCGACATCGTCGTTGACCAGCACAGTCGCCGTGTTCTCCAGCATCTCCTCGGCCATCTCGAAGTTCATGACGTCGCCGGAGTAGTTCTTGACGATGAAGAGCACCCCGCCGCCGGTCTCCACCGCCTGCGCCGCCGCCATCATCTGATCCGGCGTGGGCGAGGTGAAGACCTCGCCCGGGCAAGCGGCATCGAGCATGCCGAAGCCGACGAAGCCGGCATGCATCGGCTCGTGGCCGGAGCCGCCACCGGACACCAAGGCAACCTTGCCGCTCTCCTTCGGCGTGGCGCGGGTGACGTACTGCGGCTGGAAGCTGACCTTGACCAGATCGCTATGGGCTTGTCCGAAGCCCTGCAGGCTCTCGGCCAAGACGGTCTCCACACTATTGATCAGCTTCTTCATGTCTCTTCCTCCCGCAGGTGTCGTTGGTTGACCTAGCGTTCCTTCTTTGCCAGCGCGATGATGCGCGCGGCCACGTCGCGAATGGCTTCCGCCACCTCTGCCTGGCGCGCCGGATCGGCGAAGCGCGGCACCTCGATCGTCACGCTTAGGCCCGGGGCTTGGCTTTCAGGCGTGCCGGAGGGTGCCTGGCCCGGATGCGCCTTCTCGTAGGCCGCTATGAAGGCGTCGCGTTCCTCCGGCGAGAAGTGGCAGATCTGAAAGATCGCCGGCACATGCTGGGCCGGCAGCGGTACGCGGTAGTTCGGGTTGGTGATCTGCGAGATGAAGCTCTTGTGGGTTCCCAGCGCCGCGGCCAAGCGCTGTCGGGTACCCGAGGGACGGCGGTCGAGGCAGTCCTTCAGAAGGCGCTTGTAGGCGGCAATGGCCGCATCGCCGTCGCTGCCTTCCGCTATCGCTGCCATGACCGCCTCAAGCCTCTTGTCCGGCCGGTCTGCCATAGCGGCTGACCGCGAGCTTCACGCGCGCCACCTGGGCTGGCGCAACCGAGAGCGAGCGCAGACCGCTGTCGAGCAACAGTGGAACAAGCTCCGGGTCGGAAGCCATGTCGCCGCAGAGACTGACATCGACTTGGCGCTTGCGGGCGGCCGCGACGGTGCGCCCGATCAGCTCGAGCACAGCGGGGTTGCGCGGATCGGCTAGGGCAGTCAGGGCCGGATTGTCGCGGGCACTGGCGGTGACGTACTGCACCAAATCGTTGGAGCCGATGGAATAGAAGTCGGCCATGAACTGCTCGGCCATGAGGGCGGCCGCCGGCACCTCGACCATCATGCCGAGCGGCGGATGGCCATGGGCTACACCTTCGTGCCCCAGGTCGGCCAGCACCTCGTCGAACAGATCACGCACCCGTTCCATCTCCTCGGGCACCGTCACCATCGGCACCATGACTCGCAGCGGCGCCTCGGCGGCCGCTCTTGCCAGGGCGCGAAGCTGGGTCCTGAAGAGCTTGTCGCGGACGAGGGACAGGCGTAGCCCGCGCAGGCCGAGGAAGGGATTGCTCTCGCCATCGACGGTGACCCCGGCGATCGGCTTGTCGCCCCCGGCATCCAGGGTGCGGATGGTGACCGGCCGTCCCCCGGCCCACTGCGCGATGCGGAGGTAGGCCGCATACTGCGTCTCCTCATCGGGCAAGCGACCTTGGTGGAACAGGAACTCGGTGCGGGTGAGACCGATGCCGTCGACAGCATCCGGGGAGATGTCATTCAGGATCGACGGCTCATCGACGTTGATCTGCACCGAGACGGGTTCCCCGCCGGCCGTGACCGCAGGTTTCTCCAGCAGCGCGGCCGCCGATTCGACTTCCTCTTCGTGCAACGCCATGCGCTTGCGCGCGCCCGCGCAGGTTTCCGGCGAGGGCGCGATCACCAAGCGGCCGCGGTCGGCGTCGAGGAGGGCTTGCACGCCGGAGGCGACGCTCGAAAGATCGCCCTGCAAGCCGACCACGAGAGGAACGCCGCGGGCCCGGGCCAGGATAGCCACATGGCTGGTCTTGCTGCCGCCGCAAATGGCGGCGCCAGCGACCCGGCTCCAGTCAATCTCGATGAAGCGCGACGGCGTCAGGTCCTGTGCGAGGAGTATCGAACCCGGAGCGACCTCTGCGGTTGCCAAAGACGTGCCTGACAAAGCCCTCAGGACGCGCTGCTTGAGATCGAGCAGGTCCTCGGCGCGCGCGGCGAGATAGGCGTCGTCGCCGCTGCGGTAGATCGCGACCTCGTTGTCCAAATGCGCGCTCCAAGCCTCGGCCGCCGTCTTACCCTCGGCAATCGCCGCCTTAACCGGGTCCAAGAGATCGTCATCCTCAAGCAGCGCCTCTTGGAACTCCAGGATTTCACCAGCCAGCTCGTCCGCACCGGTAATCAGCGTCGCCAGCTCTTCGCGCGCCTGGGCAAGCGCCGCATCGAACGAAGGACGGGCAGTTTCATTGTTGGCGCCGGACACGCCATCGGGCGCGGCAGGCACGTCCACCACCACGCCACCGATCACCAAGCCATCGGCGGCGGATATGCCATGTAGAACGCGCTCGCCTCCCGGTCCTGTCATGGTCGGGCTCGTCCAATCACTCCTGAAAGTCTCGTTCCACCAGCGCGACCATCTGGGCGACGGCGGCTTCGGCGTCCTCGCCGCGGGCGCGGAACTGCAGCTCTTCACCGTGCCCGGCTTTCAGCTTCATGACGGCGTTGGGCGACTTGGCGTTGACCCAGTTCCCGGCCTCGCCAGCGCGCACCTCCACCTCCGCCCCGTGGCGCTTAGCGCTTTTGGTCAGCTTGACCGCCGGACGCGCATGCAGGCCGGTCGGGTCCTGGATCACCGCCGCGCCGTGCACGTAGCCGGCCTCTTTCACTAGACCACTCATGACAGGAACTCCTCCGCGGTCGCCTTCACCGCCTCCAACGGCGCACCTCCGGCGGCTTCCGTGGCGGCCATAACAGCACCCTCGACGATGGGTGCGTTGCAGATCACCACCCGCTCGCCCATCTCGGCGGGCAGCATCTCGACGGCCATTTCACTGTTGGTTTCCGCGCCGCCAAGGTCGACCAGGATGGCAACGCCCTTCTGATTATAGACGGACTCGATCGCACTCTTGATCGCCATGACGTCGGTGCCCAGGCCACCGGCGGGATTACCGCCGCAGTGGGCGACTTGAACCTCCTCGCCGACCATTTCGCGCACCATGTCGGCGGCCCCGCGTGCGACCTGGGGCGAGTGAGAGACAATCACTATGGAGACGGACTCGCTCATTGGCTCTCCTCGATAAGATCGCAGACGACGTGGACCAGAAGCGCCGAGGACCGAGCCCCCGGGTCGAGATGGCCGACCGAGCGCTCGCCCAGAAAAGATGCACGACCCTTGGTGGCCAGCATGTTGCGAGTCGACTCCAGCCCTTCGTCGGCGGCCTGCCGCGCCACCGCAACGGCATCTCCGCCATCATCCTGGAGCGCTTGAAGGACCGGCACGAGAACGTCCAGCATGGTCTTGGCGCCGACATCCGACTTTCCGCGACGCTTCACGGCGTCGACACCTTCAGAGAAGACGGCCGCAAAGCTTGCTCGGTCGGTCGGTTCGCTCGAAGCCGCTTTGCCCATCGACATTAGGAGCGAGCCATAGAGTGGCCCGGAGGCGCCGCCGACCGTGGTGACCAGAGTCATGCCGGCCTTCTGCAGGGCGGCGCCGAGGTCGAGGGGCGAAATCTCATCCGCCGACGCCTCGATAGCATCGAAGCCCCGCTGCATGTTGGTGCCGTGATCACCGTCGCCGATGGCCTGATCCAGCTCGGTCAGCTCCTGATTGTGCGCCCGCATGGTCTCGGTCGCGCGGGCAATGGCCGCCCGCAAGAATTCAGTCTTCATGAGCTGCGTCCCCCCTCCTCGCCGCACCGTCCAAACGCCTCTCCGACCGATCGAAGAAGAGTTCCGCCCCGGGCCGCACCGAGGCCATCACCTCCTCGCCTTCGCGTAGGCGGGTGCGCGCGCCCAAGAGGGCATGAACCTGGCTGCCGGCGACGTCCAGCAAGGCGATGGACTCGACGCCGAGATGCTCGATCGTCAAGACCTTGGCGCCCACACCACCGCCGTTGATCACCACGTCCTCGGGTCGCACGCCGATGGTCTTGGCGCCGTCCGGCGCGTCTTGGATAGCCAGGGCGCCGAGTTCCAGCAAGTTGATCTGCGGGCTGCCGAGCCGTTGGGCGGCATAGATGTTGGCCGGCCGTTCGTAGATTTCCCGCGGGGCATCGACCTGCACCAGCTCACCTTCGGCGAGCACGCCGATGCGATCGGCCAGGGTCATGGCTTCGAGCTGGTCATGGGTGACGTAGACAATGGTGGCCCCGAGCTCCCGCTGGATGCGTTTCAATTCGACGCGCAGGTCTTCGCGCAGCTTGGCATCGAGCGAGGACAGCGGCTCGTCCATCAGAAAGAGGCTCGGCTCACGCACCAGCGCACGGCCGATGGAAACCCTCTGCATCTCGCCGCCGGAAAGCTCGGTCGCCCGGTTCTTGAGCTTACTCTCGATGCGCAGCATCTCGGCGATCTCGGTCACCCGCTTCTTGATCGCCGCCGAAGAAAGCCGCCGACCCGGCGCCTTCAGCGGAAAGGCCAGGTTCTCGAAGACGGTGTAGTGCGGATAGAGCGAGTACTGCTGAAAGACGAAGGCGATGTCGCGCTGCGCCGGCGCCAGCTGCGTGACGTCGTGCCCGGCAATCTCCACCTGGCCCTCTTCCGGATGCTCGAGTCCGGCAAACAACCTGAGGGTCGTCGTCTTGCCGGCCCCGGTCGGCCCCAGCAGTACGACGAACTCACCGTCGCTCACCTCAAGCGAAACGTCAGAGACCGCAACGGTCTCACCGAAGCGCTTGGTCACTTTTCTCAGAGCCGCCTCAGCCATGGCCGGCCTCCTCGAACAAGGTGCTGGCGACGGCCCGGTCGCTTTCAGGATCGAAGAGCACGACCCGTTCGGCGTCGAAGGTCAGGCCGACGGTCTCGCCGTAGGCGACCTTGACGGTGTTGGGTGCCCGCACCCTGAGACGCCCGGCCTCGGTGTCGACGGTGATCAGCTGTCGCGCGCCCATGTATTCGACGCCGAAGACCCGGCCACGCAACGGCCCGTCATCGGAGATCCGGATGTGCTCAGGCCGCGCGCCGAGCACGGCTTCATCGGCCGTCAGCGGCTCGCGCGTTTCCGGCATCGCAATGGTGGCACCGTTGATACCGACTTCCGTGGCACCGGCGGGCAGCTTGCCCATGGCCCTTAGGAAGTTCATCGCCGGGCTGCCGATGAAGCCGGCCACGAACTTTGTCGCCGGACGCTCGTAGACCTCGAGCGGCGGGCCGATTTGCAGCACTTCACCCTGGTTCATGATGCAGATGCGGTCGGCCATGGACATGGCCTCGATCTGGTCGTGGGTGACATAGACCGTGGTGGCGCCGATGCGGTTGTGCAGCAGGCGCAGCTCCTCGCACATGCGGTCGCGGAACTCGGCATCGAGGGCGCCAAGCGGCTCGTCCATCAGGAAGGCCTTGGCGCGGCGCACGATGGCGCGGCCAAGCGCAACCCGCTGACGGTCGCCTGCGGCCAGCCCACCGACACCGCGGTCGAGCAGATGCTCGATCTGCAGCAGGCGCGCGACCTCTTCCGTGCGCTCGCGCACCTCGCGGCGCGGCATCCCGCCGATGCGCAATGGGAAGGAGATGTTCCGCCGCACGCTCATGTGCGGATAGAGCGCGAAGAGCTGGAAGACGAAGGCGATGTCGCGCTCGGAGCCGCGGTTGAAGGTCACGTCCTCGCCGTCCAGCAGGATCTTCCCCTCGGTCGGCATTTCGAGGCCGGCGATCATGCGCAGGGTCGTCGTCTTGCCGCAGCCGGAGGGGCCAAGCATGACGAAGAACTCGCCGTCCTCGACGGTGAAGCTCGAATCGTGGACCGCGACGAAATCGTCGAAATTCTTTTTGAGGTTCTCGACCCTGATCTCAGCCATCGCGCGCTACTCCGGAAAATGGCTGACGATGACGAAACCGAGGGTGCCGGTCAGGATGACGGAAAAAGACCAGCCGTAGAGCCACTCGGAAAAGGGCTGCATCAGCATAAAGATGCCGAGCGCGATGAGGACGCTGGCCACATTCTCCCACGGGCCGCGCCGGAACCAGCGGGCGAGCCCCCTGCCCTTGGTTTTCTGTAGTGTACCTGTTCCCGGGGCGCTCATTTGCGGATGGCTCCGAAGGTGATGCCGCGCAGGAGCTGATTGCGCAGCAGCACGGTGAAGATCACGACCGGCAGCAGGAACACCGTGGTGCCTGCCGCAACGGCCGGCCAGTCGAGCCCGCCTTCGCCGATGATGATTGGGATGAAGGGCGGTGCCGTCTGCGCTTCGCCGCTGGTCAGCAGCAGGGCGAAGGCATACTCGTTCCAGGCGAAGATCAGGCAGAAGATGGCGGTCGCGGCAATGCCGGAACGCATCTGCGGCAGCACCACCTTGTAGAAGGCCTGGAAGCGCGTGTAGCCGTCGACCACCGCGGCCTCCTCGTACTCGCGCGGGATCTCGTCGACGAAGCCTTTGAGCAGCCAAACCGCGAGCGAAAGGTTGACCGCCGTATAGAGCAGGATCATGCCGAGCGCGGTATCCGACAGCCCCAGCTCCCGGTACATCAGGAAGATCGGAATGGCGACGGCGATCGGCGGCATCATCCGCGTCGAGAGAATGAAGAACAGCAGGTCGTCCTTGAGCGGCACCTTGAAGCGGGAAAAGCCGTAAGCCGCCAAAGTCCCGAGGAAAACCGCGAGGAAGGTCGAGCCGAAGCCGATGACGATGGAGTTCTTGTAGCGGTCGGCGAAGCGCGAAGGGCCGGTGATGACCATGTTACGCTCGCGCACCAACTCGTCGTACCAGGTCTCGGGCGGCCCAAGGCTCTCGATGTACTCGTCGGTCTGGCGCGAGCGGGTGGTGAAGAGATTGACGTAGCCTTCCAGGGTCGGCTCGAAGAAGACCTTCGGCGGATAGGCGATGGAGTCCGGCGGCGACTTGAAGCCCGTCATGCCGATCCAGACCAGCGGAATCATGGCGACCAGGGCATAGCCGATGACCAGCACGGCGGCGATCCACTTGGTCCACGTGCTGCTTTCGCCGACGGAATAGGCCGTGCTGCGCGCGCTCATGACCGCACCCTGTTGAGCGCTTTGACGTAGATACTGGCGAGGCCGAACACGGTGACGAAGAGGATCACGGCAAAGGCGGAGGCGTAGCCCGTTCGCCACTTCTCGAAAGCTTCGCGCTTCAGGTTGATGGAGGCGAGCTCGGTGGTCGAGCCCGGCCCGCCCGAGGTCAGCTCCACCACCATGTCGAACATCTTGAAGTTCTCGATGCCGCGGAACAGCACCGCGAGCATCAGGAAGGGCAGGATGCGCGGGAGCGTGATGTACCAGAACTTCTGCAGCGCGTTGGCCCGGTCGATCTCCGCCGCCTCGTAGAGATAGGGCGGGATGGAGCGCAGCCCGGCCAGGCAGAGCAGCATGATGTAAGGGGTCCACATCCAGGTGTCGACGATCACGATGGCCCAGGGCGCCAGCGACACCGAGCCGATCATGTTGAGCGCACCGACCTCGACGAAGGTGTTGATGATGTAGCTGAAAATGCCGGTCTGCGGCTGGTAGAGGTAGGTCCAGAAGGTACCCACCACCGCCGGTGACAGCATCATGGGAATGAGGATGACGGTGGTCCAGAAGCCGGAGGTGCGGAAGCCGCGGTTGATCAGCAGCGCGAGCCCGAGCCCGATGATCACCTGCAGCACCATGGTCCAGACAAGGAAGTGGGCCGTCGCCTGCATGTAGCCCCAGACATCCTCGCTGCCCAGCAAGCGCTCGTAGTTGCGCGTGCCGATCCATTTGACCTCGCGGCCCGGCTGATTGGCGCGGTAGTTGGTGAAGGAGAGATAGACGGTCCAGAGCAGCGGGAAGATGTTGATCGCCAGCAGCAAGACGATGGTCGGAGAGATGAACAGCCAGGCGATGGCGCGGTCGGAGAGGCCGCGCAGCCGGCCGGCGACCCGTTTGGGCGTGGCCCGTGCCGCCGCATCCGCCACCGATTCCATAGCTCCGCCCGACATCGCGTGGTCCCTAGCGATCGCTCAGCCTACCACGCCCGCGCGTGAGCGGATCGCGTGGTGTCGATAGAAGAGAGCGGCCGGCGCCTAGGACAAGGCACGTTGGCACCGGCCGCCGCAAGACGGTTCTTACAGCTTACCGTCGTCTTCGAAGGAGATGGTCCAGTCCTCGATCAGCTTGTCGAGGGCCTCCTTCGCGGTGCCGTCGCCGGCCACCACGTAGTCATGGATGCGCTTCTGCATGGCGAGCATCAGCTCGGCATAGATCGGCTCCTGCCAGAAGTCCTGCACGCCATCCATGGCCTTGAGGAACTCGCCGGCAAAGGGCGTCGAGTCCGGGAAGTCGGGCGCACCGGCCACGTCCACATGGACGGCATAGCCACCGAGCTCCCACCACTTGGCCTGGACGTCAGGTTGGGCGAACCACTTGATGTACTGCAGCGCCTCGTCCTGCTTGTCTGAATAGGCGACCACCGAGATGCCCTGCCCACCAAGGGTCGAGGCCTCGATGTTCTGGCCCGGATTGACGAAGAAGCCGGAGACGTCGCCGCCCACCACTTCGTCCTTGGCAATGCCGGGGAAGAAGGCGAACCAGTTCATCTGCATTGCGACCTGGCCGGATTTATAGGCGTCGAGGTTGGCCACCATGTAGGCGTCGGAATGCCCCGGCGGGGTGCAGCAGTCATAGAGTGACTTGTAGAACTCCAGCGCCTCGACCGCTTCCGGCGAATTGACCGCGCCCTCCATGTCGTACTCACCCGGCGTGTTCACGTACTTGAAGCCCCAGGGATAGAGCGCTGCCGTGACGCCCATGGTGATGCCCTCGGAGCCACGCTCGGTGTAGATCGCAGCGCCGTAGCGGGTCTCGCCGTCGATCTCGCGACCCTGGAAGAACTCGGCGATCTCCTTTAGCTCTACCCAGGTCGTCGGCACCTCGAGATCGCGCCCGTACTCCGCCTTGAAGGCCTCGCGGATCTCCGGACGCTCGAACCAGTCCTTGCGATAGACCCAGCCCAAGGCATCGCCCATCGCCGGCAAGGCGTAGTAGTTCGGGGTCCCCTTCGGCCAGGTCGAATAGGCGTAGACCGTGGCCGGCAGGAAGTCGTCCATCGAGATGCCTTCCGCATCGAAGAAGTCGTTGAGCTTGACGTAGTGGCCGTAGGTGGCACCGCCGCCGATCCACTGGCTGTCCCCGATCATGAGATCGCAGAGCTTTCCGCCCGAGTTGAGCTCGTTCAGCATCCGGTCGGCGAAATTGGTCCAAGGCACGAACTCGAAGTTCATCTTGATACCGGTCTGCGCCGTGAAGTCCTTGGACAGCTCGACCAGCGCATTGGCCGGATCCCACGCTGCCCAACAGAGCGTCAGCTCCTTGTCCTGAGCGTTCGCTGCGCCGGCGCCTGCGGCCAGCAACGCCGTCGCCACAAAGGTCCCAATTTTTCGCATGAACTCCTCCCTAGTGCGGGCCGTTGAGGATTTGTCCGGCGCGTGCCTAACGCGCCGCCAGCAGGAGCATGAGGCCCTCCGGAAAACTCCGCTGGTTTAGTGATACTAAACTTCTGAACTAAACTTTTGTCAATCGACAAGAGACCCGCGAAGACCCAAAAATGAAATAGCAGGCCCGTTTGAAGGCATTTTCTAACAAGATTATGTCTGATAAACTGCGCAATCCGGTGGATAATTGCTGCACCGCGAAAACTCCGTGATGCAGTGCGGCAAGCCCCGGAAAAGAAAAAGTTTAGTGGACTGAATAAACGACCGCTGGAGGATACGATGACGGCGACGCTCTTCACCAACGTCCGGATCATCGATGGAAGCGGCAGCGAGCCCTTCGCCGGCTCTCTGCTGGTCCAAGGCAACCGCATCAAGACCGTGGCCAAGGACGGCAACCTTGCCGCGGACGGCGCCGAGGTCGTCGACGGCGCCGCCGCCACCTTGATGCCGGGCCTGATCGAGCCACACGCCCACATCAGCTTTTGCGATACGCCGGACCTGGAGAGCCTGGGCGACATTCCGCCGGAAGAGCACACGCTGCTCGCCATGAAGTACGCCCGCAAGATGCTAGACCAGGGCTTCACGGCCCTGTTCAGCGCGGCCGCGGCCAAGCCGCGCTTGGATGTGGTCATCCGTAACGCCATCGACGCCGGCGATATTCCCGGCCCGCGCATGCGGGCGGCCAGCCCCGAGCTGACGCCGACCAGCGGCCTTGGCGATGTGCGTCGCCGCCATATCCATCGCGAGACCTTCGCCATCTGCTGCGACGGCGCCGACGAGTTTCGCCGTGCCGCCCGAGAAATGGTGCGCGAGGGCGTGGACACCTTGAAGATGAACCCCTCGGGCGACGAGTTCATTCCTTTCGCCCGCGCGGCGCAAACGGTGATGAACGAGGCCGAGATCGCCGCGGTCTGCGAGGTCGGCCATTCCCGGGACAAGAAGATCGCCGCCCATGCCCGCTCGGCCTTGAGCGTGAAGCTCAGCCTCAAGTACGGCGCCCAGGTGCTCTACCACTGCACCCTGTCGGACGAAGAGGCGCTCGACATGATGGAGGCCAAGAAGGACGAGATCTTCGTCGCCCCCACCGCCGGCATGGCCTATGTCACCGCGACCGGCGAAGGCCGCGACTACGGCATCGACGAGAACCACCCGGTGGCCAAGTTCTTCGCGGCCGAGCTGGACACCGGCGCGCGCAACATGAAGGAGCTGAAGAAGCGCGGCGTGCGCGTGCTGCCGGGCGGCGACTACGGCTTCGCCTGGAACCCGATCGGCACCAACGCGCGCGACATGGAGCACTTCGTCAAGCTGCTCGACTACACGCCGCTCGAAGCCATTCAGGCGGCGACGCAGTACAGCGGCGAGCTGTTCGGCGAGGCGATCGGCCTGCTGCGGGAAGGCTACCTTGCCGACCTCCTGCTGGTCGACGGCGACCCCTCCAAGGACGTCACCATCCTGCAAGACGCCGACCGCTTGCTCGCCATCATGAAAGACGGCGCCTTCCACAAGCGCCCGAGTACGGCCACCGAACGGCGGGCAGCCGCCGAATGAAGGGCTAAGTCAGCGCTCCAAAGCGTGCTTCGCCCTTGCTCCGGCTTACGCGGCGCTACTGGCGGCACAGTTCCTTGAAATGGTTGCGGGGGTAGGATTTGGACCCACGGTCAGACGGCCATAGCGCGCGAGACCGCTCTCTCCGTTTTTCGGTTTGGTGACTCACACGCCGGCGACTCCCCCTCATCCCACTCCATTGTTTTCTGAGCCCCTACCCCATTGATTTTCTTTAGTTTCTTGGCGCGACAATTCGCTCGTACCGCCAGAAACCAGCGCTCTTGAAAACAAACGATAAATGGAGTGCGGGTCGCGGCATCTCTCACGAACTCGCCGAAGTGCCGTTCGATATCGACTACCCTTCGCCGTTTTCTCTGCGCCTGCGGCCACCCTGCCTTTTGCGGAATCCTGGCGAGCTATTTTCCATGGTGAGTTCTTGCCAACGACGCACCAGATAGTTGTGCTCATCCATGATGGAGTTCCAGACGCCGATATTGGCAAAGCGCTGCCAATAAGACCCTCCGTTGCGGGCTTCGCCGGCCCGCACGGCGATCTTTCCATTGGGCCCCGGCAGGTCGCAGGTGGCGACTTTTCCCATGTACCAATAGCCCCATTCGTCATCCGAAAGATGCTCGCGAATCCGTTCCGGAACTGAAAAGTAATATCCCTGCCGCGCCATCATCGCGCCGGCCCAACCGGACATCCACCAGTTGAGATAATCGTAGACCACGTCCAGAGTTCGCCCATTCGTGCACGATGAAATGCACATCCCCCCCTGCCAAGCCCGGTAGCCTTGTTTCGGGGCCGCATAACGAACCGGGATGCCGCGCCCTTTAAGCCCCATCACGCTAGGGGACCACATGCTTTCGAGCGCAACGTCGCGACGGGCCATCAACTCGTCAGCTTCGGCAAAGGAATTCCAAAAAGCGTGGAAGTGACCAGCCTTCTTTTTCTCAAGCAGGATGTCAATCAGACCGTCGATTTCCTCCAGGGTCATGTTGCCGATGTTCTTGAAAGTCATCAATCCGTGGGCCTCGGTCGCCAGCGCCGCGTCGATGACGCCGATCGCCGGATCATCGACAAGCGCAACCTTGCCGCGCCAACGATCATCCAACAGCCAACCCCAACTCTCCGTTTCGTATGGAATGCCGGCGGGAACCTCTTCCAAATTGTAGCCAAAGCTGTCCACGTTGTGGGCGCCCGGCAGCATGCTGATCTTGTCGTTTGGCGCAGACCCGAGGCCATGTCCCGGGTGGACATAAAGCCGGTTTGCCGGGTTGTCGCCATAGCCGAAGCGGCTCTCGGACGTGAGGCGACCTTCCTTGGCCACGCTATTGACCTCGTCCCAGAGGTCGACCCGGCTGACGTCAATCGGTTGAATGGCGCCGGAAAGCCACAGCAGCTCGACGCTATGAAACCACTGGTCGTAGACATCGTAGCTGTCCGGCCGCATCACGCCCTTTGCTTGCGCGGCAACCCCATCCAGAACTTCGTACTCGAGTACGATACCGAGCTCTTCCTCGGCTTTTCGCCTCACTTCCTCAATAAGCGTTACGCCTGTTCCCAACACACGGAGAACCGGCTTGCCGGTTGTCCGGACATTGGGTGCTGCCGCTTGGTTTTTCCGACTCCGCTTTACCACCACTCCCCCTTTCCGAGAGACCCCGACCTGCGATCGATCCGTGTTGCCACGCACACGGTCAAGCCCTTCGCCGGAGCGCATAGGAGCCGAAGTAGCCGGCGGCGCACCTCATCGCCAGGACCAGCGAGCCGAGGTGAATGGGAAGGTCCTAGCCCTGCATGATTGTTTCCGGGACAGGATTGAAGTTGGTATTGGAATGGTCATAAGCGAGATTGAAGACGCTCGACCGCGCCGCGTTTTCCAGCGCAACGGCCATCGACCGCTAGGTTGTCTCCAAAACGGCACGAACCAATGATGACGTAATCGGGGTGGCATTCTTCGACATGGCCTTGCTCCTGACAGTTGATCCCGGCCCGCAGGCCGTGTTTCGGCCTCACGCCGCGTCTTCTTCCCTATCGAGATCGCGTGCCACCGCATTGAAGGCAGAAAGCGAATCGGCAATCTCCGCCTTCGCGATATCCCGCACGATGAAGACGATACGCGACCGTCTGTCGTCGTCGGGCCAGTCCTTCATATGAACCGGAGTATGCACGACATGTTGCACTCCGTGAATCACAACCGGCGTGGCCACCCCAATGACATTGAGGATGCCTTTCACCCGCAGCACGTCTTCGCCTCGGCTTTGCAGCAGCATGGTCAGCCAGATACCAAAGGCAGTCCAATCCATCGGTTTGTCGAAGGTCAGAGCGAAGGCAGCAATCCGTTTGTCGTGCCGATTCACGTCGTGCCGATGCGGCGTCTCGTGACCATCGTCCTCGTCATGCCGGCTCGCCGCGAGCCATAGTTCTATCTCCCGCAGCTTGTGGCTCTCGTCGTGAACGTCCTGGGCCAAGAGAAGGAAGGGATCGATGGGGCCGTTGGCGCCCTCGATCATTGGCACCATGGGATTGATCCGCCCGATCGCTTCCTTGGCCTTCTTTATGGCGCCCGGCTTGGCCAGATCGGTTTTGGTCAGAACGATCCGGTCCGCGACCGCGATCTGCTTCACCGATTCGGGCTGCCGGCGCAGATGCAGCAAGGCATTAACCGCATCGACTGTCGCGATCACGTTGCCGAGGCGGAAGTGTCGGTGGATCACGGTTTCGGAGGTGATGGTCGACAGGATCGGCGCCGGGTCCGCCAGGCCCGTGGTTTCGATCACCAGGCGCCGAAAGGCCGGGATCTCGCCGCGCTCGCGACGGGAGTAGAGATCGCGGATTGCATCCTTCAAGTCGCCCCTGATGGTGCAGCAGATGCAGCCGCTCTGCAGCAGCAGGGTGTTTTCGTCGACTTCCTCGAGAAGGTGGTGGTCGAGGCCGACCTCACCGAACTCGTTGATCAGAACGGCGGTGTCGGCAAAGGCCTCGGAATTCAGCAAGCGCTGCAACAGCGAGGTCTTCCCACTGCCCAAAAAGCCTGTGATGACGTTAACGGGAATATGATGCGGTCCCCCGGTCATCGCTCAGGGTCCGACCGTCTGATTCCGAAGACACGCCAGCATTGCAGGATCGGTCGGGTCGAGGGGACGGCCGATCATTTGCTCCGCCGCCGGCCAGAGCGCCATTAGGTTGTCGACGATTTCCGTCTTGCCGGTCCGGCTGGTCAGAATGAAAGAGCGGCCCTGCCAGTCATCAAGGCGCAGAGCGTAGACCTTCAGGATCTCGTTGATCAGCTTCACCCGATGAAATCGTTCCTGCCGCCGCGGCCTAACAGCTCCCTGTCCACCAAAAGCCTCCGGGCTGGCCGACATGTCAGTCCAATGATCCTCTCCCAGAAGTCCGCATAGGCTGCACATGGTCGAGCTGGCTTCCCGTGTTGCGAGCGGGCCTGCATCGGCCGAGACGATGAAATCCGCCCCGGCCGCCGGCGGTCGCCCTGCTACTTCTTGCGCCCCCCGCCTTTCGCAGCTGCCTTGCCTGCCTTTTTCTTGCGTGGTGACCGGCGGGCAAAATCATCGGCAATCTCGTTGAAGGTCAGGAACTTCACACCAGGATGCTGAATCATGTGGTTGTACATACGCTCCAGCATCATCAGAACCTGGGGGCGGCCCGACACGTCGGGGTGGATGGTCATCGTGAAGACAGCGTAATCCATCTCCCGGTAGACCCAATCGAACTGGTCGCGCCACATCTCCTCGAGATGGCGGGGGTTTACGAAACCATGGCTGTTCGGCGCCTTCTTGATGAACATCATCGGCGGCAAGTCGTCGAGATACCAGTTCGCAGGGATCTCGATCAGATCCGTCTCGGTGCCGCGCACCAGAGGTTTCATCCACTCTTTGGGTTGCTTTGAATAGTCGATCTTCGTCCAGCTATCGCCCACCCGCACGTAGTACGGCGAGAAGTCGTTGTGCATCAGGCTGTGGTCGTACTTGATGCCCTTTTTCAGGAGCAGCTCGTTGCTGACCGGACTGAACTCCCACCAGGGTGCTACATAACCTGTCGGCCGCTTGCCGGAGAGCTTGGTGATCAGGTCGATGGACTTGTCCATCACCGCCTCTTCCTGTTCCGGCGTCATGGCGATGGGATTCTCGTGCGAGTAGCCATGCATACCGACCTCATGGCCGGCCTTCACCACGGCCTTCATCTGCTCCGGGAAGGTTTCCACCGAGTGGCCGGGGATGAACCATGTCGTCTTGATGTTCAGACGGTCGAAGAGGTTCAGCAAACGCATGGATCCAACTTCACCAGCGAACAGACCACGCGAGATGTCGTCAGGCGAATCCTCTCCCCCGTAAGATCCGAGCCAGCCGGCAACGGCGTCGACATCGATGCCGAAAGCGCAGAGGATTTCTTTGGCCATCTATCCAATCTCCTGACTATTTCTTGATCTCAACTTCGACGAAGACGAAGTCGTATTCGTTCGCGTTGATGATGTCGTGTTCGATACCGGCAGAGTGGGCATAGGACTGCCCTGCGGTAAGTTTGGCGGTCGACTCCCCGTCGGGGCCTCTTAGCAACAGGTTCCCGCTGGTCATCGGCACCACGACGTAGTCCATCTCGTGCCGATGATGGCCGGTAGCCGCGCCGGGCGAAAAGCGCCACTCGGTTACCTTCACGATATCGTCGTCGACCTGCACCGTGGCTCTTGCCCGGGGACGTTCCTCAATCATGACAGCCCCCCGAAGGTCTCGCCCGTGCCGTCGTTGATATCCGCTGCCATCAGCTCTTCCTGTCCTCTAAACACATGCGATCGTCCGTTCGGCTCTCAGGCACCTGCCTGCTGCATCTGCGCCCGTAGTTCATTGGTGGCTGCAAGGTCGACTTCCTCATCGCCGGTGATAACCACGCCATAGGCCCGCTGCGCGTGCTCCACCGTGCAGAAGCCGTCCAACACATCCTCTCGCACCTGCTCGGGCGGCCGTTCGAGGGGGTTGCCGAAGCCACCGCCGCAAGGCGCGTAGAAAGCCATGACGTCGCCGGCCTTTACCGGCACGCCGGAGAACTTGGCCGGCAGTTGCTTTACGCCTCCGTCGTTCAGCGTGTTGTAGACCTCGACCTTGCCGACGGCCCCCGGCGCCCCGCCAAAGGCTCCCCAGGGGGTATCCAGATGGCGCTCGTTCTCGTGCGTGATCGAGCCGTCGGTCAACAGGCGCTGCGCCTTCACCACCCCAATACCGCCGCGATATTGGCCAGCGCCCGGCATGACATCGTCGCGCAGCTCATAGCGGTCGCAGATCATCGGCAGGTGCATGCCGAGATCCTCGATCGGATTGTTGCGGGTGTTGCACATCAGATTGTCGATGGCATCAGGCCCGTCGGAACGTGGCCGCCCCCCATACGCGCCCTCGTTGACCTCCAAAAACACCCAGTAGTCGCCGCTCGGCCGGATACCGGAATAGGCAACGAAGGAAAGGCTCGCGGAATTGCCTGCGGTGACCCGCTCCGGCAACACCGGCGAGAGCGCCTTCACGATCAGGTCGATGACTCGGTTGCATTGAGTGAAGCGGGCTTCTGCCGCGGCCGGGAACTCGGGGTTGAATATCGACCCTTTGGGCGCGATCACCTTGATCGGCCGGAACGACCCTTCGTTCTGCGGGACGTACTCCTCGGACGTCGCGGTATCCAGCAGCAATGCCCGGAAGGCGAAGAAACAGGCAACCTTGGTCGAGCCCTCGAAGGGAACGTTGAAGCCGGTGGGAACCTGGTCGGCAGAACCGGTCAGATCGACCTCGACCGAATCGCCCTGGACTCGAACGCAGACCTTGACCGGCAAGCGAACGTCGCGGTTGCGCCCGTCATCGTCCATAAAACCATCGGCGTAGTATTCGCCGTCGGGGATCTCGGCAATCCTGCTGCGCAGGATGCGCTCGGAGTAATCCATAAGCTGGCCGGAGGCAGTCAGAACCGTTTCCTTGCCATAGTTTTCGATCAACTCGATGAAACGCCGGGCGCCCAGCTTGACCGAAGCGATCTGCGCCTCGATGTCGTCTTGCAGCTGCTTGGGCATACGGCTGTTGTGGCCGATGAATTGCCAGATCGCCTCGTTCCGCTGGCCCTTTTCGTAGAGCTTGATCCCGGCAAACAACATGCCCTCGGCAAAGACGTCGGGAATATCGATGATCAGACCGGGAGTCGCCGAGCCGATGTCGACATGATGCGCGGTGTTCGCTGAAAAACCGACCAGCTCGCCCTGCCAGAAGATCGGCATCACCACGGCAATGTCCGGCGAGTGGCTGGCGCCGTAGTAGGGGTGGTTGTGGATGACGATATCACCCTCGTGCCATTCGCCGCCCTGCAGCGAGTCCTGGATGCCGCGCAGATAGCCTGGAATCGAACCGATATGCAGCGGCGTCGAATCCGACTCGCAAAGCGTGTTGAAATCGGCATCGAACAGCCCGGCACCGAGATCTTGCGACTCTCGGATGATCGAGGAGAAAGACATGCGATAGAGCACATGCCCCATCTCTTGCGCGATTGTATCGAAAGCACCGGCGATCACCTGCAGGGTGATGGGATCGACTTCCTTGCTGGTCATGTTTCGCTCTCCGATCTGAAATTAGACGGTTACGTGCATGTTGCCGGACTCCAGAACTCGCGCCGTGCACCCGGGAGGTACCAACGTGGTTGAGTTGTGCTGGATGACGATGCCCGGTCCCGGAACTTCGTGACCGGCCATGAGTTTCCCCCGATCGTAGCGCGGCGTATTGAGCGTCTGGCCATCGTCGAACGTCGTCGGCCGGCTGAACAGAAAAGCGCTGTCGATCCCGGTGCCATTGGCTTTGCCGAGTTTCGGCCATTCCAAGCTCTCGACGTCCGCAACGCCGATGACACGCAAGGTCACGACCTCGACCAACGAGCCCTCGAAGGCATAGCCGTAGTCCTGCTTGTGCTGGCGGTGGAAGTTCTCCATGACGATGTCCTTGTTCGCCAAGGTCAGCGCACCGTCCGGCATCTCCGCCCGCAACTCGAAGCCCTGCCCCTGATAGCGGCACTCGGCTATCCGAATGAAGCGGTGCTTTTCCGGCGGGACGCCGTCGGCCACCAGCCGCTCGCGGCAGAGCTGCACCAGCTTCTCCGCGTGGACGTTGATGTTGTCCAAGGTCGTCTGGTCTGCGTCGTTGAGGATGGCGAGCACCGAGCGGGTGAACTCGTACTGCATATCAGTCACCAACAGCCCGACCGCGGCCGTGATGCCAGGTGCCGGCGGTACAATGACCTCGTTGGCCGAGACGATACGCGCCAAGGCAACACCGTGCAGCGGCCCCGCGCCGCCGAAAGGCATGAGGGCGAAGTTGCGCGGATCGACTCCGCGCGCGACCGAATTGGCCCGGATCGCCAGCGCCATGTTGTTGTTGATGATCTTGATGATACCAAGGGCAGCCTGTTCGACCGACAGGCCCATGGGTTTGGCGAGTTTCTCGTCGATTGCCTGACGCGCCAGATCGGGATCGACTTTCAAGTCGCCGCCCAGCAGCTTGTCGGCGTCGAGCCGACCGAGGACGACCTGGGCGTCGGTCACCGTCGGCTCGGTGCCGCCCTTGGCGTAACACACCGGTCCCGGATCGGCACCGGCCGAGCGCGGCCCAACGCGAAAGGCGCCGCCTTCATCGAGGTAGGCGATCGACCCGCCCCCCGCGCCGATCGTCGCCAAGTCGATCATCGGCGCCAGAACCGGATAATCCCCGACGTAGGTGTCACGCGGGTTCATGATTTTGATTTCGCCGGCCGGGATCGTGCTTATGTCGGCGGACGTCCCGCCGATATCGACCGTGATGAGGTTGTTGACCCCCGACATCGCCCCGGCCCAGCGGCCGGCAATGACCCCGCCGGCCGGCCCCGACATCAGGATCGTGACCGCCTTCTCCGAGCAGGTCTGGACCGTGCCGATGCCGCCGTTCGATTGCATAATCCGCAGCTCGGCGTCGAACCCCTCTTCCTTCAGGCTGCGCTCCAGGTTCCTCAGGTAGCGGGAGGTCCGCGGCCCGACATAGGCATTCATCGCTGTAGTGGAGAAGCGCTCGTACTCGCGAATGACGTCGACCACTTCAGAAGAACAGCAGACATAGGCGTCAGGAAGCACCTCCTGGATGATCTCTTTTGCCCGGCGCTCATGCTGGTTGTTCAAAAAGGAGAAAAGAAACGCAATGACCACTGCGCTCAAGCCGCGCTTCTTGAACAACTCGGCCGCCTCGCGGACCTCCTGTTCGTTGAGTGGCGTATCCACGGCGCCGGAGGGCGGCAGGATCCTCTCGGATATCGGAATTCGATTGCGCCGCTTGATCAGCGGTTGCGACTGCCAGGGAACATCGAACTGCATCGAGAAATTGTGTGGCCGCTTGTGGCGGGCGATATGCAGGATGTCGCGAAAGCCCCGGGTCGTCAGCATGCCGACCTCTGCCCCGTTGTGCTCCAGCGTGATGTTGGTGGCGACCGTGGTGCCGTGCACCACAAGCTTCACGTCGGCGGGGTCTACCTGCGCGGCCTGGCAGATCTCCTTGATGCCGCGCAGCACGCCCTTGGACTGGTCCTCCGGCGTACTCGATACCTTGTGGACATGCACCCGGCTCGTACCGTCCTTGGTGGTCTCAAGGACCAAATCAGTGAACGTCCCGCCGACATCAACGCCAATCTTGGTCATTTCTCTCTTAGCCTCCATCACGTCAAACTCCCGCAGCCGGCCGTGCCTTTCGCGGGCAAACGCCCAGTGTCAAACCCCAACAAGCGCACTTTCAATCGCCAATCCGTAAGACAAGAGCAGCTCGTCTTGCCCGCACACTGCCGAGAACAGAATGCTGGTCGGCAGCCCGCCGGCATCGCGACCGGACGGAAGGGCGAGCCCACAGGTCGCGAGGAAGTTCCCCAACATGGTGTTTCGGAGCGTCTTCAGATTGACCTTGTGGAAGTAGGCGTCGTCCGCCTCCAAGGGCGCGATCTCCGGTGCGGTGTGCGGGGCTGTCGGCATCGCCAGCAAGGCACCGTCGAGCTCCTGGTCGAACGCGGCGATGAGTCGACTGCGATGGCGCAAGATGCTGATCAGATCATGGGACGACATACGCTTGCCACCCAGGATCCGCTCGACCACACGGCGGTCGATCTTCGCGCAGTCGTCACTGTCGACTCTTCCGCGGTGGACGAAATAGGCTTCGGCAGCGGTGAGCGATCCATGATCGGCCGTAACGGCCTCCACCTCGTCAAGCAGGGCAAAGCGTCGGCGCTCCACCTTGGCGCCCGCATGACTCAGCCGGTCGATGCAGTCTTCGAAGTTCTGCGCGACGGCATCTTCGATACCGTCAAAAGCCACACTCTCCGGCACGATAAGACGTAACGTCGAGAGGTCCGCCCGGCGCACACCGCTAACGACCGCGCCACGCATCGCCATGTCCAGCAACACGGCATCCTCGACCGACCGGGTGAGCGGCCCCACGGTGTCGTAGGTGTCGGACAGGGGAAAGGCCCCCGACTTGTCGATCCGACGCTCGGAAGTCTTGTAGCCAACCAAACCGTTGAATGCGGCCGGTATCCGCACCGACCCGCCGGTATCCGAGCCGATCGAGCAAGGGGCCGAACCATCGGCGACCGAAACCGCCGAGCCGGAGCTCGACCCGCCAGGCGCCCGTGCAACGGCGGTGTCGTGAGGGTTGTCTGGGGTTCCGTAGTGCGGGTTGAGGCCAAGGCCGGAGTAGGCGAATTCCGTCAGGTTGACCTTGCCCAGGCAGACCATGCCAGCCGCCGCCAGCTGGGCGACCACGGGCGCATCGTGCTGCACCGGCTCGCTGTCGCGCAGCAACGCGGATGCCGCCGTCGTCGGCGTGCCCGCAATGTCAAACAGGTCTTTCCAGGACAGCGGGACGCCATCCAGTGGCCCGAGGGCGCGGCCCTCCCGATAGCGCTTGGCGCTGGCCGCGGCCTCGCGCCTTGCGCGCTCCGCCGTCACGCGAAGATAGACATTTCGTTTCTGCGCCCTCTCCGCCTCGGCGATGAAGTGCTCTGCCACCTCAATCGGATCGGTGGCGCCGCCGGCGATAAGACGACCGATGCCCGCCGCTGTGGCGCGCGACAGTGTCTGCGCATCGATCATCTGCCACCCTTCGAAGATGCAGCGATGACCGTTGCCTCGTTCGGCAACCAGGACAGGTAGACCTGCGATGAGCCCGCCTCGAAGGCATCGCTGTACTTTTCCGTATGGCTCTCGACCAGCACTTCGCGGTCATCCGGCAAGCGGATGACATAGGACACGGTGTGGCCTACGACATCGGCTGTCTGCACAAAGCCCTCGATCACATTGCCCTGGTAGCGCTCGGCGAGCTCGCTACGGTCGGCCGTCAACTGATGCACGTCGATGGCTTCGGCAGGTACCACCGCAATGATGTCCGCTCCCTCGCTCAGCGAGTCGTCGTTGAGACAGCCTTTCAACGCGCCATAGGCGGTGTCGACGACCACATGGTCACCGTCCCGGCCCCGGAGGCGTCCGGGAATATTTGTGTTCCGCCCAATGAACTGGGCGACGAAACTCGTCTCCGGCCTGGTGTAGAGTTCGTAAGGTTCGCTGATCTGCTCCACCACGCCGCGGTTCATCACGATGACCCGGTCCGACAGCACCAGGGCCTCGGACTGGGCGTGGGTGACGAAGATGAACGTGATGCCAAGATTGCGCTGCAGAAGCTTCAGTTCATTCTGGATCGACTTGCGCAGGTTCGCATCGAGGGACCCCAGAGGCTCGTCCAACAAAAGAATGTCGGGCTCAACAACCAGGCCTCTTGCCAGGGCAATGCGCTGGCGCTGGCCGCCGGAGAGGCCTTCGTGGCGGCGCTCTGCAACATCGAGCAGCTCCAGCTTGCTCATGATGCTGTCGGCTTTGTTGCGTCGCTCCGCAGCCGGCAAGCCTTTCACCGTCAAGCCATACTCGATGTTCTGACGCACGGTCATATGCGGGAAAAGCGCGTAGTTCTGAAAAATCGTTGAGGTCGGGCGCCGCTCTGCCGGCAAATCGTTGATGCGTTCGCCGCGGATGCGCACCTCGCCGGAGGTGATCGATTCGAAACCGGCGATCATGCGCAGCGTCGTCGTTTTTCCGCAGCCGGACGGCCCGACGAAAGAAATGAACTCGCCTTTCTCGACTTGAAGGTCGAAGTTCCGAACGGCCACCGTGCCGTTGTCGTAAACCTTCTCGACGCCGATCAGCTCTAGATCGTATGCCACGAACGCTCTGCCTCCATTATGGACGCGTCGGGTTGGACCGGAGTATCCGTGATGCTCCGGTCCAACCCTTCACCTCCTAGGCGGGAAGAGTCCTCAAGCGCTGAGGAACTCGTCCCACTTCGCGATGACGTAGTCGTATTCGTCGGGCCACTGGTGCCAATAGGCGACGGTGGAGGCACGCTCGGCCAGCGAACCGCCGTCGCGCAGGTCTCCTTCCTGAATCCCGCGCGAGGGAGCCCCCTTCCAGGGCGCGCCTTCGTACCAGAAGGCGTAACGGTCGGGATCCATCGCGTCCTTCACGTTGGTGGTGGGCGAGTAGTATCCCTGCTCGGAAACGGTGATCGCCGGCGGCCCGGACAGCCAATAGTCGGCATAGGCGTTGACCGCGTCCTTGTTCGGCGTTCCGGCGATCGGCGTGATGCCGATGGACCAGGCGCGGTAACCCTCCTTCGGCACCGCGTAGCGGCAGGGTGTACCCTGTGCCTTGACCGCCATCACCGCCGGCTGCCAGGCATCGCAAACCACCATTTCGCCGGAAGCGAGAAGGTTCACCAACTCCCCGAAGTCGCCCCAAAGCGCCCGGAACTGACCTTCTTTCTTCTTCGAGATGAGGAACTTCATCGCCTCATCGATTTCTGCCTGGTTCGGGTTACCGGGATTCTTGACGTCGGACATGCCCAGGCTGTTCATCGCCAGGATGGCCTGGCCCAAAGCGATAAGGGGATCGGTGTTGAGGCCCGAGCGGCCCTTCCACTTTTCGTCGAAGATTGCGGTCCAGGTGTTGGCCTCTTCATCGCTGACCACATCAGGGTTGTACCCGATGGAATCGTAGTTATAGACCGTCGGCACCATGTACAGCTTGGTCTGGGCATCATCGACCCAAATCTGGCCGGTGATCTGCGCCCTTTTTTCCCACTTGGGATCCACCTTGGTGAAAGTATCGCGGATGTTGCCCCAGTTCTTGAGCTCCGAAGTGGAAATGGGGTCGACGTTGTTGGTCATGACGACGGCGGGCAGGCGCTCGCCGATGGTTTCCCAGCAGTCGAAATCCCTGGAACCGGACAGAATCTTGGTCTGGGCGTCGGGGAAAGTCGCAGCCGTGCCTTTGGTGCCGCCAACGCCGGACTTGCTGCGGAAGTCGTCGAGAATGCGCTCCTGCACCGTCACTGACAGACCGATGGTCCGCAACTGCTGTTTCGAAAGATCGGTAGCGGCGGCATAGGCTTTGCGCGAGTTCAGGAACGGCGTTCCGCCGCCCAAAGCCAGCGCCGTAACAGCGACCGTTCCTTTCAGTGCCGTAGATAAAACATCGCGGCGGGAATGCTGATTCTTCACAGACATCTTTAGTGTCTCCCTTGATTAGCCTCGTTCGAATGTTTGGTGGCCGGCGCCGGCTTCGCGCGTTTCAGTACCTCCCCACGAGAAGGCCGCCATCGACCACAACTGTCTGCCCGGTCATGTAGCGGGCAGCTTGCGACGCCAAGAAAACAGCGACGTCGGCAATATCGTCAGGTTCCCCAACCCGGCCGATGGGTATGAACTCCGCTGCTTTTTCCAGGCCGGCCGGGCCAAGTGAGTGCTCTTCGGACAGCGCCTGAGCGGTGCGGATGTATCCGGGGGCAATCCCGTTGACCCGGATTCCGTCTCCTGCCAGTTCGACGGCCAGACCGCGCACCAGTCCAACCACGCCCGCTTTGGCGGCGGAGTAGTGGACGTGCTCTCCCCAGCCGTAGGCGACGCCCATGATCGAAGAGAGCGCGACAATGGCACCGCGTCCTCTGACTTGCATCGCCGGCACGGCCGCCCGGGCGACCCGCATGATTCCCTTCAGGTCGACGTCGAAGGTGTGGTCCCACTTGTCATCGGTCATCTGCGACAGAGGAACCCGGTGAGCGATGCCGGCATTGGCGACCACCGCATCGAGCGCACCGAACTGCGCTTCGGCAGCCGCCACCACGGCATTAGTGTTTTCGCTGTCGGTGACGTCCAGATGCTGAAAACTCGCCGCCCCGCCACGGGCGCGAATCTCCGCCGCAACCTCCTGCCCTTCCTGGTCGAGAATGTCGGTCACGACGACGCGGTAGCCCGCCGCGGCGAAAGCGAAAGCGGTCGCACGTCCGATGCCGATCCCACCGCCCGTGATCAGTACGCTCGCCTGGTCCGCCATCGTCTTTATCAACCCTTCTTGCTTTATCGTTCTCGGCCTAGAGCATCACGTCGCCGGAGTTGGGCCCCAGAGTCTGCCCGACGTAGATTCGGGCCGCCGGTGAGGCCAGAAAGGCCACCGTGTCGGCAACATCCTGTGGCTCGCCGAAGTGACCGAGGGGTAGCTCCTCGGCCTTCGCCCGGCGCCAATCGTCGGAAAGACTGCGCACCAACTCGGTATTGATCGGACCCGGCGCGACCGCGTTGACACGCACGCCCCGCTTGCCGACCTCCCGGGCCAGCGCCTTTGTGAGGCCGATGATGCCGGCCTTGGCGGCGCTGTAGTGGACCAGCTCAACACCGCCGATCTGCCCGAGCTGGGAGGCGATGTTGACGATCACCCCGTCACCCCGTTGCAGCATCGGGCCGATGGCCGCGCGCGTGCAAAGAAAAGTGCCGCGCAGGTGGACTGCAATCATGCGATCCCAGTCATCGACGGAGAGGGTCTCGAAAAGCGATTGCTGGACAACACCGGCGTTGTTGACGAGCAGGGTGCAGTCGCCGAATGCCTCGACGCAGCAATCGAAGATCCTCGAAACATCTTCGGGCGCGGACACGTCGCCCGCGACCGCCGTCGCAACACCGCCGTCGGCGGCAATGGTTGAGACGACCTTTTCGGCCGCCGCCGCGTGCAGATCGTTGACGACGATCCGGGCGCCGGCACCGGCCAGGTGCCGGGCGATGGCCGCACCGATACCGTTCCCGGCACCGGTCACCACGGCGACATGGTCCGCCAACGGCGTCATTCGATGTCTTCCTGAATGCTAGCCCGCCTGGCGCGCCGCACCGAAAGCGACATCAGGATTCCGTAGACGGCGAGAATGGAGAAGGAGAACAGCGTCGTCAGAACGCCGAAGGCGAAGATGTTGGGATGGATTTCGACGGAGAAGGTTCCGTAGATCGCCAGCGGCAGGGTCAGGTCGGCGCCAGCGGCAAACAGCGTGCGCGGAAACTCGTCATAGCTGAGCGTGAAGGCGAAGAGCATGGAGCTGAGCACGCCGGGAAAGATCAATGGAAAGGTGACCTTCCTGAAGGTGCGCATCGGCGTCACGCCCAGGCTCCAGGCCGCTTCCTCCACCGACCTGTCGAACCGGTTGAAAATCGCCAGCATCACGAGAAACGCGAAGGGAAAAGTGTAGAGCACGTGGGCAACGTAGGCGGTGCCCCACCACGTGCGGGAAATGCCCAGATTGTTGGCCACCAGGGCGAGGCCGAGACCGACCAGTACGCCCGGCACGATCATGCCCAACACCACCAGGTAGAAGACGAAGCCCGATCCCTTGAAACGGCGGCGAAAGGCCTGCGCCGTCATGGTTCCCAGGACCGTCGAGGTGACCATGGTCATAAAAGCCAAGCTCAATGACCGGATCAGCGCTTCGCCGATGGGCAGAGGAGCAACGCGCGAGGGCGGCGTCAGCCCGAAGATGTGCTCATACCAGTAGACCGACCATTCGATGATCGGAAACTGCGGCCCGCCTTCGGGCCCGGCTTGGAAACTCAGAATCCCGAGGACCACGAAGGGCGCATAGAGGAAACTGATGAAGAGAAGCGTGTAGAATGCCAGGGCGGAGCGAAGGAAGGGCCGGTTCCCCATGGACTAGAGCTCCTTCCTCAGGTCCACGAACCGAAGCAGAGCCGCTATGACGACGGCCATGACAGCGGTCAGGATCACGCCGACGACAGCCGCAAAGGCCCATTTCAAGGACCCCACCTGGGTCACGATGATGTTGCCCAGCAGGTTCACCTTGCGGCCGGACAGTGCCGCCGAGGTTGCGAATTCGCCCAGTACCATCACCGAAACGAAGATCGCGCCGACCACGACCCCGGGCAGGCTGAGCGGGAAGATGATCGTGCGGAAGATGCGCCAAGTGCCGGCGCCGAGATCGCGCGCCGCTTCGATCAGACTGGGATCGATGCGTGACAGCATGAACGCAATGGGACCGACCATGAAGACCACGTAGATCTGGGTCATACCGACCACGACACTGAACTCGGTGAATAGCAGGACCTCGATGGGCTCCGAGATCAGCCCCAGCTTTTCCAGCACGATGTTTACCGCCCCCTCCTTACCGAGCATCGGACGCCAGGCCAGCACGCGGATCAGAAATGAGGTCCAGAAGGGAACGACGCAGAGCACCAACACAATGGTCTGCAAGGTCTTGTTCTTGATGAAGAGGCCGATGAAAAGGGCGGTCGGATAACCCAAGGCAAAGGTCGTCGCCAGGACGATCAGCCAAATCTTGATGGTCCTCAGCAGAGCGGCGAAGTAGGTTTCGCTGGAGAAGAAGGCGACCCAGCTCTGCACGGTCAGGGTCGGCTCGATGCTGAAGGTCTTCTGGGTCCAGAAGCTGACGTAGACCATCATCAGCATCGGAACGACCAGGAACAGCAGCATCCAGATCGTTCCCGGAGCAAGCAGCATCGCGGTCGTACTGCGTGCCGAAGAGGTGCCGCTACGCGCTTGCTGCCGGGCGGCCTGTTCCGTCCTCACACTTTCAGCCGTCGCCCGTTCCGACCCGCCATCGGACAGGGCATTGCTATCGCGGCTAGCGTCCATTGTTGGCCTTGCGGTCTCTCATTGAAAGTACACCAGCGCTTCATCGGGCAACCACGAAAGCCAGTACTCGTCGCCGACCGAGAACTCCTCGGGGCGCTGGTGGCTCAGGTGGTATTCCACCTCGAGCACCTTTTCGCCGGGCCCACGGAAGAAGTAGGTAATGCGCGGCCCCGAATACTCGCTGGTGATGAAGGTTGCCTGGATCCCCGTCCCGGCCGCCTGCGAAGCGGCCGGCGCGGGCGTGACCTTTATCTTGTCGAAACGCACGCAGTACATGCCCGGCCCGGCGCCATCCGGCGAACAAGACAAGCTGGCACCACTGGTTTGAAAAACCCCGTCGCCGTCGCATCGCCCCTCGAACATGTTGTAGCAGTTGAGAAACTTCGCGACGCGAGCGGACTCGGGTCGGTTGTAGACGGAATCCGGGTCCGAAATCTGGGCTAGACGGCCCCTATCGAGGACGGCGACTCTGTCACCCATCGCCAAGGCTTCGTCCTCGTTGCCCGTCACGTGCACGAAGGTGATCCCGAGCTGCTGCCGGATACGCCGCAGCTCGACGCGCATGCGCGTACGCAGATTGGCGTCCAAGGCACCCAGCGGCTCGTCGAGCAGGATGATCTTGGGATCGGCGACCAGGGTCCGCGCCAGAGCAACCCGCTGCTTCTGGCCGCCGGAGATCTGGTCCGTGCCGCGGTCACCGAGGTCGGCAAGGCCGACCAGCCCCAGCATCTCATCAACCCTGCGTCGCAGCGCGGCGCCATCCCGCAGCGGATCGTCCTCGCGATTGCGCAGCCCGAAAGCGACGTTCTCGAAGACCGAGAGGTGAGGAAAGAGTGCGAAGCCTTGCGACACAAAGCCAATGCCCCGCCGGTAGGCCGGGACTTGGGCCAAGGATCGCCCCTCCAGCAGCACGTCGCCGGCGTCTGGCTTTTCGAAGCCGGCGATGATTCTCAGCAGGGTCGATTTCCCGGAACCACTTGGACCAAGCAGCGAAATGTACTCGTTGGCCTCGAGCGCAATAGACAATCTGTCGAGGGCGACTTCGCCGCCAAAACGTTTGGTGACGTTTTTCAGCTCGAGGACGGCGGTCATGCGGCCGGCCATCTGTCCGCGCCAGTGCACCTGCTGGCGGTGGCAGCGTCATGACGGGCTGCCGGACATATTCCTCGGCTCCAGGGAATAGCGCAAGAATCGTGAGTTTCGGTTTTCACGCCAGCCCCCGTGATTTGTTAGACGATGACGGCTTACCGGACAGCGCCGCCTCCGCTCCGCTTAACCCTATTGGATCGAGCGGTTTCGCCTTTTTATGATAGTAACCGAAATGACTTTTGCATGCAATAATCTTTTTGTCTGTGGCACGAGATCAGTAACAGCGGCGCAAGGCCAAAAGAATGATGTATTTTTCTATGTTTATGTTATTTTTCACAATATTATTTCTCAACACCCTGAATCACCAAGATAAAAAATGGTTTTCGCATGCAATATGCTGTTTTGGAATCAAATGCTGACTGTGTTGGCTTGGAGCGCTGGTGGGACGCGAGCGACCGCACTAGAGTGCGATCGATTCCCCTCTCCAGTCGCGCCTAACTCTTCGTGAAGCGAGTAGTCCCGACATCGGCCCAGCCGCCTGGCCTCCGTCTGCAGACCACTGGAATTCGACGACAGGCGACCTGATGCTGCCCGGCTAGCGAGTAAACAGTCCGATGAGTGCAGGCCCGAAGGCACCGGAAAGACTCTACAAACTGGTCTATCGTGTGCTGCGCAATCACCTGGAAGCGGATGAGCTTCCCGAGGGAATGGTTCTACTCGAAGGGCCAATGGCCGACTTCTTCGGCACCAGCCGCGCCCCTGTGCAAAAAGCGCTGCGGATGCTCAATGACGAAAACCTGATTCTGCGATTTGAGGGGCGCGGCTACGTCGTTGCCCGGAATGGCAGGCGCCCCGAACCCATCCGCATGGATATTCGCCAGTCCGGGCTTACGCTGCCCCGGGATATCGACGAGGCGATGAAGTCGCGATCGTCATGGCAGCGCATCTATGGTGGAATCGAACAG
This sequence comes from Rhodovibrionaceae bacterium, assembly GCA_028279885.1. Classification (GTDB taxonomy): domain Bacteria; phylum Pseudomonadota; class Alphaproteobacteria; order Kiloniellales; family DSM-21159; genus JANQMX01. The sequence goes on along the minus strand of JANQMX010000060.1, from coordinate 15,978 downwards.
GAAGTAGCGGCCGCCGCAGCCTTTGGACACTATCGTATACACGAAGCGCGGCTCGCGAGCCTGTTCCAGGTCAGCCGCACGGTCGCCCGAGATGTCTTGGGCCGCCTGCATGAACGGGGCCTGGTACAGAAAACCTCGAGCTCCCGCTGGGTCGCCGGCCCGCTGACGGCAACCTCAATAAAGGAGATGTACGAGATCCGGAAACTACTGGAGCCAGCCGCCCTGATACGCGCAGCGCCACACCTGGACCGAGCTGTCCTTACCGACATGCGCGATCGGATGCTGGCGCTGGAGCGCGATCACGCCGACCTGACACCCGAACTCCTGCACCAGTTCGATCTTTTTCTGCATGTCGAATGCCTACTGAAAACCGACAACAAGCGCATGGCATCGGTCATCCGCCAGAACCAGCTTCCGGTCGCGACGGCCCAGACCTTTCAGCAGTATCTCCGCCTATCCGATGAAAGCGCCACTCTTTCTGAACACCGTCTAGTGGTGGAGCTGCTGATCAAGGAATCTGTCGACGCGGCGGCAGCAGCTCTGGTTGCGCATCTGGAGTCCGCCCAAAAACGAACGCTCGCCCGCCTCAAGGTCTTCTCGGTCGTGCCCGCCCCCCAGTTCTCACCCTTTCTCGTCAAAGCCCAATGAGCTCCTTCACGAGCGCCGCTTGCGGCAACCAACGCTGCGAGCTGCCTCAGGCTCATCCGGGCGCTGGCAATGGAGACCCACGAGAACTGGCTGGAGGCCCACGCACCATCTCAACATGGCGCACCTCGCCGAGCACAAAAAGCAGCTGCTGCGCACCGTGGAAGAGGCCGCCTGACGGCGGCCGGCGGGGCGGCCGTTTGCGCTCCTCAAAAGCGCCGCGCCCTCCCCGCCAAAACTACCAGCAGGCCAAGACGCGCCAGACCACTCTCCCCATTCTTCGGTTTGGCGCCTAACGCAAGAGGCTGCCCCTACCACTCCATTGTTTCCGAGTCGTCCGTGAAGAACGCCGAAGCCACTGACAGATATGGTTGATCGGCGTCGATGTAGTATCGGTTTTTGCAAGAAAGCTGGGGTATGGGGCAGGTTTTCCTGCGATATAGGATTCCCGGTTTGCGCGGTTTGTGATTCCCTGAAGCTCGGTTTCGGGCATCGGGGGACGAGCGATGAGCAAGCCGCGTGACGACCGGCAGAAGGACCTGTTGCAGCCGCCGTTGGAGGAGATCATCGATCTCGGCCATCCGCTGGTGCGCCTGGCGCGGGAGATCGACTGGGGCTTTCTCGATGGGCGTTTCAGCTCGGTGTGCCGCGCCGGTCCCGGACAGCCGCCGCTGCCGAGCCGGCTGGTGGCCGGGCTGCTGATCCTCAAGCACATGCACGATCTGTCGGACGAGGCGTTGTGCGCGCGCTGGCTGGAGAACCCCTATTACCAGTTCTTCTGCGGCGAGCAGAGCTTCCAGCACCGGCTGCCCTTCGAGCGCTCTTCGCTGACGCGCTGGCGCCAGCGCCTGGGCGAGGAGCAACTCACTGCGCTCGTCCAGGAGAGCCTGTCGGTGGCGCACAAGACCGGCGCGCTCGAGACGAAAGACCTGGAGCGTGTCGCGGTGGACACCACGGTGCAGCCCAAGAACATCGCCTTTCCAACGGACGCGCGGCTGTTGCACAAGGCGATCGTCGTCCTCGGCCGCGAGGCCAAGAAGCACGCTGTGCCGCTACGCCAGTCCTATGTTCGGGTCGCCAAGCGCGCCGCATTGATGGCCGGGCGCTACGCCCACGCCAAACAGTTCAAGCGCCACAACCGTGAACTCCGCTTCCTGCGCACCCGCCTGGGGCGGCTGAGCCGCGACATCCGGCGCAAGACCGAGCACGATGCCGAACTGCGTCAGGCCTTTGCGCTCCCGCTCTCGCGCGCCGATCAACTCCGCCGACAGAAGCAGCGCCAGCGCGGCTGGAAGCTTTACAGCTGGCACGCTCCGGAGGTTGAGTGCGTCGGGAAGGGTAAAGCGCGGGCGCCTTACGAGTTCGGCTGCAAGGTCAGCATCGCAACCCCGATCACCAAGCCCAAGGGTGGCCAGTTCGTGCTCCACGCCAAGGCCTTGCACGGCAATCCTGGAGCCTGCCCTCGGGCGGGCGAAGCCCGACCCGTGGGACGGTCACACCCTTGGCCCCGTGATCGCCGGCATGGAGGCGCTCACCGGCGTCGAGGCCCGACGCATCCACGTCGACAAGGGTTATCGAGGCCACAGCCATCCGAACAAGTTTCGGGTCTGGATCTCCGGCCAAGTGCGACGTGTCACCAAGACCATCCGCCGCGAGATGAGGCGCCGCGAGATGAGGCGCCGCGGTCGAGCCGGTGATCGGTCACGTCAAGGCCGAGCACCGCATGGAGCGCAATTATCTCAAGGGCCGCGACGGCGACCGCGCCAACGCAGTCCTGGCCGCCGCCGGCTACAACTTCAGCCTGCTCATCCGCTGGCTCGAAGTGCTTTCGCGCGCCCTAATTCGGGCGCTCCTTAGAGCCGCATCAATCCCTCAAACCGTCTGAAACTCCAACAGAGAACATTCTTCACAGGCGACTTCCGAGTGTTCCAAGACACTGAAAACGCTGCGTTTAAGGATGCGTCAATCTGCGCATACCGTCAGCGGTACCGTCAAAAATCCAAAGTGTTGAGAAATAGAGCCTGTTTTCAATGCGTTGCGGCATACATGACTGCACTAGCGCGATGAAATTGGACTACTTTTCCTGTCACTTGATCTCTTGGCCACACCGCGTCCCGGCAGATGTCGTGAGAGTGTCTGCCGTTCGAGCGATTGCAGGTCGCCCCTCCCCCACCGAGCTCGAGAAGCATTTTTTGGTGCAGATATCGGTGTTGAGAGGGCCACAACCAAAGATATCAACAGACCCTTTTGACCGTATAGGGAGCCGTCATTCTAGAGAAACTCGAGAAGACCGTGCCACTGTCCGAAGTATCTCTCATCACAGGTCTAAACGACGACAAGTGGGCCGATAGCGCCGCGTCCACCGTTCTTGTCTGATGGCTCAGTTGAGCCCTAATCAGAGCCCGGCGACCCCGTCCAATTGGCTGCTACTCGGCCCAGCGCCGCTCGAAGGCATGGACATCGGCGAAACCGATGACGTCGCAGAAGGCTTTGAAGTCGTAGAGATCGGCCGCGCTGCCATTGGTGACGCCGTGTTCATAGAGCTGCTGATAGGTCGCGTCGAGGGCCGCAGCGGCGGCAAGGAATCCTGCGGCGGGATAGATCGCAATCTGAAAGCCGAGCTCCGCGAGCCGCTCACGCGGCAGGACCGGCGTCGAGCCGCCTTCGACCATGTTGGCGATCATTGGAAGGTCGAAGCTTCGGCCGATCTGTGCCAGTTCCTCTTCGGTTTCCGGCGCCTCGATGAACAGGATATCGGCCCCCGCCTCAGCGTAAGCCTCGGCACGCCTCAAAGCCTCGTCGAGGCCAAGCGCGGTTCGTGCATCGGTGCGCGCGATGATCATCATGTCATCGCTCGAGCGGTTGTCGACAGCCACCTTGACCTTGCGCACCATGTCCTCGACGGGGATGACTCGGCGGCCCGGCGTGTGCCCGCACTTCTTCGGAAATTCCTGATCTTCGATCTGGATGGCTGCGACCCCAGCGGCCTCGTAGCCGCGAATCGTGTGGCGAACATTCAAGAGACCGCCATAGCCAGTATCGGCATCCGCGATTAGCGGCACATCGACCGCCTCTGCAATGCGCCGAGCACGATCGACCATGTCCGTATAGGTGGCAAGTCCGGCGTCGGGCAGTCCGAGATAGGAGGCAACGACGCCGAAGCCGGTCATGTAAGCAGCGTCGACCGGATACTGATTGAGAATGCGCGCGGAGATCAGATCAAAGACACCCGGTGCGACGAGAGTGTTTCCGGCGCGCAAGCGGTCGCGCAACGTATGCTCGGCCATTCTGGTTGATTCCTTCGGTTGTCGTCGTTTTCCGTCTCGGAGTGCGGCTTGCCATCGCCGGTTACGGCGATATGCGTCCGCCGACACTGATTTCACGTGTGACCACGATCTATCTGAGGTGGACGTCATTGGATTGTATACATATATTGACCCACGGTCTGTATCAACCCCGATCAGCCAAACATCACTAGCGGCTGCCACTAAGGACAAGAGCATGGCGCTTTCAGATGCCAATAGCACGGGACCCGCCAGCAAGGTCCGCGCAACCGAGACCGCGTATCGCGGCTTGCGGGCCCTGATCGTGAATGGCGGCTTCCCGGCTGGCGCCCATCTGCGCGAAGAACGCGTAGCCAGTCGTCTTGGCGTCAGCCGAACACCGGTGCGCGAGGCGATCCGACGATTGGCGGCCGAAGGCTGGGTCCGGATCGTGCCGAACCAGGGCGCCTATGTCTACGAATGGTCGAAGCATGATGTCGAGGAGGTCTTTGCCCTTCGCGCCATGCTGGAAGGTCATGCGGCGGAATGCGCGGCCAGAAACGCCACGACGACCCAAATCGATGAGCTTTTTCAGATAAGTCAAGGCGCTAGCGCCGTACTGCCAGCGAAAAACGTCGAGGATATCGAGCGGATCGCCGAGTTCAACGACCGCTTTCATAAGCTGGTCCTCGAGGCGTCCGGGCAACGGCGGACCGCAGCAGCCGTCTTTCACCTTGTCGAGTTGCCGATCACGCTGCGCAACTTCCATCAATTCACGGCCGCGGAAATGGAGCGCAGCATAAGCCAGCACCATGCGATCGTTGATGCCATCGCTGCAGGCGACGCGCAGTGGGCCGGAGCGATCATGCGGGCCCACGTGCTAGGCGGCAAAGCGTTGTTCATTGAGCGGATGGAGACTGCGCCGACCGAGGACACGCCTATGAAAAGCGGCGGAGCCAATGTGCTCAATACCATTTTGGCTCAATCTGAGATGTAACTCGATCAGCCCTGCGCAGATAGGAAAGCCGCGCTTGACAGCTGGAATGTCGCCATACATTGTATACAATAATAAAGGAGGCGAGCAGAAGGCACTGTCATGGCCAGAGCTGAAGTCAGGTCCGCAACCGGTTCGGTTCGCACACCGCTGGAAGGCCTGGAAGCCGGTACAGAAGTGATCACTGCCGCCGCCGCATCTGCACGGCTGCATAACGGCAGCGCCTCCTCAACGGAGATCGTGCGCTCAGCGATCGCGCGGATTAGCTCCATCGACACAGCGCTCCACAGCTTCATCACAGTTGCAGCGGAACGCGCGCTGGCGGAGGCCGAGGTCGCCGATCGCGAAATCGCCGCGGGACATCGGCGCTCTGCGCTGCACGGCGTGCCGTTCGCCGTCAAAGACAACTACGACACCGAAAGCATACCGACGACGGCGGCATCGCGCGTCAGGCTTCAGTCCATCCCGGACCGAGACGCCGCGCTCGTGGCGAAGCTTCGCTCGGCCGGGGCGATCCTGCTCGGCAAGCTTGCGACATGGGAATATGGCACCGGCAATGGCGGAGAGTACTTCGATCTTCCCTTCCCGCCGGCTCGCAACCCTTGGGATCTCCGCCGCTTCACAGGCGGATCGAGCACTGGCGCCGGCGCAGCGGTCGCCGCGGGCCTGACGCCAATCGCGCTGGGTTCGGATACGACAGGGTCCGTACGCCTTCCCGCTGCGGCGACGGCGACGGTCGGTCTGGTGCCGACAGCGGGCCGTCTCGCCACTGACGGTATGTTGCCCAACACATTCTCTCTGGACCGGCCGGGCATAGTGACATGGACGGTCGAAGACTGTGCCCTGGTCGCGAGCGCATTGCTGGACGATACGGGGGTCGACTTTAGCGCCGTTTGCGGTCAATCGGTGCGCGGCATGCGCGTTGCCGTGGTGCGAACGCCAGGACACGGCTTGCCCGAACCGGATGCGCCGCTTGCCGAGGCGCTCGAAGTCGGCCTCGCAGTTCTTAGCGAACTCGGAGTCCGCACGGAGGAAGTCGACCTGCCGGTCACAGCCTCGGAGTGCTTTGAAGTCACCCGGATCATCGGCCCTGCCGAAACCGCGGCGCTGCATGAGCAGGAACTGCGCGAAACGCCCTCGGCGCTCGGCTTCGCTTTGCGTGACAAGTTGCTCGCCGGCTCGACTATCCGCGCGGTCGACTACATCGCCGCATTGCGCCGCCGCGCCGTGGTCGCCGAAGCACTAAGAGAGCTGATGAAGAGGTACGATGCGCTGATCACCTACGGCGCATTGCATATGCCGCCGTTGCTCGGCGTCGAACCGGACATGACGCGGTTCACGGTCGACACCATGCTGACACCGTTCAATTTGTCGGGGCATCCGGCGCTGGTTCAGTGCAACGGCTCGACACCGGACGGACTGCCCACCCATTGGCAGTTGGTCGCCAAGCACGGCGACGAGGCCAGCCTGATCAGGCTTGCCAACGCCTACGAAATGGCCACGGACTGGCGAGCGAGGCGGCCGACCATCGATGTTGGCGAACGCCGGCCGGCCCAAGGCGCAACGCAGAACCAGCTTGCCGCCGACATTTCGTCGGCCGAGCTGGCCGACAGCCGTGCCTATGCCGCGCGCATCGGGCTTGGCGCACTGAGCGATGCGGATCTGGCTAGGCTCTCGTCAATCAAAAACAGCCAGGAGGAAACCGGCGCAGCCCTGCCGCGCGTGGCCGACAAGCGAGTTCGGCCGTTCGATGACGTTCGGCGGCCACGACCCGCCCCACCGCAGGACTACCAAATCTGAACAATCAAAAGAGAGAGAAAGGGATGCAGTCATGTCTGAGACAGAGTTGAAGAAGAACGTAGCCACCGCCGGCGCCAGCCGCCGCAGTTTCCTGCAGATGGCAGGCGTAGTCGGCGCCGGAGCGGTTCTGCCGCTCAATCTCGCCGGTGTGAGGCTGGCCAATGCTGCCGGCGGCCAATTGCGAGTCCGCTTCGGCGCTGACATTGCGATCCTTGACCCAGCGTTGATCTTCCAAGTCGAGAACCAGACCATCGCCGGTCATGTCTACAACGGCCTGGTCCAGTACGACCAGGCGACCAACGAGATCATTCCCGACCTTGCGACGTCGTGGGAGATTACACCGGACGGCACCGAGTACACCTTCAAGCTGCACAGCGGCGTGAAGTGGCACAAGGGCTATGGCGAGCTGACGTCAGACGACGTCAAGTTCAGTTTCGAGCGCGTCTTGGACCAAGCGACAGGCAGCCGCTACACCGGCCAGCTTGCCGGCCTCGAGGCGGTCGATGCACCCGACCCGACGACTGTCGTGTTCCGTCTGGCTCAGCCCAATGCAGGCTTTCTGCACAAGGTTTGCGCCTTCAACCAGGGTTGGATCGTCTCGCGCAAGGCGGTCGAAGAGAAGGGCGAAGCCTACAAGCTTGATCCGATCGGCACCGGTCCCTTCGTGTTCGACAGCTGGATTGCCGGCAATTCCGTCCGCCTTGTCGCCAATGAGGACTATTTCGCCGGACGCCCGCATGTCGACGAGGTCGTTTTCCGCATCATCCGGGATGAGACCGCAGCAGCAATCGCGCTGGAAAAGGGCGAGATCGACATCTTCTTCGGCTTGCAGCAGCCCGAGGTGATCGAGCGTCTGAACGCAACGGACGGCATGACGGTGCTCAGCCGCGAGGCCAGCAACACGGTCAACCTGGTCCTTAACACAACGATGCCGCCGCTTGACGACGTACGAGTCCGGCAAGCCATGATCCATGCGCTCAACCGCCAGGGCCTGATCGACGGGTTTTTCCAGGGCACCAAGAGCCCTGCGCACAGCGTGCTGACGCCGACCTTCCAGGAGTTCAGCGACAACGTTCCGGTTTACGACTACAATCCGGATAAGGCGCGCGCACTGCTCGAGGAGGCAGGTGCCGTCGGCTTTGAGTTCGAGCTCGTGACCGTCGCGCTCAATCCCTACGACCGGTTCCCGGTCCCGATGGTCGACGACCTGAACGCCGTCGGTATCAACGCTACGATGAAGGTCATCGAACGCGGCGCCTATGTGCAGGCGCGGGGAAGCGGCAAAGTGCAGAGCTGCATTACCGCCGTGGTCGGACCTCCGGATCCCGATGCGCCGCTCGTGACCCTGTTCTCAACGACGTCTTTTCCGCCAGGGCTGAATACGTCGCGCTACGATCAGGTCGATGATCTGCTCGCGGCGGCGGCGAACGAGCTGGATACCGAGAAGCGCAAAGGGATCTACGAGCAGATTCTGCAGAAGTCGATGGAGGACGTGCCGGTCATTCCCATCTTCGCGGAGCGTCTCTTCCTGGCGCATAGCGATGGGGTCGAGGGGCTGGTGCAGAATTCTCTGTTCACGGTCCAGACCTACCCTGTCTCGCTGAAAGGATAGGGCCTTGGCCGGCTATCTTGGCCGCACCTTTGTGCAACTGATCGCAACTTTGGTTGGGATCGTCACGGTCGTCTTCTTTCTGATGCGGGCGATACCGGGCGATCCCGCCCTTTACATGCTCGGCGATTTTGCAACAGAGACCGCGATCGTGGCACTGCGAGAGCGCCTTGGCCTCGATTTGCCGGTGTACCAACAGTACTTCCTGTTCATGGAACGCGCGGTGACCGGTGACCTCGGCAGGTCAGTGGTGACCGGTCAACCGGCGCTCACCGAAATCATAAGCGCGCTGCCATGGTCGCTATCGCTGGCGGTCGGCGGCCTGTCGGTGGCGGTTCTTGTCGGCGTGCCGCTGGGCATTCTCTCAGCGATCAAGCACGGAACCTGGATTGATACGGCGATCATGCTGGTGGCGCTGATCGGCATATCGTTTCCCGTGTTCTGGGTCGGCCTGGTTGCGATCCTGTTTCTATCATATCATGGCGGGATTTTTCCGGCGCTCGGCGCAGCTGTCGGCGGCGGGTTCTGGACTCAGATTCATCATCTGATTCTTCCGGCGCTCGTTCTTGGCCTGTCGGTTGCCGCTTACATCGCCCGATTGACCCGCAGCGCGATGCTCGAAGTGCTCGGACAGGACTATGTCCGTGTCGCACGGGCGATGGGTGTGCCGGAACGCCGGATCAATTTCCGGTTCGCGCTCCGCAATGCCTTCATTCCCATTCTCGCGGTGATCGGCGTCACCTTCGCCTGGGCGCTGGGCAACGCCATCCTGGTCGAGGTCGTCTTCTCGCGTCCCGGACTCGGCTCGACGATCCTGAAGGCGATCCTGGCGCGCGACTACCAACTGGTCCAGGCCGGCGTGCTGGTCTTGGCAACCGGCGTAGTTCTGATCAACGCGACCCTGAACGTCCTCTATGGCGTGATCGATCCGCGCATGAGGACGGGCGAATGAGGGGGCCGTCGTGAGCCAGATCACCGCTGACGCAACAGCGATGCGAGACCGCGAAGCAGCACGCCGCCGCCGGCGCACGGCGATCCGGCGCTACACCGGTCATCCCGGCTTTATGATTGGTGCAGTGATCATCGCGCTGATGGCCATCATCGCCATCGGGGCACCTTGGATCGCGCCGAACTCGCCATTGGCGACAGACTTGGCCAACACGCTGGCACCGCCCTCATGGCAGTTTCCATTGGGCACCGACCAGTTTGGGCGCTGCGTTCTGTCGCGGCTGATCTATGGGGCGCAAATCTCGCTGCAGGTGGGCTTCTGGGTGGTATTGATCTCGTTGACGTTCGGGACGCTGATCGGTGCGCTTGCGGGCTTCATCGGCGGTTGGCTCGAGCGCATCATCGTTGCGCTGATCGACATCATGCTGGCGTTTCCCGGGTTCCTGCTGGCGTTGGCTCTGGTCGCCGCGCAGGGTTCGTCCCTGACATCGGTCATCACTGCCGTCGCCATCGCCTACACACCGCGGGTTGCGACCGTCATGCGGTCCGTTGTGCTGACAATTCGGCCGCGCCCCTTCATCGAGGCATCGCACGCGATCGGACTAAGCAGCTTGCGTATCTTGATTCGTCACGTGATCCCGAACGCGCTGCCGCCCGTCATCGTGGTCGCTACCGTCAGCGCGGCTACGGCGATCCTGGCCGAGGCAGGGCTTAGCTTTCTCGGCCTCGGCGTACAGCCACCCACGGCGACATGGGGCAGCGTGATCGCGGAGGGTCAGGCAATCATCACGACGCGCCCACTGATCTCACTCTCCGCCGGGATTTGTATCGCGATTGCCGTGATCGGACTGAACCTGTTGGGAGACGGGTTGCGCGATACGCTCGATCCACAGATGCGCCGCCAGACCGGCGGCAAGATGCTGTAGGGAATCGCGACATGCTCCAGTCGAAAGAGTTCATTGGAGATGGCTCCAAGGTCGATGACGCGCACAGCGCGGGCAGGCCGGCTCTGGAGCTGCGCAATCTCGTCACCCGATTTCCGGGTGACGACGGAGCGTTCAACATCGTCGACGGCGTCAGTCTGTCGGTTTTGCCCGGCGAAACTCTCGCGGTGGTCGGAGAATCGGGGTCCGGCAAGACGATGACCTTCCTATCGGCAATCGGCCTCGTGCCGCGACCGGGCAAGGTGGTCGAAGGCGAAATCCTGCTCGATGGAACCGATCTTCTGATGCTGTCCGAAGAGGACATGCGCGCGGTGCGCGGTACGCGACTGTCCATGGTGTTCCAGGACCCACTGACCGGCCTGAACCCTGTTTTCACCATCGGCGATCAGATCGCCGGTGTCTTGCATGCGCATCGGAAGCTGTCACGGACCGAGGCTCGTGAAATCGCGATCGGACTTCTAGAGAAGGTGCACATTCCGGACCCTCATCGCCGGATTGACGACTATCCGCATCAGCTCTCCGGCGGCATGCGCCAGCGCGTGCTGATCGCAATGGCGATCTCGCTCGAACCGCAGGTGCTGATTGCCGACGAACCAACCACGGCCCTTGACGTGACGGTTCAGGCTCAGGTGCTGGAGCTGCTGGCCGAACTGCGCGAGCAATCGGGCATGGCGATCGTGCTGATCACGCACGATCTCGGCCTCGTTGCCCGCTATGCCGACCGGGTCGCAGTTATGTATGCCGGCCGTGTGGCTGAGACCGGTGATGCCGAGGCGATTTTCGAGCGCACCGCCCATCCCTATACGGTGTCGCTGTTCCGTAGCGTACCGAGTCTCGAGACCGATACCGCGTCCGATCTGCTTGAGATCGAAGGGCAGCCGCCAGACCCCGCGGCTTTGCCGGCCGGCTGTGCATTCGAGCCGCGCTGCTATCTCGGCCATGGCCGTCAGGACTGCCAAGCCACGCGCCCGGCGCTCCGCGCCGTTGGAGAAAGCTCGCACCGTGCGGCTTGCCTGCACAGTTCGGAGGTCATCACCGAGGGAACGGTCGAATGAACACCCCTGTCAGCCTCTCGACCGACGGCGACGCCCTGGTGCGCGTCGACAACCTCCGCAAGGTGTTCGGGGGAAAGCGCTGGATGTTCGGAAAGGCCGGGCCGGCGGTCAGCGCCGTTGACGGTGTCAGCTTCTCGGTCGACCGTGGTGAGACCTTCGGTGTGGTTGGCGAGACAGGGTCCGGGAAGAGCACGCTCGGCCGGCTGTTGCTCAGATTGCTCAATCCAACCGACGGACGCGTGATGTTCGACGGGCGTGACATCACGCATCTATCGCAGTCTGAGCTTCGCCGTTTGCGCGGCGATATGCAGATGGTCTTCCAAGACCCCTATGGATCGCTCGATCCGCGGATGAAGGTTGGCGCCATTGTGGCCGAGCCGATGCAGGTGCACGGAGCAGATCGATCGCAGATTGTCCGTAGGACCGGCGAGATTCTGGAGCAGGTCGGGCTGCCGCCTGCGACTGCCGACCGCTACCCGCATGAGTTTTCCGGCGGTCAGCGTCAGCGCATCGGCATCGCACGCGCGATGGCGCTCAACCCGAAGCTCCTGATCCTGGACGAACCTGTTTCGGCGCTGGATGTCTCGATCCAGGCGCAAATCCTCAATCTCCTCCGCAAGATCCAGCGCGAGACCGGCGTCACCTACATCTTCATCGCCCATGACCTCGCGGTCGTGCGGCATATCTCCGAGCGGATCGCGGTGATGTATCTCGGAGGGATCGTCGAAATGGCGCCGCGTCAGAAGCTCTACGCAGCGCCGCGCCATCCTTATACGGCATCGCTGCTGTCGGCGGTGCCGATTCCCGACCTGAAGGCCGAACGCCATCGCAAACGCATCGCGTTGCACGGCGAGATCGGTTCAGCCACGGCGCTGCCGAGCGGCTGCCGGTTTCATCCCCGCTGTTTCAAGGCGCGCCTTAAGGCCTCCGCCGACGGCGTCGCGACAGCGAAGATTGCCGATGATGTCGTCGTACCGCGCCAATGCGTCGAGAGCGACCCGCAGCTTCAGGCGGATGCAGAGGACCACTTCGTCGCCTGTCACTTCCCGCTCGAGCCGGGCGAAGCGGCCGACCACGGCATCACGACGACATCAAACGATTGAAGAGGAGCTCCGACATGAACGATAGCCGGGAAGACAATTATGCCGGCGTATTCGATGGCAAAATCGGCTTCGGCGATCGCCCCGCCGTCATTGCGATTGACTTCACCTACGCCTATACGACGCCAGGGTCGCCGTTGTTTGCCGACGGTGTCGTGTCCGCCGTCGCTGAGAGCGTCGAACTTCTCGCCGCCGCACGGCGGGCACATGTGCCGATCATCTACACCAAGGTGTTGTACCACCCAAGCGGCGCGGATGGCGGCGTTTTCGTCCAAAAGGTGCCGTTCCTGCGCAAGCTGGTTCCGGGCGAGCCGCTGGCAGAAATCGACGACACGGTGGCGCCCGAACCAGACGACCTTGTTATCGTCAAGAATTATCCGAGCTGCTTTTTCGGCACGTCTCTGATCTCGATGCTCCATGCCCAGGCAATCGACACCTTGGTACTGATCGGGTGCTCGACGAGCGGCTGTGTTCGCGCCACGGCGATCGACGGCGTGCAGTACGGGTTTCGCATCATCGTGCCACGCGAATGCGTCGGTGACCGGCACGACGGACCACACGATGCCAATCTGTTCGACATTAATGCGAAGTATGGCGACGTCGTCGCCAAGTCGGAGGTGGTCGACCACTTCGGGGCGATTGCCAAGGCAGCCGCAGCATAGCGGACGGAGAGACATAACAAGGAGGGAGCCGATGACCGAAGCGACGCACGAAATCGACAGCGATATCTATGTCTACTGGCAGACGGGATGCACAAGTTGCCTTAGGACCAAGGAGTTCCTTGCCGAGCACGACATAGCGTTCCACTCCAGGAACGTGCTCGAAGACGAGAGTGCACTCGACGAACTGTCGCGGTTCGGTCTGCGCCAGGTGCCGATCGTCGTGCGTGGCGACAACTGGGCCAATGGCCAGATACTCGGCGACGTGGCGCGTCTGGTCGGCATTCCCTGGGGTGAGAGAAAGATACTGCCGCCCGAAGAGCTGCATCGGCGCCTGATAGCGATCATGGAAGGCACCGATCGCTTTCTGCGCCAGCTTCCTGAGTCGAGCCTGGGAACCCATCTGCCCAATCGGCCGCGCAGCTACGCCGATCTCGTCTACCACACTTACAACATCATCGACGCCTTCGTTGAACACGAGGAGGGGATTCCGCTCGTCTACGAGGCCTACTACCGCTTGCCCCCCGAAGAGATGCAGTCGATCGAGGGGCTGTCCGGCTACGGCCGGCAGGTGGCCGGACGTCTCGATGCATGGTTCGCAGGTCCAGGCCGCACAGCCGACTGGTCGGCCAAGGCCGATGTCTACTACGGCCAGCAGACCTTGCACGACTTTCTCGAGCGAACGACTTGGCATAGCGGTCAACACACCCGTCAGCTGATGTGGGTGCTCGAGCGGATGGATGTCGCGCCGGAACGGCCGCTTGGCGATGAGACGTTCGCCGGCCTGCCCATGCCGGATCAGGTCTGGGACGATGCCGCCAATGCAGCCTGAGCACACCGCCAAAACCCTGTTCGACAAGATCTGGGACGCGCACGTCATCGAGACGCGCGCCGACGGATCGTCACTGCTCTTCGTCGATCGCCATCTCGTACACGACGCGACCTCTCAAGCGTTCGACATGATCGAGGATGCGGGACTGACGATTCGGCGGCCCGATCTAACGCTGGGCACCGCCGACCACTACGCCAGCACCGGCGGCCCGATCGACGACAATCACGCCGAGAGGGCCGCGATCGTCGATCGCCTCGCCAAGCGTGCCCGGCAAGGGGATTTCACGACCTACGGCATCGGTGACGAACGGCAGGGCATCGTCCATGTCATCGGCCCAGAACTCGGCTTCACGCTGCCGGGCACCGTTCTGGTGTGCGGCGACAGCCACACCGCCTCGCACGGCGCGCTTGGCGCGCTGGCATTCGGGATCGGCGCTTCGGAGATCGCCCACGTGCTGGCGACACAGACGCTTTGGCAGCGTCGACCGAGACAAATGCGGATCACAATCGACGGTTCCCTGAAACGAGGCGTGACGGCCAAAGACCTGGTGCTGCAGGTTATCAGGCAGATCGGCACCGCCGGTGGCACCGGCTTTGCCATCGAGTATGCCGGAAGCGTGGTTCGCGACCTTTCGATCGAGGAGCGGCTGACCGTCTGCAATATGAGCATAGAGGCCGGCGCCCGCTTCGGCATGGTCGAACCGGACGACGTCACCTTCGGCTATCTTGAGGGGCGGCCCATGGCGCCATCCGGCGCGCAGTGGCACCAGGCCTTAGAGGCGTGGCGCTCGCTGAAGAGCGACGCGAACGCTGTGTTCGACAAAGAGATCACCATCGATGGCGGCGAGATCGAGCCGACGGTCACATGGGGGACGTCGCCCGAGCAGGCCGTCACGATCTCGGAGGCTGTACCGGACCCGGCGTCGGAGGCGGATCCGGCCCGGCGCGAAGCGATGCAAGCAGCCCTCCGCTACATGGACCTTCAACCGGGGACGCCAGTTCAGGAGATCGCGATCGACCGCGTTTTCATCGGCTCGTGCACCAACAGCCGCATCGAGGACCTGCGGGCCGCGGCGGCCGTTGCCAAGGGACGCAAGACGCAGGTGCCGGCCATCGTGGTGCCAGGCTCCGGTCAGGTGAAGGCACAGGCCGAGGCTGAGGGACTGGACCGCATCTTCACCGCCGCGGGCTTCGAATGGCGCCAGCCCGGTTGTTCCATGTGCGTCGCCATAAACGGTGACATCGTGCCGCCGGGCAAGCGCTGTGCGTCGACCTCCAACCGCAACTTCGCCGGCCGTCAAGGTGTTGGCGCGCGCACCCATCTGGTCAGTCCGCCGATGGCCGCCGCCGCCGCCATCACCGGGCGGTTGACGGACATTCGTACGCTCGATTCGGCGGGGTAAACGATGCAAGCCTTTCATCGCCATCGCGGCGTTCTGGTTCCGCTGCTCGGAACCAACATCGACACCGACCAGATTGTTCCGGCGCGCTTCCTCCATCGTCCGCGCAGTGCCGGATACGGCGACCAGCTGTTTCACGATCTCCGCTACGACGGTTCAAGCGCAGAGCGGCCGGAGTTCGTTCTGAATCAATCCGGCTACGAAGATGGCTCGATCCTTGTCGGCGGGCCGAATTTCGGATGCGGCTCGTCGCGCGAACATGCGGTGTGGGCTCTGTTGGACTACGGCTTCCGCGTGGTCATCGCACCGAGCTTCGGCGACATCTTCTTCAACAACGCCGTCAACAACGGATTGCTGACGATTGTTGCGGATGACGCGCTGCATGACGTCCTGACGCAGGCGACACAGGCAAAAATCGGCGGGACAGCCGAGATCGACTTGGTTGACCGAACGGTGACGTTGAACGGCGGTCAGCGCTTCGCCTTCAACGTCGAAGACCATCACCGACAAGCGTTGCTCGAGGGCGCGTCGGAGATCGAGATGACGTTGAAGGCGCTGGATCGGATTAGAACCTTCGAGGTCAGCCACTTCGACGACAAACCCTGGGCGGCGCCCAGATAACCGAGCGTGTGCCTTCGGCATGCCGCGACGGATTGTAAGCGGTATGGCCCCCGGGTTGTCTCTCAACAGGCACCAGCTACCACATCTGAGCTGGAATCAGGTGAGCTTG